>NZ_BLTI01000007.1:0-339856 GCF_017312445.1 Novosphingobium sp. PY1 | reverse complement strand
TCTCCGATAGCCAGAATTGGCTAACGGAAGAACGTCTGGCAGCCGCAGGGGGAGGTGTTGCGAGGCGTCGGCTGCATAATTGTCCCTATTCGTGGGGGTAGGTCATGGCTGAGCAGAAATTGACAAGCTTTGCCAATCTTTGCTATTGCAGGGCATGGAGGTTGCCATGGCTACGATGAACATCTCACTGCCCGATCCGATGAAGCAATGGGTGGAAGCGCAAGCTGATACTGGTCGGTATAGCAATGCCAGCGACTATGTGCGCGATCTTATCCGCCGTGACCAGGAACGCGCCGACAAGATTGCCGCCATGCAGCGCCTTGTCGACGACGCCCGAGCTGGCGGTCTGAGCGATGAGACGATGGCGGATATCCGGGCGCGAGCGATCAGCCAGGCAGGCCTGCAAGCCTGACTGTGCCACGTTTTCACTTAACACGCGCCGCAGCCGACGATCTGACAGCCATTTTTCTGGAAGGCATCGAGCAGTTTGGCTTGCCGCAGGCTGACGCTTATCACGAAGGGCTGAGTGCGATTTTCGCGTTTCTCGCAGACTATCCCCATGCTGCGCGCTTGCGAGAGGAAATCTCGCCGCCAGTTCGCGTGCATCCCTACAAGGCCCACCTGGTGATTTATGATGTAGGAAATGAGGGCGAGGTCATCATTCTACGCGTCCGGCATGGTCGGGAAGATTGGACATCATCGAATTACGACGGTTAGCCGTGAAAAGGTCCGTGCTGGCGGCCAATCCGCAGAGATTCTCACCACACTTAGCGTTTCTCCTGCCGACCAACTTTGGTCGTTCCGCTACGGGCGGGTTAACGGCAGCTCCCGCTGAAAGCGGTCATTCTCGCGCGATCAGTCCGTTAGGAAGCGGTGTGCGCCTGCGCGCCAGACCGCACCCGCGCGGTTCCCTGGACACTCACATGATGCTATGTCCGCGAGCATTCCGACAATTGTGCTCAGTTAACCTTGTGACCGCCCGTGGAGCGATGATCCTTGCTGTTACCCGTCTTAAGCATACCGGCGACTTACCACCTCGGGGCGTTGGAGCTGGAGGCAGGCGTTCCGATCCGCAGGCTCGTCCCGAAATACATGGACTTTGAGCTCGGGCTCCTGTCGGTGTCGCAAGAGCCGGAGACGTGGCGGCATGGCTGGGCAGGCGACGGTGGGGCGATTTTTGAGCTGCGCGCCTCTAGCGGCGATCTGCAATTCCTCGACATCGATGGCCTGACCCAAGAAGACCCCAAGGCGCTCGAGGTCGAGGTCAGGGCGCGCGGCCTGCTCGAGGGCACGGACGAGTGGAAGTGTACGTCCGCCGCGTATGGGATCCTCGAGATCATCGACGGCTCCATGGTCCATTGTGGCGCGAGAACGGCGTGCGACATCGCGTTCGAGGTTGCGATCGTGGCCGCCCTTGCGGAGCAGATAAGTCTCCACGGCATTTGGTGGACCGACGTCTGGGCCGGGATGCGCAGTGCGCGCGGAGGGATTTTCCAAGATCGGCTCTCGACGCTGGTCGCCGGCCAAGTTTCGGCGGCGGTACCGCAATTAATCGCAGGCCCCATGCGGCTCGAGTTTTCCTTCTGACGCCGCACCGCGACTTCCGAAGGCCGGGTATGACCAGAACCTACCCCCGCTACCGACCAGCTAGAGACATTCAGCGTCTTCGATGTCAGCAGCGGCTCTTGCTGACTACCGTCATTCGTGTCGGGCAGATCAGCCGGTCGGCTTTGCGCCCGATACGTTCAGCGTCTCAGGGCATTAGACCTGCGAAAGGCGCGAATACCTCCCCGGTCTCAGCGGCGCGGCGCACCTTAAGCGCCAGCAGCCGATCGATGCCGATACAGCGGTCCAGCGCATCGTACAGATCCTTGCCCTCAACACCGATAACGCGTTTGCCGCGACCGAACGCTCGGAGTCCCTCTTCAGTGAAGCCGCCAAAGCTGATGAACACCCCACGCGCCCAAGACGCTTTCTGCTCCACCTTGCCGTGGAAGGTGTGGAGTTCAGCAACGCCGACCTTGCGGTTGAGCCACTTCGCTTCAACGAGGTAGGTCTCGTTCCCGAGTTCAAAGCTGCCGTCGATTTGTTCGCCGTCGAGGCGGAAGGGCTCGCGCGCTTTCAGACGGAAGGCGTCGAAGAGTTCGGTGAGGAAACGCTCGAAGTCATAGCCTCGGCGATGCGGTTCAAGATCACGAATGGCGATTAGAGCGGTTTTCGATCAGTCTGGGTCGTAACCGCAGGAGCTGAAGTAGTTGGCGCATTCATCGGGCTGGAAGATGTCGACGAGCCTTCCGATTAGGTTCCAGAGGCCGGTAACGGTCCGCTCGCCAATCTTCCTGAGCATGGCCTTGAGGCGAGAGAAGGCCTTCTCGATCGGATTGAAGTCGGGGCTGTAGGGCGGGAGGAAGCGCAGGGTTGCACCTGCGGTCTCAATGAGCACCTGCACCGATGCGCGCTTGTGGCTCGACAGGTTGTCCATGATGACGACGTCGCCGGGCCGCAGTTCCGGGACGAGGACCTGGGCGACGTAGGCTTCGAACCAGTCGCCGTTGATCGGCCCGTCGAGGACCATGGGCGCGACCATGCCGGTCATGCGCAGGCCGGCGACAAGGGTGGTGGTTTTTCGGTGGCCGTGCGGGAAGCCCATCCGCAGTCGCTCACCTTTCGGGCAGCGGCCGTGGCTGCGGGTCATGTTGGTGGCGGTCCATGTTTCGTCGATGAACACCAGACGTTCCGGATCCAGATCGAGCTGGCCGTCGAACCAATGCCGGCGTTGCCTCAGGACGTCGGGACGGTCTTGCTCGATGGCATGGCCAGTCTTTTTTTGCGCGTCATGCCGCGGCGCACGAAGAAGCGATGAAGCCCCGCCACAGAGACGGTCAGGCCCAGCTCGATCAGCGCCAAGCGCAACTCTTCGAGCGAGATGTCCTTGTGCGTCTCCCAAACGGCGAGGATATCCTCCGCTCGTTCCTCGACCCGCCGCGAACGCATATCACCCCCTTGCGGCTTGGGGGCAAAGTCGCCGGTCTCGCGGCGCTGCGCCTGCCAGCGGATCGCCGTCGAGGGAGCAACGCCAAACCGCTCCGCCGCCGCGCGGCAGCTCATCCCACCGTCAACCGCAGCCAGAAGCCGCGAACGCAAATCCATCGATAAAGGTTGACCCATCCATGCCGGCCTCCTTCACCAGCACGGATTCTGAATCAGAAATCACGCCAAATGGGAATCCGCCGCCGATTCATAACGGTCGAAAACCGCTCTAGCTGGTCTCGCAGCCTTGCGAAATCGATCGCATCGAGCATCGGCGCCGGCACGACGTTGTCTGGCGTCAGCGGAGCGGCGCCTTCGAGCCTGGCAACTAATCCGGCGACCTGAGCGGCTGCCCGAGGCATCGGATCCGGCGTGCTGGGCCCACGGAGCGCCTCACGGTGCTCCCAGAGAACGCGTAGCGTCCGCGCTGCCGTCCCGTCGTCCACTTGCCCCAGAAAGCAGCGCAATCGTTTAGCTTTGGAGGACCCATCGACGGCGTATTGAGGGGCTTCGATGTCGATATCGAGCTCCCTTACGAAGAACTCGGCGAAGGTCCGGTTCGAGAAATCGAGCACATAGCCCTTCTCGCCGCCTCGGAAGACCTCGTCGATTAGCCCAAGCTCGATCGAACGCAGGCTGCTCATCGCCGCTGCGCCTTTGATGGTCGCGCTTTGACGGCGGCGCGAATGACCCTGAGCACCGCGGAGTGCACGTCGCCGACTTCCTCATCGGTCGGCTCGGTTACCCTATATCCCAGCGATCATCTCCGGACTGCTATCGAATTCACGGCGCAACCTTTTCGTCTTTGCCAAGAGATTCGAGCCAGTTGTCCAGCTTCTTAATTTGAGTTCGAGCCCATCCGGCTACAGTTTTTTCGTCCGCTTCTGCCGTCTGCGCGGAGTGCGGATTCCATACCTTGTAGGCATCAAAATCGAACTGCGTCGCTGAAACGATGTTGTCTTGCCGCAGTGAGATCGAGATATCGGCATCGACCTCATCGTAAAAGGTCGTGAAAGTGACCTTCAACGTATCCTTGTCTCTGTACCCGCTCATCAAAGGGATAATTGCAATATCCTGATCCATTCCGGTCGTAGCCGAAGGCTCGCCCAGGTTGATGATCTTGCCCACGTAGACCTTGCGATCTTCCATCGCGAGCATGGCGTGCTTGTCCTTCTCGAGAGACAAACGGAACAGTAGATTATCGAGGGGGCTGTCCTCTAATATGCCACCGATCACGTGCACCTTAGCATCCCACAGCCCGAAGCGCAGCCGAAGGCTGAGGTGCCCGAAGAACTTCACAAGATAGGCTGAAAGGAATGTTAGGAAAGACAGCTGGATGAACCAAGCTGCCTTGCTCGCCTCACTGAGTTGCTCCCCATTGGCGTCGCTCGGGATCGCCATCATCATTTTCATCCCAGCAACTACAGCGTCGGAAAGCGTCAGAGGAATGTTGATGCAACCCAGCGTCAGGCGATCGGGCAGAATGTAATGGAAGCCTAACGACAGCAGAAATGCCAGGAAGAAGCAGCGAAGCCCGAGCTCGGCGCTCTTCAGATAAAGGTACTGCCCCTCATAGCGATGGAGGGTGTAAGAAAATACCGGATGAATGTGGCAGGCGTAGAACCCTGTGACGAGCACAGGAAAGATCAGGAGAAGAAGCAAAGCGGCGCCTCTATCAGCGCTTCACGATAGCTCTGGCTTTTCCGCGAGCCTGCTTGAACTCAGCCGAGGTGCGCACTTCTCTCGGGTCAATCTGCACGGTGCCCCGTCCGACGACCTTCACCGAATCATAGGAGTGCGACACGAGAGCCTTCATCCGCTCATCGCGTTCAGAGGGCGCCAGTCCTAGGATTTGCAAAAGGCTCATCTCATTCTCCACCGAGCACCGGCAACGTGCTTCCTATTCCTATTTAGTTCTAAAATCGGCCATTGCAAAGAATCTGTGCTCAGCAGACTGTAGCGCGACAAACCTGATGAGGATTCGCATTGCCTCACCCTTTTTGCTCCTGAGTGACGGGCTGTTGCCTCATCTAGATCGCCGCGCGACAGCAGACGGCTCCGAACCCTGCAGCCGGATTTACCATATCCCGCTTATGTCATTCCTGACGGGCTCAGCACGGCGGCTCCGTAAAAAGTCTATTAACGCCTTCACCCGGTTTGGATTTGGTGCCCCGAGGGATAGACCATCTACAACGGGCAATCGCGATCATCGGCATCCTCAAGTCAGATGCCGACCAGTTCGCCAGATCCCAATTGGCGACATCCAGTATTTGGCCTGCATGACACCACGCCAAATGTCCGGCTTCAATCAGATCGGACGTTTAGGCTTGGATACTCGAACGGCGGCTTTGTCCCAGACCACGTCATGGCTGAAGGTCGGATTACTCGCGCTGGAAAGCCGGAGCCGAACGGCAAAGGTGGGCGCAGTTCGGGAATAGATAAGCTAAAGGGGGCTACGCTTATCGGGATCATCTAATGGTGGCTTGAACCGCGGACGATGATCTCGCCCCCACTCATGCGCAAATATAACCCACATAAAGGTCAAACCCATCCAGAGGATTATATATCCAATAACTACGATTACGAACTTGATGGGCGTCCCTGCGGCACTCACCTCCCCCAATCGCCTCAGTTCGATTGGAACACTAAGGAGGTTGATACCAAAAAATATTAGGCTGATCGTCCCGAAAATCAGTAAAGCCAGAAGTTTCCAGGGGCGCTTACGCAATCTCATGGCATATCCCGATTATGGTCATGCAAGATCTAAAGGTTCGGCCTTGCCAAAAGTTTAAACGAAATCGCCGCCGAAAATGTCGAAAGGCCGCTGCTTATCCTTCCCAACTGTTGGCAAACTTGGTCTGTAAGAGAATCCGGACGGTCCACTCCCTGACGCATCAAATCATCCTCTGATCGACCGAAATGGGCGCACTTCGGCCGCAGGCGCTATGTCAGCTTTGTCGAAGGATTTCGTACGCAAGCACCCGAAATCCTTCGACAAACCGGACGTAGAGCGGTTTAAATCGGCTTCATGATTCCAGCCATTCGTTCATCAAGGCTGATCGGGCAACGAAGGACCGGTTTCAGATATCGTCTATGGCAAGCGCTACGACGGCAAAATCGGGGGCAGTCGGAAATCGCAGCAATCAGCGGGTGAACGAAATTTAACGGAAGAATGAAAGTCTTTTCTTATCGTCAGAAAATGCATACTGCGAGAGTATTCAATGAGGGGGTTCATGAAAACTGCAAATTGGATGCGCGCTGCAGCGCTCGCGGCGACAATGTGCGCAGCGGTGCCGTCGATGGCGCAGGAGAAGACGGGGAGCAAGGAAGGCTTTGCGCTGAAGCCCGGCACTGTCCGCATCGTTCTGATGCGGCCGGTTATCGATGTCGGTGCGCAGTCGACCGGCGGCATGTTCGAGCCGAACGCAGACTGGACGGCGCAGGCTCGCGAATATCTCACCACCGCGCTCGCCGCCGCGCAGTCGAAGCTCGGTAACGTCGTGGTCGAGTATTCCGACCAGGCAACGGGCGATGGCCCGCTGGTTACACAATACTCGCACTTGTTCAGCGCGGTCGCGGACTCGGTGATCGAGTACCAGTTCTTTCCCGGGAACCGGCTGCCCACCAAGAAGCACAGCAAGAGCTTCGACTGGGGCATGGGCAACGGCCTGTCGAGGCTGAAGTCGCTCGATGGCGCGGACTACGCGCTATTCATCACCACGCACGACGAATACGGATCGACCGGTCGCAAGGTGCTGCAGATCGTCGGGATGCTGGGCGGCGTGGGGGTAACCTCGGGCGTTCATGTCGGCCATGCCGGCCTCGTCGACTTGAAGACTGGCGAACTTGTCTGGCTCAACGCCGATCGTCAGATGGGCGGCGACGTGCGCACACCTGAAGGCGCGCAGAAGCGCGTCTCGCAGTTGCTTGAGGGCTTCCCGGGCAAGCCCGCTGACGTAGCAGTTGCAGGCAACTGAGATGCGTCGGCATCTGGCACTCTTGGCGGTCGCGCTACTGAGTCTCGCGGGGGCGTCAGGCCATGCCACCGACGCCGCACTCGCGCTCCCGCCCTACACGCCGGCCTACGAGCCGACGAGCGTGGATGAACGCGGCCTGTGGATGCAGGTCGACGAGATCGAACGCCAACTACGCGACAGCCCCTTGCGTATCCGCGACGGCAATCTCGAGAAGTATCTGCTCAGCGTATTGTGCCGGGTCGTTGGCCAAGACCGTTGCTCCGGCGTTCGTGTGTACGCCATCGAAGATCCAAGATTTAACGCATCCATGATGCCCAACGGCGCGATGCAGGTTCAATCTGGCCTGCTTCTGCGCGTGCGCAACGAAGGTGAGCTGGCAGCGGTGCTGGGGCACGAGTTCGCGCATTTTGAGCTGCGTCACAGCCTGAGCGGGTTCAAGAACCGCCGCGCCACAACCGATGTCATGGCATGGATGACCGTGCTGGGCGGCATCACGAACACGCCGACCGGCGATACACAACTGTCGCTTGCTGGCTCAATTTTTCGGTTCGGCCGTGATCAGGAAACAGCCGCCGACCTGCTGGGTCTCAAGTATCTGGCACAATCGGGCTACCCTGCGCATTCCGCTTCCGAGGTATGGCAATCGCTAATGGCTGAGCAGGATGCCACCGCACGTGGCAGGAAGCTCAAGGCGAAGCAAAGATACAGCGCGGGGTTCTTTGACACGCACCCGACCTCGCTCAATCGCGCGGCCTACTTGTCTGAAGCGGCGGACAAACTGCCCGCTGGTGGCGATCCGCGAACGCAAGAACTGCAGGACGCCATTGCACCATATCTCCCACGGTTTCTGGCTGCGCAGAACAAGCTGAACGACTTCGGCGGGGCGGATTACATCCTCTCGAACCTTGCAGCACGGTCCGGCTGGACCCCCGAACTGCAGTTCGCCCGTGGGGAATTGTATCGGGCGCGCGCCAATCCTCGCGATCTGCAACTCGCCAGCCAATTCTATCGGGAAGCAAAGGCCGCAGGTTATGCTGGACCGGAACTCGACAGGAACCTGGGCCTGGCCCTGATCCGCAATGGACAGGTCGATGAAGGCCGGGCAGCGCTCTCCGCCTATCTGGCTGCAGTTCCTGACGCGTCCGATGCGGCGATCATCAAAACCCTTTTGCCGAACTGAGGTATGTCCATGTCGCGCACCGCTCTCGCTGCCCTTGCACTTCTCGCGGCCGTATCATCGCCGTGCCTTGCGAACTCACTTATCGGCGCCGGCCCGCGATCCGGCATTGCCAAGTCCCGGATGTACGCCACGCCGACGGGCGAATGGAACAAGCTGAGCCTTCAGGAAGGCAAGAACGTAGAGGTCTGGACGCTTGATGGAGACGCGCTGAACAAGGTGACATTCTTTGGAGGCGTACCTGAGGGCCGGCCGCTTCTGCGTGAACGTGACAAGAAGAACCGCCCGCTTCCCAAGGTGACAGCGAACATGCTCGTCACAGATATTCCGACGTTGCTTGAAACGACATATCGCAGCCAGTTCGCTGTCAACCAGATGACCGTCGATACGCAGGTACCAGCGGTTCTCGACGGCCACAACGGCATTCGCTTCACCTACAGCTTCACCAAGGCCGACGACGAAGTGCGCCGGAAGGGAGAAGCGGTCGGCGCCATGATCAACGGACAGCTCTACCTTGTCTCTTACGAGGCACCGGCGATCTACTTCTTCGACAAGGATGTCGAGAGATTTAGGGCTTTGGCTGCTTCAATAAAGCTGTGAATTGGATGACGGCAGGCTTGCACCAGCTTCGCCTTGAGTTCGGGGAGGCTCACGGCCCGCGCCAGAATTTCGGTCATTATACTACTGTTAGATTGTCTGTGCTGCGGAGCAGGGTGTCGCCTTGCGATCCCTCCATGGCCGGACGATGAGTAATGAACGAGCGCCGACAAAGCGGCCATTCCCAATCTGAAATGTGCGCGTCAAAACCTGCTCTACATAAAGTTAGGGAATGCGCGGGCGAAGGGCAGGGGGTGGGGACACGCACTTTGTTGCTCTTCCTGCAGATGCAGCACAACGACAGATTTTGTTCGAAGATGCATTGCGTTTGCTATACCGCATATACGAAAACGGCTGTGTCCGGTGATGCTGTATTCTGCGGATGGAGGAGATCAGCCCATCGGCCGCGGACCCGAACAGAAGCATCGATTTTCCAATGATCTGTTGCGATGTGGGCGAAAGCTATGCCTTCGCCCACTCGCACCATTCAGAAACGGTAGCTTACGCCTGCGAGCACGCGATGGCGATCGTATTGACCGTCGCCTTCGCTGAAGTCCGAGTAGCGGTATTCGAGGCGTGCGGATACGTGATCAATGAGCTGACGTTCGACGCCGCCGCCTACTGTCCAACCATCCTGGTTGCCAGTGTCTGTCAAGGGCCCGGCAGAGCCGGCGATCGCCGTCTTGATGCGGGCGTTGGCATAACCGCCGCGGACGTAAAGGAGCGTTTGCGGGGTAACGAGGTAACCGGTGCGCGCGGTCAGGTCGAATGAGTATTGCGGATCGAGCGTGTAGTTCGCGGCCTGCAGATTGTCATCCGTGGTGAGATCGAAGCTGCCCTCGACGCCCAGCACGAACTTATCGGCGATGCGCTTGTCGTAGCCGGCATAGACGCCGCCGGTGAACGCCTGTTGATCGTCATCGATCCCGACGGTGCCAAGCGACAGACTGGGATTTTTCACGTCATCCGAATTCAAACCGGCCTGGACGCCGACGAACGGTCCGTTGAAATCCTCGGCAAACGCAGTGCCAGCAAAGGCCGTGCCGAGCATGGCGGACATAAGGACAACCTTGGGGAGGCGCATTGGATTCTCCTGATTCTTGGAATGGCCGCTCCACACTGGAGCGGTTGAGACGCTCTTCCGCCCTTCACGTCAGTTCATCAATCGCGATCCAGTTCAAGGATTATGTCCTCTTGGTGCACGATCTTCCTCCGCAAGCGCCAATTTCATCCAGCGAAATCAAAGAGGCCGGCAGCGAACCGCCGGCCTCCAAAATTGTAATGGAGCTCCGGAACCTAGCCCGGATCCTTGTGATCGCCCCCGCCGACATTGCCGCACATTATCTCCATCGTGGACGTTCCGTCATTCAGGGGCATGCATAACCCGTTGATCGAACTTGACCTTGAACTGGCAAGGAACAGAACGGCCTGCGCGACTTTGGTCTTGTAAGCGGAACGGTCCGTCACCGGATGAGCGGAAAGCTTCTGGTGCAGATCTGGATCGCCGGCGAAACCGAAGTCAGCATCGCCCGGGATCACCACATTGGCCCGGATGCCCTGTCTTGCATATTCCGCCGCAATGACCTTGGTCAGCCCGATCAGACCCTGCATCGAGGGATACAAAGCACCGAGGCCGGCCGCTCCGCCGGCACTAGGGCCAGCACTTGGAATGCCCGCAATATTGACGATCGCACCTGCGCCGGCCTCGATCATGGCAGGGATTTGAGCGCGCACCGCATAAAAGATACCCGAGATGGTGGCGGTAAGTTCGTCCCAACCCTTCGGCGACATATGCGCGAGTGACACGGGTGGGGAATGGATAAAGGCGTTGTTTACGGCGATGTCGAGCCAGCCGTAACGGTGCTTTGCGAAGGCAGCCAGTCCGAGGTGAAATTGCGGGTCGGCCAAGTCCCCGGGGAAGAAGCAGGCTCTTCCATCCTCTGCCTCGATCGTTGCGACCGTTTCCTCACCAGCGACGCCGCTTAGGTCTGCGATGACCACGTTAGCGCCTTCCCGGGCAAACAGAAGCGAGACTGCGCGTCCGATGTCAGTGCCTCCCCCGGTGACAACGGCTGTCTTGCCCTGAAGGACGGGAAGGTCATCTTCATCTGGGCGAGCGGTAAGGAACGGGAAACCCCGGTAATGCATGCGTGCCACCTTTTGCGCGAAATCGGAAGGGAGCACAGAATGTCATGGCACCGGCGCCAGCGATCAAGCGCGCATCAGTTCATGGTTGTTGTCCTCAGGGTGTGCGAAGGCGCGCCTCGCGTTCGCGGTTGAGTTGCTGAACCTTGGCGTTGAAGAAGTCGATGAAGCTGCGGACTTTGGCCGACAGGAATTTGCGACTGGGGTAGATCGCGTAGATCCGGGTGCCGATCTGCGCAATTCCCGGAAGCACCTTTTCCAGGCGCCCCGTGGCCACATCGTCTTCAATCATCAGATCGGGCAGAAGGGCCATCCCCAAACCTTCCTGCGCGACCAGCCGCAGCAGGGACTCGCTGCCGCTTTCGAAGCCGACCTGGAACTTGACGACCTCTCGCTCCCCCGGTCCGTCGAACGGCACCGCGGTGCCGACGTGCATGCCCTTGCACAACAAGAGTTCGCGCCCATCCAGATCGGCAAGCGTTGCCGGCCGCCCCGCGCGATCGAGGTAGGCGGACGAGGCCACGAGGTGAAACGGCATGTCGACGAGCGGCCGTGCGATCAGTCCTGGATCGAGCGCGCTGGGAACGGTTGCGCGTAATAGAAGGTCGAAACCTTCCTCGACCAAATTCACGTTTCTGCCGGTCAGTTCAATGTCGAATTGAACCTCTGGATAAAGTGAACCGAACTCGACAAGCATCGCCGAGAAGCGCCTGTTGTCGAACCACAGAGGTGCCGCCAGCCGCAGCGTCCCGCGTGGAACGACCGTGGTATTGCCAACTGCAGCTTCCACTTCGTCAAGCGCTTCGAGCGTCTGCTTGGCCTGGTTGAAATAGAGTGCGCCGGTTTCGGTCATGCTGACATGGCGGCTGGTGCGGTTAAGGAGCCGGGTGCCAAGCCGGCTTTCCAGAGCCCGGATGTGCTTGCTTGCCATGGTCGGCGACATGTCGTGGCGATCCGCCGCCGCCGTGAAGCTCTTGAGTTCGGCGACGCTGCAGAAGACGCGCAGGCTTAACAGGGTGTCCATAGATCATAAACCTACAGGACATACTGGTTGAACTCAAGCCACGTTGATGAAGCATAAGAACAAGTTCATTTAGCCGGTATCGGCGGTCGTTGGCGCTATGCCCTCCACCCGCCCAGCGGCTGCCGACGACCCTCCCTGAGAACAATAGCCCAGGACAGATCGGCATGGCCTACATCAATAATCCGCATGCAGCCGCGCGGTTTGGACGCGCGGCGCTTCTTCTACCCTTTCTTCTCACCAGCGCCTGTGCGTCGATTCCCGACCTTGGCGTGAAGCCCGAACCCCATGCCGCGAGCGATTTCCAATCGTCAGCCTCGCTGGCCGAAACGCGTTCGCAGTGGCCGGCTGACGGCTGGTGGCGCGTTTACGGCGACGCACAGCTAGGCCAGCTCATGGACGAAGCGCTGGCCGGCTCGCCCGATCTGGCCGCAGCAGCGGCGCGCATGCACGCGGCGCAAGGTTACGCTCAAGCCGCCGGGGCGGCGCTCATGCCCTCGATTGATGCCTTCGGCTCGGCGAATGAATCGCGCCTCAGCCAGAACGGCATCATGCCGGCCGGGGTGACTCCGAGCGGCTGGAACGACAGCGGCTCTGTCGGGCTCGGCCTGACGCTCGACCTCGATCTGTGGGGCAAGAACCGCGCGGCGATGCGCGCCGCGCGCCTCGATGCGAAGGCGGCCGAGTATGAGCTCGACGAGGCGCGGCTTGCCCTCACGACCGGCGTTGCCTCGACTTACGCCGAACTGGCCGCGCTCTATGCCCAGCGTGACAGTCTCGAATCCGCGCTCGACATCCGCGAGCAGTCGCTGAAGCTGGTCCGGCAGCGTTTCGATTCCGGCCTCGACAATACCAGCGTGCTCAAGCTTGCCGAAGCGCGCATTCCGCAGACGCAGGCGGACCTTGCCGCCACCGACGAAGCCATCGCGCTGACCAAGAACGCGCTCGCCGCGCTGGTAGGGGCCGGTCCCGATCGAGCGCTGACGATCGATCGCCCGGGCGTTGCCTTGCTGCACTCTCAGGGCGTGCCTGCGGGGGCATCGATCGAGCTTGTCGGCAGGCGCCCTGACGTGGCCGCTGCCCGTGCCCGCGTCGAAGCCGCAGCGCAGCGGATCAAAGTGGCCCATGCCGCCTTCTATCCCGACGTTAGCCTCAGCGCACTGGTCGGGCTGCAGTCCTTCGGTCTCGACAATCTCTTTAGGAACCAGTCCCAGTTCGGCAGCGTCGGACCGGCGGTAAGCCTTCCACTGTTCCATGGCGGCGCGCTTCAGGGACAGTACCGCGGCAGCCGCGGCCAGTATGACGAGACGGTCGCGCTCTATAACCGCCAGGTGATCGAGGCGCTGCATCAGACCGCCGATGCCGTGACGAGCCAGAAAATGCTCGTGCAGCGCGCAGCGCAATCACAGAAGGCGCTGACCGACTACGAGGACGCGCTCCGCCTGGCGCAGCAGCGCTACAAACAAGGCCTTTCGACTTACCTTGACGTGCTCACGGCGCAGGAAAGCGTCGTTGCCGCCCGCCTCAGGGTCGCAGAGCTGCAAGCCCGCGCATTCACTCTCGACGTGCAGTTGATCCGTGCCCTTGGCGGCGGATTTTCGGCTGCGTGACCCCCCGATACCAGGAGATTTCAAAAATGGCTGACATAGATCCCGGCACCTTCGGTGCCATCGAAGAAGTTGAACTCAACGCAAGTTCCGACATTGCAACCAAGATCAAGCGCAAGCGACTGTTCGCTGCCCTGGCTTGCGGTATCGCGATCATCGGCGGCGGCGCCTATGCCTATGATACGCTGGTTGCCTCCAAGCACGCGGTTACCGACAACGCCTATGTCGGTGCCGACGTTGCCCAAGTGACCTCGCAGATCGCGGGTCCGGTGAGCGCGGTGCTTGTCGAAGACACCCAGCAGGTCCATCGCGGCGATGTGCTGGTGCGGCTCGATGATACCGACGCCAGGATCGCCGTCGCGCGCGCCGAGGCGGATCTCGCGCGGGCCATGCGCAAGGTCCAGGGTATCCAGGCTACCGACACCGGGCTCAATGCCCAGATCAGCGCCCGCGCAGCCGATGCAGCGCGCGCCGATGCCGAAATGGCCGCGGCGAAGGCATCTTTTGACAAGGCGCAGATCGACCTTGATCGCCGCCAGTCGCTGGTCGCCTCTGGCGCCGTTTCCGCCGATGAAGTGACTGCCGTGCGCAATGCGCTCAACAACGCCCAAGCCGGTCTTCGCGCCGCGCAGGCCTCTCGCGCCCAGGCCGATGCCGCCCGGGAAGCCGCGATCGGTGAACGCAACGCCAACCGCGCCCTGATCGCCAACGTCACGGTCGACAACAATCCTGAAGTTCTGGCTGCCCGCGCGGAGCTTGACCAGGCACGTGTGAATCTTGAACGTACCGTCATTCGCGCACCGATCGACGGCGTGGTGTCGAAGCGTCAAGTCCAAGTTGGCCAGCGCGTCCAGCCCGGCGCGATGCTGATGGTCGTCGTGCCGGTTCAAGCGGCCTACGTCGATGCCAATTTCAAGGAAGTCGAGCTCGCCCATGTCCATCCCGGCCAGACGGCCGAACTGACTTCGGACCTCTATGGCGAGAAGGTCGTATACCATGGCAAGGTCGTCGGCTTTTCAGGTGGCACCGGCGCGGCCTTCGCGATTGTGCCGGCGCAGAACGCGACCGGCAACTGGATCAAGGTAGTCCAGCGCCTTCCGGTTCGAATCAAGCTCGATGCCAAGGAACTCGCCGCACATCCGCTGCGCGTGGGTCTGTCGATGAACGTCGACGTCAACGTCTCGAAGTAAAGGCAGCTCCCCATGACGGCGATAGCAGCGGCTCGGCCGCATCAAGGAACCGCGCCACCCCTGACCGGGGTGGCGCTCTTCGCGGCGGCGATCCTGATTGGACTCGGCAATTTCCTTGTCGTGCTCGACACCACGATCGCCAATGTCTCCGTGCCAACGATCGCGGGCAGCCTTGGCGTGTCGGCGACGCAGGGGACCTGGGTGATTACCTCCTATGCGGTTGCGGAGGCGATCACCGTCCCCCTGACCGGCTGGCTGGCGAAGAAGTTCGGCGCCCAGCGCACCTTCATCACCTGCTATCTGGCATTCGCCGCCGTGCAATTGCTGTGTGGCATGTCTGGCTCGCTTGGCTCGCTGCTCGGAATGCGCGTGCTTCTCGGCCTCGTTGGCGGCCCGATCATGCCGCTTTCGCAGATGCTGCTGCTGCGCATTTTCCCTAAGGAGAAGGCAACGCTGGCGACCGTTATCTGGGCGATGACCACACTGGTAGGTCCCGTCGCGGGCCCCATCCTGGGCGGCATCATCTGCGACAACTATGGCTGGCAGTGGATCTTCCTCATCAAGGTGCCTGTCGCAGCCTGCGCAGGGTTTGCCCTCATGACGCTGATGCGGGGTCAGGCCGATCCGAAGTCCGAGGCGTTCATCGACAAGGTCGGTCTGGGGCTGCTCATCGTCTGGGTCGGCGCGCTGCAGATCATGCTCGACGAGGGCCGCAACCACGACTGGTTCGCCTCGCCGGAGATCCGCACGCTGGGCATCGTTGCCGCGATTGGCTTCGCCTGCTTCCTCATCTGGGAACTGACCGAGAAGAACCCGATCGTCGATCTCAGGATATTTCGTCACCGAGGCTTCGTGGGAGCAGCGCTGACTTATGCGGTCGGCTACGGCGCCTTCTTCGCCAGCATCGTCCTCCAGCCGCTCTGGTTGCAGAGCAACATGGGCTACACCGCGACCTGGGCCGGTTACGCCACAGGCATCATGGGCATCCTCGCGGTCGTGTCTTCGCCGCTGGTCGGCAAGGCGGTCGAGAAGATCGACGCCCGGCTGATTGTCTGCCTCGGTATCCTTGGTCTGGCCGGGATCATGCTCTGGCGCATGTGGGAATTCAACAGTGACGTGACGTTCCTGCAGATGGCCTGGCCGACGCTGATCACCGGGATCTTCATGGTCATGTTCTTCGTGCCCGTGACCGGCCTGGCAATGGCGAGCGTGGATCACGACGAGCAGGCGAACGCTGCCGGCCTGTCCAATTTCATGCGGACCCTGGCCGGTGCCTTCGCCACTTCGCTGATCCAGAGCGGCTGGTCCAACGCCACCCGGTTCAACCAGACCGAGGTTGCCGGCGTGATGACCAATGGCAGGCGCGTACTGGACGTTGCGGACAGCGTGGGGGTCGATCACAGCGTATCGACCCACCTGCTGACCTACATCGTCGAAGGCCAGAGCGTGATGCTGGCCACGCTCGACATGTTCGGTGTGATCGCCGTCTGCCTCGGCGCCGCGGCAACCATCATTTGGCTCGTGCCCAAACCCAAGGGCCCGATCGATACCAGCGGCGCGCACTGACCCCCCGCACGCGCCGCTGACTGCCGGCACCGTTCGCTCGAAGGATCGTCCCTCCCTTCGCCCGGCCGGTGCCGGCCTCTCCCCCCAGGTTCAAGAAAGGAAAGACGATGACTTTGTTAAGATGGGCAATAGTTGCTGCCGGGTTCACCGCGATCGTTGGCGCTTTGCCGGTCGAGGCACGCGTTGATGTTGTCCAGACGACCTCCCCCGCGCTTGCCCCCGGATCAACCTTCGCATGGACGAGCATGAACGCGGTCGGGACGGGCATGCCCGACCCCGCCATCGCCAATGAAATCACCGCCGAAAGGCTTCGTGCGGCGACCGAGACCGCGCTGGCCGCGAAGGGATACCGTCAGGTCGAAAATCCCGCCGAGGCCGATCTGCTCCTAGTCTATACGATCATCATGAAGCCGGAAAGCACCGGCCGCCTGACCTCCGACGCCGCGAACTGCGGCATTCCGGTTTGCGGTCCGGCGCAAGACTACAGCCTGGACACGCACCAGTACACGCAGGGCACGCTAGTACTCGACCTCATCGAGCGGCAGACTGGCCGCATGGTCCGGCGCGCAACCTCGAAAAAGCGCGTCACCGGCAAGGACGTGTCGGAGACGAAGCTCACCGCGCTGCTGCGGGAGATGACCAAGTCTTTGCCGTCGCGCTAGGACGGATCGACATTCAGCCCTTACCGGGATTTCATTCACCGGTCTCGAAGTCAGGCATTATGCGCAGCAGAACTGAGCAGCGGCGGCAGGATATTGTGAGAACGGCAGCCGGGCTTTTTGCAGAGCGCGGCTTCGACGGAACGTCGATGGATGCAATCGTGCAACGGCTGGGCGGCTCGAAGACCACGCTCTATGGATACTTCCGCTCGAAAGAGGATTTGCTGCGGGCTGTCCTGGCATTCGATCTGACCGAGTGGACCGATCAACTGATCGCGGAGTGTCTTGGTGAGGACGATCTGGAGGAAGGCCTGGCCAAGCTCGGTGCGGCGTAGCTGAAGGCCAAGCTGAACGTCTTGCCGTTCACTTATGCCCGCATCGGGGCCGCGTAAGCGCCGGGTTCTGTGATCGGTACCGAGTTCTATCGAGCCGTCCTTCGGCCGGCTTGGCAGCGGCTGGCCGAAGGTTTCGAGGATTTGATGAGCAAGGGCAAGCTCGTTCGTGCCGACTCCTGGCTCGCGGCGATGCATTGGAGGGGGCTCAACGAGCGCGACTTGTTCGAACGGTAATTTCTGGGCGATCTGGGTGATACGATAGCTCAGAAAACTGAATCCGCCGAGATCGAGGCAGCGGACGCCTTTCTGAAGATATATGGCCGGCACGGCGATTGAATGTGGTGCCAGTAGATGTTTGTGCTTCAGCTGAATAATGCAGGGCCTCAAGTCTTGGCGACCATTTCCGAGACCTTTCTCGGAGCAAGCCTGAGCATGAGTGGCAAAAATCGGGTTTGACCGACGAGAGCCAAAGGGCGTCGCTTCGCGAGAGCGGACAGCGTTGCCGCAGCGACGCTTTCAGCCGGAACCTTGGCGACCTGACGATGCGCGGTGGCGGGCGTATCCACGACCGGCGGGATGACTTCCACCACTTGCACGCGCCGCGCCCTGAGTTGTCGGCGCAAGCCTTCGGCGAAACCGTGCAAACCCGCCTTGGCCGCGCCATAGGTCGGTGAGCGGGTCGGCGAGACGAGGGCATAGCCTGAACTCACAAGGACAATCGCTTCCAGTTGCGGGAAGCGGTGCGTCACGCTGGCGGTAAGCTGAACTGGCGCTACGAGATTGAGCGCGAATTCTTCGGCTAGCTCGTCCTCGCCGAGGTTGCCCTTCGCGAAATCGCGCTCGATCAATTGCCCTGCGTTACTCACGAAAACGTCGAGGCGGCCGAAGCCGCTGTCGATGGCATTGATCAGCGCGCGCCGTCCGTCCGGCTGGGTCACATCGGCAACCACAGTGCGAAGCCCCGGCCGGCTTTGCTGGACCAGCGCGAGCTTGTCTCCGGATCGCGCACAAGTGATGACCGAAGCACCTTCGGCAAGAAAGGCGTCGACAAGCGCCAGGCCTATGCCTGATGTGCCCCCGGTGATCGCGACCACCTTGCTCTGATACGATCCTGCCCCCATGTTAGAAATTGACATTGTCACTGCCCTTCAGCGCCAGAATCTCACGCGCCTCGGCAGGCGTCGCGATCTCCATCGACAGGGATTCGAGGATCGAACGAACGAGGCGTACCTGTTCGGCATTGGATTTGGCCAGCTTGTGCGGCGCAATGAACAGTGAGTCCTCCAGTCCGACCCGCACGTTGGCGCCATTGATCGCCGCCATCGTGGCGAAAGGAACCTGATGCTTCCCGGCGGCCAGTACCGACCACTGGTAATCGTCCCCGAACAGTTTGTCGGCAATCCGCTTGGCATGCAGCAGATTTTCTGTATCGGCTGCCGTTCCGCCAAGAATGCCGAAGATCGACTGGACGAACAGCGGCGGTGTCACCAGCTTGCGGTCAAGGAAATGGGCAAGCGTATAGAGATGCGCGGTATCGTAGCACTCGAATTCGAACCTCGTCCCGTGACCCTTGCCCAGCCGTTCGAGGATCTGTTCGATATCCTTGAAAGTGTTCTTGAAAACCCAGTCCCGCGTCGCCTCCAGCAGCACCGGCTCCCAGTCATACTTGAACTGTTTGATGCGATCGAGCACGGGATACATGCCGAAATTCATCGACCCCATGTTGAGCGAACAAAGCTCCGGGGAGGCCCGCAGCGGCGCTGCGAGCCTGTCATCGATCGACATACCCTGGCTTCCGCCAGTAGTGATGTTCACCACGGCGTCGGTCTGTTGTTTGATCCGGGGCAGGAACTGCATGAACACATCCGGGTCGGGGGTAGGTTTACCGGTCTCCGGATCGCGAGCATGAAGGTGCAGGACCGCAGCGCCGGCCTCGGCCGCTTCGACCGCCTGCGTGGCGATCTGATCGGGTGTAACCGGCAGGTATTCGGACATACTGGGCGTGTGGACCCCGCCGGTCACGGCGCAACTGATGATGACTTTGGACATCGCTGGTTCCCTGGGCTTCAACTGTCAGACGAGCGGGTTGTTCGGCTCGAGACCGATGAAGTTGCGTCCGAGCTGCTCGTAGCCGATCTCGCAATCCCAATGCGCGTGAATGGCGATCATGTTGATGTCGCGGAAGAAGCGCTGCAGAGGCCGCTCGCTGAGGAACAGCGATGATCCGCCACGGTTGATCATTTCGTTGACCGCCTGGCGGCACATATTTGCCGTCAGGCCGGTCAGCGCCTTGAGTTCGAGCCGCGGAGCCAGCGACCGGTCGCCGGACGCCGCCAGTGCTTGCGTACGGCGCACAACGCTGCGGGCGAGTTCTTCCACCGCATCGAGCGTAGCGAACGACTGGCCGATATCGATGTGGGTCGTGGGGCGCTCTGCTGCGACCTGGGCCGTCACGGCGCGAATGCGATTCTTGATGGTTTCGGCGAAATTGGTCTGCGCGCCCCGAAGGCCGCCGCTGAAGATGCCGATGATCTCGCTGTAGATCAGCGGCATGATCGGCGCGGTGTACATGGGATTGCCGAGCTTTTGCGCGCCCTCGGTCGTACCTATGACGAATTCTTCCTGCCGCACGGCCCGGTGGGCCGGCACGAACACGTCCTCGACGTAGATATCATTGCTGCCAGTGCCGGCCATGCCGGCGACATGCCAGACATCCTTGACGGTCACGTCCTTGACGGGCAGCAGGAAGACGCGGTTGCCGTCTTCAGAATGGCCGCCGACCATCACCCAGTCGGCATGCATGATGCCCGAGCCCCAGGTCGCCTTGCCGGTAAGGCGCCAGCCGCCGTCGACCGGCTTTGCGTCCATGAGCAGGTTGAAGCTGGCGGGCAGGAGGCAGCGGGGACCGTTTGCGAACACCTCAGCCTGGGCTTCTTCACTGAAGCGGCAGGCAAAGATGTGATGGCCAATGTAGAAAGCGGTGATCCAGCCGGTCGACATGCAGGCCGAGCTGATGATCTCGACGATTTCCAACTGGGTATCTAGGCCCAGTTCCGGTCCGCCCCACCGCTTGGGGGTCAGTGCCGTGAACAGGCCGGCCTCGTCCATCTTGCGGATCACGCTGTCCAGCGGTTTGCGCGCCTGCTCGGTTTCGCGGGCGAGCGCGGCGATTTCCGGGGCAAGCGCGCGTGCGCGCTCGAGCAATTCCTCTTTGGTCACCGCCTGCGGGGCCGCGCTCCGCGGAAGTTCAACCAGTGCCGCATTTGACGCCATCACTTTTACTCCTTCAAAGTCGGCCGATCGTCCGATCGAACCCGGTAAACATTCAGTTTTTGCGGTGGCGGCGGGGCGTGCCCCGCACCCCGTCAGTAACGGTAGCTCAGGGAAATGCCGTAGGTGGCGCCCATGCCAGCAGTGCGCGGGACCGTGTCGACCAGGTGCGACACGTTGATCACATAGAATATGTTGCCGACATTCTTGCCCCAGACCTGGGCGCGCCAATGCCCGTCCGCTGTCTCGACACCGGCCCGCAAGTCCACCAGCGCGTAGCCGTCGATCTTGAAATTGGGCCTTTCGCCAAATGCGGCATAAGTCGAAGAGCGCGCGGTGACACTGCCGCCAAAATAGGCATTGAGCGCTCCCGTCAGCGGAAAGTCATATTGCGCATCGGTCAGGAACTGCCATTTCGGCGTACTCGGGAAGGCTTCGCCGTTGAGGTCGATCATTTGCCCATAAGGGTCGAATCCTGAAAAAGCGCCGTCGACCTTGGAATGCACGTAAGACAGGCCGCTGGTAACCCGCAGTCCCGTCAGCGGGCGCAGCGTGGCTTCGAGTTCAAAACCCTCGACCTTACCCTTGGGAATGTTCAGGTTGGCTGGAAGCTGCCCGAACGGTTGAATGACCTTGTAACCCTGGATCTGCTTGTTCTTGTAGTCGTAGTAGAAGGCCGCGCCGGAGAGCTGGAGACGGTTCGCAAGGAAGGTTGTCTTGAAGCCTACCTCGTACGCGAGCACCGATTCCTGCGTCACCGGGGCAAGTTGTTCTGCTACGACTGCCGGCAGCGGGGTGAACGACCCGGATTTGTAGCCCTTGGTGACATTCACATAGAGCAGCGCGTCCGGTGCTGGCTTCCAATTGAGACCCAGACGCCACGAGACGTTGTTTTCATTGAGCTTGTCATGCACGCCGTCCGGCAAACGCGTGGGGTTGGTGCTGGAGGTCCAGGTGAGGCATTCTCCGGGCTGGGCCATGGTGTTGCCGGGGATCGGCACGAACAGGCCCGCCGCTGCGGCACCGTCGCCGCCATCGGCTACGCAACCGCGGAAGCGCCGGTGCTGATCGGTGTAGCGGATCGCGGCCTGCGCCGTCAGCCCAGTTACGAACTCATATTCGAGATTACCGAAGACTGCGGCAGTCTTGATGTGCTGATAAGCCAGGTTGGCGATGTCAAACCACTGCACCGGGCCCATCGGCGTGATGGTGCCCGAGTTGCTGCCGTTGTAATGGAGCCGGTCGGCGTCATCGACGACATCATTCTGGTAATTGCCGCCGATAGTGTACTTGATCGCGCCAAAGTCGCCGGCAAGGCGCAGTTCTTGCGAGAAGGACTGAATGCTCGCATCGACAGTCATCAGGAAGTTATCGAAGTCGGTCCCGTCGACGTCGGTCGGATCCCAGGCCTTGAAGTCGCTGTAGGCCGTGATCGAGGTCAGCGTGGCGTGGTCTGCCACTTCGTAATCGCCGCGCAGCGACACCTGGTATAGCCGGTCATCCTTCTTGAGATTGGCATTCTCGTCCCAGTCAGCGATGCGCGGGTCCTTCGGCGCGGAAGAGCGGCCACCCAAGACAATGCTCGACGCCGGGAAGCCTCCCGGAGCGGATTGGGCGAACTCCACGAACTGCGCGGCCTGCGTGTCTGAATTGTCCCACCAGCCGTTTGCGTTGAGTTCGAACTTCAGCCGGTCCGTTGGTTCCCAATCAAGCAGCAGCCGCGCCGCAGTGAAATCTCGCTTGCCCAACCTGTCATTCGGCCGGGTCTCGCTGACTTGCCAGGCATCGCGGCTTTCGTGGCGCACCGCCACGCGGGCGCGCAGCGTGTTGCTGATCGGACCGCTTAGGAAGGCCTGACCGTCCAACTCGTTGAAACGGCCATAAGTCAGGTCGACGCCCGCTTTCAGATCCTGCGTGGGCTTGGCGGCAATGTAGTTGATCGCACCGCCCGTGGAATTCTGGCCGAACAGGGTTCCTTGCGGCCCCTTGAGCACTTCGACCCGCTCGATGTCCAGACCTGCCCCCGCGCTCATCGCGAGGTAGGGCAATGGCACCTGATCGACATAGACCGTGACCGTGGGCGATACGCCAATGAAGGTGTCGTAGAGACCAATGCCGCGAATCGTGAATACGGGCACGCCGAAGCTGCTCTTCTGATAAGCGAAGCCGGGAACCACACGTTCCAGATCCGTCGGCGAAGTCACATTTTGACGCGCAAGCTGATCGCCGGTCGCCGCAGTAATTGACAGCGGCACATCAGAGAGGCGCTCTGCGCGCTTTTGCGCGGTCACGATGATCTCGTTCTTGGCGGTGGCCCCATCCTGGTCTGTCTCGGCGGCAACACAGTGTCCGGGCAACGCTAGCGCCGACGTAGTCAGCAACAGACCAACCAAATGCCTCTTCATCATTCCCTCCTCGTGCGCCGAGCGCAATCTCCCCCGACATCGAAAGCGACCTGCGTTTCGATCGGATGTTCAGCGATTTGTGTCGGCAACTGGGAAAGCGATCCGCTGCCGCTTTCGCGTGGAGATGATCGCGTCTGCCTGCGGCATTGCCGCTTGGCGTAGGCGCGGGCCGATCATCCTCTCCGAACATGACAATGGATCAGCGTCGGCACCGAGTCAACATAAAATACATCAAGTGTAGAATTTAGTGGAAGCGTGGAACGAATGCAGGCACATTGATGCGTGCCGAGCTGATCGTGGCCTAGTGCATGAGGGGCAGGGGGGGCTGATGGCGCAGCTTCACCTTCCCTCACAGAAAGGCCGTCCCTATGAGTACCGATTATGACTGACTCATCATCCGAAGACGCCAAGGCAGAGCACGGCGCGCGCCATATTGCCGCAGATCGCAAGAAGGCCGCGAAAGCGACGGACACTCCGCCCCAGCCCTCGCAGCGCCGCCAGAACAAGCGCCGTGAGCAGCAGCGGTCCATCGATACGCGGCGTGCTATTTTGTCGGCCGCGCTCGACGAATTTTCGGAGCGAGGCTTTGACGGGGCCAGCATACGCCGGATCGGCGAACGCGCGAAACTCGATTTCACGCTGATTACCTATCACTTCTCCAATAAGGACGTTCTTTGGCGGGCTGTCGCCGAATGGGGCCTGGGGGAAATTCTGGACGCGGTCGTGCCTCGCGACTCGCTGTTGACGGCAAAGGAAAGAGTGCGCGTCGAGTTCCTCGCGTACTTCAATTTCACCACTGCCAATCCTGCGTTTCACAACTTCATGCTGCGCTCAATGTACGGCGATCCAGAGCGAATCCGCTGGCTGGTCGAGAATTATCTCGTCCGGATTCGCGACCGCTTGAGACCGCAACTCGCAGAAGCTCAAGCTGCCGGAGAGATGGTCAGCGGCGACCCTGACCTGCTGTATTACCTCATGATTGGCGCTACCTCGGCCCTTTCTTCGCTGCGCGGCGAGATGGAGCTGACAACCGGCTACGCACTTGAAGATCCCAAGGTCCGGGCGGCCTTCTGGGATTTGATCGAAAGGTCATTCTTTCGATAATATTCTACGAGTGTAGTATTTAGCTGGACATACATCCGGAGCTGTGTTAGCCCCATGCTCGACGCGGCCCTCGCGGCCGGTCCGCAAGAGGATGTCTGTCAATGGAGCAGGAATTTCCCGTCGTCGTCGCAGGCGGCGGACCGGTTGGCTTGACCACCGCACTCGACCTTCAGTCCCGTGGGATCCCCGTGCTCGTGCTGGAGCGCAATCCGTCGACCACACGTCACCCCAAGATGGACGTGACGAACGGGCGCAGCATGGAGCTTTTCCGCCGCCTCGGCATTGCCGAGTTGATCCGCGACCGCGCCGTGCCGCGCGAGAACTGCATGGACGTTTCCTGGGTGACGCGGCTGGGTGAATGGGAACTTGCCCGCTTCAGCTATCCCAATGTTCACGATTGGCGTGAGCGTATCCGGAGCCACAACGATGGGACCCAGCCGCTCGAACCCAACATGAGGCTGAGCCAGGTGGTGCTGGAGCCGGTGCTGGCGGATCTGCTGCAAACTTCTCCTCTCGCCGAGATCCGCTTCGGCTGGGCGGTCGAGGATTTTACCCAGGATGACACATGCGTTGTCGTCAAGGCGCGGCACCTTGCAACCGGCGAGGTTCAGCGGATCCGATGCCAGTTGCTGGCCGGCTGCGACGGAGGCGGAAGCATCGTGCGCGAAAGGCTGGGATTTGAGCTGACCGGCCAATTCAACGTCGCCCGTGTTTACATGACGCATTTCCGTTCTCCGGAGAAAGAGTTCCTGCAGCGCTTTGGCGTGGCCTGGCACTATCAGACGCCGGACAGCTCCACTTTGATCGCGCAGGACGACGAAGAAACCTGGACGCTGCATTGCCTGCTGCCCCCCGGCACCGACGAGACGGCAATTGACCCCAAGGCGCTCGTCTATCGCACGCTGGGCGGTGAATTTCCGATGGAAGTCCTGCAGGCCAATGCCTGGTCGCCGCATCTGGTCGTGACGTCACGCAGCGGAAGCGGACGGGTCTGGCTAGCGGGCGACGCGGTACATCAGCTCATCCCGACGGGCGGTTACGGCATGAACACCGGCATAGCCGAATCCGCGGACCTTACTTGGAAATTCGCGGCCGTATTGCAAGGCTGGGGGGGACCTCGCCTTCTCGAAACCATCGACAGTGAGCGACGGCCCATCGCGCAGTTCGTGGTCAATTCCTCCATGGAAAACATGGGCGTGCGCCTGCGCATCGGCGAGCAATATTCCCCCATCATTCATGAGGACAGTGAAGCCGGCGCCGCCGCCAGGCTCGAACTGTCAAATTTGATCCTCCAGTTGGGCAACGCGGAGAACGAATCTCTCGGCATCGAGCTGGGTTGCCGTTACCGCGGTTCTTCGATCATCTGTCATGAAGCGGACGAGCCGGAATGGGACCGTGTGCGCTTCATTCCCACGACCTGGCCCGGCAGCCGGGCGCCGCATGTCTTCCTCGCATCAGGCGAGGCCATGTTCGACCTGTTCGGGCCCGGTTTCACCCTGGTGCGATTTGCCGACATCGACGTTGAGCCCCTGCTTGCGGCCGCGGCGGAACGCGGCGTGCCGCTCAAGCTGCTCGATGTGCGCGATGACAACGCGCATGCCATCTACGAGCGCGATCTCGTGCTCGTCCGCCCCGACCACTACGTCGCCTGGCGCGGCAATGAAGCCCCCAGCGACGCACTTGCCCTCATTGATCACATTCGCGGAGCCTGACATGAGCATCAATCCGTCCCACCCTTTCGCAAATATCATCCCGACCGTTCGGGCGGACGCGATGGCCTATGTCGTGCTTGAACGGCGCGACGTGGAGGCGATGTCGCGTTTCCTGCATGACTTTGGTTTCACTCGCGTCGAACATGAAGGACCCAACGTCTATTTCCGCGGCTTTGGAGAAAAGCCCTACAGCGTCGAACTGATCCCGTCCGATCGGGATGCCTTTGTGGGCTTTGGGCTGGTTGCCGCCGATGGCGCGGATCTCGACACGCTCGGCTCGGCAAACGGCATCGCTCCCGCCGATAGCGAAAAGCCCGGTGGCGGGCGGGTGCTGCATCTCGTCGATCCCAATGGCTACAGGATCGATCTGGTCCACGGCTTCGAGAAGGCAGAGGCCTATGTCCCGCGCGAGGCAATCGATGTCGAGAACACGCCCTGGAAGAAGTCCCGCGTCAATGCCGGCGTGCGGCCTCCGCTTACGCCGGCGCCTGTGGAGGGTGTTCGGCACCTGGTCCTGCAGACGCCGCACTTCGAACAGACGGTGCGCTGGTACATGCAGAACTTCGGCTATCTGCCGAGCGACATGCTGCAAACCCAAAGCGGGATGATCGGGCTGGGTTTCTTCCGTTTCGATAGGGGCGAGCAACCGGCCGACCACCACGCGCTCGCGATCAGCTTCGGGCCTGCGCCGGAAATCCTGCACATCTCGACAGAAACCATCGACATCGACGCGGTTGGACAGGGCCAGCAGTATTTGCGCGCGCAAGGGTGGGAACACTTCTGGGGTATCGGCCGGCACGTACTTGGCAGCCAGGTCTTCGATTACTGGAAGGACCCGGCAGGCGACGAGTGGGAGCACTATGCCGATGGCGATGTAATGACCGCCGATTATCCAGTTGGCTTCCATCCCTTCGACCGAGCCGGCCTGTGGGCGTGGGGCGACGATCTTCCCGCATCGATGCGTCCGGCAGGCCAGGCACCCGAAGAAGCGCCGCCACCGGTCAGGGAACTGATCGATGCAATGCTGGTTGCGCCGCGTCCCTGGCTCGACTGATCCGATCAACAATCAGCGGAGAATTTTCATGGCCATATCTCTGGTTCGCTTCGCCCATGAGGGGCGCCTGCAATTCGGCTGGCTGGTTTCGGCGGCTCCATCCTGTCCCGACGACCGAGTGGAGGTTGAGCTGATATGCGACGCCGCGACAACGGCGGATTTGCTCGCCGTACTCGATTCCCCGGCGGGCCGAGAGAGCTCGGGCGTCAGGTTGACAGTCGAGGCGCGACAACTCACCAGCCCCGTCACAACCGACGCGACACTTGTCTGCCAGGGGCTGAACTACAGCGATCATGCGCAGGAGTCCGGCCATCATGGCCGGAAGGCCAACCTGCTGTTCGGCAAGGCCAGTTCGTCACTTTGCGGTCCCTATCACGACATTGTCCGGCCAGAGGCCGTCGAACTGCTCGACTACGAGGCTGAGATCGGCATCGTCCTGCGCAAGGCCCTCTCTGCGACCAGCACGGTCGACGCTTCGAACGTCGGCGACTACGTTGCGGCTGTGACCCTGTGCAACGATGTCAGCGCCCGCGATGTGATGTTCGGGTCGTCTTTCCTGCAATGGTTCCAGGGCAAGAGTTACCGGACGTTCTGCCCGACCGGCCCGGTTCTCTATTGGATGGAACCCGGCGAGGTCGCCGGCATTCTCGACGCCTTAAGCTTTTCGCTCAAATATCGCGGCGAGATGCGGCAGTCGGCGAATAGCGCGCAGCAGGTCTACAAGGCACCGGAAACGCTCGCCCAAGTCGCGGCGATGATGGACCTCAAGGCCGGCGACATGATCTTGACCGGAACGCCGGGCGGCGTCCTGGCGCAGGCTACTCCGGCGCTGGCGAGAATTCTCGCGACCAATCTGTTCGATGATGCGACGCGACGCGCCGAAGTCGTAACCGAAGCCAAGCGCAACGGCCCGTTTCTGCAACCTGGTGACGAACTGACACTCAATCTTCGCGACGACGCCAACGGTGTCGATCTGGGCAGCCAATGCTGCCGGATTGTGTGATTGCCGGAAAGGAGATGCATTGATGAACCACGACGAAATCATGGACTTCGATGCTCTCGACCCGGCCCGGTTCCGGCAGGTTCTTTCGCATTATCCCACGGGGGTGTGCGCCGTCACGGCGCGGCTCGACGATGGCGAATTGGCGGGTATGGCAATCGGCTCGTTCACATCGGTATCGCTCGATCCGCCGCTCGTCGCGTTTTTCGCGACGACGACATCGGCGAGCTGGCAGAAAATCCGGTCCGCCGGCCGCTTTTGCGTGAACGTGTTGTCCAGCGGTCAGGAATGGCTCTGCCGACGCTTCTCGAGCCGGGATGAGGACAAGTTCCATGACGTGCCACATGCCATTTCATGCCTTGGCAATCCGATTCTGGAAGACGTCCTGGCGACAATCGAGTGTGAGATCCACAGCGTGATCGACGCGGGAGACCATTCCGAAGTCCGAGGCAGGGTGATCAACCTGCGGGCAAACGACGGCCTCCCGCTGCTCTTCTATCAAGGCAAGTACGGATATTTTCAGTCCGTGTGACCTACTGGGAACAAGATGACTCTAAGAATTCCAACTTCCGAGCAGCGCTTCGTTCTTGAACATGTTGCGGGCCTTCACGATCTCGTCGTCTCCAACGTCTATGAGCATCTCAGCGAAGAACTTGCAGGGTTCTGTCGCAAACTTTGGCGTGATGTGAGAAGGTTGGCGCAGATCGAGCAAGTCGTCGAGACGACCTCTCGCCAACGTGTCGATGGCGCTGCCGATGATCGCAAGCACTGCATAGGCTTCAAGGGTCGGGCTGACGAAGAGGGGAACGGGCATGGACAAGTGCGGGGACACAGGCTGAGTTCTGCAGATCAGGTGTACATCGGGGCTGATTGAACCGGTCAAGGTTGCAGCAAAAAAATGCCCCCTCGCCGCTGCGCGAGGGGGCACCGGGGGAGAACCGGCAGGTTGGGTTACATGCGCGCTCGCAGGCTGACGCCGAAATAGCGGTCAGCATCGCGCGGGATCTGCAGGCGCTGACCATCGGAAACGTTCAGCAGGACGTAGCTTTCATCCGTGATATTGCGGAGGTAGAACGTCAGGCGGTACTTGTCATCGGCATCGGACAGGCCGAGCGAGGCATTCCACTGACCGTAGGCGTCAATCGGTCCGGATTCGCCGAGGTCCGAATACTGCTTCGAGACATGGCGATAGTCAGTATTCAAGTAGACGACCATGTTGCCGACGGGACGCTCGTAATCCGCACCCAGGGTATAGGTGAACTTGGGCGCCAGCGGCAGCCGCGTGCCGTCGCGCGCGTCGGGGGCATTGGTCAGCGGGTTCGGGTTGAAGCGCTTGACCTTGGCATCGGCATAGGCGGCGCTGGCGCGCAGCGTCAGGCCGGTGACAGGAACGGCCGTGAAGTCTGCCTCGAAGCCCTGGCTCTTGACTGTGCCGGCATTGGTCAGGTTGGTGACCACTGCGCCGTTCAGCAGCACGAAGTTGTTGGCCTGGAAGCCGTCGTACTGAACGGTGAACCCGGCAAGGTTGAGCTGGACCTTGTTGTTCAGGAATTGCGACTTGAGACCGACCTCGAAGGCATCGGAAGTCTCTTCGTCGATCGGCACGGCATTGGTCGGTGCGGTGTGGTTGAAGAAGACGTTGAAGGCCGGGCCCTTGTAGCCGCGCGTGTAGCTGCCGTAGAGCATGATGTCGCGGCTCGGGGTGAACTGCACGACGGCCTTGCCGGAGAGGTTGCTGTTGGAGCTCGATCCGCTGGAGACGTTGGTGCCGTTACCGCCGCTTGCAATCGTGCCGCCTGCCGGGTTGCCCGAAACGCCGGGTCCGGTTGCCGGAAGGCCCGTCGTCGCGTTCACGCCGGGTGCGCGAATATGGGTGAAGCTGAGCTCGTCCCAAGTGTAGCGCAAGCCGCCGGTAATCGCGAACAAGTCACTCAGGCGATAGGTTGCCTGCCCGAATACGGCATAGTTCGACGAGTTGACGTCGCTGGCTGAACTTGCCGTCGGGAAGAGGGTATTGACGGTGTCGTCGAGGTTGCACGGCTGCCCGCCGGTGATGGGATCGACCGGCAAGGTCGAACTGGCGCACGTGATGTCGCGGCGGGTGAAATCCTGCTTGTTGTCTGAATGCCAGAGGAAACCACCGACCTGGTAGTAGAACGGGCGCGACTGGTCCGAAGCGATGCGCGCCTCGAAGGACATCTGCTGGGTCTTGACCACGCCATTGTCGTGAAGCTGGGCAGTGCCGACGAGGGCACGGGGCAGGAAGTCGCCCTCGCGGATCTCCTCGTTCCACCAGTTGCGGTAGCCGGTCACGAAGCTCAGCGTATGCGTATCGGACAGATCGATGTCACCCGATGCGGTGAAGCTGTACTGCTTGTCACGCGTGCGGGTTACCAGATTGTGGTTTACGTAGCGCTGGTCCTCGCCCAGTGCGACACCGCCGGGCAGGCCCAGTTCGGCGTCGAGCACCGGACCGCGGCTGGCGCCGGTTACGTCGGCGCAGCAGTCATCGTCGGCATGGAAGTAGTCGGCAATGAAGCGCAGGCGGGCAATCGAACCGGAATAGTCGACGATGCCGCGAGCGCCCCAGTGCTCGTACCCGTTTACCTTCTTGTTCTTGCCGCCGTAGACATTGGTGATGTTGCCGTCGTAGGTGCCGTAGAATCCGGTGACGCGTGCGCTCCAGTCCTGGCCGAGCGGACCGGAAACGGACGAGCGCAGGCGGTATTCGTCGCCTTCGTACCATTCGGCCTTGGCTTCGGCCTGGAGCGTGTCGGTACCGCCCTTGGAGACGATGTTGACAAGGCCGGCCGACGCATTCTTGCCGAACAGTGTGCCTTGCGGGCCGCGAAGGACTTCGAGGCGGTCGGCATCGACTAGGTCCATGAAGGCCTGGCCCGAACGGCTCAGGACCACGCCGTCGACAACGGTCGAGACACTCGGTTCTGCGGCGATGGAGAAGGTGATCGTGCCGACACCGCGCATGACGATCGCGCTGTTGGCGCTGGTCGTCCCCTTGCGGAAAGTGACAGAGGGAACGATTCGCGTAATGTTTTCAAGGCTGGTGGCTCCGGTCTGCTCGAGCCGGTCGCCCGATACCGCGGAAATGGCAATGGGAACGGACTGCGCGTTCTCCTTCACCTTCTGCGCCGTGACGATGATTTCCTCGACTTCCTGTGCAGAGGCGAGGGCGGGCGAAAGCAGCGCCATCGCGCTTGTGGAAGCGGCCAGCGCCCACGCGAACTTGTGCCTGGAAACGTTCATAGTAACTCCCCTCCCAATACGGGCTCGACTTGGTTTTCATTCGCTTCCGTGCTCCCTTGCGGAGCCTGTCGGAAACGGGCCTTCATTGATGCTTGCATTGCCAGCGTGTCCTCGGTATGTCAAGCGGTGTCATACGCAAATGCAGAAGCGCACAAAGTGCCGCATTGGGCAGTGCGACATTAGAGAGGAAATGCATTGGAAGTGCGTATTCTGGACGCTGGAGACGGTTTCGACCTCGAGTATCGGGGGCGCGTGGTCCTGCGTCACAGAGAATCATGTCCAGCGCTGGACATTGCGCGCGGCAAGTCCTGTGTGGAAATGTATCGAGGCAACTTCTCGATTTCCGACGAGCCATCGGGTCGCATAATTCCTGCAAAGTGGCGCAGGGCCGATGGAGGTATCGAGTTCCTTGACGCCGGTTCGCCCTGCGCGGTGCTGCGCATCGATGGAACGCGTTTGCAGCTCGATGTGCTGCTCCCCGGTTATGATCGCATTTTCGTCAGGTTCCATGCCGAACCTGAAGAGGTGGTCTGGGGCGGCGGCGAGCAGATGAGCTTTCTGGCGCTCAACGGTCGCAGCTTTCCGATGTGGACCAGCGAACCGGGCGTGGGGCGCGACAAGGCTACCGAACTGACCCGCATCATGGATGAGCAGGGGATGGCCGGCGGGGACTATTGGAATACCAATTACCCGCAACCCACCTTCCTTACCTCTCGGTGGCTTGCCGTGCATCTCGATGCTTCCTGCTACAGCGTGCTCGATTTCTCGGACCCCGCCGCGCACCGCGTCGAGGTGTGGAGCGGATGCGCCCGCTTCGAACTGTTTGCCTCCAGCGGGCCCCTGGAGCTGGTTTCGGCACTATCGGCGAGGTTCGGCCGCCAGCCGGCCTTGCCCGAATGGGCCATCGGCGGCGCGATTGTCGGCCTCAAGTCAGGTGCGAGCAGTTTTGAACGGCTGGAACGCTTCATCGATGCCGGCGCGGCCGTGTCAGGCCTGTGGTGCGAGGACTGGGCCGGCATTCGCGAGACAAGCTTCGGGCGCCGCCTGTTCTGGGACTGGGGCGGGTCAGAGCGCAGTGAGGCCCGATATCCCGATCTCACGGCGTCCATCGCGACGCTTGCCAAGCGGGGCATTCGTTTCCTCGCTTATGCCAATCCTTACCTGGCGGTCGACGGGACGCTCTATGAGGAAGCCCTGGCAGGCGGTCACTTCTGCCTGCGTCAGGACAGTGACGAGGTCTATCTCGTCGACTTCGGCGAATTCGACTGCGGTGTCCTCGATTTCACCCGGGAAGAAACGCGCGACTGGTTCGCCGAACGTATCCTTGGGCGCGAAATGCTGGATATCGGAATTTCGGGATGGATGGCGGATTTCGGCGAGTACCTGCCGACCGATCTGCGCCTCGCCGACGGATCCGACGCCATGGAAGCCCATAATCGCTGGCCGGTCCTGTGGGCGCAGGTCAATGCGAAAGCCTTGGCTTCGCGCGGTAGGACAGGCGATGCGCTCTTCTTCATGCGGGCCGGCTTTTCCGGGGTGCAAGCCTATTGTCCGCTGTTGTGGGCCGGAGACCAGTGCGTCGATTTCACGCGCCATGACGGCATCGGGACGGTCGTGACTGCCGCGCTTTCTTCGGGGCTGGTCGGCAATGCCTACAGCCACTCCGATTGTGGCGGCTACACATCGCTCCACGGCAATGTCCGCAGCGTCGAGCTGATGCAGCGTTGGTGCGAGCTGTCGGCCTTTGCGCCGGTCATGCGCAGCCACGAAGGCAATCGCCCCGATGACAACCTCCAGTTCGATTCTTCACCTGAATTGCTGGATTGCTTTGCGCGCTGGAGCCGGGTCCACGCGCATCTGGCGCCCTACGTGCGCCACTTGTGCCACGAGGCGCAAGGGGCGGGTCTTCCTGCCCAGAGGCCATTGTTCCTGCATTATCCCGATGAACCTGCATTGTTTACGGTGCAGGATCAGTTCCTCTACGGTGCCGACATGGTCGTGGCACCCGTCATCGAAGAGGGAGCCGAGGCGCGCCGGGTGATCCTGCCGGGCAGCGGTGTCTGGAGACATTGCTGGACGGGCAAGGATTACGGACCCGGAGTTGCCGAGGTTCCCGCTCCGATCGGGCAGCCGCCTGTGTTCTATCGGCCGGACAGTGCCTTCGCGCAGCTGTTTGCCGGACTGGAAGGGGTGTTGCGGGGATGAGTGAGCGGGCGAATATCAGGGACGTGGCAGCCATGGCCGGTGTGGCGGTGAAGACGGTCAGCCGCGTGCTGAACGGGCATCCCTACGTCAGCGCGGATACGCGTGCGCGGGTCGAGGAGGCCATGCAGAAGCTCGATTTTCGCCCGAGCGTTGCCGCCCGCATCCTGTCCGGATCGAAATCCAACCAGATCGCCCTGATCTACGACAACCACAGCCCTTTCTACATGTTCCAGATCCAGACCGGATGCTGGGAACAGTGCAAGCAGCACAACATCCGCCTGCTTGCCCAGCCGGTCGACGTGACCGATCCGACCGTTGGCGAACAGGTGCGCGGTCTTGTTACCGAAACGCATGTCGACGGGATCATCCTGTCCTCGCCAGTCACCGACTGCGAACCGGTGCTGCGCGCGCTTGAGGCGCTCGACCTGCCTTTCGTGCGGATCTCGCCGGGTACCAACCATGCTCTCACCAGCTCGGTGTTCATGGATGACACGCAGGCCGCAGATGACATGACGACCTACCTGATCAACCAGGGCCACCGCCGCATCGGTTTCATCAAGGGACACCAAAGCCACATGGCGTCCGAAGATCGCCTCTTCGGCTATCGCCGGGCACTGGACCGGGTCGGCATCCAGTTCGAACCTTCGCTCGTCTTCGAGGGCGAGTTCGATTTCGACAGCGGTGTGCGGGCGGCGCAGTACCTGCTCGACCTGCCCGAGGTGCCGACTGCTATCTTCGCGTCGAACGACGACATGGCCGCCGGAGTCCTTGCCGAAGCGCATGGCCGCGGGATCGAGATGCCGGCGCAGCTGTCGGTGACCGGCTTCGACGATACGACCCTGGCCCGCACGGTATGGCCGCCGCTCACCACCATTCACCAGCCGATGGCGGAGCTGGCCCAGACCGCCACCGAGATCCTGATCGCCGGTAACGAGATCACCCACCGCCGCCTGCCCCATTCCCTTATCGAGCGCGCATCCGTCGCGCCGCCTCTCAGGAAGACCATATGAGCCAATTGCCTGCCGCCCCTGCCGTCCGAACTCTGGGTACCAGCGGCATCGAAGTGTCCTCGATCGCCTGGGGCATGTGGCGCCTTGCAGAGGGTGGGCGCACCGTCGATGAAGCTGCCCGTCTCGTGAACACGGCTCTCGATGCCGGGATCACCCTGCTCGATACTGCCGATATCTACGGTTTCGACGGGGCGGCCGGGTTCGGCGATGCAGAGGCGCTTTTGGGCGAAGTGCTGGCCCGGGATTCCTCGCTGCGCCCACGCATGGTGCTGGCGACCAAGGGCGGTATCTGCCCGCCGCTCCCTTACGATCAGAGCACCGCCTATCTCAACGAGGCCATCGATGCATCGCTGCGCCGCCTGAAGGTCGAGCAAATCGACCTCTGGCAGGTCCATCGTCCCGACATACTGACTCACCCGCAGGAAGTGGCGCGCGCGCTGGAGGATGCCGTTGCGGCAGGCAAGATCCGCACGCTGGGCGTCTCGAACTTTACGATTCACCAGATAGCCGCGCTGGATTCGTTCCTTGGTACCAGGCTGGTGTCCACCCAGCCCGAGATCAGCCCGCTGCGTATCGACTGCTTCGAGAACGGCGAACTCGATCAGGCGATGATGATGGGCCTGCTCCCGATGGCATGGTCGCCGCTGGGCGGCGGACGCCTCGCCAATCCGCAGAGCGCGCGTGACAGGGCGGTTGCCGCGGCGCTTGGCGCGGTGGCCGATGCTCATGGCGTATCCAGTACGGTTGCGGCTTACAGCTGGCTCATGGCGCATCCGGCAGGCATCGTCCCGATTATCGGGTCCCAGCAGGCCGAGCGGATCGTCGAAGGAACGGCGGCGCTCAAAGTCCGCTGGACCAGGCAGGAGTGGTACGGCGTTCTGGTCGCGGCCCGAGGAGTGCCATTGCCCTGAGCCAGGAGTTCCGCACCTGCGGAGCTGAACGAGAGTAACGGTAACTATTGCTGGACATGCAAACGTGCGCCCGGACCGGGTGACCCGGCAACCGCGCACGCCTGATTGATGTGAGAGGAGATCGAAATGTCAGACCGGAAATGTGAAATCGCGTGGTTCTCCGCATTGTGCGACGACGATTACGAATTCCTCGGGGTTCCCGATCCCTATCTCCAGTCGAGCTGGGAACATTGCCGCAATATCGTGATGCGCGCCGAGGAGGGCGGTTTCGACAATATCCTTTTGCCATCCGGCTACCAGCTTGGGCTCGATACGACGGCTTTTGCCGCTGCGGTGGCGACGCAGGTGCGCCGCATGAAATTGCTCTGGGCCACCCGCATCGGTGAGGACTGGCCGCCCCAGCTTGCGCGCCGCATCGCAACGCTCGACCGCATCCTCGGCCCGAATGCCTCGGGCACCGGCGGCCGCCTCAACGTCAACATCATCTCCTCCGACATGCCCGGCGAAAAGCTGGAAAGTGCGCGCCGTTATGCCCGCGCGACCGAGGTCATGAAGATCGTGCGTACGCTCCTCAATGGCGAGCACCTCGATCACGAGGGCGAGTTCTACAAGCTCCAGCTCGACCCGCCGCGCATCGGAACTATCTCTGGCAAATGTCCCGCGTTCTACTTCGGGGGATTGAGCGAGGATGCGCGCGAATGCGCTGCCGAAGGCTGCGACGTCTATCTCATGTGGCCCGATACGATGGACAAGGTGCGCGAAACCATCGCCGACATGCAAGCGCGTGCTGCGCGGTTTGGTCGTAGTCTCAAGTTCGGATATCGTGTCCACGTCATCGTCCGTGAAACCGAAGAGGAGGCCCGCCACTATGCCGACCGCCTGTTGTCGAAGCTGGACGACGAAGCGGGCAAGGCCATTCGCGAAAAGTCGCTCGATGCGAAGAACTACGGTGTCCAGCGCCAGGCGGAACTGCGCAGCGCCGCAGGGGGAGATGGCTTCGTCGAGGACAACCTGTGGACCGGCATCGGGCGTGCCCGCTCGGGTTGCGGCGCCGCGATCGTCGGCACGCCCGATCAGGTTCTCGCCAAACTTCGCGCCTATCAGGACGAAGGGATCGAGGCGTTCATCCTATCCGGCTATCCCCATGCGCAGGAGGCCGACCTGTTTGCGCGCCATGTCCTGCCGCATATCCAGCACGGTCCGCTCGAAGCCTGACAGAAGGAAGCCACCGAGGTGAGCGAAGAGCTCTTCGACATTGCCGTGATCGGCGGCGGCGTGAACGGTTGCGGCATCGCACGCGATGCCGCAGGCCGCGGTGCGCGGGTCCTGCTGCTGGAAGCGCGCGACCTGGCAAGCGGAACGTCTTCTGCATCGACCAAGCTCATCCACGGCGGCCTGCGCTATCTTGAGCATTACGAGTTCGGCCTCGTCCGTGAATCGCTCAGCGAACGCGAACGCCTCTGGGCGATTGCGCCGCATATCATCTGGCCGCTGCGCTTCATCCTGCCGCATGTTCAGGGGCTGCGGCCCCGCTGGCTGTTGCGCCTGGGCCTGTTCGTCTATGACCATCTCGGTGGCCGCAAGCGCCTTCCGGCGACGCGGTCGGTCGATCTCGCCAGACATCCCGGCGGCAGGCCGCTTAAGGACGAATTCACCCACGCCTATGTCTACTCCGATTGCTGGGTGGACGATGCGCGCCTCGTTGTCCTCAATGCGCGCGATGCGGCGGATCACGGCGCCGAGGTGCACACGGGTTCGCGGGTCGAGGCGCTGACCCGCGAGGCGGAGGGCTGGCGTATCGAGGCAGGCGGCAAGAGCTTCCACGCGCGGGCAGTCGTCAATGCAGCAGGGCCTGCGGTCCTCAAGCTCCTGGGGCAGGCCGGTGAACAGTCCGAACGGCGCATGCGCCTCGTGCGCGGCTCGCACATCGTCGTTCCGCGCAAATTCGAGCATGAATTCGCCTATTTCTTCCAGCTCCCCGACGGGCGAATCTTCTTCGCCATCCCTTACGAGCAGGACTTCACGCTGATCGGCACGACCGATCGCGACCATCATGGCAGCCTTGAGGACGTCCGGGCCAGCGAGGAGGAAATCGCCTACTTGTGCGAGGGGGCGAGCCACTACTTTCGCGAACCGGTGACCCCCGGCGATGTGGTGTGGACCTATTCGGGTGTGCGGCCGCTCATCGACGACGGCTCAGGCAAGCCGGAAGCGGCGACGCGCGGCTACACGCTGGAACTGACCGACGAGGATGAGGGGGCGCCGCTGCTCTCGGTCATGGGCGGCAAGATTACCACGTACCGGCATCTGGCGCAGGAAGCCGTCGATCTGCTGTGCCACCGCTTGCCGCAGCTTGCCCACAAGCACTGGACCGACAAGGCGCCGCTGCCCGGCGGCAATTTCTCCGCCGATGAATTGCCCTCAATGTTTGAACACTATGCATCGCGCTATCCGTTCCTGGAGCCGGGATGGCTGCACCGCCTGCTGCGCAATTACGGGACCTTGATCTCGGACATTTTCGGCAATGCCGCAGCGCTGCCGGAATGCGGCATTCACTTCGGAAACGGATTGACCGAATGCGAGGTGCGATACCTCGTTCAGCGCGAGTGGTGCCGCAGCGCGGAGGATTTGCTGTGGCGCCGGACCAAGCTGGGCCTGAGAATGAACGCGCAGCAGGTCGATGAGCTGCAGAAATACCTTGCGAAACTGACGCCTGCTTGAGGCTGGATTGCGCTTGCTATCCACGGTTGGGGCGGGCGCAGACGATCACGGATTGAATCTTAGGGAGAGATACGGTGCAAGAGCGCCCCATTCTGGTTCTCGATGAAGGAACGACCTCGACCAGAGCCATATTGTACTCTGCCGAGGGCAGCATTCTGGGCGTGTCCCAGTCGGAACTGACGCAGCATTATCCTGCGCCCGGCTACGTTGAGCACGATGCGGACGAAATCTGGGAAAAGACGCTCACCTGCGCGCGGGAAATGGTCGCGAGGGCAGGCGGCGCGGATCGCATCTCTGCCATCGGCATTACCAACCAGCGCGAAACCGTTGTTGCCTGGGACCGCCAGAGCGGCAAGCCGATCACCCCCGCCATCGTCTGGCAGGACCGCCGCACAGCGGACCGCTGCCAGCAATTGCGGGAAGCGGGTCATGAACCGATGATCGGTGCGCGGACCGGCCTGATGCTCGATCCCTATTTTTCGGCAACGAAGATGAGCTGGGTTCTCGAAAACGTGCCGGCGGCGCGCGAGCTCGGGGACAGGCTGGCTTTCGGAACTGTCGAGAGTTGGCTGGTCTGGAAGCTCACCGCAGGGTTGCATATCACCGACGCCAGCAATGCCAGCCGGACGATGCTGATGCCGCTGGAAGGCGCGGGCTGGGATGACGAGCTGCTCGCGCTTCACGGCGTCCCGCGCGCCAGCCTGCCCGAGATCGTCGACAATGCCGGACAATTCGAGCGGACGAGCCCGGAACTGTTCGGTGGATCGATTGCCATATGCGGTCTGGCCGGAGATCAGCAGGCAGCAACGATCGGTCAGAATTGCCTCTCACCCGGAGACGTCAAGGCCACGCTGGGAACAGGTGCTTTCGTCCTGGCGAACACGGGAACCTCGCCGAGGTTGTCGAGTCACAGGCTGGTGAGCACCGTGCTGGCGCAGATCGGCGGAGAGCGCAGCTACGCGCTGGAAGGCTCCGTCTTCGTCGCCGGCAGCCTGGTCAAATGGCTGCGCGACGAACTGTGCATGGTCGGAACTGCCTGCGAAACCGAAAGTCTTGCCCGCTCGATTGCGGACAGCGGCGGCGTTTGCATTTTGCCGGCCCTGTCGGGCCTCGGCGCCCCGCACTGGCGTGCCGAAGCGCGCGGAGTCATTGCGGGACTGACCCATGGCACCGGGCGGGCACACATCGTTCGCGCTGCGCTGGAAGCCATGGCCCATCAGATGCATGATCTGAAAGTCGCCTTCGACGGTGACGGCGCGGCATGGCTCAACCTGCGTCTCGACGGCGGTATGAGTGCGAACGACTGGATCGCCCAGGACCTTGCCGATATCCTCGATCTGCAGGTCGAAAGGCCGCTCGATGTGGAGACAACTGCCCTCGGGGCGGCGATGTTGGCAAGCGTAGGTTGCGGTATCTTCGGATCGCTGGAAGAGGCCGCCATGATGCGTCCCGAGGTCATGGTCTTCAGGCCGGCCATGGACTCTGCGATGCGTCGCGCCCGCCTTGGCTTGTGGCACGACGTGCTGGCCTCCGAACTGGGGAAGGGCACCTGATCGGACGGGGCGTACTGCGGCGGTAGAATTGACATCGGCCCGGCAAGGGCCGAGTTTCTTCCCAGCGACATAAGTCGCCGGAATTGCGGGAGAGACGACATGACCCTGCAGGCCGAAGCGGCGCCTGACTTGGGTGCTGCGAAGATCGGCGCGATCGCGCACCTCTATCGCGGAGAGGTTTACCGTTCTGCGGTCTGGCGGACCCGGCTGGATACCACCACGAATTGGTCGGTGGTGACCTTGGGGATCGCCCTGTCCATCACCTTTGCATCCCCCGACGCTTCTCCCCTGCCGCTTTTGCTCGCAGGCATCCTTATCCTGTTTTTCCTGCTGCTCGAAGCGCGCCGCTATCGTTACTTCAATGTCTGGCGTGCCCGTTGCCGCTGGATGGAGACGCACTTCTTCGCCAGTTTTCTCAACGGCGATAATGGCCGGCACGAAGAAGAGTGGCAGCAGACGCTGGCCCGCGACTATCTGCGCCCGCGTTATCATATCCCGCTTCAGGTTGCGATTGGCAGGCGCATAAGGCGCAACTACTTCTGGATACTGCTTATCCAGACGACAGCCTTCGTCAGCAAGATCGTCGTCCATCCGACCCCGATCGAGCATGTGTCCCAGCTCGCACAGCGCTCTGCGATCGGTCCCGTTCCGGGCGAACTCGTGCTCGGGCTCGGTGCGCTCTATTGCCTTGCCTGGGGCTGTATCGCGATCTGGAGCTGGCGTGACGACAAGCGGCGCGCAGCCAACCGTGAAGACCATGTCGGCATGGGATGAAGCCGGATCGTCTAGCGGGCGTCTACCGCGAGACGACGACCGGTGACGAGCGTCTGGATGATGAAGAGGATCATCAGGATCGTTCCCACGGCGCCGACGAAGACGTCGAAGCCCGACGTGACGCCGAACATGCCCTTGCCGCTTCCCAGCACCATCATCATCAGCGTCAAGCCGATGAGCATGAAGCGCAGTTCGGTCGGTCCGGCGGAGAGATAGGAGAGCTTGAATTCGCCAATGACCCGGGCGGCGAGATAGGCGTGGATCGAGAGCAGGAGATAGCCTACCAGCGCCACGGTCGCGACGTTCATGTCGATGTACGGACTGGCGCCGAGACCCCACACGATCAACACCGTGGTCAGCCCGTCGCAGCTGTGATCGATGAAATAGCCATAGGCAGGTCGCTCGATCCTCCGGAAGCGGGCGAGGCTACCGTCCATCGAATCCCCGAACCATTGCACGACATAGCCGGCAATCGAAAGCCACAGCCAATGCGAAGCCAGGTTGCTGGCGGCATAGCCCGCGAAAGTCATGACCGCGCCGACAATGCCCAGGGCGGTCAGGATATCGGGCGTGATCCAGCCGGGCATGCGCGCGCACAGCCATTGCAGGATGCGCCGTTCCGAGCGCGCCAACAGGTTCTGCTGGATGCGCACCATCGGGCCGGCATGGGTATCGGGATTTGAACTCATTCGGGTTACTTTCGGGAGGGCTCGCGGCCGTTGCGACAGCGATCATGCGTCGGCCCGGCGGCTTTATTCGGGTGCGTAAGACGCTGCGCGGTCATCTGTAAAGGGATTTCGCGCCACGCCGCCGGCTCAGATGGACTGGGCGGCAAGCCGGCGCACCAGTTTGGTGACCATCAGTTGGCCGTGGGCCGAACTCATGGCTACCGAGAGCAACGTGCCCGGGAAGGCGGCATCATGCGCGCCAAGGAAATGGGAGGCAGGCCTTGCGCCGCCGAGCAGATGGAAGGCCACCCCATAGACTTCGCTGCGACGTTTCCATTGCTCCGAAGATCTGGGCAGGTTGGTCCACTGCCTGCCGCAGGACGCGGGCGCTTCGCGGAAAGTCCGGCAGGAGGTCACAAGTGCGCCTGGCCGTCGGGCCAGTTAGGATACTGCGTGGTCCCCAGCTCTTGCCGCAGTTTGCTGATCCGCCTTTCGTAGTGAGAGACGAGATCGAAACGCGATCCACAGTGCTGTGGCGCTTCGTCATCCGATTTGCGCATGAGTGCAATCTGGTGATGATACAGAAGCTGATTGAGGTCCAAGACTGCTCTCCTTGATGCGGGAGCGCGATGGTCTCTCAGTCACCGATGTGCGGAACGGGGCCGGCGATAAATCTACTGTAGTCCAAAACCGTCCCGATAGCTAGTGGAGCATAAAATTTCGCTGGCTTGAAATTTGCGAAAGAAAGCTCTATATGACTTTCGCTACGTCGCTCCATGGCGAGATGATTTCCAGCTTCGGCTGCAATCTCGATTTCCTCTACAGCTTCCTGGCAATCATTTCCCGGATTGCATTCGAGCATCGGGGCTGGGCAACGCTTTATCAGGATTTATTGAAGTGGCTAAAGAAGAATTACTTACAATGGAAGGTTCGGTCGAGGAAGTACTTCCCGATGGACGTTTCGCCGTACTGCTCGACAATGAGCATCGGATCATCGCCTACACGGCAGGCAAGATGCGCAAGTTCCGTATCCGTACGGTGGCCGGAGACCGCGTTCACGTGGAAATGACGCCTTACGATCTCAGCAAGGGACGTATCGTCTTCCGTGAGCGTTCTCCCGGGCAGCCGGGACCGGGCAAGGGGCGTGGCAATTTCAGAAGGTAACCAGAAAACAAAAAGGGGATGCGGCTTCGGCCGCTATCAGAGGAATTGATGATCAATACCATTTCGGACGCGTTTGGGCGTCCCCACAAGAAGAACGGCAGTGAAAGGCTGCCCTTTTCCATCAAGCATACGCTTGAGAAGACGCGCAGTTCACTTTCCGTGCAGGAGTTGAAACTCCTTGTCGCGGCCATGGTGGACTGACACGCGCTACAGGTCGGGCACTGCCCGGCCTTGTACTTCCATGAAATTCAGTTCGCTGCATCGCAGGACAGGCTAAGGGCCTGCTTCCTGCGTTGTCAGTTCGCGCTGGTCCTGGTTTCCCGCGTTGCCTGGTCGGATTGCGCGACTTCCAGGTTTTCCCGGGCTTCAAGCTGGGCGCGTTCCTTGGCGGAGCGTGTAGCCTCAAGCTTGCGGATCCGGTCGGACATGGCCTGCCAGGCGGCGGCCGAGCGCAGTTCGCGTTCGCGAACGTTGTCGAGGCTGGATTGGTCTGCGGCGAGGGTCGCAGCGCGAACGCGTTCGTCGCAGAAGGTGCGGGTTAGGCTCATATGAGGGTCTCTCCGCGAGATTTCACAGAAAACAAGCATGTCAGGGCTGTCCGGGGACAGCCCTGCACTTCGCGCGATCAGGCCTCGCGAAGGTTCGTTGCCGAAGCCTTGCCGTTGCGGCCGACTTCAACTTCGTAGGAAATGCGCTGGTTCTTTTCGAGCGTGTGCATGCCTGCTGCCTGAACCGCCGAGACGTGAACGAAGCTGTCATCGCCGCCGTTGTCCGGCGAAATGAAGCCGAAGCCCTTGTCGGTGTTGAAGAATTTTACGGTGCCGATAGGCATTGGTGTTTCCTTTCAAGAAACGATGTTCCCGGCGCACAACGCGTGCGACCGGATCACGTCAAACCGTCAGAGAAAGGGAAATCGTCTCAGATGGGAAAATTACCGAAGCAGAGGTCGGCTCAAAAACCAGAATTGTCGAAACCCGTCGCAAATTCGACGTGCCTTCTGGTAGCACGGAACGCTCAACAAGACTAGGAAATTCGCTGGTGAAAATCATCGGATTAAATTTCTATGATGGCGTTCCGGTCTCCTGACGATTTCAGAGTTTGACGCTTTTATTATATGATAATTTTCCGATCGGCGTCGTAGGAATAAATAATTCTTTTCCGGTCCTACAGCAACGGTGGGTTTTGCCTTGTCTCGGCAGCCGCGCTAGACTTCCGCCATGGCGGGATGCGGATGCGAACCTACTCCAGTTGAAACGCGGGCTCAGCAACGCGTGCTATGGTTGGCCCTAGCCCTCAATGCTGCGATGTTCGTGGCCGAAGTGGCCACTGGCCTGCTGATCGGCTCTACCGCCGTAGTGGCTGACGGTCTCGATATGCTTTCCGACGCGACTGTCTATGCGATTGCGCTGGCGGCAATCGGGCGCAGCCCTCATTTCAAGATCAATGCGGCAACGCTGAGCGGTATCCTGCTGCTAGCTCTCGGCTTCGGCCTGCTCTGGGAAGTCGCGCGCCGCTTCCATGCAGGCGCAGTGCCTGAAGGCCTTTGGATGATGGCTGTATCCCTGCCTGCGCTCGCTGTGAATGTGATTGTCCTGCGCCTGCTCTCCCATCAGCGAAACGGCGAGGTGCATCTGCGCGCCGCCTGGATTTTCACGAGGGCTGACGTCGTTGCCAACGTGGTCGTGATCCTCTCCGGCCTTGCCGTCCTGCTCACGGGAATTCGGTATTTCGACCTCGTCGTCGGCGCGGGGATAGGCCTCTACGTCATTCGTGAGGCGCTCGAAATCCTGAAGGACGCCCGGGCGGAGCGAACCTCTTCGACCTGAATGGCGCATTAGGGCACGGGACTTGCTCGATTTTGGATGAACGAACCCGCGTTCCGCGCATTTAACAATCCGGACAACGTGGAGTATGCCCTCCTCATGGAGCACCAGGCCCTTGTTTTTGCACTGATCGGCGTTCTCGGGATCGGGGCGCAGTGGATCGCGTGGCGCACGGGATGGCCGGCCATCGCGGTGATGCTTTTCGCCGGCGTCATCGCCGGCCCTGTCACCGGGCTAATATCACCCGAAGAGACCTTCGGGGAACTGCTTGAGCCGATGATTTCCGTGGCGGTTGCACTGATCCTGTTCGAGGGAGGCCTGAACCTCAATTTCCGGGAATTGCGCAAGACCGAGGGCGCGGTGACGCGTCTGGTCCTGATCGGCGTGCCGGTCGGCTGGGGCCTCGGCGCGATCGCCTGCTATTATCTTGCCGGACTGGTCTGGCCCGTGGCCATCCTGTTCGCCGGCATTCTCGTCGTGACGGGCCCCACCGTTGTCCTGCCGCTGCTGCGCCAGAGCAATGTTGCGCCGCGTCCGCGGGCCATCCTCAAGTGGGAAGCGATCGTCAACGATCCGATCGGGGCGCTGTGCGCAGTCATCACTTACGAGTACCTGCGGCGGGCGGAAGCCGGCGGGACACTGATCGCCGTTGTCATTTCGCTGCTGGCTGCTGCTGTCGTGGCTGGACTGATCGGCTATGCAGTGGCGCGACTGATCGCCTGGTCCTTCCCCCGCGGGCAAGTGCCCGAATACCTCAAGGCGCCAGTGCTGCTGGTGGCCGTGATCAGCACATTCGTGCTGTCGCACCTCATCCAGCAGGAGACCGGCCTGCTTGCAGTCACGGTCATGGGCGTTGCGATTGCGAACATGCGGCTCGACAGCCTGCGCGACATCCACCCCTTCAAGGAGAACGTCACGGTCCTGCTGATTTCCGGCGTTTTCGTGCTGCTTTCGGCATCGCTCGATCTGGAAGTGCTGCGCCAGTTCGAATGGCGCTTCATCGCCTTCCTCCTTGCTCTCCTGTTCATCGTCCGGCCACTGACCGTACTGTGCAGCCTGGCCTTCAGCCGCTTGCCGTGGAACGAGCGGCTGTTGCTGGCATGGATCGCTCCGCGCGGCGTAGTTGCCGTGGCCATCGCCGGCCTGTTCGCCCTGCGCCTCGGCAAGCTTGGCTACGCCGATGGCAGCATTCTGGTTGCCTTGTCCTTCGCGGTCGTCGTCGCGACGATCGTTGCTCACGGCTTCAGCGTCCGTCATGTCGCGCGCTGGTTGAAAGTGACGGGCGTGCAGCGCAAGGGCCTGTTAATCGTGGGCAGCACCTCGTGGAGCCTCGCCTTGGCCGAGCAGGTGCGTTCGCTCGAATTGCCGGTCACGATCTGCGATACCAGCTGGCAGCGCCTTTCCGCCGCCCGGCAGGCGGGCATTCCAACCTATCACGGCGAAATCCTGGCGGAATCTACCGAGGAACGGCTTGATCTTACGCAGTTTCAAGTCCTGGTCGCGATCTCGCAGAACGAGGCCTACAACGCTTTGGTATGCAATGAATTCGCGCCCGACTTTGGTCGCGATTCCGTCTATCAGCTGGGCGGGATGGGCGATGACGAAGATCACCGCAGTCTTCCCGAGGCGTTGCAGGGCCGCGCGATGTTCGCGTCAGGGCTCGGCGTGGAGGACATTATCGCGCGCGAACAGGCGGGCTGGACTTTTCGCAAGACCAAGATCAGCGATCAGTTCGATTTTTCGGACGCGAGGGCGGAACTTCCGGAAGGAGGGGACATGCTGTTCCTTTACCGCAAGGATGGGAAGATCCGCTTTTTCACCCACGCGTCGCGCCCGGCGGCCGAACCCGGGGACGTGATCGTCTCCTACGCACCATCGCGCCGTCCGGAGGCGCAATCCACCGGACAGACAACACGGACAGAGGAGGCAAGCGCATGATGCTATCCCGTGACAGGGGCTGCGGGCACGCTCTGATTTTCCCTGTGGCTCTGGTCCTGTCGCTTTCGGCCTGCGGCGGTTCCGGCCAGCCTGGCATGCCTGAAGAGAAAAGTTCCGCAGCGAACGAGGCGACTGGCACTGCGGTGCAGGACGCTTCCCCCGTCGTGAACGTCACCCCCAAGAAATCGATCCTTCGTCCCGATGTCGGGCCCTTGCCTGATACCGCGCCTTCGCTGCAGCCGGTGACGGTTGCGGTTCGCTTTCCCGATAAGGGGAAGGAGCCGGACGAGGCCGGACTTGCCGCCATCGATGCGCTGCTCGACAATCCGACGTTCAGGGCGGGCGGTGTCGTGACGATCTGGGGCCATACCGATTCCCGGGGCAGCGACGAGGCCAATCTGGCCGCTTCGAAAAAGCGGGCTGAGGCTGTGCGCGATTACCTTGAGAGCAAGGGCGTGGATGGTGAGCGACTTATGGTAATCGCTCTTGGGGAAAGCCGGCCGATTGCGCCAAATCGCAAGCTTGACGGTTCCGATGATCCCGAGGGCCGCGCGCGCAACCGGAGGGTGGAGATCCGCGTGGAGCCTCCCGTCAAGGATGCCGCGGCAGGCCCGGACGAGACTGCGACCGGAAGTCTCGAGCCATCGTCCGAATAATCCGCCCGGCTTGGCGCCAGTTGCATGTCATTACCTCATCGAAGCCCTTCGCGGATGCCCCAAACGCTGCCTGTCCAGGCAACCTGGCCGGGATCGACAGTTAACGGCGATGCCGATCCGACATCTGCGAAGTTGGCATCTCGGGCGCAGTTTGTCCGTGAACTTCAGGAAATAAATAATGTAATCAGTGATATCTTCACGGTTTCAAAATTGTAATCGTAGCATTTACCAAAGTTTATTTACCTAAAGAAGACACTCGCAGGACAAGAACTCGAGGTGTCTGCTCATGATGCGTAGGTTCAATTCCGGATATGGCGTGGTCCCTGTCCTCCTGCTCGCCGCTTTGTCCCCTGTCCACATCGCTCATGCCCAAACCGTTACCGGTACGATCGATGCCTCGATAACCCTTGTCGCAGCCTGCGAAGTCAATGGTGACACAGCGACTAGCAATGTCGACTTCGGATCGCTCGATTTCGGGTCGGTCAGTACCTTTTTTACATCCTCCGACGCCCAGGTCGACGGCAATGGGTCCGGAAACATCTCGGTACAGTGCTCGCCCGGTTCCGATGCCACGATCACTATCGACAGCGGCGCCAACGACGCTGCGGTGGCCGGCGGCGGCAGGGCTCTCGCCAATGGCTCGGTCTACATACCTTACGACATCTATTCCGATGCCGGATTCAGTACTGTCCTCAACAATGGATCGACGCTGTCCGTGACCGGTGACGGCACCGAACAGACGGTGCCGATCTATGGCCGGGCTGTGGGTGTCGCGGGTCTTTCGCCAGGGACCTACACCGATACGATATCGGTAACGCTGACCTTCTGAGGGCGGGGAGCGGAGCATGGGATCTCAATTGCGCCGCGCAGCAAGAATGGGAGCGGGACTGGCCGCCGCGTTGTCCAACCCGGCCATGGCGGATACCACCACGAGCTTCCAGGTCTCGGCGACGGTCGTTTCGGGATGCGAGATCAACGGCTCGCTTGCCTCTGGCGGTGAAGCGCTGGGGCGATACGGTCTGCTCGATTTCGGAAGCCATTCGTCGCTGTCCCGCGATACCGTATCCACGGCCATTGCCGCGGATGCCGGGCTGACGTTGAGCTGCACGCCCGGTGTTGCCCTGTCGATGGCGCTGGGTGCGGGCCAGCACGGTTCTGCCGTGCGCAACATGCAGGCAGCCGGGAGCGGCGCTCTGCTCCCCTACCGGCTTTACCGGGACGCCGGCTTCTCGAACGAGATGCAGATCGACCAAGCCTATGCGGTCACTTTCGCCGATCCGGAAGCAATTGCCCTGCCCATCTATGGCAGAGCGGTGTTGAGCGGTGACAAACCGCCGGACACCTATTCCGACACCATCGTCCTGACGCTGAGCTGGTGAAGGCCATGGGAGAGGCAAGATCACCGGAAGATGTTACGGCTTTGCTCATCGCAGTTGTCCTTGCAGTTCTGCCGCTGAGGGCACTGGCTGCGACCGTCCTGATCTGGCCGATCGACCCGGTTATCGTTGAGGGACGCGCAGGAACCGAGCTCTGGCTGGAAAATCGAGGAGCAGCCGACGTCGTCCTGCAGATTCGCGTCATGCATTGGACGCAGGAAGCGCGAAGCGATGTCCATTCCGAACAGGATGAGGTCCTCGCAAGCCCACCGATGGTCAAAGTCGGACCGGGCGTGCGCCAACTCGTCCGCCTCGTGCTGGGTGAGCCGCTGCCGCGGGACAGGGAAGCGGCATACCGGGTCATCGTCGACGAAATCCCGGCCGTCACCGACCGGCCCGAACAGACGCGGACCGCCACCGCGCTGCGCTTTCGCATGCGCTATTCGATTCCGCTTTTCGTGGCCCTCGATCAGAACAAGAACAAACGGGACTCTGCGGCGCCGCAACTGAGTTGCAAGCTGGTAGATCGGGGGCGGACCGTGCGGTTGATCAATGCCGGGCCGGTGCACGCCAGGCTGGCGGATGTGGACCTAGATACAGGTAAAAGTACCGTGTCGATCGGGCCCGGGCTTCTCGGTTATGTGCTGGCGGGCAGCACTATGGAATGGGCTGTTCCGGGCAACCCGGTCACTTCTGGGACATTGCGCGCCAAGGTCAACGGCCATGCGAAGCAGGTGGCGCTCGGTGCCTGCATGCCGAACTAGATGGCGGGCGCCGGACTTCCTGTTGGCGCTGGTCGGGGGGCTTGCCCTATTCGCTCCGACGTTGGCCCTTGCCGATGATGCGCCGACGCAGATGACGCGAGTTGCGGACACTCCTTCGGCCGTGCAACTGCGGCTCGAACTGGTGGTGAATGGCAGGACTGCCGGCCGCCTGATCCCCGTCAGCTTGCAGGATGGACGCCTTTCGGTAGAAGCGCAGGTCCTGCGCGAGGCGGGCATCGACCGCGATTGGCCTGCCGACTTCATGGTCGATCTTTCGACCGAGGCGGGAGTGGCAGCCGATTATTCCGAAGCGGATCAGAGGCTTTTGTTGACGGTGCCGCCGCAGTGGCTCGAGGGCAGCCGTGTGGGCATCGCTTCCAAGAGGGATCGGATCGTTCCGAAGAGCGATTTCGGCGCCCTGATCAATTACGATCTCTACGTCGCGCACTCGGGGCAGGAAACCCATGGCTCGCTGTGGAGCGAGCAACGCCTCTTCGGGGGGCTTGGCAGTCTCAGCAATAGTGGCAGCTTGCGGTTCGATACGTTCGACGGGACAAGGCGCTATCTGCGCTATGAGACCCGCTGGACCTACGTCGACGACGAGGCGATCCGAACCTATGAAGCGGGGGACCTGGTTACCCGTACGCTGCCATGGACAAACCCTGTGAGGATGGCAGGTGCGCAGGTCTCTCGCGATTTCAGCGTAAGGCCTGACGTCGTGACTTATCCCTTGCCCGGTTTCGCGGGTATGGCGGCAGTACCGAGTGCGCTTGAGTTGTTCGTCAATGGCTACCGCGCAGCGGCGACAACGGTGCAGCCGGGTCCCTTTGTGGTGGACGAACTGCCTTACGTGAACGGCGCAGGTGAAGCGACGGTCGTTACCACCGATGCGCAAGGCAGGCAGGTGCAAACCTCTGCGGCCTTCTACGTCGCCAATAGCCTGCTGCGGCCAGGCCTGGCCGACTATGCGCTGTCTGTCGGGAAGCTGCGGCGGGACTTTGGAACGAGCAGCACATCATACGGTAAATGGGCTGCGTCGGCGTCCGGGCGTTTCGGCCTTACGCGATTTCTGACGCTGGAGGCGTCGGCAGAGGCTGCTGGCGACCACCGGTTGGTCGGCGTGGGCGGCGTGCTGCAACTCGGCAGTCTGGGTGTCGTCGATCTGTCGGCCAGTGCCAGCCGCCAATTCGGGCGGAGCGGCAATCAGGTCGCGCTGGGCTACCAATACACCGGTCGTGGCTTCAACCTGATGGCAAGGGCGGTGCGGCGCAGTCCGGAATATGCCGAGTTGTCCAGCTATGCGACCAAGCACTATCGATTGCCGTCCCGCCAGTGGCAGGCGCAGGCGAACGTCGTTCTCGGCAGGGGACTGGGCAACCTGGCCGCCAGCTTTGTGGAGACACGACAGGGAGATCGGCGCTTTCGGCTCGCGAACCTTTCCTATTACCAAACGCTTTGGGGCAGGAGCAGCCTGCACCTGTCTGCAGTGCGCGACATTGAGCGTGAGACGACCAGCGCGATGGCGCAGTGGGTGGTCCCGCTGGGACGGCAGGGAAGCGCAGTCGCCGGGATCGAGAGAACGCAGCGGGGCAATGCGCGCGCCGTTGTCGATTACGGCAGGGCGGTGCCAAGCGAAGGCGGGCTGGGCTGGTCTGTTGGTGCCTCCCATGCAAGCGGCGATCGCGATCGCTATCGCGGGGATCTCACCTGGCGCAATAGTGCCCTGCAACTCCAGGCTGGGGTATTCGGCGCGGGGCCGCATACGACCACCTGGGGCGAACTTTCCGGGGCGCTGGTCATCATGGACGGTAGCGTCTTCGTGGCCAATCGCATCAATGACGCCTTTGCCCTCGTATCCACCGATGGCGTGGCGGGCGTACCCGTCCAATATGAAAACCAGAAGGCCGGCGTGACCGACGCCAAGGGTCACCTGCTGGTCGCGCGCGTGCCGTCTTATTATGCGGCGAGTTTCGCCATCGATACGCGCGATCTGCCGGCAGACGTGCAAGTGCCGGTTACGCGCCAGCGTTCTGCGGTGAAAAACGGTAGCGGCCGCCTCCTGCGCTTCCCGGTTTCGAGGAGCAGGGCAGCCCATGTTCTTCTGGTCGGTCCGAACGGCAAGGCGTTGCCGGCAGGCTCGAAGGTCATCGCGGCAACCGGCGAGGAAACCTGGGTCGGCCTCGATGGCCGCGCCTACCTTCAGAACTTGCAGGACGACAATCGGCTTACTGTCACGCAAGCGGATGGCAATCGCTGCCTGGCTGCGTTTGATTACCCTGCCCGGGGCCCCGGAGTGGGACGCGTCGGGCCGTTGCCATGTCGGTAAACGCCTTGCGTCTTACCATGCGGACCGCCCTTGTGCTGCTTGCGATGCTGTATTGGGTTGCCGTTCCCGACGCTGCGCGCGCTGCCTGCTCGGCGACCTCGGGATCGGTCAACCTTGGCAGCGCCAGTTCCTTCACTGTCGCGTCCGCAGCACAGACGGCAGGCGGAGCGACCGGATTTTCGTGCACCGGCAGCCTCCTGTCGATTGTCTCGACCAATACGATTACCGCCACGATCGCCAGCGCGACCAACAGTCAGGGGACGCAGCCTCGGCTCCGCGATGCGACGACCGGCGATTCCATTCGCTATGATATCTGCAAGGATTCCTCCTGCAGTGCGACTTACGCCGTAGGCAGCACGATTACATGGAGCAGCACGACATTCCTGGGCATTCTTGGTCTGTTTAATGCGACCGGCGGCACCCTGCCGATCTACATACGCACGCAGGCCGGAACCCAGGTGGCTGCAGGGACCTATACCAGCACGATTGCCCTAGACTGGACATGGCACCTGTGCTCGGCCGGTGCAGTCACGCTTTGCATTTACGACGATGGAGCGACTTCCAGCACGCTCACGGTGACTATGACCGTCAGCGCAGATTGCGTCCTGTCCGCGCCCACCGCCGACTTCGGAAGTGCGGCCTTTGTCGGCAGCTTCGATCCGGTTGCCCAGACAATTACGATCCGCTGTACCAAAGATGCATCCTATACGGTGGGCATCGACGATGGGCAGAACTACTCAGGCACCCGGCGTCTTGCAAATGCCGGTAGCTACATCGCCTACGAGATCTACTATCCGCAAGGTTCAACCAGTCGTTGGGGCCACCTGGGAACGGAACGCCGCAGCAGCGGGGAGGCAACGACCAATGCCGGGACCTATACAGGAGCCACGGATCAGACCTATACCTACCGTGCGGAAATCCTGAGCGGCCAGTCGACGCCGCCGCCCGGCACCTACACCGACACCTTGACGGTCGATGTCGAGTTCTAGGCGGTTTCGGTCAGTTTGACGAACAAGCAGGTATTGCCTGCCACTGATAGGCCTCGACTGTTTCGCCGCGCGGCTTGTAGGTAACTTCGAATTGCCTGCCGTCCCGTTCGATCTGCAGGGTCAAAATCGCATTCTGGTTCGCCTGCATGGCGTCTTGCGGAAAGCGATTGAGTATCCGGTCGCCATTGCGCAGCCCTGCTGCCTCGGCAGCCGAGCCCGTCTTCAGGCCAGTGACGATGCGTTCCGAAGTCGACAGGACCAACGGATCGAACCCGAGATCGAACCGGCGCAGGGGCTTCGTCACGCGCTCGAAGCAGGGGCCGAAGGCGTCGGAGGGCGGCAATATTGTTGCTCCGCCCAACATCGCGTCGAACTGCGACAGACCTTTCGCGCCAAGTTCCCTGGCCAGCAACTTTTTCCATAGGGCCAGATCCATGGGGCGACCGGCGCGGCGCTCGGCCAGCATCTCGCGGACCATGTCGTCCAGTGAACGATCTCCGCGCGATGCAGCTTTGATCTGCGCATCGACAGTGGCGAAGTAGAGAGACCCGCGATCATAGGGCAGCACGCGTATGCGTGTGTCCTTCCAGAAACCGGCGGGGATATCGTCGTTGGGTGTGCCGATCATGGCATTGGTGTAGTATCTCCCCGCCGTGGAATTGAGGTCGTCGAGGAAAGCCTGCCTGCTGATCAGGCCGGCGCGGTAAGGCAGCAAGCGCTGGTAATGGACGGCGAGGCCTTCGCCGAACCAGGAGAGTCCGAGGCCGCGGGGAGCGTCCATCGAATTGCTGAGGGAGTTGATCCACGAATGGACCATCTCGTGAGCGAGCAGGCTTTCGAGATCCTCCAGCGTCGTTTTTTCGCTGAACGTGAAGGCAAAGCTGTCGGTCAGCCCGATGCCGCTGCCGGGGTTCAGGTGGTTGGTCCGCGCGAAAACGCCGAAACTGGCAGGCTGCTGATCGAAAAACTTCGCGTAGAACTTCTGCAGGCGGGCCGCCCAGTCCATCAGCTGAGTGCCATCGAAGCTGAATTGTCCCTGCCATGTGCCGAAGAAAGCGTCGCGGGCGAACGTTCCGACTTTGCCGGCCATGTAGTAGCTTGATGCGACCTGTTCGGTACGCAGTGGCCTACTCGAATGACTGTCTCCGGGGCCGAGGCTGGACACGCCCTTGGCCACCGAACCTGCGCGAGAGAGGTTCCAGTGGACGGACACATTCCGTGCTATGTTATCGGCCGGAAGGATCAGGAAGGCATTGCCTGCACCAGAGAGGCCCCCGTCGCTGGCGCGAAGTTCGTATTGGGGACGCGCCAGTTCCGGCTGCCCAGGATCGATGGTGACCCGATAGGCGACGGTTACAGGCCCTGCAATCGCGCGCTGCGCCGTCCATATGCGCTGCGTATTGTCGTCATCGGACTTGCTGTCCTGTACGCCAACGGGGATCGGGCCGCGGGTGTCACTGAAGGCCAGCCCTGCCATGGCGTTGGCTGATGTCTCCACCGTGTTCGCGCTCACTGCCATGCTTGCCAGCGCAGCATCTTCTTGCGGATGTTCGAAGCGGATGGCGACGTCGAGCCGGGTAAGCGCGCCTCCCTCCCCCGCGACCGGGGTAAGCCAGATCGAGAGATCTGTCGCTTGCTCGGCGCGGGCTGCAAAAGCGGGCATCGCGGTCAGCAGCGTTGCGGTGAACGTGGTAAGGCCGAAGCTAAACTGTTTCATGAAAGCAGGCTATCAGGCACAGCGGCCAACAGTCTGTGCAATCTTTGCCGTAATTCGCTACGCTTGTGCATCAATTATGCGCAGATCAAGCGGGTAGCGAGGGCAAGGGCAGGCGGTGGGTACACTTGAGTTCGGACAGCGTCGCCGTTGAGCGTACGTCCTCCACACCTGGCAAGCGAAGCAGCGTGCGGAAGGTGAAATTCTGGTACCATCCGATATTGGGTGCGAGAACCTTGAGCATGACGTCGAGTTCGCCGAACAGGGTGTAGGCTTCGAGAATTTCCGGGATCGCCTCGATGGCATGGACGAAGCGGTCGCGTTCCTCGTCCGAAAGCCGGGACATCTTGAGCTGGGCGAAGATGAACATGCTTTCGCCGAACTTCTCGCGATCGAGAATTGCGACGGTGTGCCGGACGTAGCCTTCCTCCTTCAGACGCTGCATGCGTCGCCAGCACGGCGACTGGGACAGGCCGACGCGATCGGCGATTTCGCTCGATGATTCCGATGCGTCGATCTGCAGGCGATCGAGGATTTTCATGTCGAGCCGGTCCAATTCGCCTGGCAAAATTATGCTCCCTAATGGTCCTTGTTGGCTTGAACATGCCACGGACCGGGCCGGCAGCGCAACAAAGCGTGAAATATTCCCGTGACAGACGCTATCACTGATGCTCGGAGACGAAACTTTGAAGATCGGAAGGGTGGCCGGATTATGAAACGCAGTGAACTGGCGGTCTTCGATGTCGAAGACGTGCGCGCCCTGCTCGATTATCCTTCGTGCATCGGCGTCGTGCGCGAGGCCATGAAGGCTCTTTCGCGTGGAGCAACCCGGCAACTGCTGCGGACGATGATCCACATGGGCGAAGGACGAACCTTTGCACAGATGCCCGGTGCCCTGGCGGATGACGGCATGTTCGGGGCCAAAATGATCAGCGTCTTCGCCGAGACGGACAATCCCGGCGTGCGCCGCCATCGTGGCCTCGTGACCATGTTCGAGCCGGTCGAGGGCAAGCCCGTCTGCGTTGCCGATGCTGAAGAGATAACGCACATCCGCACTGCGGCGGCGACGGCGGTGGCGACCGAAGCTCTGGCCCGAAGCAATTCCAAGGTTCTGTTGTTGATGGGAACCGGCGGGCAGGTTCATTCCCACCTCCATGCGATGCCGCTTGTGCGTGACTTCGAGCGCATCCTCATCTGGGGACGCGACGAGACGAAGGTGCACGCCGTGATCGATGACTGGTCCTCCAGTCTGCCGGTGGAGCCGGCAGGCGCTGTCGAGGCCGCCGTGGGCGAGGCGGACGTGATCTGTACGTTGACCGGCGCGCGAACGCCGATCCTGCTGGGTGAGTGGCTGCAGCCCGGAACCCACGTCAACATCGTGGGATCCAGCGGACCGGGCCCGGTCGAAGTGGACAGCGCGCTGGTTGCGGCTTCGCGCTTCATTGCCGACAGCCGGGCGTCCGCCCTCGATGCTGCCGCGGAGTTTCTCGAAGCCAAGGCTGCCGGCGTGGTCGGGGACGAGCACATCGTCGCGGAGATCGGCGAAGTCCTCCTTGGCCTCGTCCCGGGGCGTCGCAACGATCGGGAGATCACGGCCTACAAGTCGCTCGGCCATGCAGTTCAGGATCTCGCGGCCGCAGCCCACATCTATACGTCTTACGCAAAACGGAACCAGATCTGATGAAATTCAACCGTCCTGCCGCCCTGCGCCTGCTTGCCAGTTCCGTCATCGCCCTGAGTGCCAGTGCCCTCCACGCCGAGGAGCAGCGCTTCGCCGTCATCGACAACGGCGAAAATGTCGGGCACGTCTTTGCCGACATCGATGGCAAGACGATCGCCATCGACCACGACGTCAAAAGCAATGGGCGCGGGCCCACCATGCACGAGACGATCGTCCTCGACGACAACGGATTGCCGCAAGGCTGGACGCTTCAGGGGACTTCGCTATTCGGCAACAAGGTCGACGAGCAGTTCGTGGCGAAGGGCAAGCTGCTGACCTGGACGGATACGACCGGCAAGGGTTCGATGCAGGTCAAGGAGCCGACACTATACGTAGCACAGGAAGGCAGTCCGTTCTCGCTGGGGATATATGCCCGCGCGCTGCTGGCTGATGCGGACCATTCCTTACCGGCGGCGCCGGGGGGAGGGCTGTCACTTGAGCAAGAAGCGCCCGTCACCCTGGGAGGTACGAGCTATCGTTCCTACCTGATCAAGGGCATCGGGCTGACGCCGAGCGCGATCCTTCTTGACGATCAGGATCGATTGATCGCTGCCTATTCGCCAACGCATGTCACCGTGCGGGAGAACCTTGCGTCATTCGCGCAGGAACTCGGCACTATCGCGGCTACGCGGTCGGCCCGGCGGTATGCGGCGATCCAGCAGAAGGTAGCCCATAATTACGAGATGCCGATCCGCATCCGTAACGTGCGGGTTTTCGATCCGGCGAGCGGCAAGCTGGGTGATCCGGTTTCGGTGGTCGTATTCAAGGACCGCATCGCTTCGGTCGAGCCACTGGATAGCCCGCCGTCGCCCGAAGAAGCGCTGGTGGAGGGCGAAGGCCGTACCATCATTCCCGGCCTGCATGACATGCACGCGCACGTGTCGCTGCAGTCAGCCCTGCTTTATATTGCCTCGGGTGTGACTTCAGTGCGCGACATGGGCAATGAAAATGGCTTTCTGCTCGATCTGACAAGCCGCATCGACAAGGGCGAAGTGGCTGGGCCGCACATCATTCGCAACGGCTTTCTGGAAGGGCGCAGCCCCTATTCCTCACGCAACGGCTTTATCGCCGACAACGAGGCCGAGGCGTTGGACGCCGTGCGCTGGTACGGGGCTCGCGGCTACTGGCAGATCAAGATCTACAACAGCTTTCATCCCGAATGGGTGCCGGCGGTTGTGAAAGAGGCCAAAAAGCTGGGACTGGGTGTCACCGGGCATATTCCCGCATTCACCAACGCCGATGCTATGATCGCGGCTGGCTATGACGAGGTGACCCACATCAACCAGCTGATGCTCGGCTGGGTGCTCAAGCCCGAAGAGGACACGCGCACGCCCCTGCGTCTCACTGCCATGCGCCGGACTGCGGGTCTCGACCTCAATTCGCCGCGGGTGACGCGGACACTGGACGCTATGCAGGCCAAGCACATCGCGCTTGATCCGACAGCGGTGACGCTGGAATTGCTCATGCGGGCGCGTAACGGCAAGATCAATCCGTCCGTCGCAGGCTATTTCGATCACCTTCCGGTCGGTGTGCAGCGCAATCGCCGGCAGGGCATCGCGCCGATCCATACGCCGCAGGATGCGGCCGACTATGACGGAGCTTTCGCCACGATCAAGGCACTCCTGCTCGACTTGTACAAGCGGGGAATCACGTTGCTTCCTGGGACCGACGACGCGACAGGCCTTTCAGTGCACCGCGAGCTTCAGATCTATGCCGAGGCGGGTATTGCGCCTGCCGATGTTCTGCGCATCGGGACGCTGGGCGCGGATCGGTACCTGCACCGCGATCAGTCCTTCGGTTCGGTAGAAAAGGGAAAGTACGCCGACTTCGTTCTGCTCGACGGCAATCCGCTTGCCGACATGAGCGCATTGCATCGCATGGCGATGGTGGTGAAGGGCGGAACGATCTACTATCCATCAGAGATCTGGAGTGAAGTCGGCGTTACGCCCTTCGCCGCGCCGCCGAAGATCGTGGTGCCACAGATCGCACCCAAGCCAGTGGCCCTGATTCACGGACAGGGCGCCGAAGCGCATGAGGACTTCGCGTTCTGAGAAGGAGAGGCCGGTAGGGGGCGGCCTTGTGCGCCCCCATGCTGCCGGGCTTTTAATTGCGCCGAAGCCGGTACCAGGCAGCGCCCAGCAAGCCCCAGACCAGCAGAAGCGCATAGGGCCGCCAATCGGCTTCAAACCCGACCAGTACGAGGGCTGCGGCGCAGATTGCACCGGCTCCGGCAAGCGCGGTCATGCGTTGACGCGACGGGCGGAAACTGGCGCTGGCATGCAGCTCGGGATGGCCGCGGGCAACGCGCAAGGCGCAAAGGCAGATGCTTGCGTATTTGACGAGGTTGGGAATGTTGACCGCCAGGAACAGGAAGGTAAGTTCCATGGGCAGGAGCAGTCCTGCGCATCCAATCGCGAATACCGCGAGCAAGGCGATGTGAGGCACCTGCCAGCGCGGGTGTATGCGGGCCAGGGCGCGTGGCAGCACGCCGGCCTGTGCCATCGCGAAGAGGCTGCGGCTGAACATCGTGAAGATGGCGTTCAGGCTCGTGCCGATTGCGACGATGGCAGCGACGACGATCACCGGGATGGCCAGCGGTCCCATGAAGCGCTTTGCCACGTCCAGGATCGGCGCCTGGCTGGCTGCAAGCGGTTCGGCACCCATGACCGTCAGGGCGACGAAGGCGACTGCAGTGTAGAGCAGCGTTGCCGAACCGATGGCCAGGGCGATGCCCAGGGGAATGTTGCGTCGCCCTTCAGCGACCTCCGAGCCGGCTTCGGTGGCTGCTTCGATCCCGAAGAACAGGCCCATGAGCAGCGGAGCGGCGGCAATCGCACCATGGATGCCATGGGGAAGGAACGGCTCGAGCCGGGCCGGTTCGGCAGCGGCGATGCCGCCCCAGAGCGCGAAAAGCGCAAAGAGAATGACGAGTGCGCCGATCATCAGTGTCTGTGCGCGAGCCGCGATGTGAACGCCGAACAGGTTGGCAAGCAGGGCGAGGACCAGGACTGCGAACATGGTTGGCTTGACCGGCAGTGGGACAAGCATCGAGACATAGCTCACAAGGACGAGGGCCAGCACGACCATTGCCCCCATGTTGGCGATAATGCGCATCCACGCGATGAAGAAGCCGAGGCCTGGATGCAGGTACCGCGAGGGCCAGACGAAGCTTGCACCCGAAACGGGGTCGGCAGAGCCGAGGAATGCGTAACTCACCGCGATCAGGTACATCGGCAGGGCGGCGACCACGACTGCGAGGAGCATCCCGGGTCCGGCAAGCGCGGCGGCAGGGGAAATCGCCGAGAAGATCGATACCCCGACGGCAGTGCCCAGACCCATGGAAACTACGCCCCAAAGGCCGATTCCCTTGCGCAAGGTGTGTTCGGGGGCGCTCACCGGCAGGTATCCGCCCCAATGAAGGCGGCAAGATCGGACTGGAAGCGCACGCGGCTGTGGTCATCGGAATAGAACACGTGCCCGCCCGCATAGCGCTCGTTGCGATAGCGATCTTGCGGAAGGCTGGACTGCGCGAAGAGATAGTCCGCAGCGCCGATCGTCGTGGTGGTGTCGTATATGCCGGTGCCGACGAAGAGACGAAGGCACGCGTTGGTCTGTGCATGTCTTTCCACGACGGACATGAACGGCCAGTCGGCAAAGGGTGAATCGGCGCTACCATAGCTCCAGTCGCCCTCGAAGCGCGCGATCACCTTGTATCGATCCGCGCCCGGAATGTGCAGGGACCCGGAAACATACTGGAGCATGGCATTCTGGTAGGCATCGGAAATCGATGAAGCGGGATCGCCCGGCATGAAGGTCGCCACGCCGTCGGGACGTTTGGCAAGGTATCGTGCGTCGTAACGCCCGGTTACTTCTCCCTCGGCACGAAGCAGTTCGACGCGGAAGCGCTCCTTGGAAATGCGCAGGTCGTGCGCCAGATAGAATGCGCCGGGAATGCCCGTCAGATCTTCAAGGCGCTGGGCCAGACGCGCGCGATCGGTCTGCGGAAGGTCTCGCCCCCGGTACAGGGCAGGCAGGTATTCGTTGCGAGCGAAAAGCGCGGCTTCGGCCGTGATCGTCTCGGCGGTGCAGGGCGCTTTCACCTTGCCGTGATAGCAGGCGATGGCAGCGAGCGTGGGCAGCGAGACGGCATATGTGACGATGTTGTCGGGACGCTGCGAGGTCTCGATCATGTTGAGTGCCTGACCCAGGAGGACGATGCCACGCATGTTCCCGGAGAGGCCAAGCTTGTCCAAGGCATCGAGCATGGCGACGGCGCGGATCGTGCCGTAGCTTTCGCCTAGCAGATAGATCGGGGCATCGCGCCGACCATGACTTTCAAGCCACTGGCGAACCAGGTCGGCCGCCGCCGCCGCGTCGCCTTCGACCGACATGTAAGGGCTGAATGCGGGGCCTTCCGGACGGGTCGAAAAGCCCGTGCCCGGCGGATCGATGAAGACGACGTCTGCCAGGTCGTAGATCGCCGCCGGCCCGGTCACGGAACCGAGCGGTGCATTCGCACCTGCTGCCGGATCTTGCGCGAGATGCGCGAGCGAAGGCCCGAGCAGCCCCATCTGCAGATAGGCGGAGGATGCGCCTGGACCGCCGTTGAAGGCGAAGATGACCGGACGTCGGGCCGCAGCTTTCTTTCGGCTATACGAGAGATACCCAGCCGTGGCGGGGGCTGACCCGGGGCCTGCAGAGACTGGGTAGGTTCCGATCTCTACATCGAGCGTCCTTGCGAAGCCCGCCGGTTTGACCTGCGTATCGAGCAGGATCTCGCCGGACTGAGGTTCTTGCGCCCGAACCGTCAGCGATCCGCAAATCATTGCAATTGTTGCCAGCGCGGCGAACGCAGGCATGATCCGCCGCGCTGGCTCGGTGCGACCCGAGGGATGCAGTGATGCCTTGATCATGTCTTGTGCTTCGTCCGGTTCTGCTCGCGGTGTGTCAGGAGACTGTCCGTAAGCGCCTGAAGCCCATAGTCCAGTCGCGAAGGTTCCATCGCGAAGCCGAGGCGGACATGGCCTGGCGCGCCAAAGTACTCACCGGGCGCGACCAGAACGCCGCAGCGGTCGGAAAGCCAGCGCGAAAAGCCGAGGGTGTCCGCGATACCGACAAGGCGCGGAAACGCGATGCAACCATGTTCGGGCAATGCACCTTCGACCAGCCCGAGCGCGCGCCAGTGATCGTGGTAGGATTCGATGATCGGCCGGGCCTGGGCAAGAACCGAAAACGTGTTCTCGCGAAAGTCGACGGGATCTTCGATAACCAGCGCGGCAATGCAGTGGGCAAGGTTCGATATCGCGAATTCGACTTCGCTCGCCAGGTCACGGATCGGTGCGATGATGGCCGCATCGCCGACTATCCAGCCGCAGCGCAGTGTGCTCAGACCATAGATCTTGGTCACGCTGCTGACGGAGAGAAACCGCCCAGAAATACCCTGTGACGCAGCCGGGGTGAAGTGTGCCCCGGCATAAGGGCCGTAGACTTCGTCGAATACGAATACGACCTTGCGCCTCTCGGCGATGCCGGCAAGCGCGCTGAGAACTTCGGACGCGATCGGTGTACCGGAGGGATTGTGCAGATTGGAGAGCACCACGAGCCGCGTATCGGGCCCGATCGCTGCTTCCAGAGTCCGCGGATCGATGGCGAAGTCGGGGGCGGTGCGCTCGAAGATGTCGACTGGATTGCCGGTCGCCGCAGCGAGGTTTTCGAAAAGATCGAAACACGGATTTTCGACCAGAATGCGATCGCTGGGCCTCAGAAGTGCGCGGTAGATCAATGATAGCGCACCGGTCGCGCCGGTCGTGGTCAGAACCTGGTCTTCGCCGACGCCGTATTCCTGCGCCAGCGCAGCGACAAGGTAGGGGTTTCCGCGCACGAAAGTGCTTGTGTAGCGTGAGGTCACTTTCTTCTCGAAACCTTCGAGAATGACCTCGCGCAGCAGTGCCGTGGGTTCCGGTACCGAGCTTTCGAACAGGCTTACGAGCAGATTGCGCGAGTTGCTGTTGCGGACGATCGATTCCCTGATCCACCGGGCATATGACGTATTGGGTTGGGGGGAAGGGCTTGCCGCCATTGTGCTCGTATCTGCCGGATAGATTGGGAGTGAGTCGATCAAGGCGACGCCGGGCGTTGGGAGGAGAGGGGGCCCGGCGCCGCCAGCCCGTTACATCTTCAGCTTTGCACCCACCCAGAAGCGACGTCCCAGGATGTCGCCATAGGCAATCTGCGGGTAGGAAGGCTGCTTGTCGGTGAAGTTGTCGATGCCGGCGCGGAAGGTCATGCGTCCCGTGTCCCACTGCATCGAGATCGAGTGAGTCAGGTTGTTGTCGAGCCGCGGATTGGGATTGTTCTCGATCGTCGCGTAGTAATCGGCCCTCGTCGAATCCAGATAGTAGGCCTGATAGCTCACCTTGACGGGCCCCTTGGTCCAGTCGAGGTTGAAGCGACCTTCCCAGGTCGGCTTGAGATAGGTGTTGTCGGTGCGCGTGAAGGTCTCGCCGGTTACCGAAGTGGTCAGCAGCGTATTGTGCGTCGCATTCACGCCGAGGTGGATGGTGCCCAGGTCGCCCGGCATGAAGACGTAGTCGAGCGCATAGACTTCGCCGCGGTACTTGACGACGCCTGCGTTGAATGTCGTGGAAGTGCCGGTAACGATGGTGCCGCCGGGGCTGACGCCATCCGAAGCTGCAAGCCTGGTGAAGGCATTGCAGACGGCGGGATCGGGGTCGGTATTGTCGTAGCAGGTGGCCGTGAAGTCCGAGGTGATGAAGGACGATAGGCCGTCCTTCAGATCGATCTCGATGCGGTCGGCGCTGATCGTCAGTCCGGGAATGAATGCCGGTTGGAGGACGATACCGTAAGTGAAGGTGTCCGAGACCTCATTACGCAGGTTCGGATTGCCTCCCGTGGTAATCGTCGCGCGCTCGAAGTTTTCGGCCGGGTCCTGGAAGTTGGCGAGGCGGTCCGCCGCGCTCAAGCCCGCATTGGTGCCGTCGAACTCAACGCCGTAGTTCGGGTTGGCCTCGAACAGGGCGAGGCAGTTGGCGTAGCGCACGGAAGGATTGGGGCCGCTGGTGATGCGGTCCGAATCGCAAGGGTCCGCGCCGACGGAGCCGAGCTGGGTCGATGATGGAGCGAACAACTGAGCCAGTGTCGGTGCCCGGAAATTGCGGCTGCGCGAGACCCGCAGGGTTATGCCGTCGACCGGCTGCCAGCGCATCCCCAGATCCCAGACCTGTTCCTTGCCTGCGATGGAGTTGTCGACCAGTCGGCCCGCGGCGCTGGCCTCGAGCATCTTGACGATGGGAACGTCCATTGCCCTGTCGACCAGCGGGATCAGGAGTTCGGCGGAAATCTCGTCGGTGTTGTAGCCGGCAGACTGGCCGACTTCCATAGTGCCACCGCCGAACAGTCCCTGCTGGTTAGCGGCGAGCGGCGTGTAGCGTGCCTTTTCGTCGCGGTGCTCATAGGCCACGCTGAACTTTGCGGCGCCGGCGGGGAGGAAGAACAGGTCTCCGCCGAATGTCGCAAGCATGTCCACCTGCTCATTGACGTAGTCGAGCCCGGCGCGAACGCTGACGTAGTTCTGCGCCTCGGCGCTGACATTGCCATTGCCGAAAGGATTGATCGGCGCGCACGAGGGGTCGTCGTTGGTGGCATCGGCGTCGGCGTTGATGGCACAGACTATATCGCCGCCGGAGAGCACTGCATTGATGGCGTTGCTGTACTTTGCATTGTCGACTTCCCAGCGGCGCTGCGAACCTTTGACCCGCGCGTAGCTGCCCGAGACCGACCAGTAGAAGTCGCGATCGCCGACCGAAAAATCACCGTCGGCGCCGAGGAGCGCCCGGTATGTGTCGGTCTTGTAGGTCTGGACGTTGTCGGGCGTCAGGTCGTAGAAGTACTTCGACAGGAACAGGGGCGCCCCGAAGGCAAAGCCCGGGCTGGCGGCCGATAGCGTCGCCTTCGCGGAATCGCTGAGATAGGGATTGTTGATCGTGAAGATCACCGGCCCGGCGTATGTGCCGTAGTTCAGGATCGTGCGGCTCTGGCCCTGCGGCAGTTCGGTTCCCTCTGTATGGGCGTAGAGCAACTCGGTACGCAGGGTAATGGCATCGGTCAGGTCGTAATGGGCGATGACGTTGCCGGTGAAGCGTTCCAGCCCCGTGCGCAGGCCGACCAGATTGTTGTAGGCAAAGCCATCGCCGCCGCTGGAGAATGGGATGCCGACCTGGCTGCCTGGATCGAAGGGCACGAGGTCGCCGCTGGAATCGAACTGCAGCGGCGTTCCGTTCAATTGCGTCAAGAAGCTGGTAAACGGCGCGGGCGCATTGAAAACGACACCGTTCGAATTGAATTCCCAGAAGTGCGCGTCGAGCAGCTCTTCGCGCGAGGGTATGCCGTCGTTGGGTCCGGTATCGTCGGGATTGGTGACAGTCAGTCGACCCAGCGCGGAAAGCGGACGCGCGTCGTAACGCAGGAGCGGGGACTTCGCGTAATTCAGGTCGATCGCGATATTGCCGCGGTTCTCGGCGAAATTGGTGCCCGCCGTGCCGCGCAAGCTGTAGGTGTGATAGTCGCCGCGCGACGATATGCCGTTTTGCGCGTCGAGCTCGATTCCTTCAAAGTCCTGCTTGAGGACATAGTTCACGACGCCCGAAATCGCATCCGAGCCATAGACGGCAGCGCCGCCGCCCTGGACTACTTCGACGCGCTCGAGCAGACCGAGCGGGATGATGTTGGCATCGACCTGCGCGTCGCCTTGTCCGGTGGCCGCAGATGTGGTGACCATACGGCGGCCGTTGAGCAAGGTCAGCGTGCGACCGGTGCCCAGACCGAAGAGATTCGGATATTGCTGGCCCGAACCGCTGCCTTCCCCACTGCCGTCGGCCTGTGCAAGCATGGGGCTGTTGGAGGTGAGCTGATTGAGGGCCTGGGAAGCGCTCGTGTAGCCGCGATCGGAGATGACCTGTGCGTCGACGATGTCGAGCGGGGCGCTCTCTTCCGCACGGTCGCGGCGGATGCGCGAACCGGTAACGACGATCTCGCCAGCATCGTCGCTGGCGACGGTTGCCGGAGCGATGTCCTGGGCAAATGCGGGCGCGGCGCCCGCAAGCCATGCGGCTGTCGCGGTGGAGACCAGTAACGCGGTTACCCCGGCGCTATGGTTGCGGACTTGAGACTCCCTGCTGATCATCGAACTACCCCTCATGTTCCGCCTGCAATACGGCTTGTCTGGGAAGCAGAGTAATCGAGATCGTGAGGCAGTATGTTGCGAACTTGCGCTTCAGGTGAGGCGCCTGTGCATTGTGCAATCGGCTATCCGGGCCTTGGAGAAATTTTTATTCCACATTTTGGACATTGCCCGCATTGGAGAGGAACGATTTGAGGTCATTCGCAAATTGCACCTTCTCTGTGGGGTCCTCGTACATCATGTGCCCGCCGCGGTAGCAGTGGGTGTCCACGCGCCTTGCCAGTGGCGGGGCAAATCGGTTGGCCGCCTCGCTGTTGGCCGCGCATCCGTTTAGCGAATCGTAGAGGCCGGTGGCGACGAACACGCGCATGGCAGGTGCCAGTTCCAGCGCGCGCAGGACCCAAGGCTGCGATGGGCTGGGTGGACCTTCGCCTGCCATGGCGCGGGAGAGGGACTCCTTCGTGATCGGGGCCTGGTCGTACTGCCAGTTTCCGCCGACCGGCAGTTCGGGAACTTCGATACCGGCATACTTGCCATCGCGGTATCCCAACCTCTGGCGATAGTAGGCAATCACCGCATGGCTGCCTGACTTTTCTTCTTTGGACACGGTTTTGCGCATGTCGAATATACCCAGGGTCTTGCCCTCGTCGGCGAGCAGGCCCTGGCGAAAGTCGCGTGGTGAAACCCATAGTGTAGCCGTGTCGATCCGGTCCGGCGCAATGCCCATGTAATGGGCAAGCCCGGTCACGACTGCCTGCCGCTGCGAAGCGGTTAGCGATTGCGGGGCGGCGAGGGCGGGGTACCAGACTTCCCGTGCCCACTGTTCGGAACTGGCGAGGGCGGAGGCGGGATCGGCGGACAAGCGCGCATCGAGTTTGCCGAGGGCAAGGGCGGTCGCCGTGCGGTTGGGCAGGGTGAGTGCTCGCATCAGGGCCCGGTCCCGCTCCTCGCCCATGGGAATGCCGCCGGAGATCAGCGCGATGCCGGCAACCGGTTGCCCGACCTGCACAAGCGCCTCGGCAACGGCGGAAGCCCGCCAGGTGCCGAAACTCTCGCCAACGAGATAGAGTGGCGAGCCGGTACGACCCTGGGATGCGAGGAAGCGACGGATGAATTGTGCGGTCGCGGCGATGTCACCGGTCGTCGAATAGAGCGTCCTGGCTGCTTCGTCGGAACTGGCGCGGCTGAAACCGGTTCCGGCGGGATCGAGAAATACAAGATCGGCCGCGGGCAAGGGGCTGTCGGCATTGTCGATCATCCTGCCATTTTCCAAGGTTCTGGGACCAAGGGCGTCGAACTGCAGAAGCCGCGAATCCGCTCCGGGACCACCGTTCCAGACGAAGGCGATCGGGCGCTGTCCTGCCTTGTCATGCGGGAGCAGATAGGCCGTGTAGAACAGGTCTGCCAGCGCCCCATCCTGTCTGTCGGTGATGCGGATCGTTCCGGCGCAGGCCGTATATCCTAGCGGGCCGTCTGCGAGCGCGAGGGTGCTTTCGGTTTGCGTTGCATCGCCCGGGCATGACGGCGTCACCTGTCCAGCGTCACTTCGCAGTGGCGCGAGGTGTTGACACGCTGCAAGGCCCCCCAAGGCCAGGGACATGGTCAGGATGCGAGATGATTTGACGGGCATGGCTGATCCCTTGCAGCAGATTGTCTCGCCAGACTAGCGCCAGTGGGACGGCAATTTTATGCGCGAATGGACCTTAAGGTACACACGTCACTCTGGTTTTCGGTTATCCAATACAGTGGTGGGGGCTAAAATGCGCAATTCTTATGCGCAAATCTTTCCGTAGGATGTGGAAATGATCGAGCGCCCTGATTCGCAGCAATCCAAACTGTCCCGCAGGAACGTCCTGCGCGGCTCGGCAATGCTGCCGCTTGGTCCTTTGCTGGCGGGTGAAGCCTTGTCGGCTGCAAGCGTTTCGCCCCTGGCATCGGCAACCGCTTCGCTGGCGCGCTCCGGAGAGTTTGCGCCGATGGAGAAGATCTACCTCGATTCCGGCACGATGCATCCGGTGCCGTTGCCCGCGAAGGCGTTGCTCGATACCTACCTCACCGCGCGTACCGAGACGCGATCATGGCCGACCGAAGAAGTGGAAGGCCGGGTCAAGACCGCCTTCGCGCGATTGATCAATGCAGCGCCGGAGGATCTCGCTTTCGTTCAGAGTACGACGGCGGGCGAGCAACTTGTCGTCGAAGCCCTGGATCTGCCCGCGGCAGGCGGCAGCGTGGTGACCGACACGCTTCACTTCTTCGGCTCTTTCTGGCTGTATGAGCAGCTTGCCGCGCAAGGGGTCGATGTGCGCTGGATCAGGCCTGTGGACGGCCGGATCGATCCTGATGCCTACGAAAGGGCAATCGGGCCCGGTACCCGCCTCGTCAGTCTTTCGCTCGTGTCGACCTACAACGGCTTCGAACACGACCTGGCCCGCATCTGTGAAATCGCTCATGCCCATGGCGCCATGGTCTATGCCGATATCATCCATGCCGCGGGCACGGTGCCCATCGACGTGCGGGAGAGCGGCGTCGATTTCGCGGCCAGTGCCAGCTACAAGTGGCTCATGGGCGATTTCGGGCTTGGCTTTCTCTATGTTCGCCCCGACCGCCTGAAGGACCTCAAGCGTCCGCGCTTCGGTTATTACCAGCTCGAGCGTTTCAGGTCGCACGTCTACCCATACGACAGCGCGGGCGACAATGTCGCAGACATGGCTCCGCGCGCCGACGCCGAAGGCATGTTCGCGATGGGAACCCGCTCGCACGGCGTCATGGCCCAGCTCGACTGGTCGTTGGCGCGGCTGCTCGAACTGGGCACGGACCGGATCATGGCACATCGACAGCCGATGCTGCAGCGGCTTCACGAGACCCTGCCACGCAAGGGCTATCGCGTCGCAACGCCTCCGGAATGCCGCAGCCCCTTGTTCACCTGTGTCCTGCCGGATGCCTACAAGCGCCTGTCCGAGCCGCTCGAGCAGGCGGGCTTGCACATCACGTTGAGCCGCAATCGCTTTCGCGTCTGTCCTTCCTGGTTCAATTCCATGGACGACATCGAACGCCTCATCGACGCCTTGCCCATTCAGAAACCGGAATAACCAGCCCTATGCATTTCAGGACCCTGCGAGCGAGCGTGCTTGCGCTGAGCCTTGCCATGATCTCCTCGGCATCCGTCAGTGCGCAGGACGAGAGCCTGCCGATGCCGCCCGTCTTCCTCAAGGCCATGGAAGCAATGGTGGAGCGCGACGCGCCGAGCGCACGTATCGTGACGACGCACCACCAGGGCGAATTCGGTGGCCGTTCGGTACGCTACGATGCGATCGTCACGGAAAGCCCGGTTGCCAACGACAAGGGCGAGAAGGCTGCTGTCCTGGTTACTTATGCCTATGTTGCGCACAATGTCGGGCAAAAGGCCGAACGTCCCGTGCTGTTCATCTTCAACGGCGGCCCGGGAGCCTCGTCCTCTCCGCTGCACCTTTCGGCCTTCGGGCCCATGCGTATCGTCGAGAAGGAAGGCGCCAAGCCTCGCCTAGCGAACAACCCCTTCAGCCTGCTCGATGTCGCCGACCTCGTCTTCATCGATCCGCCCGGCACCGGAACCAGCATGCCGATCAAGGGCGTCGATGCGACGAGCCTGCTTTCCGTCGATGGCGATGCTCGGGCCGTAGCCGATGTGGTGCAGCGTTGGCGCGTGGCCAACGGGCGCACCGGTTCTCCTTTCGCACTCGTGGGCGAGAGCTACGGGACCGCGCGGGCCCTCGCCATGCTCAATGCCCAGAGCCAAGCCGACCTGCCCTTGCCTGATGGCGTGGCGCTCCTGTCCCTCTCGATCGGAGACAGTAACGGGCCGATCGTCTCGGACGTCACTCTGCTGCCGACCCTGGCCGCGGTTGCCTGGTATCATGGCGCCGTCGACCGCCAGGGGCGCTCGATCCAAGAACAGTTCGCGCGGGTCCGGGCCTTTGCGGAAGGCGACTATGCCAAGGCCCTGATAGCGGGCGCATCGCTTGACCCTGCGGAACGTGCGCGCGTCGCGCAGCGCATGTCGAGCTTTATCGGCCTGCCCGCATCGAAGTTCGAACGGGACGGACTGCAACTCGACAGGCAGGAGTTCATGCTCGGACTGCTGGCCGACAAGGGTTTGCGCACAGGCCAGCTCGACGGTCGGGCCAAGCGGGCCATCGCCGAGTCCAACATGCATCCCCCTTTCGACGATCCGTCGATGACATTGGGCGCAGAGACCGGCAGCCTCATTTCCGAGTATATCGAAGATCGGCTCGGCTATGCGCTGCCGAGCCCGTATCGCACGCTCAACCTCGGCATCAACTTCAAGTGGAATTGGGGGAGGGGCGAAGTCTACAGGACCGTGCGCTTCGCGCCCTATCTGGCCAAGGCGATGGAGGCCAAGCCCAGCCTCAAGCTGATGACAGTTGGAGGATACTACGACATTACTACGCCAATCGCGGCAGGCCTGTTTGCGCTCGATCATGCCGGGATCGGTCCGGGCAGGCGTACCTCGAAGGCCTATGCCGCAGGGCATTCGGTATTCGAGGACGAGAGTGAACTGGCGCGCCTTGCCGCTGACATGCGAATATGGGCCCAAACGCTCGGAAGATCCTGATAGGCAGGTTTCCTGGCTAGCCTGACCGTGCAGTCTGGGCGATGCCTCGCGCCGATAGGGGTTGCCATTGCAAAGCCTGCTGAAGATCCCATCTTGATTGTGTAAGAACAGTCAGGAGGCGAAGTAGTCATGCTTATCGCCGTTGATGGTCCTATCGGATCGGGAAAGGGTTCGATCGCCAGGGGGCTCGCCTGGCATTTCCAGGTACCTTACCTCAAGACCGGTTTGCATTACCGAGCCGTTGCGCGGCAGGTCATCCTGAATGGGGGCCGCGTCGATGACGAGGACGACGCGCTGGCGGCCTGCGATTTCCCCATGGGTCTGCTGGGTGAACCGCACTTGCGCTCGGAACTGGTGGCGGACCTTGCCAGTCGCGTGGCGGTTTTCCCCTCTGTTCGGCAGGCGCTGTTCCAACGCCAGTGGGTCTTTGCCCACAGGAAGGGTGGCGCCGTTCTTGAAGGCCGCGATATCGCCACAGTCATCGCACCCGATGCCGATGCGAAGATCTTCGTCACCGCCAACCCCGACATACGCCTGCGCCACCGCTTCAATGAACTGCTTGAAATGGAATACCCAATCGAGCTCAAGGAACTGGCTACCGAAGTCACGGCTCGGGATTTTCGGGATGAGAGCCGCGCCCAGGCGCCCTTGCGAATGTGCCGCGATGCCATACTGATCGACACCTCGGGCCTTGCGCCGCGCGAAGCGATCTCGACTGCAATCGGCCTCATCCGTAACGGTCGCCGCCCGCAGCTGCATTGAGTATCTTGTGGCAGGCCAGCTCGAGACGGAATTGAGCGAAGACCTTTTGCCTTGCGCGGAACGGGAGCGGGCTGTGCTTCAGCTGAGTTCTGCGCGGACCCCGCCAAGCGGAATTGGCGCTCCTTCCGCCTCCAGTTCGTTCAGTGTCGCAAGGGCCATGGCGCGATAGGCAGGCAGGACCTGCGGGCATTGATCGGCAAGGGCCGTCATGTGCCGCCCGATCGTTTCGCGGTCGCCCCTCAGCACCGGACCGGAAAGCGCATCGAACCCGCGAGCAAGGCTGTTCTCCAGCGCCGCACGGGCCAACGGGGCCAACATGGCGTTGGGTTCCTCGACTCCCGCGGCGGACAGTATCCGGGAGGAACCGGACAGCAGGGTCACGAGGTGATTGGCTGCATGGCACAAGCCTGCGTGATAGAGCGCGCGTCGGTCCTCGGTGATTTCGGCCGTCACACCGCCCAGACCGGCGACGATCTGCCTTGCCGTTTCCCAGGCGCTGTCGCTCGATCCGGTGATTGCGAAATAGGCGCCTGACATTCGCGTTACTTCCTCGAGCGGATTTCCGGTGAAGGTCATGGCCGGGTGAATAGCTGCGGTGAGCGCACCCTTCTCGCGCAGGGAGTCGAGTACGGCTGCACCGCTGCGTCCGCTGACATGGAAGACGAAAGGCGTGTGTTCGGCAGGGATGAGCGATGCCATCTGCTTGACCACGGGGGCGACAGCATCGTCGGAAACGGCTATGGCGATGATGTCGCATGCCTCGATGAGATCGCTCATGTTCTCGCTGGCACTCGCCTTTCGTCCGACCCGCGAAATGGCCTCCTCGCGCCCGGCGGCCGAGCGGCCCCAGATCAGCGGCGGTGATGAGGTGGCTTTGCCGAGGCCGAGTGCCAACGCCTGGGCGACGCGTCCCGTCCCGATAACGCCTATCCGGCTATTTGCAGAAATGCCCGTCATGTCTCGGCTGTACCAGCCTCGAGGCCGTGAATGCGAGAGGAGATTGCGGTGCTAGAAGTCCCAGCCGAGGGCCAGATGGGCAAGGCGCGGCGTTCCCTTGCGGCCGGCTCCCAGTGCAGCCACTTCGATGGAGGGTCCCTCGCTGTCTGGCTTGTAGGCCCATTGGAGGTTGGGCAGGTCGCTAGCGGGCAGGGGCTGCGAAGCGCGCGTGATGGCAAAGGCGGCTTCGGTATTGCGGTAACGGGCGATCGTGTTCGGCGAAGCCGGGGAACTGTAAGCCTGCAGGTTGAACATCGTATCAGGCAGGTCGGCTCTCACCCCGTATGGGCGGGGCTTGCCGGTTCTGGCGGTGCCACGGCAGGAAGGGGCGGTGCAGCAGCCGGCTTGCGCGTCTTGAGCCGCCCTCCGCTCAGTATCCCGGCGAGGCCCGGCGCATACCGTTGCAGGAACCGTCCGATGGCGATGGTGCAGGCGAGAACCATGAGCGGCTGCAGCAGCAGGTAAACCGGATATGCTGGCGCCCCTAGCTTTCCGAAGACCTGACCAAGCAGCGGGCCGGCCAGCCACATGAAAATCAGGTGTCCGCAGAAAATGAGGAAAGCGAAAGGCTCGATCTTCAAAAGCAGTGTGCGGGCGGGCGACTTCGCAAGGGCCCATGCCAGACGCCAGAAGAACAGCGACGCCGTGACGCGCATCGCAAGGTCGAAGCTGGCGATCAAGATGCCAGTACGGGGCATGTCGGGCGCCGCTGCCAACCAGAGCTGAACCGGCAGGAGGACTGCGAAGGGGGCAATGGCCAGGCCGAGTGGCCACGCCGCCGCGCGTTCGGCGAGGCCGGCGCGTCTTGCGACAATCCCGAGGCCGAAAAATACAAGAATGGCCGGGCGCAGGATTACGGGCGCGCCCAATCCGAACACCTGGCCTGCTGCAGCCAGCGCGATGACCAGTCCAAGCGACCGCCCGTTCATGCGCACTAGCAGCGGCGCCATGGCCATGCACACGAACAGGTCGCGCAGGAACGGCATCTGCACATTGACGTCGGGATTTCGGGTGAGGATGAAGATTTCCTCGACAACCCAGCCCACCGAAGGCGGCGTCGGCGCGGGAAGGGTGAACAGCCAGGCCGTTCCGCAGACCAGAACAAGCGCAATCAGGTTCCATGCGATCATCGGCACAAGGATCGTGCGCGCCTTGCGTTCGATATGCGCCGTCCAGCTTCGCGTTCTGGACGAGCCAGCAACCAGCCAACCCGAAATCAGCCCGAGCAGGGGCACTGCACTGCGTCCGAAGGTTTCCATCAGGAACCAGCGCAGGTTTTCCTGCGCGGTTCCGCGAGCCAGCTCGAGATCATGACCGCCCAGCCCGGTCCAGGCATGAACGTAGATCACGCCGAGGATGCAGATGACCCGGGCAATGGAAATTGCATCGTGGCTAAGGACAGCGTGCGAGCCGTACCTGTCGACAGGGCGAGTATCATGCATTCGTGCGTACAATTCATCCAATCCCGGCTTTCCACTTGTCGCAAGAAAGCCAGTTGGCCGCGAATTGCTACTGAAATCTGGTGCGACGACCGGGAAATAGGGTGAGGTGCCCGTGCTTTTCAACTTGAGCTTCGACTTGCATATCCATGAAAATAGCAGGTGACGACTGGTGTTCAGTACTTCACGTTTCGCGTGAAGCCACCGTCGACCGTGAGGTTCACACCGGTAATCCAGGAAGCGCGAGCAGAGGCGAGGAACAGGACGGCATCGGCGATTTCGTCGGGGCGGCCGAATCGTCCGGCCGGATGTTTCGTGCGGTTCGCCTCGTAATATTCGGGCATTTCCTTTTCGAGGAAACCCCAGCTGCCATCTGGGATGTAGACCGGTCCGGGGCAGACGCAGTTACAGCGAATGCCGTCTTTCATGTAGTCGATCGAAAGCTGGTGCGTGTAGTTGATCAGCGCCGCTTTCATCGCGCCATAACTCAAGCCGGATTCCCCGAAAGCGTGGTTCTCTATAGCCGTGATCGTCGACATCTGCACGAAGGCGCCGCCGCCGGCGGCTTGCATGTGCGGCAGCGCCGTATCGAACATTGCAACGGCCGACATCAGGTCTACGTTGTAATTGATATCCCAACCCTTTCGGCTGCGCGGTATGCCGCCCAGCGCGCTGGCGTTCGAGACGACGATGTCGATCCCGCCCATGTCCGCGGCGGCCTTTTCCACCCACTGGGTGACCTGGTCGTAGTAACCGCAGTCCACCACTGATCCATAGACCTCGCCGCGCGAGGACAAGGCGGCCGCGGCATCTTCCACGCCGTCACCGTGGAGCGGGTTGGCAAACACGCTTTCATCGCTGGGATTATTCTCCACCGAACGCGCACGCCGTCCGCAGAATGAGACTATCGCGCCCTCGTCGAGGAACTGCTCGACAATCTTGCGCCCGATGCCGCGGGTGGCCGCGCTGACGATTACCTTCTTGCCCTTGAGCTCGAGGTCCATTCTTCTCTCCCGATTTGCTGTTATCGCGCCGGCTCAGATCGGCTCGACGTTGTCGTTTTCGTGTATTTCCATGATTTCGAAAATGTTGCCGAAGTAGTCGCGCCCGTAAGTGGCTGCGTATCCGACCTTCTTCCCGTTCTCGTCGAGCGAGATCGTTGAGAGATCCGGCGGCGTGTGAAAGGTCAGCCCCGCCTCGACCATTTTTTCGTAGACCGCCTGGATGTCGTCCACCTGCAACCCGATGTGGGTGTAGCCGTTTACGTTGACGGGGCGGTTCGCATCGACTGGCGGTGACTTGGGGTGGAGATATTCGAAGACTTCAATGTTGATGTTTTTCAGGCGTGCCATGAACGACTTTGCCGAGGAGCGGTCCAGTCCGACGATGGCGTCGATCCATGCATTGCCCGGTTCCCACTCGGCCGTGGAGATCTCTTTCGCGCCCAGCAGGTCGATGTAGAATTTGCGGGCAAGGTCTATGTCGGGGACCGAAAGTGAGACGTGATGGACGGCTTGGAGATGCTCTTTCATTTCCGGCCCTCCAGGTACTTGTCGAGCGTATCGTGAAGATGGCGAATGCGCGATTCCTGATAGATCGACAGGGTCTCGGCGCCCTTGCCGCTGGCGTACATGCCTTCGCGCTGCCAGCGCATGATGTCGGTATCCTGATCGAGAACGCTCGCCAGAAATGCGTCCATGGTCTCGACGACAGTGAAGCTCTCTTCCTCGCCGATGACCTCGACTTCGGCGACTTCATAGTTTCCGTCGCGCGGTTTGGGATGCAGGACATACTGGTCAAAGGTGGAGCGGTCGCGGTCGTAGCCGTCCGGTCTGAACTGCTGGACCAGGCACAGGCCCGGTGCCGGATAGATGAGAATGTTCGGGAAGACGTGATACTTCAGCGAGTCGATCATCTCCGGCACGGAATGGTGCGAGTAGTCGAGGCCGTACTTGTCCAGCATCTGCTCGCGAAGTTGCTGCGCCATGACCCAGCGGGCGGTCTTGCCTTCGGGCACTTGCGCGCGATCACCCACCATCTTGCCGTCGCCGACCAGCATGGTATCGAGCAGTTCCTGCTGGCTCATCTGCTGCTTGGAGGTAGGGCTGGGGGATGCCATCGCGCACAAATCGCGGCTTACGTGGTCGGAGAAGATGTCGTGCTGCATGTTGTGGTCGCCCACCACGTTCGTCATCTCCGGGTGAACGTAAGGGGTGTGGTAGGCCTCCATGAAGGCCTCCATTGACAACTTCCAGTTGCCTGGCAGGTGCTTGCGCACATGGGTTGCCACATACCAGCCGGTGAGATCCCAGTTCCTGAAGTGCTCCGGCAGGACCTCGAGGTAGTCGACCAGTGCCGTGGCTTCGGGATCGAAGTTGATGAAGACCATCCCGTTCCAGCTCGCAACCTGGACCTCGACGAGACCTGCTCGCTCGCGCTCGACCTGGGGAAATTCGAATTCGCAGGGAATGGCTTTCAGTGAGCCGTCGAGGTTCCACTGCCAGTTGTGAAACGGGCAGGTGATATTGGCAGACCAGCCGCAGGAGCCGGACGCCTTGAGCTTGGTCCCGCGGTGGAGACAGGAATTGTAATAGGCCTTCAACCCATTATCACTGCGAACGATGAGGACTGACATGCGACCGATGTCGTAGACGAAATAATCGCCGACTTCCGCGACATGCTCTTCGCGGCAGGCGAATTGCCAGACGCGCTTCCACATGCGCTCCATCTCGAGGTCGAAGAAGTCGGGATCGGTGTAACGCGCGAATGGTATGTCGCGCAGGTTCTGCTTCGGATTCGACTGTTTTGCGAGAACCTCGGGCAATTCTCCGTCACGCTTTGCTACGTCGGCCCAAGTATTGCCCGGATAGCGATCGCGCATGATCTTCTGGATATCGTTCATGAGCCTTGTCCTCTCCCAAGAGTAAAGCTACAAAAATGAATATGAACTCATGTTCTGTTTGAGCGGAGAATGAGGGTAGGGGCGGCTTGGGTCAACAAGGCAAAAGGATAGGGCGGGGCCGGAAAGCCAGTACGGTCGAGTTGATCTGCTCACTCTACCGTCAGAACTGCGCCCCGAGCTCGATCCAGCGCGCGTGCCTTCTTGAATGGAATTTCGGGCGAAGCGGGAATTTTGCCTGCGCTGCAGCGGCAGCAAGTCAGGAAGCGAGGTACGCGGGGCGCCGTTATTACTCTATGCCCAGATACCGCAGCGACATCTTGAACGCCTCTTCAGCAAAGGCCGTATCGGTTACTTTCAGACCCTCGCCCAGTTCGCCACCTGCCGGCAAGACCGACCAGACCACGGCGCCTCGGATGATCGAATGGAGGTAAAGTACCTGTCTGCGCAATTGCGCGGCATCGCGCTCGGGCATTTTCTCGACGAGACGGTCGGCAATCAGGCTCGCGACGATTTCGTTGGCGCTGCTCTGGTCCTTGTGCACGTTCGGGTCTTCCAGCCGTCTGCGCTCGATCAGGCGCAGCAGTCCGGAATCGACGGTGAAGGCACTGAAGACGATGTCGAGGTGCAATCCGATCAGCTCTCGTGGGCTTGCGGCAAGCGCTTCGGCAGAGGTGCAAAGTTCGCTGATCTCACGCATCCGGCAAGTTCGGTATCCCGATACTATCGCGGTCAGCAAGGCCTCCTTGTCGGCGAAATGCTGGTAGACGGTTCCGACCGGGACGCGCGCATGCTTGGCAATATCGGATACGCGCGTGGCATCGAATCCGGAGTCCGAGAACAGTGTCACGGCCGAGGTCACGATGCGGCTGAGCGAATCCCGGCTGCGCTGCTGCTGGGGCTTGGTGAAAATCTCGCTGCTTTCCATCCAGCGGACGGGGTCCTGCTCAAAGGCAATGAAGCCAAACGGGGGGTCGGATACGCGGTGCAAGGTCACGCAAGGGACCTAGCCGGGCAAAGCCGCCTTGACCAGCGTCGAGGGAAAAGGCGGCGACCTGACACATTCGCGAAGTGCAAGCGGTTTGCGGGTCAGGGATAAGGTCATTCGGGAGAGAGACATGCAGACAATACAAGTCACCGATTTCGAATTGATCGCGCAGGGCTTCGAATTCGTCGAAGGCCCCCGGGTGTCGCCGGAGGGGGACATCTGGTTTGCAGACCTGACCGGCAAAGGCGTCTATCGCAGGCGAAGGGGTTCTGACGTCGAAGAGATGCTGCCGGGCAGGCAGTGGGTTGGCGGGATACTGTTCGACGAATCCGGCCTCGTTTTGTGCAGCGGGCGGGGCGGTATCGTGGCCCTCGAGGCGGAGACTGGCCGAACGCGTTCGCTTGTCTCCAGTATCGAGGGGCAGCCCGTCATCGCCGTCAACGACATGGAGGGTGACGGCAGGGGCGGCTTCTATGCCGGAACCATAGATTTCGTCTCTGCCCTGGAAAAAGGGGAGGCACCCTCGCCGGGCCAGTTCTTTCACATGGCGGCGAGCGGCGAGATCACGGTTCTGCGACGCGACGTCTACGCTTCCAACGGGATTGCCGCTAGTCCATGCGGGAAGTGGCTCTACCATTCAGAAACCATGCGCGGAATCTGGCGCTATCCCCTCGCGGCTGACGGCGTGCCGGGCGATGGCGAACTGTTCATCGAAATCGAGGACAGCGACGGTCTTGTCGTCGATGCCGAAGGCAATCTCTGGGTAGCTTGCTGGAGCACGGGACGATTGCTGCATTATTCGCCCGAGCGTATCTGCCTCAAGGCGCTGAGATTCCCCTATCCTCACATCGTCAGCATCGATTTTGGCGCAAGCGATCCGTCGCGCCTCGTCATTTCGACCGGGGGCAATGCGAATGTTCCCCAGGCAGGGGCCGTTCTGGAATTGAAAGTCGATGTGCCGGGGCTTCCAGGTCCCCTGACCCGGCTCAAGGGTCTGGAGGCTGGGCTGTGATCGAAGTCGAAAAGCGCGAAGATGGCATTGCCATCGTCAGTCTGGATCGCCCGCAGGCAGCCAATGCGCTGACCTTGCCAATGGTCGCGCGCCTGCGTTCCTCCCTTGCGCAATTGAATGACGATCGAGATGTACGCGTCGTCATCCTTGCGGCGCGGGGCAAGGCGTTCTGCGCGGGCCTCGATCTCAAGGAAGTGCTGCTGGGCGATGACGCGCCCCAGGGGCCGATCGAGAACATGGACCTTCAGGAGAAGTTCGCAGATCTGATGAGGGATGTCGCTGGTGCCCGTTTCCCGGTGGTCGCGGCGATCAACGGCGCGGCGGTGGGGGCCGGTATGGGGCTTGCTCTGGCGGCGGACGTGCGGGTCGCCGGTCCGGGTGCGAGGTTTCTTGTCGGCGCAGTGAAGGTGGCGCTCAGTGCCGGGGAATGCGGCATCAGTTACCACCTGCCGCGCCTGATCGGAGGAGGGCGCGCCTACGAACTGATGCTGACCGGCCGTGCGGTGGATGCCGCCGAAGCCCATGCCATAGGTCTGGTGACAAGGCTGGCGGGCGAAGTGGAGTTGATGGAAGCTGCTCTGCATGTCGCGGGTCAGATTGCGGCAAACAGTCCCTATGCCATCAAGCACACCAAGCAGGTCATGCGTGCCAACATCGATGCGCCCGGCCTTGATGCGGCACTGGAACTGGAGAACCACGTCCAGTGCCTTGCTCTCGGGACCGAGGACTTCAGGGAAGCTTGCCAGGCCTTCGCCGAGAAACGCGAGCCCAGGTTCAGAGGGCGCTAGGGCGCGTAGGTCAGCCGACGGTTTCGAACACGCCGGACTGGTAATGACCTGTCTGGCGAGAGGTTGCAGGATTGCGCAGACGCGCGCCCCTGCTAAGGCGTGTCGCCATGCCAAGGCGTAAGGATATCTGGACTTGCGGGATCGCAATGCAGCCGGTGCAGGCGGTACTGGAATCCGGCATCGATCCTGCGAAAGTGCGCTGGCTCGATGCCGAGCCTGCCTTCACTTTCCTTGCCGATCCTTTCGGTTATCGCTCCGGCGACAATTTGCACATTTTCGCCGAGCAGTACGATTATCGCACCCGGCATGGGGTTATCGAAAGGCTCACCCTTGATGGGCGCTTCGAACTCGTCGAACGCAAGCTCGTTCTGCGTGAGTCGTGGCATTTGTCCTATCCTTTCGTGTTCGACGGGGAAGGAGCGACCTGGATGCTGCCGGAAGCGCACCGCTCGGGCCGCCTGACGCTCTACCGTGCCCACGGCGAACTCGAGGATTGGCGCGCGGAATGCGAAATCGCGCTGGATTGTGTCCCGGTCGACGCCTCGATCCTGCACTATCAGGATCGCTGGTGGCTGTTTTATTCGTCAGCAGCTGGCAAGGCCAACAAGCTTGGCTCGCTCCATGTCGCTTGGGCTGAAAGACTTTGCGGGCCCTGGACGCCGCATCCCGGCAACCCCGTCAGATGGGACAGGGCCTCCTCAAGGCCCGGCGGAACTCCGGTGCTGCTTGGCGAGGGGATCATGCTGCCGGTGCAGGATTGCCTTCGCACATATGGCGCGGCGATCCGTCCCTTGTGGATCGACCGGCTCGATGAGAGTGGCTTTCAGGCCGAGGCAGGCGCAGCGCTGGGGGTGCCCGCCGGTTCGCCTCACCCATGCGAGGGTATGCACACGCTGACAGCGTCTGGTGACGTTACCCTTTTCGACGTGAAGACGATCGATCGCTCACTTGCCGGGCTGGCGCTCGACTTGCGCCGCCTTATGGGTGGATACGCTGCCAGATAGTGCGTCCCCTGGCCTCAAAGCGTTCCTTGGAAAAGCGGTCGAACATGTCCGCGCGGGCCGTCTTGCCCATCGCTGCAAGAGCGCCGGGATCGGACAGGGCTTCGTGAAGGGCTGAGGCAAGCGCGTCGACATCGCCGGGCGGGGCCAGCCAGCCATTGCGCGCAGGAGCGATGGAGAATGGCAGCTCTCCCACACTCGATGCGATAGTCGGCAGAGCTGCCGTCAGCGCTTCGTGCGCAGCAATGCAGAAGCCCTCCGAACGCGAAGGCTGCAGGTAGAGGTGCAGGCCGGCGAGGAAACCGCGCGGATCGCTGGTGTAGCCAGCAAGCGTGAAGTTGGTCACTCCGGCTTGCGATGCCCGGGCCATGAGGGCCGCGGTCTGCTCGCCGTCACCGGCGATGGCGATTTCCACCGGCACAGGTGGTTTGAAGCCCTGCACGCGCAGGCGCGCCAAGGCATCGATCAGCACGTCATAGCCCTTCACCGGGTGGAGTCTGCCAAGGCTCCCCAGGCGTAGCGGTTCTCCCGGAGACCATGCCCTGGCCTCGGGCATGGCGGGATCGGCGAAGTAGATCGGCCAGGTTTCGAGGCGTCCGATTGGAACTGTCAGGCGCTCTGCGGTGAGTTCTGCAACCGACTGCGAGTCCGCCACCCATAGCCGGGCGCGGCCCTGCAACTGTCGCATGAGCCGCCGGTTCCATGGCTTGAGAAACGCGGCATGCTGCCATGAAACCACCGGCAGGCCAAGCATGGGGCCGACAATCAGCCCGAGGATCGTCGCGCGGCTGAGTGAAGTCCACAGGTGGGTCGCTCCCCAGCCGCGCACTTCCTTCATGAGCCATCGGGCGGCGGCGAAGTGGTCGGTTTCACCACCATCGCGCACCGATGGTTCTAGGCCGGCGGTGACCATGGGCGGCAGGGCGCGGCCGTCGCGACGGGTGAGGGCGAAGACGCGAACGTCGGCACCTGCGTCGCGCAGGACTTGTGTTACCGCGGGAACCGGAAGAGCCGCGCCGCCGCCCTCGACGGAGTTGATGACATAGGCGATGCGCGGACGCGTCATAGCTTCCTGCTGCTGTGCCAGACGAAGAAGACCAGCAGGCTGCTGGCCAGCAGTGCCTGCCCCACGGCCTGGATTCCTGCTCCCATCAGCCCGTAGCGGTGCAGCAGCCAGGGCAGCACAGGAAGGAACACGAGGCTGGAAAAAAGATTGGCGCTCATCGATCGGGCCGGGTGCCCCAGCGCGGAGATTGCCGAAGTGCAGGGCGGCCCGACGAGGGCGATCCCGCGTGCGGCAACCAGAACGACCATCAAGGTAGACGCCGCGGCAAAGGCCGGGCCCGCCAGCAGTCCGACGATGGCGGCAGGGAAGGCCGCGACGATCACCACGACCGGGAGCGCGGCGAGGAGGCTGATCCCGACCACTTTGGCGAGGGTCTGGCGTAGCGGCTTGCCGCCGCCGCCGCCTGCTACGATGTGAGCCAGCTCGGCGTAAGAAGTGTTGCCCAGGATCTGGGCGGGCTGTGCAATGATGACAGTGGCGCGCTGGGCGACAGCGAAGAGGCCTGCAGAGGCGGGCCCCATGATCCAGCCGACGATCAGCGGCGCGATCCGGCCGGCCAGTTCGCTGAGTGTGACATCGGCATTGCTGGCGATCAGGAAGCGCCAGATCCCCGGGTTTTCCAGCGCGACGTCGCCGGCCTGCGGGTTCCACAGGCTCGCCCCCAGGCGGCGCGCGGCGAACCAGAAACCCATCGCCCACAGGACCGCGAATTCGGCAAGGGCGGCCAGCAGCCAGACGACCAGGAACGACTTGATGCCCCATCCGAAGGCAATCACGATCAGGGCCCCGCCGAGGCGCACGATGGGCTGGACGAGGTTATGGAGCCCGATCAGGTCGAACCGCCCGATCAACTGGAGATAGCCTGAAGGGGTCGAACGGACCGAACCGAGCACTGCGAAGGAATAGACCTGTGCGAAAGCCATGGCCTTGGGCGGCCAGCCCAGATGCGGGCCGACGAACTGCGCCAGTGCCATGGCAGAAACGATCGCAAGGGCACCGCCCGCAAGTTCCACCCCGGCGCCGAAGCGCAGCAGACGGCCGAGCCGGTGGTTGTCGCCTTCGCGATCGGCCTCTGCACCGTAGCGCACGATGGCCTGCCAAGAGGGGAATTCCACGATGCCGCAAACCGTGGTGACATAGGCATGAACGAGCACCAGCACCCCGTACTCGGTCGGTCCGAGGAAGCGCGTTGCCAGAACGAGGTAGATGAGGCTGATCAGGCCCGCCCCGGCCTTGCCCCCCACGACGAGTCCAAGCCCCTTGAAAATACGTTGGATTCGGCCGACGTGCGGCTCGACTTCGGTAGGCAAGCAGGAATCCCGGAATTGGTCAGTTTCGCCCTGTGAGGCGGGGCCCATTTGCAACAAATGCGCGCCCATGACCAGAGACTTGATGCGCTTGCCGCGATCAGGCCGATACGAGGTGCAAATGACGCCGGGATCTTTCGCGCCCATGCGTAAAGTCGACGATGGCCATAGCGGCCCGGACCGAGGACGGCGTGTTGGTCAGATCGAAGCTTTCAGCGAACATCTCTTCCTGAATCCGCCGGTAATGCGTTTCGTGCAGGTCCTCGGCCCGGGATAGGGCCGCCGAAAGCTGGTCGGGGCTGACGATCACTTCGCCGGCGCGCCAGTGATGGAAGTTGGGATCACCGGTCCAGTCATGCTGCTGCGAATTGAGGAAGATACAAGGGCGCGGCCGCAGGAGGAACTCGTAGACCTGGCTGCTGGCGTCGCCAAGATAGACGTCGGCCCCCAGGGTATAAGTCATGTCGGTGGAGGCGCGGCTGCCCAGATCGACATGGATGTTGTCGCCGCGAAGGAAGCGTTGCGGAATTTCTCCGGCCCGGTCGATGGTGAGCTTGTCGATCGTCACCACGAAGCTGCGCTGGAAGAGCATGACGTGCGGGGCAAAGATCAGGCCGAGGCGATCGTTGTCCATGAAGTGCTCGAAAACGCGGTGCCCGTGCTTGTACCAGGAGGACAGGTGGGGCGAAGGATGCGGGTTGTAGATCACCGTCTGTTGCATGTCCGGCATGAAGCGATGCGGCGTCTTGTCGCGTGCAAGGTCGAATTTCGGATAGCCGACGATGGTGATGGCCTCCGGTGAAACCTGGGCTTCCCGGATCAGGCGGTCGCGGATCTTGGGCCCGGAACACAGGACGTGATCGAAGCCCGCACTGGCCTTGTCGAAGCCGATCGCCCGGTCGCCCGCGCCATGCCGGGTGTGGATGATCGCAAGGTCGCGAAGACCGTACCGGGTCTTTAGAAGGAGCGAGGTTTTCTCAGCAACGACGAGGACGTCGAGCTTGCGGAAGAAGTCGAGATTGTCGCGGTAGATCAGGATTTTCTGTGCCGGGATGACCTTGCCCAGCAGCCGGTCGAGACGGCGCGTCGCGGCGCAGGGTTCAAGCTGCACATGCTCGATCCGCGTGCCGATCCGATCGCCGCCGATGCGCATGACTTCGCGGGTCAATGCGGCATTTGTGGTGGCAACCACGATCTCGCCTTCGAAGCCGCCATCGGCGAGCGCCATTGCGATCGGCAGACTGTGGGCAATCTGATGGATCTGGTCGTGGTTGAACAGGAAACCGATGCGCATGGTCACATGACGGCGCGCTTCGCCGCAATCCTCAGTCACGAGCAAAATAAATTTTTCGAAGAACGATTTCGCCTCTGGCCGGCACGGGTTTCGTCCCGCGACTGCGGAGCGGGTCAAGCGGCGGCGTCCTTGTGCCAGAGCTATTGGGAACCGTATCGATGAGGATGCTTCGCCTCGCCGCCGTGGCGGCGGTGTTCAGCGTATTGGCTGTCAATGTGGCAGGTGGAGCGCCTGCCGCAGTCGCACCCGCGGCCGGGCAGCCCATATCGGTTGAGGTTCCTTCCGAACTCTCCGTCATGACCTATAACGTGAAGGGCTTGCCCTGGCCGATTGCCTTGGGGCGTTCCTCTGCACTGATGGAGATCGGTCGCCGGTTCCGGCACCTTCGCGCGCTGGGAAAGCAGCCCCACGTCGTGCTGCTGCAGGAGGCGTTCATTCCCGAAGCGAAGGCCCTGGGCGCCATCGGAGGTTATGCCTACATGGTGACCGGCCCCCAGCCGCGCGATTCATCGGCGGTGCCGACGCCGACGCTGGATCAGGATTTCCGCGCCAGGCTTCATTGGGGCAAGGGTGAGGGCGAAGGAAAATGGGTGGACAGCGGGCTGGTGATCCTGTCCGACTATCCCATCGTCGCGACGGCGAAAATGGCCTTTCCGCAGGACGCCTGCGCCGGGTATGACTGCCTTGCGACCAAAGGTGCCGTGCTGGCGCGGATCAAGGTTCCCGGCGTCGAAACGCCGGTGACGGTCGTCGACACCCATCTCAATTCCCGTCATGCATCGGGTGTTTCCACGCAGCGCGCGAACCAGGCCTATGCCTGGCAGGTCGGGGCGCTGCGACAATTCGTGGCGAAGCAGGTCGATCCCGAATCCGACGTCATCTTCGGCGGCGACTTCAATCTAGGACATGACACCGACCGCCTCGCCGCCGCATCGCGTGACGGCGGCCTTCTCCCCGGCAGTCAGGAAGCCATTGCCACGATCGGGGGGCGAGCCGATACGCGCTCGGACACCGACTTCGGCTTGGTCCGCAACCGCGCCAAGGACAAGGAGTACTTCCGGGCGGGGAAGGGCGCGCATTTGCAACTGACTGGTTTCGATATCCCTTTCGGTGTCGATGAAGGCGGCTTCTCTCTCTCGGATCATCTGGGCTTCGTCGCCGACTTCAAGCTTCGCTGACGCCCGATATTCCTGCGGCCTTGTACCGGTCGTGGTGCGAAAGGCGGCAGGACCTGCCAAAAACCGATACTATCTGTGCTTCCGGGAAGGTTCGAGGTTGAAAAGTGCGCGACTCTCGTCTGTGGAGGCGCAGACCATTTGACATGCGAACCGGAGTTCTAACGCACCATGGACGAAAACCTGCGCAAGGCGGCTCTCGAATACCACCTTTTCCCGCAGCCGGGAAAGCTGAGGATCGAGCCGACCAAGCGCATGGTCAACCAGCGCGACCTTGCCCTGGCCTATTCGCCCGGCGTTGCAGCACCTTGCGAGGAGATCGCCGCGGATCCGGACAAGGCGGCTGACTACACCGCGCGCGGCAATCTCGTTGCGGTCATCTCGAACGGTACGGCAGTGCTGGGCCTGGGAGCGATCGGTGCGCTTGCTTCCAAGCCGGTGATGGAAGGCAAGGCGGTCCTCTTCAAGAAGTTTGCGGATATCGACGTCTTCGACATCGAAGTCGACACGACCGACCCAGACCGGTTCGTCGATGCCGTCTCCTTGCTCGAGCCGACCTTCGGCGGCATCAATCTTGAGGATATCAAGGCCCCGGAATGCTTCGCCATCGAGGCGGCATTGCGCGAGCGGATGAACATTCCGGTCTTCCACGACGATCAGCACGGCACTGCCATCGACGTGGCTGCCGCGGTGCGCAATGCGCTGGTCCTGCAGGGCAAGAGCCTTGGCGAGGCCAAGCTGGTGACGTCGGGCGCCGGAGCTGCCGCGCTCGCCTGCGTCGACCTGCTGGTATCGATGGGCCTGCCCGCTGAGAACGTCACGCTGACCGACAAGGACGGCGTGATCCACGCAGGGCGCGAAGGCATGTTGCCGAACATGGCGCGCTACGCCCGCCAGACCGATGCGCGTACCCTGCCCGACGTGCTGCCCGGCGCGAATGTGTTTCTCGGCCTGTCCGCGCCCGGCGTGCTCAAGCCCGAATGGCTGCCGCTCCTGGCCGACAAGCCGCTGATCTTCGCGCTGGCCAATCCCGAGCCGGAGATCCTGCCCGACATCGCGCGCGCCTCGCGACCCGATGCCATCATCGCCACGGGCCGCTCCGACTTTCCCAACCAGGTCAACAACGTCCTGTGCTTCCCTTACATCTTCCGCGGCGCGCTGGACGTCGGGGCGACGACGATCAACGAGGAGATGAAGGTCGCCGCAGCCGAGGCAATTGCCTCGCTGGCCCGTCTCCCCGCCCATGAAAGCGTCGCGCAGGCTTATGGCGGACGCAAGCTGGCCTTCGGGCCGGAATACATCATTCCCACGCCGTTTGATCCGCGCCTGATCGCCGAGATCGCCCCGGCAGTGGCCAAGGCGGCGATGGACAGCAGCGTGGCCCGCCGTCCGCTCGACCTTGAAGTCTATCGTCGCTCGCTGGCGCAGAAGAATACCCGTTCCGCGCAGCTGATGATGCCGGTATTCGAGGCAGCACGCGGATCGCAGACGCGTATCGCCTATGGTGAAGGCGAGGACGAGCGTGTCCTGCGCGCAGTGCAGGACGTTCTGGACGACGGCATCGCCCGCCCGGTCATCGTGGCGCGCCGCCGCATTCTCGAACGACGCCTTCCTGAACTCGGCCTGCGCTTTGAGCTCGACCGCGATGTCGAGGTGATCGATCCGGAGACCGATCACGCGATCATCGAACCGCTGGTCGAGGCCTATCGCAACGTTGCAGGTCGCAAGGGCGTGCCGGCGCCCGAAATCGTGCGCCATATCTATCGTCGCCCTACCGTGACCGCCGCGATGCTCCTGCGTACCGGGCAGGTCGATGCTGCCCTTGTCGGCGGCAACTCGGAATACTGGGGGCAGATGGAATACGTGCTGCGGATCATCGACCGCGCGCCGGGTGCGCAGCGCGTCTATGCGCTTTCAGGCTTGATCCTCGATGCCGGTGCACTGTTCATCACCGATACGCACATGGTACCCGAGCCGACGCCCGAGCAGATCGCCGAAATGACCCTGCTGGCAAGCAGGGAGATCCGGCACTTCGGCCTGGAGCCGCGCGTTGCCCTGCTCTCGCACTCCAACTTCGGTGCCTCGCACAGCCCCAGTGCCCGCAAGATGCGGGCCGCGCTGGCCATGCTGCGCGAAAAGGCGCCCGATTTGGCAGTCGACGGCGAGATGCATGCCGACGCCGCGCTCTCGCAGCCGCTGCGTGAAAGGCTGGTGCCGGATACCCGTTTCGAAGGGCCTGCCAACCTGCTGGTCATGCCCAACCTCGATGCAGCCAACATCACGCTCACCGCGCTCGGCGCTTCGTCCAGCTCACCGACCGTCGGGCCGATGCTGATGGGGCTGTCGCGCCCGATCCACGTCATGACCCCCAGCATGACCTCGCGCTCAGTCCTCAACATGACGACCATCGCCGTGTCCGAGGCCATGAACCGCGACCGCGCAAAGGGTGCGTAAGAAGTTCGATCAGGAGGTGCCTTGCGAGAAATCGCACTGCATCGGAAGCGAAGTGCCCCTTCGGGTTTAGCGACTGAGCGATCTCAGGAAAGGTGCCGGGCTTGTGGCGCGGGGATCGGCGCTTGTCCGCGTGCTGCGGATCTGATATTTCCATATTTCTCGAATCATCGGAGAGTGCAGTGCAAGCCGAAATCGTGATCCGCGCACTTTCTGCCCTGGCCCAGGAGCATCGCCTGGCGGCCTTCAGGCTGCTGGTGCAGGCCGGTGAGGAAGGCATTGCCGCTGGTGCGCTTGCGGAAAAACTTGAGGTTCCGGCCTCCTCGATGAGCTTTCACCTTGCTCAACTGGCCAATGCCGGGCTTGTCAGCCAGAGGCGTGAAAGTCGCTCGATCATCTATTCGGCAGACTATTCGGCGATGAACGGCCTGATGGAATATCTCACGGAAAACTGCTGCGGCGGTATTCCCTGCGGTCAGGAAACAACCTGCAATAGCGAAGCGAAGAGGAGGACGGCCTGATGAAGCGTTTTCACGTTCACGTCGGTGTCAGCGACATCGATCGCTCGATCGCCTTTTACAGCAGCTTATTCGGTAGTGCGCCGACAGTTACGAAGCCCGACTACGCGAAGTGGATGCTCGAGGATCCTTGCGTCAACTTTGCCATTTCGCATCGCGACGGCGCGGCAAAGGGGATCGAGCATGTCGGCATGCAAGTCGAGGACAGGGCGGAACTTGCCGAGGTCCAGGGGCGGCTTGAGGCGGCGGACGGTCCTGTCCTCGATGAAGGCGCGACGACTTGCTGTTATGCGCGGTCGGAAAAGAGCTGGATTGCAGATCCCGATGGCGTCGTCTGGGAAGCCTTCCTCACCGATGGCGACAGCACGACATATGGCGGTTCGCCCGATCCGGGCGGTCTCGTTTCCGGCAAGGCGGACCAGAGCGCTTGCTGCGTCCCGCAGGTTGTTGCCGCGCCTGCCTCGTCCCCATCCTGCTGCTAGAGGGTGTCATGAGCCACACACCACTGAATGTGCTGTTCCTTTGCACCGGCAATTCGGCACGCTCAATCCTCGCCGAAGCTATCCTCAACCACGAAGGCAAGGAGCATTTCCGGGCTTATAGCGCGGGCAGTCAGCCGGTGGGCACGGTCAATCCATGGGCGATCCATACGCTGGAAACGCTCGGGTATCCGGTCGAGGGCTATCGCTCCAAGAGCTGGAACGAGTTCATCGACGGACCGGAGTTCGATCTGGTGTTCACCGTTTGTGACAACGCTGCTGCGGAAAGCTGCCCGGTCTGGCCCGGCAGGCCGATAACCGCGCATTGGGGCATCCCCGATCCGGCCGCGGTCCAGGGGCACGATGCCGAAAAGGCCGCGGCGTTTCTGGAAGCCTACCGCATGCTCAAGCGGCGCATCGACCTTCTTCTGGCCCTGCCGATCGCCAGCCTGGAAAAGGTAGCCCTTCACGAGACCCTTCATGCCATCGGCCGGGAGGCCGATCGCAAGTGAGTGCAGGCGTAATGGAAGCAGAAGCCCGCGCGGCAGGGCTTGGCCTGTTCGAGAAATGGCTCTCCGTCTGGGTAGGCGGGGCTATTATCGCCGGCATTCTGGTTGGAAACGTGGCGCCGGCGATGTTCGCCGCGCTTGCCTCGATCGAATACGCCTCGGTCAATCTCGTCGTTGCGGTCCTGATCTGGGCGATGATCTTCCCGATGATGGTCGCGGTGGATTTTTCCGCGGTGCGCCGCGTGGGAGACAAGCCCAAGGGCCTGATCATCACTCTTGCCGTGAATTGGCTGATCAAGCCTTTCACGATGGCGGCGCTGGGCGTGGTGTTCTTCGAATTCGTTTTCGCCCCTTACCTGCAGCCCAGCGATGCCCAGCAATATATTGCGGGCCTGATCCTGCTCGGCGCTGCGCCATGCACGGCTATGGTTTTCGTCTGGTCGCAGCTGACGAAGGGCGATCCTGCCTACACCCTTGTGCAGGTTGCGGTGAACGACCTTGTCATGATCGTGGCCTTCGCACCGATCGTTGCGCTGCTGCTGGGGGTGACCGATATCCTGGTGCCGTGGAACACGCTTTTGCTCTCCGTGGCGCTTTATGTCGTGGTGCCGCTCGCCGCCGGGGCCTGGGTTCGCCATCGCCTGCTGGCAACGCATGGTGGCGATGAAGGCGCGGTGAGCGAATTCACAGGGCGCCTGAAACCGCTTTCGATCCTGGGCCTGCTGCTGACCGTCCTGCTCCTGTTCGGCTTCCAGGCGCAGACGATCCTGTCCCGGCCGCTGTTGATCGCGCTCATCGCAACACCAATCGTGATACAGAGCTACGGCATCTTCATGATTGCCTATGGCGCGGCCAAACTATGGAAAGTCCCGCATGCAGTTGCTGCGCCCTGTGCGCTGATCGGAACGTCGAATTTCTTCGAATTGGCTGTCGCCGTCGCGATCGGGCTTTTCGGCCTCGGCAGTGGAGCGGCGCTCGCGACAGTCGTTGGGGTGCTGGTGGAAGTGCCGGTCATGCTCTCGCTGGTCGCCTTCGCCAACCGGACGCGAGGGAGTTTCACCGCGGGCTAGCGCTGCTTTTCTCGCCATTCGCGTTGTGGGAGGAAGTCAATCCAACGGCGCGATAATCAGGCGAAGACCCTGCTTTTCCAGAATGGTGCGCATCTCATCGGGAATTCCGGGATCGGTGATCAGCACATCCACTTCGTCCAGACCGCATACGATGGCCCCGGAGGATGAGCGGAACTTGGAACTGTCGACCATCAGGATGACCTGTTCGGCGCGATCGATCAGGCGTCGCTCGGCTGCGACCAGAATGACGTCGGCCTGCATCACGCCCTGCGGCCCGACCGATGCCGCGCCCATGAACAGCTTGGGAGCATGGAAGCGCGGCATGGAGTCTTCGCCCGCGGGAGCCAGAACGATGTTCTGTTCGCGAAAGACCGTGCCCGATGGCAGGAGAACGCGCGTTCCGGCCTGCGGCAGCAATGCGTTGACGATGTGCAGCGAATTGGTGAGGACCTGAGTGTCCTTGCCGTCAAGGTGCGGGCACATCTGCAGCGTCGTTGTGCCTCCGTCGATCATGATCCCTTCGCCATTCGCACACAGGGCTGCCGCTGCACGGCCAATGGCCTTTTTTTGCGGCAGGTGGAGCGAAATCGATTGGTCGAACGGCGTGCCTGACAGGCGATGCGTATCCACGGGGCTTTCCGCGTCCGGCAGCTTTGCGCCGCCATGTACCCGAACGATGCGACCTTCTTCCTCGAGGCGCGTCAGGTCTCGCCGGATCGTGGCTGGCGATGCATCGAGGCAGGACTCCAGCTCGCGATACGTCACGAGCCCCGTTGCGCCTATGGCATTGAGAATGAGTCTTTCGCGTTCGGCCGAATGCATCGTGTTTCCCTGCCTATGCCTGCTCACGGATCTATTCGAGGCGCGATCTGCAAGGGACCGTTACATGCTGCGCGCCCCGCTCCGCAACTGTCAGTGTGTCGCCGCGTTTGCGTCCAGCATGTTGCCGAGTCCGATGATCACCGTTGAGCCGACCAGCAGTCCGATGCCGAGCCAGACCATCGTCCGCGTGCGAGTGCTCGCTCCCTTCCATTCCTTGAGGGCGAAACCCCAGAGCGTGGAGAAGAGGATGATCGATGCCATGTGCAGGGTCCAGGACGAGAAGCCGTAACGTCCCATCTGGCTTTCGCCCATGGTGTAGAAGAAGAACTGGAAATACCAGAGCGTGCCGCCAAGTGCGGCCAGAAAGTAGTTCAGCAGAAGCGGCGCCTTCAAAGCTTTGGCGCCGGTGGCATGCGGGGTACCCGATCCCGGGTCGGCAATCGCACCGGGATCGGCAACTGCGCCGAAGTATTGCCCGAAGCTGCGATTGCGACGAATGAGAATGGCGCACCAGATGGCGTTCGTGGTGAGCCCGCCTGCAAGGACAACGCAGAGAACTGGCAGGCCCTGGTTGAGCGGATCGGTACCGGCGGCAAGCGTCAGGTCCCGGATGGGTTGGCCGGCGTCGAGGCCCCAGGCAAAGCAACCCGACATCACGCCTGAGAAGACGGCGATCAGCAGACCCTTGCGCAAGTCGAACTCGGCAACGCCCTCGCTCGCTTCGCCGCCCAGTTCCGCATCCTTCTTGTGGCCCGCGCGCGCGACGACAACGATGCCGGCAAGCGTGACGAGGATACCCATAAGTGTCAGCTGCCCACTGGTGCGCGAGGCGATTTCACCGAGGGTTCCGTGGAAGATGGGTGGGCCCATCGTCCCGATCACGGTCGTTAGCCCCAGCGCCACCGCCATGCCCAGCGAGAGGCCGAGATAGCGCATGGTCAGGCCGAACGTCAGGCCTCCGAAGCCCCACATCGCGCCCCAGAACCAGCACCACCAGAGAGTCTTGCCCGGTGTCTGGACAAGCACTGCGAACAGGTCGTTGGTGCGCAGGGAAGCGAATAGCCAAGGCGCAACGGCCCAGGAAAAGATCCCCCCTGCCAGCCAGAAGACTTCCCATGACCACAGCTTGATGCGCTTGTAGGGAACATAGAAGCTGGCGGAGGCAAAGCCCCCCAGCCAATGGAACAGGACGCCAAGCGCCGGGTTGCCTCCCATCAGATTCGATCCCTTTCGCTCATTTTTGCGAGAACGCTGCCGTCGATTTCTGCGATTTTCGTCGTTCCGGTCAGCGCCATGGCGACGCGCATTTCAGCTTCGATCAAGCCCAGCATCTTGGTGATGGCCGCCTCTCCGCCTGCAGCGAGGGCCCAGGCCCATGCGCGCCCGAGCAGCACGCCTTTCGCGCCTAGCGCCAGCATGCGCACGACGTCGAGGCCCGACCGTATGCCGCCGTCCGCAAGCACGGTCAGGCGGTCGCCGACGGCCTCTGCGATCGGAGGCAGGGCACGCGCGCTTGAAAGCACGCCGTCGAGCTGTCGGCCGCCGTGGTTGGAAACGACGATGCCGTCGGCTCCCAGCTCTGCCGCTTCACGCGCGTCCTCGGGATCGAGAATGCCCTTGATGACCAGCGGCCCCTTCCATTCGGATCGAATGAAATCGAGGTCGCGCCAGTTGATCGAAGGGTCGAAGTTGGCGCGCATCCAGGCGAAGAAATCCTCGATGCCGGTCTTGCCCTCCAGGACGGGTGCGACATTGCCCAGGGTATGCGGGCGGCCCCGAAGGCCAACATCCCAGGCCCAGCCTGGTCGCGCCAAGGCCTGAGCCGCGCGCCATGTCGCGCCCTTGAGTCCCGATGCTCCGGCCAGCCCTGTATGATAGTCGCGATATCGACTGCCAGGTACCGGCATGTCGACGGTAAAGACCAGCGTCGAACAGCCTGCTGCTACAGCCTGCGCCAACAGGTCCTTCATGAACGCCCGGTCGCGGATCATGTAGAGCTGGAACCAGAACGGCTTGCTGGCGGCCGCTGAGACTTCAACCAGCGGACAGGCACCGACGGTCGAGAGGGTGAAGGGAACGCCGGCCTTTTCGGCCGCGCGTACGGCTTGGCATTCCCCGCGCCGGGCATTGAGGCCGGCAAGGCCGATGGGCGCAAGGGCAAGCGGCAGGGCCAGTTTTTGGCCGAACAGCTCGGTCGACAGGTCGAGCCGCGAAACATCGCGCATCACGCGCTGGCGCAGGGCCAGTCCGGCCAGATCCTCGACGTTCCGGCGCAAGGTTGCTTCGGCATAGGAGCCGCCGTCAATGTATTCGAACAGGAAGCGGGGCAGGCGCCGCCTTGCCGCTTCGCGAAAGTCGGGAACCGATGCGACGATCATGCTTCACCCCTTGCTACCGCTGCGCGCCATTTTGCCCGGTACGCTTGCAGGTCTCCTTCGAGAGGTTCAACCCGGCGCAGCCCCGCGGCCGGCTTGAGCAGGGGATTGATCAAACGCAGCGCTCCGAAAGAGACATCGTTGTGCGCATTGGCGACGAACACTTCGGTATCGGGCCGCAGTGCCGCGAGCGCCCGTACGAAGACTTCCGCCTCGGCAAAGCGTCCTTCGATGAGAAGTCGGTTTTTCGACCCGATGAGATCGAGCGAAGTGTCGGCCACGAGGGCGGCATAAAGGCAGATGGCCGCGCGGCGCGCGTACCAGGTGCCGGCCCATTCGACCGGAGCGTTGAGCCAGCAGGCCTTGCCCTGCGGGAAGGGGCCGAATCCCGGAGTAAGGGTGGGCATCATCACGGTTCCGCGTTCGAGCAGCGCAGGCACGGCTTCCATGAGTTTGCATTGATCGGGCTTGATATCCACCCTGCGCGTGTCGAGCTGGATGACGGTCTCGATCTCGCGCCCGCCCATGAAGCGGGCTGAAGGTACAGGCCAGCCATAGGCGTCGACATTGACGAGCGTGTCGCGCGCTTCGGACAGGGAAGCAATCGATACGGTTTCGCCGGCCAGGCGCATCGCGATGAACCAGGTGCCGGTCGACAGGATCGTGGCTTCCTGCCGGGCGATCTGGGGGAAGCCGCGGGCGGCGAGCAGGGCGGCATTGGAATCGTGCAGGCCGGCATGGACCTGGATCCCCGCTGCCAGCCCCGTTTCGATGGCAAGGTCGGCGCGTAGCGGTCCGACCACCTGGCTGGCCTTGACCACCGGCGCGAATCGCTGCGCCCAGCCCATGCGTTCGGCCATGGGAGAGAAGCGAGCGTCGCTGGGGCACCACAAGTCGGTGTGGCAGCCAAGGCTGGTCACTTCGCTGACCGCCTTGCCCGTCAGGAACCAGGCCCAGTATTGCGACCAGGGGACAAGCGTCGCTTCCGCCATCTCCTGAGGGTAGAGGCGCGACATCCAGTAGACCTGCGCGCCGAGATTGAGGCCGTCGGGCAGGGCGGGGCTGCCGGTCAGCGCGAAGGAATCGCGCTCGCGGCGGTAGTCCGCCATTACCTCCTGCGGGATCGGCTGCTCATAGTCGAGCGGCGGGAACAGGGCTCCTTCGCTGCCCACTGCAACGAAGCCGGCGCCATGGGCGACCGGGATGATCGCTTCGACGGGATGGGCAGAGAATGTCGCGAGCGTCGCCTTGAGCCATGCCGCAATCCCCGCGGCATCCAGACGGCGCAAGCCAGCATCTTCGCACGGAGCATTCGGGCGAACCTGCCGATCCAGCATTCGACCCTCGCGCGTCCACAAGGTAACCTTGCTGAGCGTCTTGCCGATGTCGACGACGATATAGGAACCGGTACCTGACATGCTCTCCCTTATGAGCATTGTGATCGAATATGATTGGTATCTATCGAATCAGATTGATTGTGGAAAGGGGCAATGTTAAGTGGGGCGCCATGAATACGATCACCGCGCCATCGCCCGTAGCCGCAATTCCTTTCGCTGTCCCGGAAAGCCGCTGGGACGAATCGGCCGCGGCATCGCTTGCTCCGGCAGAGCTTCTGCTCTACCGGTCCAACCTTCTCGGTTCGGATCTCACCGTCACCAATTTTGGCGGCGGCAATACCTCGGCCAAGTTGGTGGAGACCGATCCGCTCACGGGTGAGCAGGTCGAAGTACTCTGGGTCAAGGGGTCGGGCGGCGATATCGGTTCGATGAAGCTCGACGGTTTCGCGACGCTCTATCAGGAAAAGCTGCTCAGCCTCGAAAAGCACTATGGCGGGCCGGACGATGACGACAAGATGGTCGGCTACCTGCCTCACTGCACCTTCAATCTGAATTCGCGCGCGGCTTCGATCGATACGCCTTTGCATTCGCTGTTACCCTTTGCGCACGTTGATCACGTCCACCCGGATGCGATCATTGCGCTGGCGGCCTCTTCGGGGGGAGAGGCCGCCACCCGGGAAATCTGGGGCGGCAAGATCGGCTGGCTGCCCTGGAAGCGTCCGGGCTACACGCTTGGCGTGCAACTGCGCGATTTCGTCAAGGCTAACCCGCAGGTCGAAGGCGTGATGCTGGCCGGCCACGGGATCATCTGCTGGGCCGACAGCGCCCGGGCCTGTTACGAGCATACCGTCTCGCTCATCGCCGATGCGGCCAAGTACCTCAATTCCAGGCTTGCTGAAAGACCGGCTTTCGGCGGCGCCTCCGCTACTCTCTCCTCCTCGGCGGAACGCGCGGCCATCGCTGCCGACCTTATGCCTCGCCTACGCGGCCTGATGACCGGGGCGCGGCGTAAGGTCGGCCATTTTTCGGATGATGCCGAAGCGCTGGAATTCGTGAACTCGGTCGATTTCGAACGCTTGGCCGCGCTCGGCACTTCGTGCCCGGACCATTTCCTGCGGACCAAGATCGCGCCGCTCACGCTCGATCCCGCACGCCTTCAGGATGGTGCGTACCTGGCCGGGAAGGTCGCCGATTACCGGGAACTCTACGCCGCCTATTACGAGCGCTGCAAGCGTTCCAATTCACCGGCGATGCGCGATTCCAACCCGGTTGTCGTGCTGGTCCCGGGTCTTGGCCGCATCACATTCGCAACCGACAAGACCACCGCACGCCTGGCCGGTGAGTTTTATGGCAATGCCATCAACGTCATGCGCGGAGCCGAGGCGATTGGCGATTACATCGCGCTCGACGAGCAGGAAGCCTTCGACATCGAATACTGGCTGCTCGAGGAAGCCAAGCTGCAGCGCATGCCTGCACCCAAGCCGCTGGTCGGCCGCATCGCTCTGGTCACAGGCGGTGCCGGCGGCATCGGGGCGGCCACCGCGGCGCGCCTGATGGCGGACGGGGCCTGCGTGATGCTGGCTGACCGTGACGAACAGGCTGTTGGTGAAGTGCGCGAAGGTTTTGCCCGCCAGTTCGGCAGCGATGTCGTTCGCTCCGTTGTTTGCGACGTGACGGATGAAGCGCAGGTAAGCGAGGCGTTCGCTGCCTGTGCCCGCGAATTCGGCGGACTCGATATCCTTGTTGCCAATGCCGGTATCGCTTCCTCGGCCCCGATCGAGGAAACGACCATCGCTTTGTGGAACCGCAATTACGACGTCCTGGCCCAGGGCTATTTCCTGAGCTCACGCGCCGCCTGGCCGCTGTTGAAAGGCATGAAGGAGCAGGGCGGTTCTTCGGTCGTGTTCATCGGTTCGAAGAACGGTGTGGCTGCTGCCACCAATGCCAGTGCCTATGCTTCGGCGAAGGCGGCCGCCAACCACCTGGCCCGCTGCTTGGCTCTGGAAGGCGCGTCGCACGGGATTCGCGTCAATGTGGTGAATCCCGACGCGGTGATCCAGGGCAGCCGGATCTGGGACGGCGACTGGCGCAAGGAGCGCGCAGGCGCCCATGGTATCGATTCGGGCAAGGAACTTGAGGAACATTACCGCCAGCGCTCGATGCTCAAGCGTGACGTCCTGCCGTCCGACATTGCCGAAGCCGTCTATTTCCTTGCCAGCGACATGTCGGCAAAGTCGACCGGAAACATGATCAATGTTGACGCGGGTAACGCACAGGCGTTCACGCGATGACTTGAAGCGTATTGGGAGAGGGAGATCATATGTCCGGACGGTATCTGATGAAGGCCGCGCTGCTGGCGGCCGCTTGCCTGGTCACCCCGGCTTCGGCGCAAGGTTCCCTGCCTGCCGCCCAGGTCGAGGGACCGGCGCAGGCCCCAGAAGGAGCCGCCGCCATCCCGCTTTACGGGAATGCGACGCCGGGTGCTCCCTCCGATGAGATCGCGACGCGGTTCATGGGCCGTGAGACCGTTCTGCGCAACATCACATACCCGACGCTGACGCCGGTCCTACCCGCCCCGGGCAAGGCCAACGGCACGGCGGTGATCGTCGCGCCCGGTGGCGGCTTCATGATGCTCGCGATGCAGAACGAGGGCTGGCGTGTTGCCCGTGCCCTTGCCGACAAGGGCGTTTCCGCCTTCGTCCTGAAGTACCGCCTCAAGACCACGCCGAAAGTGGACGCGGATTTCATGGCCGAAATGGGCAGGCTGATGAGCGAGGCAGCCAGTGGCGCCGGCAATGCGCCCGACATCAGCAATCCGCCGGCGACCGATGACGCGCTTGCAGCTCTCGCTCTGGTGCGCGGCCATGCAGCGCAATGGCACGTCGATCCCTCGCGGGTTGGCATGATCGGTTTTTCCGCCGGGGCCATGACAACCCTGCGGTCGGTGTTGAAGGCCGCTTCCGACGCCGATCCGGGAACGCAGGCGCCAGATTTCATCGGCTACATTTACGGGCCGATGGGCAAGGTCGACGTTCCGGCAGACGCGCCGCCGATGTTCGCGGCGCTGGCGATGGACGATCCTCTATTCGGCAATGGCGATTTCTCGATCGTTTCCGCCTGGCACGCGGCCAAGCGTCCGGTGGAACTGCACGCCTACCAGTCCGGTGGCCACGGCTTCGGTCTTGGGGCGCCCGGTACCACCACTACACTGATGATGGATGAGTTCCTCGCATGGATGGACATGCAGGGACTTTTAGAAGTGAAGGCACAACCATGAACATGCCCCTTTCCGCCGAACTGATCGCCGAGACAAATGCGCGCGACCTTGAAGCGCTGGAGGACGATTACGCAAGCCTCGGACGCAAGCTTGAGCGGGCCGGCATCGCCATCGATGCGATCAAGGAGCGGATTGCCGACTTTTCCGTTGCGGTGCCGACCTGGGGGGCGGGACGTGGCGGCACGCGCTTCGCCAAGTTCCCGATTGCCGGTGAGCCGACCAATATCCACGAGAAGCTCGAGGATTGCGCAGTCATCAACCAGCTTTCACGCCTGACCCCGCGGGTTTCTCCCCATTTTCCCTGGGACAAGGTGTCCGACTACGGCGCGCTGCGCGAAGAGGCTGCGAGCCTTGGCCTTGGTTTCGATGCGGTGAATTCGAATACCTTCCAGGACCAGCCCGGCCAGGCGCAGAGTTACGCAACCGGCTCGCTCTCCTCGACGGTCGCCGCAACGCGCCAGCAGGCTGTCGAGCATAACATCGAATGCATCGAGATCGGCCGCCAGCTCGGCTCTACCGATCTTACCGTCTGGGTCAGCGACGGCACCAATTTCCCGGGACAACAGGATCTGGCGCGCAGTCTCGACCGCTACCTCGACGCGGCAGCGCAGGTCTATGCCGCACTGCCCGATGACTGGCGGATGCTGCTTGAGCACAAGATGTTCGAGCCGGCATTCTATTCCACCGTGATCAGCGACTGGGGCTCCTCGATGCTTGCTGCGCAGGAACTGGGCCCCAAGGCCAAGTGCCTTGTCGACTTGGGCCACCATGCGCCCAACGTGAACATCGAGCAGATCGTTGCCCGCCTGCACCGCTTCGGAAAGCTGGGTGGTTTCCATTTCAACGACAGCAAGTATGGGGACGACGATCTGGATTCCGGTTCGATCAATCCGCACCAGCTGTTCCTCGTCTTCAACGAGTTGGTCGAAGCCGAACTGAACCCGCGAGAGGGCTTTAATCCCAGCTACATGATCGACCAGTCGCACAACGTGACCGATCCGATCGAATCCATGCTTTCATCCGCAGAGGCGATCGCTGCCTGCTTTGCCAAGGCACTGCTCGTCGATCGCGAGGCTCTGCACATGGCCCAGGAAGCGAATGACACGATGATGGCCTTCCAGGCGTTACGCCGGGCCTATAACGTGGATGTTTCGCCGATCCTGGCCAGGGCGAGGCTGGAGAATGGTGGCGCGATCGACATGCTGGGCACTTATCGTGAAAGCCGCTGGCGCGATCGCAAGGCGCAGGAGCGCAAGGCCGTCGGTCTGGGCGCAGGGATCGTCTGAACCCAAGCAGTCCTGTCGCCGCTGCGCCCTGTGCAGGTCGCGCCCCTGTTTCCAAGCTCAATACCAGAACCGATTTCCGGGAGACCTCATGCCGCGCCTTTCGCTTCGTATCGTTCTGTGCCTCGCTACTGCGCTGAGCACCTTGCCCGTTCATGCCGAGAGCAGAGACGATGCCGCCGAGGTTGCGCCTTCAACACGGCCGGAGCCCTCCCTGGAACAGGCGTTCAAGGACCCGCCCAGTTCCGCTCGACCTCGCGTCTGGTGGCACTGGATGAACGGCAACATCACCAAGGACGGGATCCGCAAGGATCTGGAATGGATGAAGCGCGTCGGTATCGGTGGTCTGCAGAACTTCGATGCGAACCTTCAGACGCCGCAGATCGTCGATCATCGCCTCGTGTACATGACGCCGGAATGGAAGGACGCCTTTCGGTTCGCCGCACACGAAGCCGATCGCCTCGATCTGGAACTGGCGATCGCGGCTTCACCGGGCTGGTCGGAGACCGGGGGGCCCTGGGTCAAGCCGCAGGATGGTCTGAAGAAGCTGGTCTGGAGCGAAACGACCCTCGCAGGTGACCAGCGCTTCGTCGGCAGGCTCGCATCGCCACCGGGAACCACGGGCCCTTTCCAGACCCTTCATCCGCCAGTGACCATCGAAGAGATCATGTCCGGGGTGCCCGCAGAGACAGGCGGCGTCTCATACGCGGGCGAGGTTGGGGTGCTGGCTTTTCCGGTTCCCGATATCGCTTCCCTGCCGGTTCCACGCGCGCTTGACGGCGCAGGCAATGTCCTTGCTGGCAAGGCGCTCGTCGACGCGGACATCGCCGGGGGCGTGACCCTGGCGCGCGTGGACGGCCATGCCCCGTTGCTCAGGCTCGATTATCAGCGCCCGGTCACGGTTCGTTCGGCGACGGTCTTCGTTCCCAATGTCAGGATTCCCTTTGCCGGCGCGGCCTTTGCCGGAACTCTGGAGTCGAGTCAGGATGGCAAGACCTGGACGCCCATAAAGGCACTCGAACTGAGCAATGTGCCGACGACGATAAGCTTCGCCCCCGTCGAGGCGGCACATTTCAGGCTTGTTCTCAATCCAGGCCAGCCAGACGCGGCGTTAGGCTCACCGGCGCCGGGAGTCGCTGGAAACGATCTCTTCGGTGCCATTGCGAGCAAAAGGGCCGGTCAACCGATCGTGGTCGGCCAGTTCGAACTTCACAGCGATGCGCTTGTCGACCGGTATGAAACCAAGGCCGGCTTCGTGATGAGCCGCGACTACTATGCGCTTGTTGGACCGCACGACAATGTAACCGGCGTCGATCCGGACAACGTCATCGACCTGACCGACAAGCTCAAGGCCGACGGTACGCTCGACTGGGCCGCGCCGAAGCTCCCGGCGGGTCAGCACTGGCGTGTCCTGCGGCTTGGCTATTCGCTGCTCGGTACCACGAACCATCCTGCTCCGCCCGAGGCGACCGGACTGGAAGTCGACAAGTTCGATGGCGAAGCCGTGCGCGAATATCTTGAGCACTACATCGGCATGTACAAGGATGCCGCCGGGCCCGATATGGTCGGCAAGCGCGGGGTCAGGGCTCTACTCACAGATTCGATCGAGGTCGGTGAGGCTAACTGGACGCCCAGAATGCTCGAGCAGTTCCAGCGACTGCGCGGTTACGATGCGCGGCCCTGGCTTCCGGCCCTTACCGGCACCCTCGTCGGGACGCGCGAGCAGTCCGACCGGTTCCTCTACGATTATCGCCGGACCCTCGCGGATCTGCTTGCCAGCGAGCACTACGGGACCGTGGCCGATGTAGCGCATGAAAATGATCTCAAGGTCTATGGCGAGGCCCTGGAAGATCACCGTCCCATGCTTGGCGATGACATGGCCATGCGCAGCCATGCCGACATTCCCATGGCCGCCTTGTGGACCTTCAATCGCGACGAAGGCCCCCGGCAGACACTGATTGCCGACATGAAGGGGGCCGCTTCGGTTGCCCACCTCTATGGACAGAACCTCGTCGCTGCGGAATCCATGACCGCATCGATGGCGCCCTGGGCCTTTGCGCCAAAGGATCTGAAGCGTTTCATCGATCTGGAATTCGTGACCGGGGTGAACCGACCGGTCATCCATACGTCAGTCCATGTGCCGGTGGATGACAAGAAGCCCGGGCTCTCGCTGGCCATCTTCGGCCAGTACTTCAACAGGCAGGAGAGCTGGGCGGAAATGGCGCGGCCGTGGGTCGACTATATTGCGCGCAGTTCACTGCTTCTGCAGACGGGTCGCAATGTGGCCGATGTCGCCTATTTCTATGGCGAGGAAGCTCCACTCACGGGTCTCTATGGCGATGAACCGGTGGCTGACGCTCCGGTGCGCTATGCCTACGATTATATTAACTTCAATGCCTTGACCGAACTTCTTGCCAACGATGGCGAAGATTTGGTCGCGCCGAGCGGGGCTCGCTACAAGACCATCTATCTCGGTGGCTCGTCCAGTCACATGACCTTGGCGGCGCTCCGAAAGCTGGCCGCACTCGTGGATGGCGGCGCGACTGTGGTCGGCAAGGCGCCCATCGCGACGCCGAGCAACACGAGCGCACAGGAAGGCGATCTGACCGAATGGTCATCGCTGGTCGCCAGGCTCTGGCCGGGAAGCGGCGATGCCCGCGTCGGCAAAGGCCGCGTGATAGCCTCGCAAGATATCGAAAGCGCGCTGCAGGCGATGGACGTTGCGCCCGATTTCACTTTCACCGGTGCCGACGCCGGGGTGAAGATCCCCTTCGTCCATCGCCGTGACGGGAAGGGAGAGATCTACTACCTCGTCAATCAGCAGGAAGCGGCTCAGTCCATCGAGGCGCACTTCCGTGTCACCGGCAAGCAGCCTGAACTCTGGCATCCCGAGACGGGCAAGAGCGAACCGATCAGCTACCGCATCAGCGGCGGCGAAACCGTAGTGCCATTGCATTTGGACGGTGACGAGGCGGTCTTTGTCGTCTTCCGCAAGGCGGCTGCAAGGGATCGCGTGACGCTTGCCCGGCAGGGCGAACGGGCTGTTGCGACGCTGGACGGTGCATGGCAAGTCGCGTTTCAGGCCGGCCGCGGAGCACCGGCAAGCATCGAGCTTGCCCGACTCGAACCGCTCGACAAGAGCGCCGATCCCGGCGTGAAATACTTTTCGGGAATAGCGACTTACTCCCGTAATTTCAGGGTAACAGGAAAGTACGGAGAGGGCAGATCCCTGTGGCTCGACCTTGGAAGGGTCGGTGATCTTGCACAGGTCTCCGTAAACGGCGTGGACGTCGGAACGGCATGGCATGCGCCCTATCGCCTCGATATCGGCAAGGCCGTTCGCAAGGGGCAGAACACCCTGGAAATCCGCGTTGCCAATACCTGGGTCAATCGCCTGATCGGCGACCAGCAGGAAGGCGCGCAGAAGATCACCTGGACCGCAATGCCGACGTATCGCGCGGATGCCCCTTTGCGCCCGTCCGGCCTGATCGGTCCCGTACGCCTGATCGAGGAAACCACGGGCGGGCATTGACGAGCGACGCCTTGCCAAGGCGGGGCGCGCGGATCAAAGCTCGAAGGATGGTTACGCCAAGCCCCGATCCCGCGCCGCGCTCAAGTCAGCACCAGATCGATCCACGCGCCATGCTCACATTCAGGGCGGTGTGCGAGGCCGGTTCGATCAGCGGTGCTGCGCGGCTGCTCAATATTTCGCAGCCTTCGGTGTCCAACACGATAGCCTTGCTCGAAAGCAGGCTTGGCACAGTCCTGTTCGAGCGCGGTCGCGGCGGTATTACATTGACCGAGGAAGGCATTGCCCTGCGTCGGCGTGCCGATTCTCTGGCCATCCTGCTCAGGGACACCGCGAGCGAAGTTCAGCACGCCAGCCAGCGCATCGCCGGGCCTTTGCAGATCGGCGGCACGCCTGGTGCCCTGCTCACATTGTTGCCCGGCGCGATCAAGCGGGTGGAAGAGGTTGTCGGTGAGTTTGCCCTGAGCGTCGTCGAACGGCCCGATGCGCAGCTCTTCGAGATGTTACGATTGGGCGAGATCGAGCTGGCCTTCGTCACCACCCAAATCGAGCGGCTTCCTCCCGATATTCTGGAAACGACGTGCACGCGCGATCCTTTCGCATTGATCGTGGGGGCCCAGCACGCGGAAATGCCCGACGCAATTTCCCTGCGCGACGTCGAGCACTGCCGCTGGGTGCTGCCCGAGGCGAGAGGTGCCTTTCGCCGCCAGGTCGATGCGCTTTTCATTTCCGCGGGTGTAGCGGTTCCCGGGACGGTCATTCGCTGCGATTCGCTCCTCACCACGCGCGCCATCGTGCGGGAGACAGACCGAGTAACGGTCCTCCCACGCACCGTGGCTCTCGATGGAATTTCACGTGGCTCGCTTCGAGCCGTTGCGATCAAGGAAGCGGTGTTCGAGCGCAGCGTCGGTGTCTTGCGCATTTCCGGGAGAAAGCTGTCTCCTCTTGCCGAAGCGATGGTTCAGGCTCTTGCCGCAGAAATATAGTCTGTGACTATGGCAATTAGAAATATCATTATTTTACTTTAGGTCACCGGCTTGGGTAAAACGCGTTCAACCGAAGAGAACCGAGGGAGAGCGCGATGCGGACCCTGATCCGCCAAGTTTCCATTTTCGATGGCACGGGCACTGCCTCGCAGCTCGGCAGCGTCCTTGTCGAAGGCAAGCGTATCGTGCGCGTGGCGATGGGCGGGGATGCCCTGTCCGGCGAGGCAGCTGAAGTCGTGATCGATGGCTTGGGCAAAACGCTCATGCCGGGCATGGTCGATGCGCATACGCACCTGACCTGGGCTTCCTCGGTCGAGAAGATCTATCACCAGTTCATCCTGCCCGCTGAGGAACTCAAGGTCGCGGCATGGCGCAACGCCCGCGTGCTGCTCGATCATGGCTTCACCAGCCTCTATTCGGCGGGCGCTCTGAGCGACAAGGTCGAACCCGAGCTGGCCGCCGCCATCGCCGCAGGCGATACGCCGGGGCCGCGCCTTGTGCCCTCTACGCTCGAGCGCAGCCCTGAGGGCGCTGAAGGCGTCGAGACCGGGGATGTCTTCAACGGCCGTGGGCCAGATGCGATGAAAGGCTTCGTCGCCTACTGCAAGGACGAAGGCGTCAGGTCGATCAAGCTCGTGGTCTCGGGCGAGGATGCTCTCAAGCCCGGATCGGCCATGGATGTCCTCTATACGCGTGAGGAGATGATGGCCGCCGGCGAGGCGACCCGTGAGGCCGGCTTGTGGATAGCTTGCCACACGTACTCGCCCGAAGCGATCGGACTTGCGCTCGATGCCGGCGCGCGCATTCTCTATCACTGTTCCTTTGCCGACGAGGCGACCATCGAGCGCATGGTGGCCGAGAAGGACAGGTTTTTCTATGCACCGGGTGCGGGCGTCTCTGTCGCGGCGCTGGAAGCCAGCCCGCCTCCACACGTCGATATGTCCCACATGAAGGCCAGCGCAGCCCAGCGCATGGAGCTTGAAGGCAAGCTCGTTCCCGAGCTGAAGAGGCGCGGCGTACGGGTACTGATCGGCGGCGATTACGGCTTTCCCTTCAATCCCAACGGCCGCAATGCCCGTGACCTCGAACATTTCGTCAAGTATTTCGGTTTCACGCCGGCGGAAGCCCTGCGTTCTGCAACGCAATACGGCGGCGAGCTCATGGGCCTCGATGTTGGCCTCGTCCGCGAAGGGTATCTTGCCGACCTCCTGCTTGTGGATGGCGATCCGACGCAGGATGTCGCGATCCTTCAGGACAAGGATCGCCTTGCGATGATCATGAAGGGCGGTGTCCTCTACAAGGCACCTGCCAACCTGGAAGCAGTGGGCTGAACCCATGACCATTGATGTCGTTATCGTGGGGTGCGGCCCGGTGGGCGCACTGGCAGCGAACCTTCTCGGCCGCGCGGGATTGTCTGTCCTCGTGCTCGAGAAGGAGCTGGAGCACTATCCGCTGCCGCGCGCAGTCCATCTCGACCACGAGATGATGCGCCTCTTCCAGTCTGCAGGTGTTATCGACCGTGTCGAAAATGACATGGTGGCGACTGACGGTCACCTGCATGTCGGTGCCGACCATGGCGTGATCCGCTACATGGGCACGGTCGGCAAGCCGCGCCCGTTCGGATGGGCCAACGATTACTTCTTCTACCAGCCCGAGCTTGAAGCGCATTTGCGGGAGGGCTTTGCAGCCCTGAAAAATGTGGAGATGAAGCTGGGCGCTACCTTCATCGACCTGGTCCAGAACGGCGACGCTGTCACCGTTTTCTATGAACTGCATGGCAAGATCGAGGAAGTGACGTCGCGCTGGGTAATCGGCACCGACGGTTCGCGCAGCGCAGTGCGCAAGGCGCTCGGCGTTAGACTTGACGACCTCAAGTTCGAGGAACCCTGGCTTGTCGTGGACGCCGAAGTCGAGGGCCCGGTCACGTTCCCCGAAATCACGGGCGTTCCTGCCGATGCGGATCTGCAACGTCTTTCGGTGATGATGTGCGATCCCGACCGTCCGGCGACGGTCGTTCCCGGAAGGCGCAATCATCGCCGATGGGAATTCATGCTGCTGCCGGGCGAAGACGATGCGGCGATGATGCAGCCGGAGAAAGTCGGCGAGCTTGTCGGTGCGTGGATGGCAGATGTCCCTCACCGCATCGTGCGTGCGGCGACTTATCGTTTCCACGGCCTCGTGGCCGAGCAGTGGAAAATGGGGGCCGTCTTCCTTGCCGGTGATGCGGCCCACCAGACGCCGCCGTTCTTCGGTCAAGGCATGTGCCATGGGCTGCGCGATGTCGCCAACTTGGCCTGGAAAATGGATGCGATTGTCAGTCGCGGCGCCGATCCGGCCCTTCTCGATACCTATCAGCAAGAGCGCGACCCCCATGTGCGCGCCGTGATCGGCGCGGCAGTCGATGCCGGGCGCTACATCTGCGAGCTCGACCGCGAAAGGGCGGCCGCACGCGATGCCGAAATCCGCGAGAAGGCGAGGCAGCGCAAGGGAGAGACCGCTCACGACCTGATCCCGGCGATTGAGCGCGGGGCTGTCTTGACGGGCACGACCGGTGCGGGCGAACGCTTCGTGCAACCGATCCTGGAGGACGGCGGCAAGTTGGACGAATTTACCGGTCAGGGTTGGCGCCTGTTCGTGCGCGGCGTTCCTTTCGCCGTTGAAGAGCCGGGCCTTGCGGTGTTCGCCGCCGCCGATCTTCCCGACAATGGGGCCATTCTGTCCTGGCTTGATGCGCGAGGGGTCGATGCCGTCCTCGTGAGACCCGATCACTATGTGTTCGGCACAGCCATTGGGGACTTCGCAGCCTTGCTTGCTGCCCGGCGGCAGATGCTATTTGCAGAACAGGAATTGACCGCATGACCCTGACGCTTGAACTGGCACAGGCCATCGTGGCCGGTGCACTCGCCGAGGCTCGGCGACGCAAAGCGAAGCCGCTGGCGGTTATCGTCCTCGATGCAGGCGCGCATCCGGTCGCTTTCGCTCGCGAAGACAAGGCCAGTCTGTTTCGCTTCGACATCGCACGGGCCAAGGCGAGCGGTGCCATCGGCATGGACGCCGACACCTCGGTGCTTGCAGAACGCGCCAGGAGCAACCCGGTGTTCTTCCACAGCGTGAGCGATGTTGTCGGCGGGCAGATCGCCTTTTCGCCCGGCGGCGTCGTTATCCGCAATGCGCTTGGCATGGCGATCGGCGCAGTCGGAATCAGCGGAGATACCGGCGAATGCGACGCCGAATGCGCCCATGCCGGCATAGCCGCAGCAGGACTTTCCAGGGAGACGATCTCGTGAAACTGCGTAGCATCGAACTGGCGCTGCCCGATCCGTCCGGCGCCGCCGCATTCATGATCGACATCTGGGGGATGGCCCCGGCAGAGGTGCGCGGCGATACGCATTACCTGCGTGGGTCAGGTTCGTTTCCCTATCTCGTTGCCTTTGAAAAGTCGGAAGAAGAATTCGTGCGCTCGACCACTTTCGTGTGCTCGGGCGATGAACTCGGCGATCTCAAGAAACGCGTGGCCGAGACCGGATGGCCGGCTCGGCCCAGCCGAAGCGAGGACCCGGGCGAAGGCGAGGGCCTTCTCGTCGAATTGCCGGAAGGCGAGATCCTGCGTTTCCTGGTCGATTCCGCCGAAGTGGAGCCGATCGACGGTGGGGACCTTCCCGTCAAACTCACCCATGTCGTCTTCAATTCGGCCGATGCCGAAGCGACTGGCCACGCGGTCGAGGATGTGCTGGGCTTTCGCGTATCGGACCGGACCAAGGGCATGGTCTTCGTGCGTTGCAACGACAGCCACCATTCGACGGCCTTTGCCCGGGCAGGCTTCAGCTCGCTCAATCACATCGCTTTCGAGATGGCTGACATCGATGCGGTCATGCGCGGCATCGGGCGACTGCGCGACAGCAAGCTCGCTCCGGCGTGGGGCCCGGGTCGTCATGGACCGGGTGCGAACGTCTATGCCTATTACATCGCGCCTTTCGGTCCGGTGATCGAGTTTTCGACCGCCGTCGAAAAAGTGCCCGATGATTACAAGACCGGCACGCCCGAGGACTGGACCTGGCCGCCCAACCGCATCGACCAGTGGGGCATCTCGGACAAGGACTTCGGCGGTCTTCGCGCAGCCGAGGAGCGGTTCCGCTTCCGCCGCGACTGGGATGCCGCTCCGCTTGGAAATTAACCGCCGCACTCTGGTTTTCGGCGCGACCTGCCTGGCCCTTTCCAGCAGGAACGCAGGCGCCGCGGACCTCATCGGCAGGGGAGAACAACGAATGATCACGTATATCAGTTTTGAACGGCCCGACGGTACGACCAGTTTTGGCCGCCTTCAAGGCGACAGGGTTCTCGACCTCGGTGCACCGGGCACGGCGGCATGGATCAAGGATTGGATTGACGGCGATCTTGCCGAACTGGGCGTTTCCGGCGAATTCGATTACACCGCCGTCAAGCTCCTGCCCGTCATTCCCAACCCGGGCAAGATCCTGTGCGTCGGATTGAACTATGCGACGCATGTGGCCGAAACCGGCCGCGAGCAGAAGGAACACCCGGCGATCTTCACGCGCTGGGCCGATACCCTGGTTGCCGCAAACGCGCCCTTGGTGCGTCCTCCCGAAAGCGAACGCTTCGATTATGAGGGGGAACTGGCCGTGATCATCGGCAAGGGCGGGCGCCGCATTGCGCGCGAGGATGCACTGAGCCATGTTGCCGGTTATTCGATTTTCAACGATGCCTCGGTGCGCGACTGGCAGCGACACAACATTCAGTTCACGCCCGGCAAGAACTGGCCCGCGACCGGCGCCTTCGGCCCTGCGATGGTTCCGGCTGCGCAGATCGAAGACCTTGGCGCGCAGCGCGTCCAGACCCGGCTCAATGGCGAACTGGTTCAGGACCAGCCGATTTCCGACATGATCTGGGATATCGCCACGGTCATCGAGTACTGCTCGACCTTTACCGAGCTGCAGCCCGGCGATGTTATCGCCAGCGGCACCCCGGGCGGTGTCGGCGATAAGCGCAAGCCGCCGCTCTACATGAAAGGCGGGGACACCGTCGAGGTCTCCATCGGTGTGATCGGTACCCTCACCAATCCGGTCGTCGACGAAGCCTGAATCACTATATTCTCAGATAATAACAATAAGTTATAGGGAGTTCCATTTATGGACTACAGGAAAGTTATGCTCCTCTCGGGCATTGCCATGAGCGTTCTGAGCGTGCCGGCAATGGCCCAGGAGGCACAGGCAGACGATATGGGTGTGACCGGCGGGGACATCATCGTGACCGCGTCACGCCGCGCCGAGCGCCTGCAGGATGTGCCGATCGCTGTTTCGGCCGTTACCGGCGACCAACTCGCGGAAAGCGGTTTCCAGAAACTCACCGATATCCAGTACCAGTTCTCCGGCGTGCAGTTCGGCACTTCGCCCAATGATTCCGGGTTCCGCCTGCGCGGCGTAGGCAGCGCCGGGGGCTTCTCCAGCTCTTCGGAGCAGAACGTGGGTACCGTCGTCGATAACGTCGTCATTCCTTTCGGAAACCCGATCAACTCGCTGGGCGACCTTGAGCGCGTTGAGGTCCTCAAGGGGCCACAAGGCACGCAGTTCGGCAAGAATGCATCGTCGGGCGTGATCAATATCACCACCAAGCGGCCCGATCCCACGGCATTTTCGGGCAAGGCCTTCGTCAGCTACGGCGAGCTCAACGAATGGAACGTGAATGGCAGCGTCAATCTGCCGGTCTCGCAGAATTCCGCACTGGCGGTCTTTGGCTTCTACCGCTCAAACGATGGCTTCATCAAGAACGTCTACCTCGACAAGAAGTGGGGCGGCGAGGAAAGCTACGGTGCGCGGGCCAAGTTTCTGCTCGAAGGCAGCGACGACTTTTCGATCTACCTCATCGGCGATTATTCGAAGATCAAGCGCACCGGGCCCGGCCAGCTCTGGACCCTCAATCGCCTGCCGGATGATGTCGCGTTCAATCCGCTCATGGCCGCGCGCTTCGCCAGCCTTTCCGCGCTCGGCGTAACCCCCGGCTACGACAACAGCAAGTCGGTAGAGGACTACGGCGGGTATAGCTCCGAGCAGAACTACGGCGCTTCGCTCGAGATCAATCTGGGGCTCGGCGATTACAGCCTGACTTCCGTGACGGCATGGCGTCGTCTCGACGAGGGGCCGCAGCAATTCGCCATCGACGCGACCAGCATGCCCATCTTCACGGCGCAGCCGACCGGCGTAGACCAGACGTTCCTCTCGCAGGAGTTGCGCATCAGTTCGCCGGCCGGCAGCGCGCTGGAATTCACCGGGGGCGTTTATGCCTCGCGGCGCAAGGTGGGTGACGACAACGACTTCAACCGGGCACAGCTGCGGCCTGCCTACCCGTTTACGCCGATCGATCTCGATGGCCTGGCTGCGACCCCGATCGTCGACATTTCGAGCGGTCAGGGCAATACGCAGACCCGGTCTGACTCGCTGGCCGCATTTTTCGACGGCAAATATCACGTAAGCGACCGGTTCGCGGTGATCGGCGGACTTCGTTACCAGTACGACTGGGTCAAGGCTTCGTACTTCTCGATCATCGATCCAAACTATCCGCCCTTCTCGGTGGACTTCGACTATGCCGTTCCAGGTTTCGTTACGCCTTACGCCGCAACAGATGAACTGCGCGGCAGTACCAGGAAGGGTGACTGGTCCGGTCGCTTCGGTGGAGAGTTCAAGATCAATCCGGACGTCATGCTGTTCGGTACGATTGCCCGGGGATACCTGGGGCCGACGGTGACCTTCTCGGGGCTCACCGGAACCAGGACAAGCGTCAAGCCGCAGACGGTTCGCGATATCACGATTGGCCTGAAGTCGCAGCTGTTCGATCGCGCGGTGACCTTCAACGCCAACCTGTTTTTCGACAAGTACAGGAACCTGCAGACTTCGGTCTTCAATGGCGTAGAATTCATTACCGAGAACGCGGGTGGTTTCACTGCCAAGGGCTTCGAGGTCGATGCATCCTGGCGCGTCGCCCCGGAACTCTCCTTCAATGGCGGCTTCACTTATTCGGACACCAAGTTCACCGACTACGTGACCGCGTGCCCGAACGTCGTGAAGGCCGGCTATAGCTGCTATCTCGCCGACGATGGGGTGACCAGCCTTGTCCAGGCAAAGGGCGAGCCGCTCTCGGGTGCGCCCAAGTACAGCGCCACTTTCGGGGCTGACGTGCGCCTGCCCATCAGTGACACGCTCCAGTTCGACTGGTCTGCGAACTTCTATTACCGCAGCCGCGTGCAATATGCCGTGGTCGAGAAGTTCGCTTACCAGAACGGCTATGGCACCATCGGCCTTAACGCGGGGATCGGCCATCCGGACGGCAATTGGCGGGTCGGCGTCTTCGCGCGCAATCTGCTCGACCAGCGCTTCCACTCGGCCATCATTGCCCTTCCGTTCGCCGATGCGGGGGCCTACGTAAACTGGATGACCCGCGAAGGACGTCGTACACTCGGCGTCTCGGCACAGATGAAGTTCTGAAGGTTGGGGCCGGGATCGCTCCAGCGGTCCGGCCCCTCTTGAGGTCCGGCCGATTGCGGCCCCAAACAAGCGGGAGCATCAAGATGCAGGCACAGAGCCGAATGGCTTGGATTTCAATGGCAGCGGTCGCGCTGATGGCCGGTTCTAGCGTGGCCCAGGCCCAAGGCGCATGCCCTGCCTTGCGCTGGACGACTCTGGGGACAGCGGGTGGTCCGGTGCCGACGGCGGAACGCTCGGAGCCGGCCAACCTGCTGACCATCGGCAGGCAGCGCATTCTCGTCGATGCGGGCGATGGTACCGTCGACCAACTGGCTCGCATCGGCGTGGGGCTGGGCGCGATCGATGCCGTCTTCATCTCCCATCCGCACTGGGACCATGTCGGCGGCTTGGGGGCAGTCATCGGCTTGCGCTGGATGAACCAGTATCCGGGTGTCCTGACGGTCTATGGTCCGGTGGGTACGCGCGCGATTGTCGATGGGATCGTTGCGTCGCTGGCGACGCCGGCACAGATCGGTTTCGGGCTCGGAACTTTGCCGCCTTCACCGGCCGATGCGGTTCGCGTTGTTGAAATTGCAGATGGGCAGAGCCTCGATCTCGGAGCGGGAGCCTCGGTCAGGGCCGCGGCGAACAGTCATTTCGATCATGGTGGCAAGCCTGATCCCCATAATGTTTCGCTGAGCTTTCGTTTTGTCCTTGGCCAGCGCAGCGTCACTTACACCGGCGATACCGGTCCCAGCGATGCCGTGACCAATCTGGCCGATCGCACCGACATGCTGGTGAGCGAAGTCATCGATCTCGATCGCCTGCTCCAGGAAATCCATGAGCGCCGAAAGGATGCCACGCCTGAAATGCTCAAAGGCATGGAGGAGCATCTATCGACCCACCATCTCAAGCCCGAAGCCATCGGTGCAATGGCAGGAAGCGCGAAAGTGAGCCGTGTCGTGTTGACGCACTTCGCAATTCCACCCGGACCGCTTGCCCTTTCGGAGTCGGGCATTCGCAAGGGGATAGCCGTAGGCTATGGTGGTCCCGTCGACCTTGCACTGGACCTGCAGACATTCGACGTCGGATGCAGGCCTTGAAACCTTCAAACGAACCTTCGCTGGAATTGGACCGCGAGATCAAGCGCGAGCAGCGTATCAGCGCCCTGATCAATATCGTGCTCAGCGGCCTATTCTTTTTGCTCGTTTTCGGAAGTGAGCGCAGCGCCCTGCAAATGGGCAGGCCGGACAATTTTGCTCTCGATTTCTTCGCGCAGGCCAGTGCGATCGCGCTGATGTCCGCCATCGTTCCTTCGCTGCTTCTATTGGCGCGATTGAAGAGGTCAGGCCTGCTTCAGGCAACCTCCACCGGGCTCGGCCGCACCGCGGCGCTTGTCTTTGCAATTGGCATTACCAGTGCCGCGATGCTGGCCGCGGCATGCCTTGCGGGGCCGTGGAAGGAAATCGAGTGGTTTGTCGCCCTGCCCATCAAGCTGGCCTACGGTGGCGCTCTTGGTGTTGCCGGGACGACCATTGCCTTGCGCACATTGCTGAAGCGGTATCGGGTTGGGGAAAGGGTTTGAACGTGAGTTCGATTTCAGCTGCCATCGCGCAACTCGGTCATGCCCTGGGGCCCCAGGTGGTCGCGCAATGTCGAAGCCTGTTCGGTGCCGAGCAGGAACAGATTGCACAAGCGCTTGCGCCCGTCGCTGTCGATTGCGCCTACGGTCCCGACCCGCGTCAGCGCCTCGATCTCTACCGCGAAGGCCCGATATCGGAGGCACCGCTCAAGCCTGTCGTGCTATTTGTCCATGGAGGGGGCTTCGTCCTTGGCGACAAGGGCGGGCAGAGCGGCTGGGCGAATGCGCATGTCGGGCGCTGGGCTGCCATGAACGGAATGCTCGGCGCGGTGATGAACTATCGCCTCGCGCCTGCGCACATGTGGCCTTCTGGGGCTGAGGATGTGGCTGCAGCAGTCGATTGGCTGCGTGCCAATTCCACCCGGTTCGGCGGCGATTCACAGCGAATTCTGCTTGTCGGAACATCTGCGGGCTCGGTCCATCTGGCGGGCTTCGTGAAGCTGCGCGGCAATCATGCGTCGCTGGTGCGCGGTGCGGTGCTCCTGTCAGGTCTCTATGGCTACACCTCGCTCGATGAGCGTGATGAGCTCTATTACGGGCCGGAGGCAGCTTATGCGCAGCGTATGCCCCGGGAGGCTTTAGCCGCGACGGACCTGCCTCTGCTCATCGCCTGCGCGCAATTCGACCCGCCACGTTTTCAGGCCGAATGGGCAGGGCTTTTGCAGGAACGTTTGGAGCGCCACGGCAGGCTGCCGCGCAACCACTATGCAAGCGCCCATAATCACTACTCGCTGGCCATGCATATCGGGACGTCGGACCGGCGTCTGGCCGATGAAATGCTCGCATTTTTCGCTGACATTGCCTGAGGAACAGACCTTGCCGAAAATTCCAGCCCTCGACCGCCGCAGTCTGCTTGCCGCTGGTGCCATGCTCAGTGCGGCGCCGGCCTTTGCCCGCTCTGCGCGCCCGGTAAATTCCCGCTTCCCCGAAGCCTTTCTTTGGGGAGCCGCCACGGCGCCGCATCAGATTGAAGGCAACAATACCGCCAGTGACTTGTGGTCCATTGAGAACCAGCATCCGACCATCTTCGCCGAGCCTTCCGGCGATGCCTGCAACAGCCTCGAGCTGTGGAGCACGGATCTTGATATCGTCAAAGGCCTTGGACTCACAAGCTACCGCTTCGGCATCGAGTGGGCGCGCATCGAGCCTGAAAAGGGCCTTTTCTCCCAGGCCATGCTCGATCACTACAAGGCTATCGTCGCAGGTTGCCACGAGCGGGGGCTCAAGCCGCTCGTGACGTTCAATCATTTTACCGCTCCGCGATGGTTCAGCGCCCAGGGAGGCTGGATGAACCCGGATGCGCCGCAGCTGTTCGCTCGCTATTGTGACAAGGTCGCCCGTGCCATCGGCGCGGACATTGCCATGGCAATGACGCTGAACGAGCCCAACATTCTCTCGATCCTGCGCCCGATCTTGCCGGCTCAGGTCTGGGACCTGCAAGGCGCCACGCTGAAGGCGGCCGCAAGTCGGCTTGGCGTCGAGCGCTTCGTATGCGCCAATGTCGCAGCGCAGGAAGATATCGTTGCGATCGAGGCGGGTCTTGACGCGGGGCACAAGGCTGCGCGCATGGCCATCAAGGCCGCGGTGTCCGACTTACCTGTCGGTCTCACCCTTTCGGTCATCGACGACCAGGCCGCGGGAAAGCAATCCATGCGCGATCGCATCCGTCTGGAAACCTACGGCAAATGGCTGGAACTCGCCAAGTCGGACGACTTCGTTGGCGTCCAGAATTATGAACGGGCTATCTGGGGCGAGAAGGGCAGGCTGCCGGCGCCTGCGGATAGCGAACGCAACTGGTCCGGAACCGAAGTCTGGGCGCCTTCGCTTGCCGGCGCCGTGCGCTATGTCCATGAGGCGACGGGCCGACCGATCCTCGTGTCGGAGCACGGTGTCGGCACGAATGACGATACCCTGCGCGCCCGCTTTATCCCGGCCGCGCTCGAGGGCCTGAAGCTGGCGATGGACGAAGGGGTGCCAGTGCTCGGTTATGTCCATTGGTCGCTGCTGGACAACTTCGAGTGGATCTTCGGCTACAAGCCCAAGTTCGGCCTGTGTTCGGTCGATCGCAAGACCTTCGAACGCACGCCAAAGCCAAGTGCGAAAGTTCTGGGCGCCATCGCCATGCGTAACGCGCTTTAGCCGGCGCCTTCGTCGATTTGTCCCCTGCGACCGCCTGACTTGTCCGCCAGCGGTCGCCTGCCGGTCATGCGCCGGTAGAAGCGGGAGAAATAGGACGGATCGGAAAAGCCGAGTTCGTCGGCCACTTCGACAATGCTGGCATTGCTGAAGAAGAGCAGCCGCTGCGCTTCCAGAACCAGGCGCGCGTGGATCAGCTCGACCGGCGTGCAGTCCAGTCTCTTGCGGCATATGCGCGTCAGGGTCTTCCCGGTGATACCGAGGCGCACGGCGTACCAGCCAAGGCTCCTGTGTTCGCGCAAGTGGAGCTCGACCAATTGGCGAAAGCCGGAAAGCCGTTCGTCTTCGGCCGGCAGCGCATCGGCTTCCTCGATCTCGGCCGGCAATGAACGCACGAGCGCCTCTGCAAGCGCAAGGAACAGTGGCTGCGGCGTGCGCCAGTCGGACTGGATTGCGAGCATCTCATGACAGAGCCAGTCGACGCGTTTCACATCCGGGACAGGTATCGTGCCGCTGGCACCGCGAGTGAGGATGCGCAGCATCGGATCGGCTGAATCGCCGGCGCGGGCAATGAAGCCGGGCGATAATGACAGGACATGGCCGGAGGTTTCCGGCGTGAATCGGAAGCCGTGCACGCTGCCGATCGGCACGACCATGAAACAGGGCGCCACTAATGTCCGTATCTGATCGTCGCAGCGAAACTCGACCTGTCCCTGCGATACCAGCAATGCCTGTACGCTGTGAAGGTGACGATGCGGCGCGATTTCCCAGTCGTACAGGGCACTTCGCGCCGCGATGGTCTCGATATGTGCGAAATCGGGCGGAGCTTCGGCTGTATCTTCACCATAGAGCAGGAAGTTGGGAATCGGGCTGGGGGGCATGAAGGCTGTCCTGAAAGTACCGGCATATTGGTCCCGCCGTGCCTTCCTGTCGAGCCCCGCATCGATCATCTTACAACAGGTATTGGACGCACCTTGCCAGAGTGCGCCGGTTGAGGACGAAGGCACATGCGTAAACAGGTTGCAATCATCGGTGCGGGCCCCGCAGGTCTGCTGCTGGGTCATCTTCTCAAGGCCGAGGGCGTCGACTGTGTCGTGCTCGAACGGCAGTCGGGCCCCTACGTGCTGTCGCGCATCCGTGCTGGCGTGCTGGAGCAAGTTACAGTCGGCCTCATGGAGCGCCTCGGCCTCGATGCGCGCATGAAGGCTGAAGGTCTTCCGCACGACGGCTTCAACCTCGCAGACGGTCAGCGACTGATTCACATCGATATCGCCCGGCTGACCGGCAAGCAGGTGATGGTTTACGGCCAGACCGAGTTGACGCGCGACCTGATGGAAGCATCCGAACCGCGCGGGCTGGAAGTGATTTACGAGGCCGCCGACGTCGCGCTTCACGATATCGATAGCGACGCGCCGTTTGTGACCTACAATCGCGATGGCAGCGAACACCGGATCGACGCGCGTTTCATCGTTGGCTGCGACGGTTTCCATGGCCCCTCGCGCCAGGCTATCCCGGCCTCGGCAGGACAGAGCTTCGAGCGTGTCTATCCTTTCGGTTGGCTCGGTATCCTGGCCGACGTGCCCCCGTGCAATCATGAGCTGATCTACGCCAATCACGAGCGCGGCTTTGCTCTAGCCTCGATGCGCAGCAACACGCGCAGCCGCTATTACATCGACGTTCCCCTGACCGAGAAGGTCGAGGACTGGTCGGACGATCGCGTCTGGGACGAACTGGCGATCCGCCTCGGTCCCGATGCGGCGGCCCACATCGTTCGCGGCCCTTCGTTGGAGAAGTCGATCGCGCCGCTGCGCTCCTTCGTATTCGAGCCCATGCGCCATGGAAGTCTGTTGCTGTGCGGCGATGCCGCGCACATCGTTCCGCCCACCGGCGCCAAGGGACTGAACCTGGCTGCCAGCGACGTCCATTACGCGGCAGAAGCGCTGCTCGGCTTCTTCAAGTCTAACGACAATGACGCGATTTCAGGCTATTCGGAAAAGGCACTCGCGCGCGTCTGGAAGTCGGAACGTTTCAGCTGGTCGCTCACGCGGCTCATGCATCGCTTCCCGGAAGATGGCCCGTTCGAGCGCCGTATGCAGGTAGCCGAACTCGACTACATCGCTTCGAGCGAAGCTGCCCAGCGATCGATTGCGGAGAACTACGTGGGCCTGCCTGTCTGAAGGCATATCCTGCAGCTCCTTTGGGTCGCAACCGGAGGATTGACGAAGGGGAGGCGAGAGCCTCCCCTTTTTCGTTGGAGGAGGCGATGCTTCCCTTTCATGATATAATTTTAAGCTAATTGTCATCGCAATGACGCAGCATTGACGTCGCCGCCCCGGTTGCTTGATCCAGGTCAATATGCCGGGCTCCAAGGTGCGCCAAGCTCTCCCTACCGCGAAAGTGTCTGATGGAGTTGCAGGGTATGTATGGGACGAGGAACCTCGCTGGCTCTGGCGAAAGCAGCAAGGCGCCAATACCGGGCACGCCTCTTTTCGATGGCAAGGCTGCAGGCAGGGGCTACCAGCTCAACGCCATGTGCTATTCGTTTAATGACGCCAGCAACCGCGCTGCTTTCCTCGAAGATGAAGACGGTTACTGCGATCGTTTCGGTCTGACCCCGCAGCAGCGCGAGGCAGTCGCCGCGCGCAATGTACTGGCGATGATCGAGGCGGGCGGGAACATTTACTATCTCGCCAAGCTAGCGGGAATATTCGGCTTCAACGTGCAGGACGTGGGCGCTCAGCAGACAGGAATGACGGTCGAGGCCTTCAAGCAGATGCTGCTCGACCAGGCGCAGCCTTTGCAGGAAAGGAAATAAGGTCATGGCAAAGATCATGGGCGGATACTTCACGAGCCATGTCCCATCGATTGGCGGGGCAATCGTGCGCGGCGACCAGGAAACGCCATACTGGAAGCCTTTCTTCGATGGCTTCCCGCCGGTGCGTGAGTGGCTCGCCGAGACGAAGCCCGATGTGGCCGTGTGCTTCTACAACGACCACGGGCTCAACTTCTTCCTCGACAAGATGCCGACATTCGCGGTCGGCGCTGCGAGGGAATACCGCAATGAGGACGAAGGCTGGGGCCTGCCCGTTTACAAGGCCTTTTCCGGCCATCCCGACCTCAGCTGGCATGTCATCGAGCAGTTGGTCGATGACGAATTCGATGTGACGACCTGCCAATCGATGCTGGTCGATCATGCGCTGTCGCTACCTTTCGAGCTGGCCTGGCCCGATGCCGATGTCTGGCCGGTCAAGCTGGTGCCGATTGCGATCAATACGGTGCAATTCCCGCTTCCGTCAGCGAAGCGCTGCCTTGCGCTGGGACGGAGCGTCCACAAGGCATTGGCGAACTGGCAGGGTGACGAGAAAATCGTGGTCATAGGTACGGGCGGCCTCTCGCATCAGCTCGATGGTGAGCGTGCAGGCTTCATGAACCCCGAATACGATCGCTTCTGCATGGACAACCTTGCCGCCGATCCCGACGCGCTCACCCGGGACAGCGTGCGCGACATCGTGCGCCTGGCAGGATCTCAGGGCGTCGAAATCCTCAACTGGATCGCCGCACGCGGGGCGCTGGGTGACAGAGCCCATGAGGCCCATCGCAATTATCACATTCCCATTTCCAATACCGCCGCAGCGACTATGTTGTTGGAAACGGTCTGACACTGAGGGGAAGGCAGAGGCATATGGCCGTTCTTGAAGATCCGGGTTTCACATTCGATCCCTATTCGCCCGCCATCGATGCAGACCCGTTTCCGGCCTACAAGGTCCTGCGCGACAAATATCCCTGCTTCTGGAGCGAGCAGGCCGGGAAATGGGTGCTTTCGCGCTACGATGATATCCTTGCCGCCTTGTCCAACTGGCGGGTCTACAGTTCGGCAAAGGGCAATCTGGTCGACGAGTTCCCGGGACGCGCGGGGTCGACCCTGGGTAGCTCCGATCCGCCGCGGCATGACCGTCTGCGCGGTCTGATCCAGTCAGCCGTGACCAAACGGGCGCTCGATCACCTGATCGCGCCTGCCAAGGCTTCGGCGCGGATGCATCTTGCGGCACTGGATGGCTGCGACAGCTTCGACTTCGTGGGCGAGTTCGGCTCGAAAGTAACGGTCGACCTGCTCTTCCACTTGTTCGCCCTGCCGTTGGACAATGCCGATGAAGTTCGGCGCAATGCAGTGCTGATGGTCCAGACCGACCCGGTGACGCGCCAAAAGGCGCCGGAACACCTCGCCGCTTTCGAGTGGATGGCCGATTATGCGCAAGACCTTGTTCACGAACGCAAAAAGAGCCCTGGCGACGATCTCCTGTCGAATTTCATAACGGCCGAAATCGACGGCGAAAAGCTGCTCGACAAGGAAGTCCAGCTGACGGTGACGACGCTTATCATGGCGGGAATCGAGTCGCTTTCCGGTTTCTTCGGCATGTTCGCGCTTAATCTTGCCGATTATCCCGAGGCCCGCCATGCCCTCGTAGCCGACCCGTCGCTGATCGCTGACGCAATGGAGGAATCGCTTCGCTTCAACACTTCGGCACAGCGGTTCAAGCGGACGCTAACCTGCGACGTCGAACTGCATGGGCAGACGATGAAGGCCGGCGATGCGGTTATCCTGTGCTACGGTTCGGCGAACCGTGACGAGCGCATGTTCGTCAATCCGGACACCTATGACATCGAGCGCCGGCCCAAGCGGCATCTGGGTTTTGGCGGCGGGGTTCACTCGTGCCTTGGCTCCATGCTCGCCCGCGTTGCAACGCAGGCTGCCTTTGAGGAACTGCTGACGGCAATCCCCGATTTCAGCCGCTTTGACGAGACGCTGGCCTGGACTTCGTCGTCCAACTTCCGAAGCCCGAAAGCGCTTCGGCTTACCGTCGGTTGACGATCAAACGAAAGGCCCCGGCGGATCGCTCCGACGGGGCCTGTCTGTCTCTGCTATACTGGTGCCTTACAGTTCTTCAGGCCAGTAGAGGCGCATCGGGTTGGTGACGAGGAGCTTGCGCTGCAGCTCTTCGGTAGGCGCGATGCGCGGGATCATGTCGACGATGTGGCCATCGTCGGGGATCTCGTCCTGCATGTTCGGGTGCGGCCAGTCGGTGCCCCAGATCACGCGGTCCTGATAGTCGGCGACCAGCGGCGCGACGGCATGGGCGAAGGCGTCCCAGGGGTCGCCCTTGCCACCTTCCTTGATCGCGTCGAGGCGATCTGGACAGGTCGGCTTGAACCAGATGTCGTCCCGGCTCTCAAGGAAAGTGCGGAATGCCTTCATGTCGGCTCCGTCCGGCCCCTGGGTCACGTCGGGACGGCCCATGTGGTCGACGACGAGGGGGACCGGGATCGCGTTCATGAACGGGCGCAGTTCCTCGAGGATGTCGGCCTCGAAGTAGATTACAACGTGCCAGCCCTTTGGTAGGCGGCGGGCCACTTCGAGGAACTTGTCCTTGGGCGCATCGTCGACGAGGCGCTTGAGGAAGTTAAACCGAATGCCGCGAATGCCGCCTTCGTGCAGCGCGGCAAGATCGGCTTCGGAAATTGCCGGATCGACGACGGCAACGCCGCGCGCCTTGCCCTGCGACTTGGCAATGGCATCGAGCGTGGCGGCATTGTCCGTGCCGTGGCAGCTCGCCTGGACGATCACGTTGCGCGTGAAACCGAGGTGATCGCGCAGGGCAAAGAGCTTGTCCGGCCCGGCATCTTCGGGAAGGTATTTCGCCTTGGCGCTGAACGGGAACTGCGCCATCGGGCCAAAGACGTGGCAATGCGCGTCGACGGCGCCTGCCGGCGGCGTATAGCCAGGCTTGCTCGGCGCGCCGTGCCAGGAAACGATACGATCAGACATAGACAATCCCGTCCATCAGCTTGCGGGCAGTTCGAAGGAGAGCAGCGGTCTTGACGTTGCCACCCTCGTCGGTTTCGAGGACGCAGGACATCTCACCGGTCGGGTGTTCGACCGAGAGCGTCTTGCGGAGACCCTCAGGGATTTCGGCCAGCTCTGCCGCAGGCGAGCCTTCGATGAGGCAGGCGGTGGCGACCGAGACCGCGCCCAGGACACCGATCGTGGCGTGGGCACGGTGCGGGATGAAACTGCGAACCGTGATCGCGCCGCCGTTCTTCGGACGCGCAACCAGCATCATCTTGGGGACCGACTTTTCCTTGACGTCGCCAAGGTTCATCGTCTCGCCCACGGCAAGCCGGATCGCCTCGATCTTCGCTTTCAGCTCGGTATTGGCATCGAGGCTGTCGCGGTCCTCGTAGCCGGTGATGCCGACGTCCTCAGCCTTCATCACCACGCAGGGCATGCCGTTGTCGATCAGCGTTACGGGCACGCCGTTGACGACGTCGACGGCATTGCCGCTGGGCAGGAGCGCGCCGCACGAAGATCCGGCAGTGTCGCGAAATTCGAGCGGGACGGGGGCGTGGGTGCCGGGCACACCGTCAATCGCCGCGTCTCCGGCGTAGGAGACCTGGCCCGCCGGCGTCTGCACGGTGGCAACGGCGACCTGGCCGGTGTTTTCCATGTAGATCGCAACGCGGGTTTCATCGCCGCTGGCATCGACGAGGCCGCGTTCGATCGCGAAGGGGCCGATCCCGGCGAGGATGTTGCCGCAGTTCTGCGCATCGCTGACGATGGCCTGGTCGACGAAGACCTGCAGGAACAGGTAATCGACGTCGATCCCTTCGCGGGTGGACTTGCTGACGACGGCGACCTTGCTGGTCAGAGGGTCGGCGCCGCCCATGCCGTCGATCTGGCGCGGATCGGGTGAGCCCATGACGCCGAGGAGGAATGCATCGCGCGCAGCCGTATCTGTGGGCAGGTCATCCTTGAGGAAATAGCCGCCCTTGGATGTCCCCCCGCGCATCCACATGACGGGTGCGCTGGATTGGACGTCAGACATACTTGAGGCCTTCCTTCTCGAGGCGCTCGCGCATTTTGTACATGTCGAGGCCGAGGACGCCTGCGGCGAGCTTCTCACGCTTTTCGCCTTCGTTGGCTTCGCGTGCCCGGGCCTTCTCGAGAACTTCAGCGGCCTTTTCGCGCGGCACGACGACGACGCCGTCATCGTCGGCGACGATCACGTCGCCCGGCTGCACGGCCGCGTTGGCGCAAACGACAGGGACGTTGACCGAGCCGAGCGTGTTCTTGACCGTGCCCTGCGCGTAGACCGCCTTCGACCAGACCGGAAAACCCATCTCGGTAAGGTCGCGCACGTCACGGACGCCTGCGTCGATGACGAGGCCGCGGCAGCCGCGCGCCATGGCGCTGGTGGCCAGCAGGTCTCCAAAATAGCCGTCTTCGCAGGGGCTGGTCGGGGCCAGCAGAAGGATGTCGCCTTCCATGAGCTGTTCGATGGCGACGTGGACCATCCAGTTGTCACCCGGAGGGGCGCTGATCGTTACCGCCGAACCGGCGATGCGGGCGCCTGCGTAGATCGGGCGCATGTAGCTGGCGAGAAGGCCGGTGCGTCCCTGCGCTTCGTGAACAGTGGCGACGCCGCACTGGGCCAGGCCGTCGATCACCTCGGGGGACGCGCGTTCGATGTTCTGGACGACAATACCGGTCATGAATCTACTCCTCTGCTTCCCTGCACAGATGAATGACCCCTGGCCTAGAGGGAAAGAGAAACTTTGGACGAGCGATTGGTTTTGGCTAAGAGTGTCTGAATGGAAATATGGAGTCTCAACCTTCGACACCTGCGCGCCGTGGCGAAAATCGCGGAACTCGGGACAGTCAATGCAGCAGCGGCGGCTGTAAATCTCAGCCAGCCAGCCATAACGCAGGCGTTGAGTCGCCTGGAGGCCATGCTTGGCCTGCCACTGTTCGAGCGTCGGCACGACGGCATGATTCCGACTCGCGCCGGCGATGTGCTGACCCCGCGCATCTTTGCTGCGCTTGCTCATATCCAGAGCCCGCACGTGACGATGTCGCGCTTGCGTGCATTGCTCGCGCTGGCCGAGACGGGAAGTTATGCCGGGGCAGGGCAGGAGACCGGATTGTCGCTGCCCTCGATCCATCGCGCGGTGAACGATCTGGCGCTGGCGCTGCGCAGGCCGCTCGTGGTGCGACGGGGCAAGTTCGTCATACCGACCGAGGCGGGGAATCAGCTCGCCCGGGAGTTTCGCCTAGCCCGCGTGGAACTTGAGGCGGGCCTGTCGGAAGTGGAGGCGCTGCGGGGCTACGAAACCCGGCGGATCGCGATCGGAGCGATGCCGCTTTCGCGCGCCCGGGTGCTGCCCGCGGCAGTGGCGCGGTTTCTCTCTCGCCGCCCTCAGGTGAAGCTTACGATCGTCGAGGGGTCCCGCGCCGAGCTGGTCGACCCCCTGCGCAATGGCTCGCTGGATGTCATCGTTGGCGCCCTGCGCGATCCGCTGATCGAGGAAGACCTAGTCCAGCGCCCTCTGTTCGACGATGCCCCCGCCATCTTTGCTCGCAAGGGCCATCCGCTCAGCAACGGCAAGCCGACGCCGGCCCAGATGGCAAGCTATCCTTTCTGTCTTGCGCCGCGCGGCACGCCCCTGCGCGATAGCTTCGAGCGCTATTTTACCGAGAATGGTCAGGCGCTTCCTGAAGTTCCTGTGGAATCGGGGTCGGCCCTGATGATCCGGCAGGTCATGATGAATTCGAATTTTCTGGCTCTGTTGTCGCCGGACCAGATGCAGGTCGAAGTGCAGGCAGGGTGGCTGTGCGAACTGACTCGCTTGCCGCGGGGTTATCAGCGTACGATCGGCATGACGACGCGCGCTTCCTTGCGCCCGACTGAGGTCCAGGCAGAGTTCTTCGCGGATCTGCAGGCTGCGGCAACGGAAATTGCCGAGTAGCGCAAGCTGTTGAAACGGGTGCGCCGCGAAGGCATGGATTAGTCTCATATTATATCGCAAAGCCAGTTCCGATTGGCCTCGATGCGGGTGGCAGGGCATTGGGGCTTCATGAATAATTCCATAGCTCTCATTGGGTTTGGGGAGGCCGGATCAACCTTTGCGCGCGGCGCGCAATGGGGGGATAATGTCAGGGCTTTCGATATCGACCCGTCGCGGCGCGAGGCGATGGATTCGCACGGTGTTATCGCCTGCGACAGTATTGCCGAGGCACTCGATGGCGCCCGGCTTGTTCTGTCGCTGGTTACCGCGGACGCCGCTCCCGAAGTCGCCCGGGCCGCTGCGGCGCTGCTCGGTGAAGGCGCGCTCTTCTGTGACCTGAATTCGGTCGCGCCGGGGACGAAGCGGGCGTCGGCGCAGGCGGTGAACGCAGGCAAGGGGCGCTACGTCGATGTGGCGGTGCTCGCTCCTGTAGAGCCGGCGCGCATGAAAGTTCCGCTGCTCGTATCGGGCGCCGAAGCGGCCAAGGCGCAGGAATTGCTGGGCGAAGCCGGTTTCGCCAATGTGCGCACGGTAGGTGACCACGTCGGCCGCGCATCGGCGATCAAGCTGGTGCGCTCGGTCATGGTGAAGGGGCTCGAGGCCCTGACCGCCGAAATGATGATGGCCGCTCATGCCGAGGGCGTGGCGCAAGAGGTTCTCGCGTCGCTCGATGCCAGCGAGAAGTCGGTCGGTTGGGCCGAAAGGGCCGACTACAATCTGGACCGGATGTTGATCCACGGCCGCCGCCGCGCGGCCGAGATGCAGGAAGCGGCGCAGATGCTGCGTTCGCTGGGAATCGATCCGCTGATGACGGATAATACCGTTAACTGGCAGCGATCGCTCGGGCAGTTGGCGATGACACCGCTTCCCGAAGGTTACGAAGCCAAGCTCGCCGGAATCGCGGCGACTGGCGTATTCACGAGAGGAGATGGGAAATGACGCTCGTCATTGACTGCCACGGTCACTACACGGTTCTGCCCAAAGCGCACGATGAATGGCGTGAAGCCCAGAAAGCCGCATTCAAGGCCGGCGAAACGCCGCCGCCTTATCCCGAGATTTCCGATGACGAGATCCGCGATACGATCGAGCAGAACCAGCTGCGCCTGATCAAGGAACGCGGCGCGGACCTGACGATCTTTTCCCCGCGCGCGTCGGCCATGGCCCACCATGTCGGCGATCAGGATGTCTCCGAGGAATGGGCGCAGCACTGCAATAACCTGATCTACCGCGTCACCAAGCTCTATCCAGAGACTTTCGTGGGCGTGTGCATGTTGCCGCAGAGCCCGAAGGCGGACCTCACGGCCTCGGTCAAGGAACTGCGCCGCTGCGTCGAGGAACTCGGCTTCATCGGCTGCAACCTCAACCCCGATCCGGGCGGTGGCCATTTCGAACATCCGCCGCTGACCGACGAATACTGGTTCCCGATCTACGAAGCGATGTGCGAGCTGGACGTCCCGGCGATGATCCACGTCTCGGGTTCCTGCAATCCGGCGATGCACGCCACAGGCGGATTCTACCTTGCGGCCGATACGGTCGCCTTCATGCAGCTGCTGCAGGGCGACCTGTTCACCCGCTTCCCGAACCTGCGCTTCATCATTCCGCACGGCGGCGGCGCAGTGCCGTTCCACTGGGGCCGCTATCGCGGGCTTGCCGACATGCTCAAGCAGCCCTCGCTCGACCAGCACCTCATGAACAACGTGTTCTTCGACACCTGCGTCTATCACCAGCCGGGCATCAACCTGCTGGCCGAAGTGATCGAGACCAAGAACATCCTGTTTGGCTCGGAAATGGTCGGAGCGGTTCGCGGGATCGATCCGCAGACCGGGCACTATTTCGACGACACCAAGCGCTACGTCGACGCACTGGATATCAGCAACGATCAACGTCACGCCATTTTCGAGGGTAACGCCCGCCGGGTGTTCCCGCGTCTCGACGCGAAACTTAAGGAACGAGGTCTCTAAAGCCATGAGTACCTGGCTAACCAATCAGTGGTACGTCGCTGCCTGGGATGCGGAAGTCGACACCGGACCGCTCTCACGCACGATCTGCGGCGTGCCGATCATGCTTTACCGCAAGCTCGACCGTTCGGTCGTGGCCATGCGCGACGCCTGCCCGCATCGCCTGCTGCCCCTGTCGATGGGCATTCGCGAAGGCGATTCCATCCGCTGCAAGTATCACGGCCTGAAACTCGGTCCGGACGGCGTTGCGGAAGAAATGCCGCTGAAGTCCGAAGCGGTTAACAAGCGCGTGTGTGCCGAAGTCTTCGCGACCGCCGAGAAGCACCGCTTCATCTGGATCTGGATCGGCGAACGGGACAAGGCCGACCCCGCGCTGATTCCCGATCTGTGGCCCTGCAGCACCAAGGGCTGGGTCTTCGACGGCGGCTATTACCCGATCAAATGCGACTACCGCCTGATGATCGACAACCTGATGGACCTCACGCACGAGACTTACGTCCACTCCAGCTCGATCGGGCAGGAAGAGATTCTCGAGGCGCCTCTGGAGTGCCGGGTTGAAGAGGAACGCGTGTTCCTCTCGCGCTGGATGCCGGGGATCGACGCGCCGCCGTTCTGGCGCAATGCGCTCAAGAAGCCCGGGCCGGTCGACCGCTGGCAGATCTGCCAGTTCCTCCTGCCCTCCGCCGTCATGATCGACGTCGGCGTCGCGCCTGTCGATGCAGGTGCCACGCTGGAAGATCACGACCAGGGCGTTCGCGGCATGGTGGTCGACTTCATGACGCCGGAAACCGAGACCAGCCATCACTACTTCTGGGGCATGGCACGCAACTTCGACATCGACGACACCGGCTTCACCGCCAGGTTCAAGGCCCAGCAGGGCGGCGTCTTTGCCGAGGACCGCGAAATTCTCGAGGCACAGCAGGAAGCCATTCTCGCCAATCCGGGCAAGAAGCTGGCTGCATATCGCATCGATGAGGGCGGTGTGCGTGCTAGGCAGATCATCACCCGCAAGATGCGGGCGGAGCAGGAGGCAGATGGATGAGCAAATACAAGGACATCCACGAGTATCTCGATGACTTCGAGGATATCCCCGGCACCCGCGTCTACACGGCGGCGCGGGCTCGTCAGGGCTATCACCTCAACCAGTTCGCGATGAGCCTCATGAAGCCCGAGAACCGCGAGCGGTGGAAAGCTGACGAGCGCGCTTATCTCGACGAATGGCCGATGAGCGAGGAACAAAAGCAGGCGGTGCTCGATCGCGACTACAACCGACTGCTCGATCTTGGCGGGAACATCTACTTCCTTTCCAAGGTTTTCTCCACCGATGGCCTCAGCTTCGTGCAGGCCGTATCGACGATGACCGGAATGAGCGTGGAAGACTATCAGGCGATGATGAATGCCGGTGGCCGCTCGCCCAAGGGCGTTCGCTCCAAGCGGGAAGGAAACTGACATGGCGCGCATTACTGCAGGCGTCGGCTCCAGCCACGTGCCGCTGCTCGGCGTGGCGGCGGACCAGGGCAAGGACCGGGACGCCTACTTCAAGCCGATCTTCGACGGCTATGACTGGACCAGGAAGTGGATTGCGGACGAGGCAAAGCCGGATGTCGTGATCCTTGTCTACAACGATCACGCTTCGGCATTCGACATGAGCATCGTGCCGACTTTCGCCATCGGCTGCGGTGAGCGTTATGCGCCGGCCGACGAAGGCTGGGGCCCGCGCGCAGTGCCCGACGTGATCGGCCACCCGGATCTGGCCTGGCATATCGCCCAGAGCCTCATTCTCGACGAATTCGACATGACGATCATCAACGAGATGGATGTCGATCACGGCCTGACCGTGCCGCTGACGATGATGTACGGTGCGCCGGAGGCATGGCCGGTCAAGGTCATTCCGCTCGCCGTGAATGTCGTCACCTACCCGCCGCCGTCGGGCAACCGCTGCTGGGCACTGGGCGAGGCCATCGCCCGCGCGGTCAACAGCTTTGGCGAGGATCTCAACGTGCAGATCTGGGGCACCGGCGGCATGAGCCACCAGCTCCAGGGCCCGCGCGCCGGCCTTATCAACGCCGAGTGGGACAACAAGTTCATGGACGGTCTCGTCGGCGAGACCCAGGCGCTGCGTTCGATCCCGCACATCGAGTATCTGCGCGAGACCGGGTCCGAAGGGATCGAGATGGTCATGTGGCTGATCATGCGCGGGGCGCTGGGCAGGAGCACCAAGTGCCTGCATCGGCACTACCACGTCCCTTGTTCGAACACCGCCATCGGGCATATCGTGCTTGAACCGGTCGACGGCACGGTTCCGCCAAGTCCCACGCTGGAAGGAAACAACGCCGCAGCGCAGGCGCTGATAAGCTGAAATCACACGAGTATTCCAAGGAGTAATCCCATGCGTATAGCCCTCGTTGGCGCCGGAGCCTTCGGCGAGAAGCACCTTGACGGCCTCAAGAATATCGACGGCGTCGAGATCACATCGATCATCAGCCGGACCGGCGAGCAGGCTGCTGCCGTTGCCGAGAAATACGGTGCCAAGCACAGTTCGACCGAGCTTGCCGACGCGCTTGCACGTGATGACGTCGATGCCGTGATCCTTTGCACCCCCACCCAGATGCACGCCGAACAGGCGATTGCCTGCATGGAAGCTGGCAAGCACGTTCAGGTGGAAATTCCGCTTGCGGACAGCTGGGCGGATGCCCAGGCAGTGGTCAAGAAGCAGCAGGAAACCGGCCTTGTCTGCATGGTGGGCCATACCCGCCGCTTCAACCCCTCTCACCAGTGGGTTAAGAAGCGGATCGAAGCCGGTGAACTGAACATCCAGGCAATGGACGTCGAAACCTACTTCTTCCGTCGCAAGAACATGAATGCAAAGGGCGAACCGCGCAGCTGGACCGACCACCTGCTTTGGCATCACTCGGCCCACACCATCGACATCTTCCAGTACATGACCGGTTCGAAAGTCATTCGCGCCAATGCACTGCAGGGACCCAAGCACCCCGAACTCGGCATTGCCATGGACATGTCGATCCAGATGAAGACGCAAGCCGGCCAGGTTCTCACGCTCTCGCTTTCGTTCAACAACGATGGTCCGCTCGGGACTTTCTTCCGTTACATCGGTGACACCGGTACTTACATCGCGCGCTACGATGACCTGGTGACCGGGCGCGAAGAGCCGATCGATGTTTCGAACGTCGATATCTCGATGAACGGAATCGAACTGCAGGACCGTGAATTCGTCGCTGCCATCCGCGAAGGCCGCGAGCCCAACAGCTCGGTCGGTTCGGTCCTGGATTGCTACCGCGTTATCGGTGAGCTTGCTGCGAGCCTTGAAGAGCAGGACGGTTGGTCCTGATGAAACAGCGCAACCTCGCCGGCAAGGCGCTCAACCCGGTCGGGCTGGGCTGCATGAACGTGGCCTGGGCTTACGGCAACGCGCCGAGCCGCGAGGATGCCCTGGCCCTGTTCCGCCACGCGCTCGACAACGGATGCGATCATTTCGATACGGCCAACATCTACGGCAAGGGCATGTCCGAGGAGATCCTCGGGGAAGCGATCGGCGATCGTCGCAAGGAATTCTTCCTCGCGACGAAGACCGGTATCCTCGTCGATGGTCCGCGTCGTGGGATCGACTGCAGCCCGGAGGCTATAGAGGCTTCGCTCGATGCCAGCCTGAAGCGGCTGCGCACCGATCATGTGGACCTGTTCTACATGCACCGCTTCGACCCCAAGGTTCCCATTGCCGATTCGGTGGGCGCCATGGTGCGGGCGATGGAGGCAGGCAAGATCGGCGCTTACGGCGTTTCGGAATGGTCTGCGGAACATGTCCGCCAGGCCCACGCAGTACACCCGATGGCTGCCGTCCAGACCGAATACTCGCTCTGGACACGCAACGTCGAGCTGGGCGTACTCGAAACGACCCGTGAACTGGGCATTGCCTTCGTCGCCTTCTCCCCGGTCGCACGCGGGGTGCTGGCCGGCGCGGTGAGCGATGTTACGACATTGGCCGAAACCGACCTGCGACGCAGCCACCCGCGTTTCCAGCCCGACGCCTGGGAAAAGAACCTCGTGTTGGTCGAGCGGTTCAATGCCCTTGCCGGTGAAGCCGGACTGGCTCCGGCGCAGCTTGCGCTTGCCTGGGTGCTTTCGCGTTCGGACAATGTCCATGTCATCCCGGGTACCCGCTCGACCGATCACTGGGCGCAGAACAATGCGGCAGGCGGGCTCACGGTCGACACGTCCATTCTCGACCGTGCCGATGCGCTGATCAACCAGCAGACGGTAACCGGGCATCGCTACCCGGAAGTCATGCGCGGGACTATCGATACCGAGGATTATCCCGCCTGAGGGCCAAGCCCATGAATTTGGGGCCCTGAATTTGGGGCCTTGAATTGGGGTCTTCAGCGAGTGAACAAATTGCGGCGGCGGGGTGCGGCCCTGCCGCCGTTTTCATATCGGGCAAGTTCCCCAAGGCACGTGGCCCTCCGGCGGAAGATTACGCAATTGCCGATAGTTGTGCTATGAAAGGTTCATTGTCGATACCGGCACAAGACATGCTGTGGCCCCGTTCGCAAAGGGCCGAAAGTAGCGGGAAATGGGACAGGCAATTGCAAGGTTGATCGGGGTGGGCAGAACGCTCGTCTGCCTCCTGTTGCTTGCCATTCCATTTACCCTCACGATTTCGACAAGTTTCGCGCAAGATCGGCGGCCCACCGCCGTGGTCATGATTGTCGACGGTGCGATCGGGCCAGCTACTGCAGCATATCTTGGTGACGGTTTCGAACAGGCGCGAGAGCAAGGCGCCGAACTGGTCATGATCGAGATGGATACGCCGGGGGGGCTCGACACCTCCATGCGCCAGATCATCCGCGACATTCTCGCGATGCCGATGCCGGTCGTCGTATATGTGCACCCCAGCGGCGCGCGGGCAGCCAGTGCGGGAACCTACATCGCCTATGCTGCCCATATTTCAGCCATGACCCCCGGCACGAACCTGGGCGCGGCCACGCCGATCCAGTTGGGAGCCACGGGCGGCTCGGGCGAAGATCGGGAGGAGGCGAAAGAAAAGCCGCAGCCCGCGAACACCGGAGAGCGCAAGGCGGTGAACGATGCCGTCGCCTACATCCGCTCACTTGCAGAGCTGCGCGGACGCAATGTCGAATGGGCGGAAGAGGCCGTACGCGGCGCAGCCAGCCTCTCGGCCCAATCCGCGCTGGAGAAAAACGTCATAGACCTGATCGCCACTGACCGTGCTTCGCTGCTGAGGCAGATCGACGGCAAGGTCGTGATGATCGGCGGCAAGGCACGGACGATCCGTACTGAGGGGATCAGGATCATCGTGGTGAAGCCCGGCTTCGGCGATCGTGTGCTGGCGACGATTACCGATCCCAATATCGCCCTGATCCTGATGATGGTGGGGGTCTATGGGCTGCTCTTCGAGTTCCTCAATCCCGGCTCCATGGTGCCCGGTACGGTAGGAGCGATCTCGCTTCTCGTTGGCCTTTACGCGCTGGCGGCTTTGCCGGTGGATCTGGCAGGGGGCGCCCTCATCCTCCTCGGCCTTGCCCTGATGGTGGGAGAAGCTTTCGCGCCGTCCTTCGGCATTCTCGGCATCGGCGGCCTTATCGCCTTCGTGCTGGGCGCAGCGCTGCTTATCGATACCGATGTGGCGGCCTTTCAGGTGAGCGCGTCAGTGATTGCCGCATTGGCGGTCGCAGGCGTGTTGGTCATCGGGGTCACGGCGAGGCTGGGCATCCGCGCGCAGCGAATGCGGGTGGAAACCGGAGAGCAGGGCATGATCGGCCTTCATGGCGAAGTGCTCGACTGGGCGGGGCGCTGCGGTCACGTTCTGGCCCATGGAGAACGATGGGTCGCGACCGGCCCGGAAAACCTCGAGTGCGGGGCCCTTGTCGTCGTTGAAGGAATTCGAGGCCTGCAATTGCAGGTTGCCAGGCCGAGTTGAACAGGTCTTTGATCAGGAGGAACATGTAAATGGATATCGCCGGCGATCTGGGGTTCTACGTCCCGCTCCTGTTCATTGTCCTCATATTCCTGTGGTCCGCAATCAAGATCCTGCGCGAGTATGAGCGCGGTGTTGTCTTCACGCTCGGGCGTTTCACATCGGTGAAGGGACCGGGACTGATCATCCTCATCCCCTTCGTGCAGCAGATGGTCCGCACCGACTTGCGGACGGTCGTCCTCGATGTGCCGACGCAGGACGTCATCTCGCGCGACAACGTCTCGGTAAAGGTCAATGCCGTGGTCTATTTCCGCGTGCTCGATCCCAAGAGCGCGATCATTCAGGTGGAGGACTTTATCCAGGCGACCAGCCAGTTGGCCCAGACCACCTTGCGCTCGGTGCTCGGCAAGCACGATCTCGACGAAATGCTGGCCGAGCGCGACAAGCTCAACAGCGATATCCAGGAGATCCTCGACAAGCAGACCGATGCCTGGGGGATCAAGGTCGCCAACGTCGAGATCAAGCATGTCGACATCGACGAATCGATGATCCGCGCGATTGCCCGGCAGGCCGAAGCCGAGCGCGAACGGCGCGCAAAGGTGATCAATGCAGAAGGCGAACAACAGGCGGCGGCCAAGCTGCTGGAAGCCGCCAATATCCTGAGCGCTGCACCTGAAGCGATGCAACTGCGCTATCTCTCGACGCTCAACGTCCTTGCGAACGAGCGCAACAGCTCCACCATTGTCTTCCCCTTCCCGATGAACCTGGGCGACTGGCTCAAGTCGATGAAGGACACGTCGTCATCAGACTGATGGCGCAGTGACCGGCGGTAAACGCGCTCTTTATGCAAGTGCCTGGATTTCTGCCATTTTTTCGCAATTCGCGGGGAAAACCGAGTCCATACCGCTCAATAGCTTAGCGTTTGCCGGGAAAACCGTTTCAGCGGTTTCGGCCCCTGCTTTGGGAGGGGCGGCATGAGTGCAATCATCTCCGATTGTGGCCGCTACCGTTACCGCCTGGAGCGTGACGGGCCGGGCGAGGGCGCGACGGCCATCATCATGGTGAACCCGTCCACCGCCGATGCTGAGCAGGACGATGCGACGATCCGAAAGCTGCGCGGATTCGGTGAGCGCCACCGGTGGGGCAGGCTGATCGTCGGGAACCTGTTCGCATATCGCGCAACAGACGTTCGCCAGCTTGGTAAGGTCCGTGATCCCATAGGCCCGGAGAATGATGACCATCTCACCCGCATCCTTGCGGAATGCGATCAGGTAATCTGCGCGTGGGGGCCGATTTCCAAGCAGCCGAAATATCAGCGCACCCGCTTCATAAACGTCCTGTCGCTGATCAACGGCGCGTGCCTTGACCCAAAGAGCATTGGACCTGCCGCCAAATGCGGCCACCCGAAGCATCCCCTGATGTTGCCCTACGACAGCCCGATCGAACCATGGAGTGCGCCATGACGGCACCGGTACCAAAATCGGGTCTAAGTCGGCCCATCCTGCGCCTCTCGCTGCTGAAAGTGCGAGTCTCGCGCAACGACGCATCAATGCCTTGCATATTTTCTGCTGAAAGCGGGGAGGGGGCTCTCCATGCGTGATTGGCAGAACGACGCGCCGAAGATGATCGCGGCAATCCACGCGGACATGCCCGGCTGCACTCCAGATGATCTACGCAAAGCGCTGCGCAAGAAGGCGTGGGAATTCCACTGCGGAACCTCATGGGGCAAGCGCGTCTGGTCGAAGCACTGTCGGATCTATCTGGCGAAGCTCACTGGCAACGGTGCCTATCGCGGCGATGGCCGCGCCACTCAGTGGCCTGACGACATCATCTTCCCGTTTCGTGAAGAAGCCGGCGAGCCCCAACCCAACGAAAGGAACGCGTGATGGCTGATCGCGAAACCACGCCGCTTCGCCTGCGAGACTATCTCGCCTTTGCGTGGATGAAGGTTTTCGGGACGGTCTGCTATTTGATCGTGCTCCCGCTTCCCATTCCGTTAGACAAGCCTGGAACTCTGCGCTGGCGCGTCATGGCATGGCTTTGGGGCTGGGCCTACGTCTCAGGCCAACCGATGACTGTCGAGAGTTATCGCGACGGGCGATCCATGATCAACGAAAGGAACGCGTGATGGAAAAAGAGCCAATCGGTATTAAGACCCTCATTGCCTTACTGAAGACCGCGCAGCAGGACGCTACCGTCTATCTTGATTTTGCCGGTTTTGCGCGCCCAACAAAGATCGAATCATACCGGGGTTATTACGACCGCCCGGCCCTTGGTTTCGCGCTCGGAGGATATTCCGGCTCAGACCATAGCAGTGAAACCAGGGTGAGCGAACTTCTCAAGGAACTGGATCTCGGAATCAGCGACAGCTTTTGTGGGTGGAAGGGTGGAACATATCGCTACAGCGGGGACGAGACGCTGTTTGTAGACAATAGCGGGGACGCTAGTGGGATCGTTGTTACCGGTATAGCCGATGAGGGTTGTCGCGTCACTATTACGACTGCGTACTCGCCTGATGCCTACTGACCCCCACCGAAGGAAACACATAATGGAACCGAGCAAGGCCGCGATGGAGCGGGCGAATGAACTTATCCGGGAGATCACACCGGAGAATGTGCTTACCTGCCACAAGGTGGATCCGCAAAATGATTACGTCGACGACGCGTTCTGTCGGTACATCGACACCGTTGACCGTGTGGCGCGGGAGGCATTTGAGGAAGCGGATGCATTCGTTAGGCCGCTCTTGAAGCGCCTTACGCTCCCCGATGAGCCGGACCCGCTGGCAGAGGCGCTAGAACTCACGCAGGTTCATTTCTCATCAGAAGATAATGCTGCCGCCCTCCGCGCCGCCCTCACCGCAGCCGGTTACGAGATAGTCAAGAAGGATGATGGGCGATGAGTGATTTCAAGCACTGCGACGACTATATCGACGATCCTGACGCGCCGGAATGTCTGCGCAAGTTTCTGGACCATGCCCGATCACCCGGTCATGGCGCCCTGCGCGACGATCCTCGCCCAAAGCTCTTTGCAGATTACGGTGGGAAGCGTGTTCGTGTCTTGATGGCCTCACGCTTCGGTGACGTTGGCATAACCGCCGATCTGAACGCTGAGTATGGCTACGACGCGCGGGTGCCTGTGGAAGTCCTGAGTAATTTCGGAGACCATCCATGACCGAAGAACTAAACGCTGAGACGCTGCGGCAGTTGCATGAGGCGGCGACGCAGGAGGAAGATAATGCACGGTACTACGGCGGTCCTCCATCGAAGCATCGGCCTCATGGATCAGCCTTAATCGACTACCTCCGCAACAGCGTCCCCGCCATCCTCACCCTCCTATCCACAAACGAACAGATGGCCGAGAGGGTGGCGAAGCTGGAGGGGGCTTTGCGCCTAGCCCGTCCAGTTGTCGAAGCGGACTTGTGCGAGGCCAGAGAGCATTCTGACGCGGATTGGGAGGGTATGTCCTACGAAGCGTTGAGCGCCATCGACGCAGCCCTTGGAGATAACGATGCCTGAGACGATGAAGCTGGAACCGTGCCCGTTTTGTCAAGGGACGCACGTCTGTTTGCAATCGAACGTCGGAGCGCGTTGCACTTCAGACCATGCTTGGGTGGCCTGCAACATTTGCGGGGCTGATGGCCCGGAGTGCGCTAGTGAGGCCGAAGCTGTCGCGGCATGGAACCGCAGGCCAGCGCAACAGAGTGAGCCTGTCGCGTGGATGTATAGTGGGCCGGAATGCTTAACCAACGTCTTCCTGCGGCAACAATCCCTTGGATACGTAAGGGCGGAAGTTGAGACACCCCTCTACGCCCGCCCCCCTGCCGATCACGAATTAACACCAACGACCGTTGATGCTCGTGAGACTTCGGATGATGAGGTGGAGGTTGGTAAGTTCTCCGCAAACGAAACGGCATTATTGGCTTCGTCTGTCATCATCGGGAGGGCACTCGCTAGCCACGACGAAGCTATCCGGACGGCAACCGGCTTTGAAGGCATCGAGCGGGCCGCTGATGAGGAGGATCGGATCATGGCCGAGCTACCTTCACTTTTACGGCTTTGCGAGCTAGTCGCCAATGATGCGGTTGATCAGCGCGCCGCCATTTTCGCAATGAAGCGGGATCGGACCGGGCGAGGGGCTATCGTGGCTTGGTTGCGGGGCGTCCTGACAATGGACCGTTGCTGCAAGAATACGATCAACCAATGCGCAGACGCCATCGAACGCGGCCAGCACATGGGGAGCGGGAAAGATGACTGATATTGTGGAGCGGCTGCGTCGAACCTATCCATTCATCATGGATCCAGTCAGCCTAAAACCGTCTTTACGCAATCCAGACGGACCGGAGGCCGCCGACGAAATCACCCGCCTACGCAAGCACGCTGAGGCGATGGCGGAGTGTATCGAAAAGGTCTCTCGCTACGGAACCTTTATGAAAGATACTGAGGGTTTTCGTGAATGTGTTAAGGACGCTGTGCATACTTACGACGCCTACCGCGCCGACTACCCAGAAGGAGGTGAGAGCAATGGTTAAGGTGACGGAGGAGGACAGGGAGGCAGCATGGCCCCATCGTCCATCATGCTACCAGATGCATGACCGAACAGACTGGATGGCGGGGAAATACGACAAAGCTGCCCCGGTCATTCGGGACTTCGCCGCCCATCGTGAAGCTGCCAGAGCAAAAGCGCTGGAGGAAGCGGCGGCGGAGGTTGATCAGCGGCAGGAAGAATGGGCCGCAGTTCGAGGCAAGGGTGCGCGAAGGATCTCTGTGAGTTCGTCTTACACCGATGGCGCGTTGAGTGAGGCAGAGGTTATCGCCACCGCCATCCGCAATATCAAGGAAGGGTGAGGGATGGAACCTGAGCCACACGATGCACACGTAACGTTGGCGCATGAGACGTTCCGTGCCGCTGGCTTCTCCATAGCGGCGATGCAGTACAAGAGGCCGCATGAAGCGCTGGCAGCGTTGAAGCGGTTTAACGGTCTGCCAGATGACGCCAAGGTTCCTTTCGCATGGAACTTTCACCCGAACTCATGGTGCCGCGATAGGTGGATCGATACGGGAAGATTGGTGTGATGAACCTGCGAGAGAAGGTGGCGCAAGCCATATGCGATGCGGCGCCAGCGAGATTGGAAGCAGAGTTCCTGCCGATAGATGCACCATTTCTCGCAGACGCAGCCATACGCACGGTACTTGAGGCGCTGAAAGAGCCAACGCCGTTAGCAGTTTTGTGCGGCGAGAGGGCCTGTGACTTTGATCTTTATTCACCTGAGGTCAGGGCCGTCTGGCAAGCAATGCTCGATCAAGCCATCCGCGAACACGCCATGGATGAGCTTATCGCCGGGGATGCGGATTTGATCGCGGGAAGGGATGGTTGAGAGGCTATCCCAACCTAGACGAAGGCGCAGGCGGGTTGCCGCCACTCTACACAGTCAAGGCCGCTGTGGCGTCGAAAGGCCTATTTCCCGAACTGCGCGATGAAAAAAGGCCCGGACAATGCCGGGCCCAAGTGCAGGTACTGGGCCGAAGCGAAAGGAGCAGGGTCTGCGATCCTTCGTCGACAGCGCGCAATGTAGATCATTTTTCTCGACCTTTCAGCCTATTTATTTCCATTCACCCAGCCGGCCGGATAGTGCTGTCCTCATGAGCGCGCGCACTGAATTCTTCACCCTCCTGGCACTAAGCCTGTTCGCCATAGCTGGATGGATCTTCGCCTGATGCCCTTACTCCTCACCGCCGCGGCAGCCTGCATCGCCTACGTCCACGACGGCGACACCGTGCGCCTCTGCGATGGCGAGCGGATCCGGGTGGAGAACATCGACGCGCCGGAGCTCAGCGGGTCCTCGCGCTGTTCCGCGCAGTCACGCCAGCGCCTGGCCGGCTTGAACAATCCGCCATGGTGCGACTTCGCGCTGGGCGAACAATCGCGCGATGCCCTTGCGGATTTCCTCTCGCGCGGTCCAGTGACCGTGTCACGAAACGGCACCGATCGGTACGGCCGGACGCTCGCCACCCTGTCGGTCAATGGTCGGGACGCCGGCAGTTATCTCGTGTCGCTGGGACTGGCTCGCGTCTGGCGGTGAGCGGGCGAACCTGTATTCCACAGGCTTGAGATCGGGAAAATTTGGAAAGCCGCTTTCCGAGTGGCATTAAGAGTGGGAACGGTGAGCGGCGCGATCATCCTTGTGGAAGGGATGAAAGGACTACCAGGCCGGTGCGCTCACCGTTCCCCCGGCATCGGGCTTGAATCCTTACCGGTTCGGAAATCTTATTCCGATTCGCCGTCCGGTGGGAGACGTTCTTGGAACATATGCACAGCCCCGTCCCCCGCGTATCTCGTGGCCCGCTGTGATGGATTGCGGAACAGACGCGGAACAAATATCTTGCCGCGATGACCTATCTCTCCCGATTCTCAAGCATGTCCGACGACGATCTAGCTGACGAAGCCCAGCGCCGCTTTGATCGCGTGAAGGAATCGACCAGCGCCGACATGGGCCTGATCGAATTGCGCAACATCATGCCTGAGTTGATCGGCCGGCTACGAAAGCATGCTGACACGATGCGGGATATCGTCGAGATCCCTGAGTACGATCTCAGCGATCCGGCGCACGTGCAGATGATGCTACGGCAGGCCGGGAAGGCTTAGCCCTCAGACTTCGGCCACGCCTCGACGGTTCGATGATGGCGGCCGGCGCACTCGCCGTAGAGCGAGATTATCGTATTCTCCCAGATCGATCGCTCAGGGTCGATCAGCGGAACCGGGCCCAGCGGCAGTGCCGGGCAGTCCTGGTGCAGGTTCGCCTGCAGCTCTGGCGTTGGCGGAACGGACGGCGTCGTTGAGCACCCCGCGCACATCATCGCCAACAGCGCAATCGGCAGGCACCGGCCGGTCGCGATAGATCTCGCGGATCGTGCTTTCGCGCACGTTGGTTTGCACTCGTGCATCTTCTCGCTCCTGCTCATAGGCCTGCGCCGCGGCGTCGATCGTTGCGCGCTGCTTCTCAACCAACTCGGTCGCCTTCTTGATTCCGGCGAGGACTTCGCTGTCCCGCTTCCAGTCGCGGGCCGTCCAGCCGCCCCAGGCGCCAACGAGGGCAGCTGCTGCAGCGCCGCCGAGGCACCAGCTGATGGGGATAGGGTTCATTCTCCATCGTCCTTGATAGAGGCGGGATCATCCTTGCCGAACTGCAACTCGCGGTCGCCCCACCTGGCGCGCAGCCAGTCGGCACCGAAGACGATCAGCCCCAAGATCACGGCAAACCATGCGACGAGCGCGGAGTTGAACCGCATTTGCTCCTGGATCAGATCGAAGAGCGGCCGGTACGCCTCGCCCTGAGCAACAGCGCGGCGGGCGAAATAGGTGTAGATGAAGTTCTGCCCGGAAAGGCAGATCATTCCGCCGATCATGGCGAGCGAGAACAGCGCGCGCATTTGCTGGCGCGTCAGGTTCACCAAGACTGTCAGGGCGGAGACGACAGCCCGCAGCGGATGGCCGAGCCAGTGCAGGAACTCGCGGACCGTCATCGCATCGCGCTCGCCAGCTTCTTGTGATAGTCGAACCGCTCGTAGGCGGGACCGTTGTAGCGGCGCGCGAATGCGCGGCAGTCCTCGGGATCGCTGCTCAAGGCGCGCAGCTCGTCAGCCAGCCCAAAGGCCTCGATGTATCGGCTGAGCAGATCATAGTGCGCGGCCTCGCTCTCCACCGTCGATACGGCCAGCGCGAACGGGCTTTCATAGCCGAGCTTTGACCAGTGCAGGCCGAGCACCTGAAACTTGCCCCACGAGCACGAGGAAAAAGCCGCGTCTGGGTCTTTGGCGCAGGCGAGCAGGAGTTTACCCCAACTGTCCTCGGAATATCCGCCCCCCGTAGCCTGGCTAAAGGATGACGGCGACCATCGGCCTCCGGTCTGCCTGTGGAACAGATGGCGCTCGAACAGCATCTTGGGCCGTCCGCGATCGTCGAATCCGCCGCCCGCGCTCTCGACCTTGGCGACGGCAGCGAGCTGCTTGGCCGAGCAGTGTAGCCGGGAAGCGAAGCTGATCAGATCCGCGCTGTTCACGGCCGGCGCGGCAGTATTGGTAAAGCGTGCGATCAGCGCGGCGCGGCTCTTGGGACCGAACATTCCATCGGCTGCAACGCCAAGTCTCGACTGCAGGGCGCGAACGTCCATCATTTCGACCTTTCTCTAATCGACAGGACCTCAGCTGCTTGCTCGGTCGCGATGCGCTGCCGGGCATCACCGTATCCCTGCATCATCGCCTCGAGGTGTTTGTTGCGAGCCTCGGCGACGGCGTGCTGTTCCTTGCATTCGGACAGCTCTTGCTCGACGTGGTCGAGCCGCTTCGTTAGTGCATCGATCCTATCTTCGAGGCCTTTGATCAGCTTGTCCGTACTTGCGTCGAGCCGGTCGGCCCTCTTGTCCATTCGTCCCCCGAAGTATTCGATAATCCACCGCGCGGCGCTGCCCAGAGCCCGCATGATGCCGATGGCGAGCACGCCGCCTGCACCAAGCCCGACGCCCATCGGCAGCGTTGTCGACGCAAGAGAGGCAAGGTCAGGCATTATTCACCACCTTGCTTCCACCACGCATGCCCACAAGGTCTTGCTGAGCGTCCTTGTGGGCGGTCATGTTGGCATAACCCTGCGCGGCCAAACAGCGGTGTTGCCGCCGACATGAAACGAGCCGTCCTCGTTGATCTTGGAAACGCGATAAGTGCCCGCAGGAACGATACAGCCCGCCTCGTAGCGCAGAGTTACAGGATCTCCGACTTTCATAGCCCACTCCATGCCCACGTCGGTGCCACCGAATATGTTAGCTTGATCGTCGAGCCCGCGGGGACCAGGTAGCCGGTGTTCGTCGCTTGCAACACGCCAGCGCCGCCAATCTCGACATTGGCCGTCAGCGTCCCACCAGCCAGATAGACCATGACATCTTGCCCGGACAGATTGGTAACCGCCGTTCCAGATGCCGGAACACTCGGGGGTGTGATATAGCCGACCGGGTTGAAGCCTGGGCAATCTTTGATGACGGCATTCGCAGCCGAGGCATTAGCGAGATTTCTGACCGAGCCGGCCGAGTTGTAGCGAAGCTCCACTCCTTGCGCCTGCACAAACTGTGCGCCCGCGGCTATGTCGATGCCGTAGTCAGTATTGCCTTCGGAACTACCACCAGAAACATTCACGCGCGCCGCGCCCGCACCAATCCGAATGCCTGATCCAGCGCCACCCTTACCGTTTGCACTGAATGCCTGCCTGCCAGAGCCAGTCATACAGCCATCAATCGCTATACGTAGGCCGTATTCCAGGAAAATGCCGTGCCCGTTATTGGAAGTGGCAAAGCAGCCAATGAGCCGCAGGCCATCGACATTGTTCGAGGTTACATGGAAGCCCGCAGCAGTCGTGTTGACGCCGGTGTCTCCCTGCGTACAACCCCAGCATCCTGTGTAAACGCTTTCGTAACAGTGATTGATACGCCAGTTCGTATTGCCGCTGGTGTCGCCAATGCAGTTCGTGAAGAAGTGGAACGTATTACCCAGCGTCGTCCCATCGGTGTCGATGTTCCAGGCATGACGGGCGTTTCCATAGGCCGTGACACCAGTCCAGTAGAGGCCCGCGCTGTCCTCGATGTAAATGCCGTCCGTTCCGTTGGCATCTGAGCGGCCGCCCAGCCACGTAAAATCGAGGCAGTCCCGGAAATACGTCCCCAACGCCAGACAATCCTGCGCCGCCAAATTGTAAGCGTAGGACTGCACCACTGCATCGAATTTAAGACCATCCGTCAACGCACCGGGAAATTGGTAAGCATAGACGTTGCTAAAAACGCAGTTCGACATCGACTGGACGTAAAGTCCGCAGTTGCTGGTGCTGGCTGTTACCGACGCTGATTGCCCGAAGATCATGTCGCGAACGCCGCAGCGATAGTGCTGCGTCAACCCATCACCTATTTTGATGGCTGCATCATTAGCCTGACCATTGATGATGCGCGCTCGACCATGCCCAACACCGCGCAGGATAATATTATCCGCGACAATATCGACACGACTTTCAAGTAGATAGTCACCCGCAGGAAAGTCAAGAAATCCACCACCTGCGGCAATTAGTGCAGTAACCGCCGCCAAAACCGCCGTGCTGGCATCGATAGCACCGGTATTGTCTGCGCCAAAATCCGTGACCGACACGGATATTTCCCGTAGCTTTGCCTCCAGGGATCGCAGAACAGCGCCCACCCCAGCCTGAGCAAAGCCGATGATCGCTGTTCCGGCAGAAGATAGGATCTTGCTGACGAACACTTGTAAGTTCGAGAAAATCGAGCCACTTTCACCGTCATCGACAGCTACAAGCGCCGCACCCTTGCCGGGATCAGTGGAGGCAAGTTCCGGCCTCAATAGATCGTCGCCACTTGTGCTTTCGGCGAGTACCACGGAACCATCGATCGGGCTAAATCCGAGAAATTTCCCGTATCTCTCGGATGCTGGCGGAAGAGTAGTTTCTGTCTCGCCGAATGGGAATTTCAGTCCACGATCAACTTCACGCTTTAACACCTGATCGCGCAATGCAGAGCGATCATATCCCTCGTTTACCGGCTCTGCGAGCCAGGCGGAACCATTTTCGAATGAGAGGCCCTGAGTGAATTCCGGATCAAGCAGGATGACAAGTGACAGTCCTACATCCGGCGCTACATCAAACGATACAGAGCCGCCGCCGCCAGCCGTGATGCTGACTGAATATGTTCCCGCATCGACGGCGGCTCCATCTGCATCCCGCACTAACACGGCCACTTCCGCGGCGCTTGGCGCCGTGAACGTGAACGGAAATACCGTCGTCGCACCATTCGCCAGGTACGGCCCTGAAAAAGCGTTTGTGGTGGATACTGCCATCTATAGCCTCGCCTCGTTGGCAAGGGATTACGGGAGGCAGGATGTGCGTTGAATCGCGGGGCTCAGCGCTTCTCGTCGATCTTCCCGGTCGAAAGCCCCTCCAGCCAGTCGCCGAAGTCTTGAGGCGTCGTATCCCCGTTGCCGACATCGAGAAGGAACTGCGTGGCGCTGGCGACCTGCCCGGGGACAAGGCCGGTCAAATAGCCAGCCGCTTCGAGCACATCCTTTGTTGTGTGTGGGGCATCTCCTCCACTGGCCTCTTTAGCGACAGATCCGACTGCCTTCACAAAAGATTCGAACGCGCGGGACACAGGAGAAATGGAAGGCGCAAAGTAGCGCGCGCCACGCGCAGCATTCCAAGCAGGCTCAAACACATCACGCACACCGGGGATCGGACCGATCGCGTTCGCAAGTAGTTTGCGCGCGACCCATTGCGTCCACCACTCATCATCGTCGGGCCCCGCATGAGCCCCGACTGCAGCGCGCAATACCTCAGTCAACAACGGAGGAAGCACCAGCAGGAAAAAAGCACGTGCAGCGAGCTTGGGAACATTCCGCTCTCGGCGCCGATCTACTCCCATCGCATCGCGCGCCAGTGTGCGTTCACGTTGATATTGCGCTGAGAAGAAGCTGTAGAACATGGTCATGAGCTTGAGAGCTTCACCCCGGGTTCCTGTCCCGCGCTGGATTGCCGCGAGATCTTTAGGACCTCCAGCGCCTTGCGACTGCCGCACAGCCTTATCCGCTGCATAGGCGGCGTCTTCCTCACTCATCCCAGCCGCCAGCGCATTACTGTATCCTGCCATCCAAGTCGGGATTGATACTGCAAGATCCATGTAGCCGATGCCGTGGAAGAAGAACTTTCTTCCATCAATGACCGCTGCCGCAGCCTTATTGGCTGGGTTAATACGGGAAAGTCGCGCGATCTCGGTACGGATGTCGCGATCGATGGTGTTCATCCGGTGGCGCAATTCGTCGGACCGTTCCATCACCGCGCGCGCATGGCCCGGAATGTCGCGGTAGAACTGCGCTATGGCCTTCGCCATGGCCGCTTCGCCGACAACTTCGAACGAGTTTGAATAGCCCGCGATCTGGGATACCATCGTGGTCGCCCGCAAACCCATGCCAACAGCTGTCGTGTTTGCACGAAGCTTACCCAGCCACTTGCCGAACCCCTCGTTGCCGGCGCGTTCGACGGCCCATGAATTGGCGACGAACTTGATCCACGGGCGGAATTGCTTGCCGATCTCCTGCCCAAGAGCGGCATCGACAGCGCGGCGCACACGCTCGCTGGTCAGGAACCGGTTCACCTGGATCACCGCCTCGCGATGCGTGATGTCGTGGATTACCTCGCCCAAGTGTCGGTTGATGACGCCGAGATTGAGTAGGATCGGCATTTCCACCTGTTCGCTACGAGCTTTCGACGAGGATGCATTAGTGTTCGACCTGGAATACCTTGAGTCCAGCAGGTCGCTTTCCTTGCCTGCGTTCTCCTGCGCCTTGTAGTTGCGCGACGTATTATACACTGCCGGATAGTAGCCGCCGCGCATCTGCCCGTTGGTGCTGGTGTCGAACTTGCGGGCGCGGACCTTGTTTTGGACCACGCCATTAACGCGCTTTTCCATTGCGGAGCTCTCCGGCCACAGCGCGTCGAACGTGTCCCAGACGTTCTGGACGAATTGCCACTCCTCTTTCGTCAACGTCTCATCGAGGTAGCCGATGAGGGCGCCCCCGTTCAGACGGTAGCCGTCGGCGAGGCGCTGCAGGTTGCCCTCGTTGCCCACGTTGAGCGCCATCGCGACGAGCTGCTGCCGATTGAGCACCATGTTCCGCCCGGTCTCGATATCGATGAAGGGGAGAACGATGCGGTCTTGCCATCGCGAAGCGACCTCCGGTGGGACCTCCTCGAAATGCGCCTTGATCCGACCGAGGTAGTCCTTGAGCATATCCGCTTCGCGCGCCTGGGCCCGGGCAATCGGGCGGAACGCGATGCGATTGAAAACCCCGTTCGGGTTTCCGTCGTCGAGCCAGTCGAACACCGTCTCCATCTTGAGAAGTGTGGCGTCGATGCCGGCTATGCCGCGGCCGATACTCTCCCATAGTCGCGGATCAGCGAGATCGGCCGGCGGTTTGCCGCGCAAGTTCTCAGCGCTCGCCACTGCTTCCTGCTCAATCTCTTCCCAGAGGCGTTCGTCCTGTCCGTCGATCAACATCTGCTTTCGGCGGCCCAGATGCATGATCTGCTTGACCGCCTCGTCGAGCATGAGGATGTCCTCGACCGGCATCTTGCTCCAGTTCGTCAGACCGAGAGTGGCCTCGAAGGTTTCCGGCACGACGACGTCGAAGCCCTCAGCCTCGCGCGCGGCCGCCCATGCCGCAAAGCTGCCCTTGCGCCTCTCGTAGATCTGCGAGCGGCGCTTCAGGTCGACCGCCTCGAGGAGCATCTGCGCCTGCTCGAGATAGTCCTGATCGATGGCCTTGCGCGTTTTCGCCTCAGCGACCTTTTCCATGCGCTTGCGGGCCGTCTCTACCTCATCCGCCGCGACGTAGGCTTCGGCGGCCAGCGCGTTGTTGAGCATCTGGAACTGCTTTTGCCGGTAGGCCTCGGCATGGTCACCGGCAAGCAATGCGGCTTCCGCTGCCTTGCCAGCCTTCGCGGCGTTGCGCGCATGGCGCACCAGCGCGCCGGGCGAGGCGACGTCGATCCACTTGCCCGACCGCACCTTGCCGCGCGCCCAGTCGCGCGCGATCTGGTAGGGCAGGGGGCCTCGGCCCGTCTTGCGACCGAGTGCGCGGATCTCGGACGAGATGACCTCGCCAAGCATTTCCGACTGCACAGCCTCCATAGCCTCGCGCTCGATCGACCCGTCATTGAGCGGATCGCCGTAACGCCTTGCCATTTCCTGATCGGTTGCGGTTTCGATCGCTCGCTCCCGCATCGACCGCTGATCACCCCCTTCCTTTGCCTGCCTGTGAGCGCGCTCGGCGCCGATCAGGGCTTCGATCATTTCAGTGGCGGAGGCATAGCCCGAGACTTCGGCCACGTTCTCCGGGTTCACCCCGCCTTCGACGTAAAGCGGCGGGACGCGGCGCGGCAGCAGGTCGAGCGCATCGAGCCCCATGCGGTCGACGATCCACTCCTTGCTGATCCGGTTGCCGTCCTTCTTGACTTCCATGGCGGCCAAAGCGCGAAAGATCGGGCTTGCGTCGATGCGGGCGGCTTCCTCTTCGCGCACCCCGCGGCGGGCCTCGCGATAGCGCTCGGTCTCACGCCGACGGATGGTCGACATCACGCGTTCGAGCAGCTTGGCGTGAGCGGCGGCGTTCGCATCCTCGGCCTTCGCCTGGTAGGCGGCGAATTCTGCCTTGCTCATTCCAGCGTCGGCGGCCTGCTTGAACAGGGCGTCTATGCCCTGGCGCTCGCGTGCCGCGGCGATTTCCTCGTCGCTCGCAATCATGCGGTCGAAGACCTCGCGGATCTCCGGGCTTATCTCGGAGCGGAGGGCGGACACTGAGCGATAGATCGACAGCATCCACTGCCGGACGTTCTCAAAAATGCGGGTGAGGGCGTTCGTCGGCGCCTTGCCCTCCATGAAGTACCGCTCGATTCCGCGCGCGAACAACTCATGCGCCTCGACCGGGATTGTGCCGTCTTGAGCGATGGCGTGCCCCGAGTGCGCGAACCACGACTTTACCGCGTCCCAATCGGCGCGCAGTTGCTCGGGCGCGCTGGGTAGCGCGGCATCGGCAGCGAGTTCCTCAAGCCAGACGTGCCCCAGCTCGTGGATGGGCGTCGACAGATCGCGGCCCTTGAACAGCTCGATGACGCGCTTGTTCTCATCGAAGATCACACGCCCGCGCGTCTCTTGCTGGAAATCCCGAATCGTTTTCGCTACACTGCGGTCAACGGCGTCCTCGGAGCGAGCCACCTCCGAACTATCGCGGCCAGTGTCTGTACTCGTGGCTGCGGCGCCGTCTTCAACCTTCCTGAAAGCAGTCAGCAGCCAGTTCTTGGCCTGATCGTCCCACGCCAGCCGGACGGCGGCCTTATGGTCCGCGCTTTCCAGTTGAACGCGGTTCGCGGTTCGCGATGTAACCGCGAGGCTCGATAGGATGCCCTGCAGGTCGCCGACAACTTCGGGATGCCAGCGGATCAGCTTCGCCAGGCCATAGCCATCGTGCTCATTCTTGCCTTCAACGCCCCATGGAAGATCGATGTCGCCGATGTCGGGATGGTGGAGCGCGCCAACTGCCTCCCCATCCTGCACTGTGCGCAGGAACTCCACTGCACCTTGGGCATCGCCGCGGAACTGCTCGAAGCGGGGGCCGAAGGGGCCTACGTCATTGGACTGCTCATAGGCCCGGCCGAGAATGTCGACCTCTTTCGCCAGCCGCTCGACCGTGTCGCGAATGTCCTGATCGGTCATCTCCGAGGGCGAGTAGCCCGCGTGCTCAAGCATTTGGCGCAGATCCTCCGCAGAGGCTCGGACATCATCGGTGCGCGTTTCCGCGAAGGCAGGTCTTCCGGCCATTTCCTCGGCAAGCGCGTCAAGCAAGCGCTGCGTGTCGAGCGTGGATGGCCCTTGCTCGTTCTCGACGTTGACCAGGTCCGGGAAGTACCCGGCCTCGATCGCCGCGCGCAGCGTGTTGTCTATGCCGAAGTCGCCATTGCCCGAGACGCCGCCGGCCATTTCCACCTGGCGCGGATCATATTCGCGCAAGTACTTCTGCGGCACACCCATCGATGCCAGATCGCCGCCGACGTCGTTGATGCCGCCGCGCTGCTGGATGAATTCGAGCAGGGAGGGGCCGACACCGTATTCAAGTGGGCCGCCCGTGCGCAGGGCGTTGATGACAAGATCCAGCCGGTCCGCCGCGACTGCCTGCGCGACACCCTCGGGCAGCACCTGGCGTACGGCAAAGTTGTCGAAGTCCTGCGGCGACAGTTCCATTCCCAGCCGCTGGGCGCGTGTCTGGGCTCGCTGCACCGCGATCTCGGCATACTGGCGCGCGACGGGCGCCGTGTACCCTTCGCCGAACATGGCGGCAACGCGGTCGACGAGCTGGTCGCGAGTGCTCCTGGCGGTCCGGTCAGCGCGCTCAGTTGCGGCCATCTCGTCCGCCGTCTGGCTCATGACCTCGGCCATTGCCTCATCGAAGGTCTGGGCTTCGCGGAATGACATGCCGCCCTGCGACAAGCGCACGTCATCCTTGATCGCCTCCCACGCAGGCGTGCCGACGACGTCGGTCAGGAAGTCCTCGATCGGCATCACGACATCGCCGCCGGTCGCGGCGGCCTCCTGCGCATCGGAGCTGGCGAACGGATCGTTGGCCGGATCATACCCTTCGGATTGATTGAAGGATCGGATTGCCTCGCCGGGGATGAAGACAGACGACGCCCCGGCTTCCTCCGCATGCTCGCGCATCAGTGTGCGGAACGCCTCGGGATCGCGCTGCTTGAGCTTGGATGCCTCAGAACCCTTCGCCATCTCCTCCAGCGCGGCGCGTTCTGCGCGGGCCTGTTTCGCTTCCCTGACGCGCCCTGTGACAGAAGCGGTCGCATCGGTGGCTCGGTGGGCAGCGCCAATGACCAACGAGGTCGTTCCGCTTCCGCCAAGGACAGCCAATGCAGTCTGACCAGCGGCTTCAGGGCGCTCTAAAAGGAAATCGCCGAACGTTTTGTTTCGGTTCTCTGGCAGATAGGCCCAATCTGTAAGATCTTGCGTGAAGGTAGCGATTTGTTCGCCGGTCATTTCCTGACCAAGCTCTCGAAGAAATGCCTTCCCCCAAGGCATCTTGCGCGTGATCATCTCACCAAGGATACCGATCGGGATCTTCTCGGTGAGCGCCTCGGTCGTACCTTGGGCGAACGCATAGGGAATGGCTGATGCGGTCGAGAGGCCTTTAGCCTTCGCCGATTCGTATGACGTCGAACCAGTCATCACGCCGATGGCGGTGGAGCCAAGTTCAGGGTTCCTGGTCGCAAGGGCGATTGCGGTCAACGGTATACTGTCGACACCTTGGAGCAGCCCTTCAGTGATAGCGGTCGCGCCGCGCACCCGATTGCTTCCAGCTTCAGCCCGATCACCCCATGCATCGCTGATGGCCTGTCGCTGCCGCACCGAAGCATTCAACGCGCCTTCTGGATCAAGAATTGACCAGCCAGTCGCTTGGGCAAGGCTGGACATCCCCGCATTGATCGGAGACTGCGCGAGTTCGTTTATGTCGACAATGCGGTTCCACGTCGCTGCAACACCTTGCCCAGCCAGAGGAAGACCTGAATGAAAGACGCGCGACGGTACCTTGCTGACAAAATCCCATGCCTGACCAAGCACGCTAAGGCTTTCGTGGTCGTCGACTGCCATCGCCGCGCCGCGCGGGTTCTTCGCGGCCCATTTTCCTACGGCGGGATACTGGCTCGCAATGTCGACCATCCTGCGAACCTGTAGGCCGCGCTCGGCCGCATCTTCATTACCCTGGACGTCGAGAATGCTCGAACCGGTATCGCGGGCGATCTTCTCGGTGCGCGCTACGGCATCGGGCGCCGGTGCAGATAGCAGACCATCACGGATCTGGTCGTCGCGCTGTCGCTCCATCTCGCGATCGAGCCAAGTGCTCGGTGCGTTCGACGTAGATGGCTTTCGGGGCTGGCGCGCCCCGGGAAGATAGGTTTCCAGTTCGGGGAATGGCGTCGGCATAGGTCCTCGCTTGACGAGCAGACCCTACGGGCGGCATTCAAAGTGTTGAATCGCAGGGGACTTAAAGATGATAAGGAATTCGTTGGCGGCGCTTGGATTGGTTGCAGCACTTTCTGGCTGCACAACATTCAGTAACATGGATAAAGGGCTGGACGCACTACAGGGTCAGCCGATTGAAGCTGCCTTCGCCAAGATGGGCATGCCAAATAGTGAAGGTATTTTAGCGGGGCACAAGGTATATATTTGGAGCAATGCGTACAGCATGACGATGCCAACGCCGCAGACTACGAATTACCAAGGTACCGTTGGAACTACACCATATAGCGGGACAGCAAGCACCACGGCTTGGAAGACTTCTGAATATGAATGCACAATTCGTCTCTTTGTAGACGAAAACGAGCGCATCAATAACTACGATTATTCTGGCAACATCGGCGGGTGCGGCACATACTCATCACGCCTTAAGCCTCGGCATTAACCCCCAGGCTTGCCCATCGCCTCCCAAGCCTTCTCGATCTCGTCGTCGCTCGGGTCGCGGCCGTTGGCATTCCGGAAGCTGCGGACGATCTGGGCCCGGAAATTCGGGGAGAGGATCTGTGACGACCGCTTCTCACCATTCCACAAGATGCCCTTCGTTTCGACCGTGCGGGTCGCGTCACGGAACAGGCGATCGAAGTCGGCATCACCCATATCGCGGCGGCCGGATTCTTCGGCGGCGCGCTGCTCCATGTAGCGACGGATACGAAAGGCCTCGGTCGGATCCTTGTCGACATCGATGCCCGACCACTTCTTCGCCCGCGTGATCGCACTGTCGATGTTGCTGCGAAGATCCAGCGCCTTCGGATTGTTCAGGTCCTGCTGCGCCTTGATTTGCGCCGTTGCCAGCTCGTCGAACTCACCAGCCGTCATGAACGGCTTGTACTTGGCGAGGTTGAGCCCTGCGAACTTGGCCTGATCGACCCGGCCGCCAGCCGCCATGCGATGCAGCGCGACGACGGTCTCACTGTTGGCAGCCGGAGCCTCAGCCTTCTTGAGCTGCTTCTCGATGTTCTGGAACTGGATCTGCTGATCCGGCCCGAGCGCATTCCAGGTATCGCGCGGGATCATCGATGTACGAAACCTGTCGCCCGAGTTTGCAAGGATCGTCGTCGCGGATTCGTCGGCGGTCTTCCTTTGATCAGCCAGAAGTCCATCATCAGTTTTGACGCGCCTGTCGATTTCCTCCCGCGCACGCTGGGCGCGTTCCGGGGAGATTTCCCCGCGATCAACCGCAGCATCGATGGCTTTATAGGCTGTTTGGCGCGTTGCCGACCAATCGCGCGCAGCTGGTGCGTAGGCCGTAGCCTGGGCGCCGAGAGCGCCAACATTCTTCGCGACGTAGTCTCGCGTCTCCTTGGGGGCATGAACCAGCCAGTCGGCACCATAAGCATCGATAGCATCGTCGAGATTGCCAGGTCCCCAATTGTATGCCGCCCACATTTTGGCGAGGTCGCCGCCATAGCGCTTTTCCATAACAGCGCGGTATTCCTGCCCGACCCGTACATCATCGGTGGGCGTTCCATTCGACGGGCGAATACCAAAGCCGGGATCTTTCGCCGTCGCTGGCATGACCTGCATCAACCCGCGCGCGCCAACCGGACTTACTGCATCCGGGTTTCCGCCGCTCTCAGACTGAACTGTTATCGCGTTCAGTCGATCTGCGGTCGGGGAGCCACCGGCATCAGCAACAGCCGCCGGTTGGGGCGTGAGGCCCATGAAGTAATCAGCATCGGCGCTGGCAACGCGGTCCTGCATCGGTCCCTGCATGCGCGCCATCGTCTTGGCGTAGAGCGCGCCGGTCATCTCGTCTCGGTACGCCGTAACATAGTGAGCGACCTCGTCGAGGTGCGGATCGAGCGAGGCGAACATGACGTCGAGGACGCCTTCATGCAGCTTCGACATCGCGGCCTTTTCGGCGACGGCATAGGCATCAGGCATAGCCTCTTCGTCGAAGCCATCGAATTGCAGCTGTCGGCGCACGCTGTCGCGCAGCTTGAGTCCGGCCTGCTCGCGGAAGGCGGGATTGTCGGAGGATACAGCGGAATCGATCAGCGAGTCCTGCTCGACCTTGAAGCTGGCCGACGTCTCGGCGCGACTTTCCGCGAAGGCATGACTTGCCCCGATGGACCGGGCAGAGCCATCGAGCTCGATCAATCCCTGTTCGATCATCTGGCGCATGCGCGGCGATGTCGCGGAATTGAGCGTGGACTTGCGGATCTCGTCGAGGCCCTTGTCGAATTCAGGCTGCCCGGCGCGCGCCGCTCCGAGCTTCGTAGACTTGTAACGATCGAGCGCAGAGGAATATTCAACGCGCGCGTTGGCGAGCGCCAGCCGGGATTGCGTCTCGTCGTTCTCGAGGTTGATCTTGTCCTGCGTCGACGCCAGCCGCGATGCACCGGCGAACGCCTCGGCGAGAACTCCCGCGGCGCCCGGTCCGCCCGGTGCCTGAAACCGCTCGCCGGTCGTGCGAACCGGCGCGACCTGGCCGGGCTGATAGTTGGGGACGCGCGGCATCTTATCCGAATCCCTTGGACTTGGACGCCGAAGACCCGCCCTTCATCTTGCTGTACTGATTTGCCCCGTCGAGGAGCGACGACCCCATGTCGAAAGCGCCCTTGACGAGAGCCGCTGAGCCGGCTTGCCGCGATGCAGAGGCCTCACCCTCGTAATTGGACGCAGCGATATCGTGGCCGCGCAGGTTCTGGGCGCCTTGCTGGTAGATCCGGCCGACGTCCTCGCGTCCGAGCATAGTTGTATCGTCGACGACACCGGCAGCCGTGCCGAAGTCGACGCCAACGCCTGCGGCGGCAGCCCGTGCACGCTGCGCGCCTTTCATCTGGCCGATCTTGCGGTAGTGCTCGAGGGCGGCCTCGCGCGTGTTCTGCAGCTCCTGCTGGCCCGCCTCGCGCTCCATGTCAGCATTACGCTCGGCGATCTTTGCCTTGAAGCGCGCCTGCGCATTGGCCGCTAGAGCGCCGACTCCGGCGCTTGCCGCAGCCATGCCGGCCGCAATGATGGGAAGAGCTGGGCCGCACATCAGGCCATCACCTTGCTGAAACGACGAAACGCCACATCGCGGACCATGATGTCTTCCTCCTCGACCGTGAAACCCCAGCGTGCAAGCAGCCGGATGGCTTGGCGATTTCGGGCCGAAACTAGATTGTCGAGGCGGCGCAATGAATCGCCGAGCCGTGAGACGAAGCCCGGTCCCCACATCAGGAGCTCGCGGCCGTGCCGGTAGACCTCATCGGTGCCCAGAAACCACGGCGTGCCGCGCCCGTTGATCAGGTCCTCGACGACAACACCGAACATCGCCTCCGGCTTTCCGTCGACGAGCGCTGTCCAGGCCTTGCCGCTGGTTGCAAGCCCCAGCCGCAGCGCCTGCTTTGCGGTTCGGCCCATTGCCGCGCATTCCTCGCGGTCGATGGCGCGCAGTCGATTGGCGATGACGTTGATGTGGCGAAACTCAGCCGAGACGACGGCGACGCGACTATCCATTGATGACGATGTCGCGCGAGACGCCAAGGACAGTCATCGGTAATGGCGCGTCTGAGCGGATCCAGCACGTGATCTCATCGCTGGCCTTGTTCGCCATGCCGACCACGTAGTCGCCCGTCATGAGGTCGTCGGGTGCGCCGTATGCCTCGCTGGTCCTGTTCTTGACGAGGAACAGGTTGTTCGCGTCTGAACCTGCCTTGACGGACCGACTGTCGCGGAGCGTGAGAACTACATCGCCCACCTGCTGGCGTCGCCCGACGTTGAAGCCCTTGTTCGGGATATTGATCCGCACCGGCAGCGGTTCGATGTCTGCCGTATAGGGAATGCCGAACGTAACCTTGCTCGCCGTCGGCTTGATCGACGGGAGGGCGACGGTGCCGTTGGCGACAGTGAGGTCGTAAACGGCGACGCCATCGACCAGCCCAGCGACATCGGTGCGCCCCTCGAGATGCCAAAGGCCCGAGAAGCTCGATTGCGGTTCGTCGAACTCGGCCGAAACTGCGCAGTCCAGATAGACGCAGTCTGAAACGTCGCTCCACAGGTGCGGCGCCAGCCGCTCTACGAAGCGTTTGGTCACGCCATTTACCTCGCGCTCGACGATGAAATAGACGCGGTCCTCACCGCCTTCGGAGATCGCGATGCAGTCGAGGAAGACGCCATCCGTCTCGCACAGCGTCCAACCCCAGACGTTCTGCTCTTGCTCCCAGGTGAAGCACAGCAACTTGCCGTCGGATCGGCAGGCCCAGATCAGCGAGCGCGGCTCCTGCGCGTAGCACCAGCTGACGATGTCGAACTCTTCGAAGAAGTGCGGCGAGAAGATCGAAACGTCATTCGACTTCTGTCCGTCCACGTCGAACGAGTAGAAGATGCTGCGCACCGACGATCCGACCGACGGGATGTAGAAGATCACGTTGTCGACGACGATCGATCCGACGCGGGACGATCCCCGGCCAATCTGGCGCTTGATCGACGGGGGAGAATTCCCGACGAGAATTCCGCCCTGGCCGTCACCATCGACAGTGAAGATGGAATCGGACGAAAGCGCGAGGAGGCCTGTCGTCGACACCAGCTGATTGATCGAGTTCACGCGGCCAGCGACGATCGTGAACGAAAGACTATCGTCTTCGCGCAGGGGCTGCGAGCGGTCCATGTTCTCGAGCTCCGCCGAGCGGGTGCCCCAGACGCCGTTGGGTACGTTGCGCGTGCGCGCCCACAAACCGCGCTGCTCGAACAGCGTGACAGTCGAAGGGTAATCGTTAGCCGTGGCGCCGAACGGATTGTAGGCTTCGGGCGGCGCCTGATCGAGCGCTGGGCCGATGTTGTCGTCGCGGAAGGTCAGGCCATCCGTCGTACCGATGTAGCCGAAGAACTGCGAGTTCTCGGCCTTGTACACCTTGTACCGGTCCGCACCGGTCACCGCCGACCAGGTGATCGTGTTGTAGTTGCGCTTGAGGGTCAGATCATTGGTGACGGTGTCCTCGTTTGAGGCGCGGCTCTCCAGCCCGTCAGCATCGATCGCAGTAACGCAATAGGTGGCTGGCTGCGGGAAGTAGTTCTCACCGCCGTTCGGATCATCGACATTGGGCGTCGTGGCGGTAGCATTGCAGCCCGTCGGAGCGGCCAGAGACGGCCCGAACGTGACGTCTACAAATTGCCAGGAGGTGTGCCCTTCGCGGATCAACTTGCCCGGTGAATGGTCGATGTGGGCGAGATACATCGTGTCTGCGGTCTGCTCGAAATCGAGATCCGCCAGCTCCACGCCGTTGTAGGGCGAGCCCACCTGATAAATGCGAGCGACACCCATCAGTAGAACCAGTACCAACCGCCGCCGGGGATGATGACCGGAGGATCGGGATCGGGGACGGGATCTGGGACGGTCGGTGCGACTGGATCGGGATCCGGCGCAGATGTCCGCGTGATGCCGCCGGTTGCGGAAGTGAAGGCATCCAACCCGGTCGTGTCCGCATCGATCGTGAAGTTGTTGCCGTCGATCGATGAGGCGACCGTCCACACACGGCCATTGAGCAGTTCGCCGATCTCGCCGGCGATGCCTGTCAGAAAAACGCGATTGCCAGCCGAGTATCCGTGGTACGCCGCCGTGATCTGGGCATTGGCCGCGTTGGTTATGGCGGTAATCGCGAGTTCGTCCTCGATCAGCCGGCCGCCGTTCGCGCAAGGGCTCATATACCCCTGGCCCATTTCCAGCGCATAGGTTTGCGTTAGCGAGAACTGGAAGGGGAGGAGGCGATTGGGCGCACTGTAGTCGAGCACCTCTGCGACAAGGTGCGTGCCAGGGCGCTTGGTCATGCCGCCGTACTTGAGCACCATGACATTTCGGGCGCGGCGCACCGCCGATTGGTACGCATCGACATCGAAGCGGCCATGCAGGTGCGGGGCGAGTTCGCCCTTGCTGAAATTCGGTTGTGCGGCACGGAAGTTGCTCACCGCATGATCCCCATGCGCGCCAGCTCAGCCTCGGAGACATAAGACGTCTGCCGCTGACCCATCCGGTTCTCTTCGTGGGCGAGGGCCCGAGCACGCGACAGCTCTGCCACTCTGGTCAAGGTTTCGGTGATCTTCGGCTCTTTACTGAGGGGCGTGGCGATGCGGACAGCCAGTTCATCGACGAATGCCTTTTGCATCAGAGCGCCGAGTTCGGACGCGGGAACGGTAGACGCCGTGTAGATCAGCGTGGCCGTCTCGACGTTCGTGTAGATCTTGTCGCCTTCGAACACGAAGCGCAGCGGGTAACCGGCCTGGAGCGGAAAATTGAAGGGTCCGCCTTCCGGCAGGTCGGTCGCATCATCCTCGACCCCGCGAATGCCGAGGGGTGTTTCCATGTCATTCGGGACGACATAGGCATAGAGCCACTCGGCAGGGCGATCATTGGTGACCTGGGCGAGAACGACGCGACGACGGCCGAGCGGGATGTTATCGGACCAACTGATCATCTCGTCGAGGAGTGGCTGCGCGAAGCGCACACACTCGCGAGATTCTAGCGTGTCCTCGTTGAGGCTCGCGATCTGCCCCTTCGCTACATTGGCGAGTGCCCGGTTGCACAGCTGAATGAGAGACGCCATCAGGCCGGCACCGCCGCGATCTTTTTCGTCTGCCCCTGCGCAACGAATGTGCGCATCAGGACACGCTCACCGGCAGGAAGGTAGAACGCATTGTCGGTCGAGGCGGTTGGCTCGCCATCACCGAACGTCACGTAGTGAGCTGTCTCGGAGTAGACCTGGGCAATCGGCGCACTGGTCGCGACCGGGCCACTGGCAGCCGATCCAGCCGTCGTGTCGAGTACCTCGGAGCCCAGTGGGATACCGAGACAGTCCTTGTCGACGCTGGAGAAGTACGAGATGATGAGAGTTGTCACGGCGCACCCCTTTCAGGGCCGATATGGCCGGATCGGCAGCCGCGTTGAATCGCGAGGGCTTAGGCTACCCGGATCATCAGCGCCGAGCCGTTGCGGTAAAGCCCGCCAACTGTAACGCCGCCGGAAGCCGCGGCAGTGTCATCGGCGTAGTCGCCTAACGACGTGAACTGGTCTTCAAGGGCACTGATACGGGTTTCGAAGTCGGCAACGCTTGCCTGAAGCGCGGTTACCGCGATGTTCAGCGTCGTGACCGCGTCCTGCAGGTTCGCAATATCGCCGGTGCTCGCGATAGCGACCGGGTTCGGCGCGACCTGCTGCCGCCGCTCGGGGTGGCGTGACCGGTTGAGCGGATTGTCCTGGCGCTGCTGCATCTGATGAATTGGCCCCGGGCGGGAGAGGTTTCGCCCGGGGCCAGCCCCCGTCAGCCTTCGGCCGACTTATCGTCGGAAGCAGAAGCGGTGGAGGCGGTGCGACCCCCGCGCTTCTTCTTCTCTTCGATCGGATTGCCGTCTTCGTCCAGCCAGGTGCTGCCCGGTGCGACGGTATCGGGCACAGTCGACTTATCGTCGGAAGCAGAAGCGGTGGAGGCGGTGCGACCCCCGCGCTTCTTCTTCTCTTCGATCGGATTGCCGTCTTCGTCCAGCCAGGTGCTGCCCGGTGCGACGGTATCGGGCACAGTGAACTTCTGGCCTTTGTAGACCATACGGCCTTCGGTCGAGACGTAAACCGGCTCGCTCGCGGTGTAGGTTACGGTGCCCATTACGCACCCCCGTAGGAGTTGTTGGTCTGGCGCGCCATGACCGGGCCGGCAGTGATCTTGCCGGTGGTCGGAGCGGTGCCGGTGACGTCATAGTACAGGCGAACGTAGCGCGCCTTGGTTCCCTCGGGGAACTCATAAGGCACATCGAACTGATAGCCTGCGACGAGATCGGCAGCAGCGACGACCTTGCCACCCTGGATGGTGGTCCAGGTCGAGTTGTCGGGCGACGTCTGGACCTGCACCTGCAGCGAGGTGAGGTTGTTGAACGCCTCGGTCACACTGACCTGCAGCGGAACGCCGCAACCGATCCCGATGTCGCGGGTCAGGGCAACGCTGCTGCCATACGGGGTGCCGGTTGCGCCCAGATCGATGACGTTGGTCGACGCGGCATCGGCCGTGATCGCCTGATCATCGCTGAGCAGAAGGCTGTTATCGAAGATCATGAGTAATCCTCCTTCTCAGGCCGGGGCTTACGCCACTGCCGTTTCGGTGTTGAGCAGCGCGTCGGTCTCGCGGATCGGCATGCCACGCCAGGTGAGGACTTCCTCGCCCTGGATCTCCATGGGACGCAGGCGGACGGCGGAACCGGTCGCGGTGCTTTCCGCGTCGAGCGCCTCCATCATCGTGCTGTTCATGTAGATGACGGTGCGGCCGGGGCTCATCTCGCCGGGCTTCTCCATCTTGTAGGAGCGGCGGCCCTGCAGCTTGTAGTAGGCCTTGCGCATCAGTGCATTGACGCCAACGTTCCCGGCAATGACTTCCGAGACGTCGATGTTGGCGACGCGGGCATTGAAGCGCCAGTCCTTGACGGTCACGCCTGCGTGCTGCGTGAAGATTTCTTCCTTCACGTAATAAGGGTCGCCATTCGCGTCGGTCACACGCTGCTCGCCCTTGTCCTCGCGTACGACGCCAGCCGGGATGTTTTCCGGGGTGAGCATCGAGGTCTGGCCGTCGCCATGGGTGACGAACCAGATCGAGGTGTTGTCCGAACCCGAGCCGGCGCCGTCGATGACGTTGTTGTTCGACAGCGAGTTGTAACGCGGCGCGAGACCGTGGAACTGCTTGCCGTTGATGTTCACGTTCGAATAGAACACGGCGCTTTCCAGCGTCTGCGCGATGATTTCAAGGAAACCGCCGGCTTCCATGAGGCGCAGCTTGGCTGCCTGATCGGGCTTGAGCTTGAGGAGGCGCGTGTCGACGGCCGACATGCCTTCGATGAAGCCGGTCGTGTCCTCGACCTGGGTATAGGCACCCTTGCTCTGGGCGATGCCCTGATAGAGCGCGCCCCACGAAACAGACGGCAGGCCGGTGCGGATCGACGAAGCGTGCTTTGCACCCTTGTTACAGGTGATGACGTTCGCGTCCTTCATGAAGGGCGTGAGCTGCGTCAGAGCCTCGACAACATCGCCGATGCCGTCGCCGCCCGCCTTCAGGACACTGATGAGGTCCCAGTAGGAGTTGCCGAGAATGGCCATAGTAGTTTCCCCTTAGTCGTTGGGATACATCCGCTTCTCGACAGAGAGCGGGGTTGCAGGATCTGCGCCGGAGCGCGGGAACCCGTCTTCGGACGCCATCTCGCCGATCTTGCGCATCATGCGCATCATCTCGGGATGATTGCCGAAGCCGGTCTCGGTGAGCACCTTGCGGAATTCCGAACCCTCGGGATAACCGAGCGCGTCCAGAGCCTTCGCGCTGAGGTGCAGCGTCTCTTCAAGCTTTGCGCCGCCGATGTCGGGATCTGCCTTCGTCGCATCGGCCCAATCGGACTTCTGCTTCGCGCCGGCGTCGACGAGCTGTTGCAGCGTCTGGTTCGCCACGCTGTCGCGGAACTTCGCGGCGGCGGGCATGATCTTCTGGGCCTGCTCGTTGGTAAGCCCAGCTTCCTTGAAGATCGGCGTCGCTTCCTCGATCGCAGCGGGATCGAGATCCATGCCTTCAACCTTCAGCTCGTAGGTCTCGGGCACGACAGGATCGCCAGCCGCGGGCCTTTCCTCGCCAGGTTTGGGATCTTCCGGATTCGCGTTCGGATCGGCCGGAGGATCGCCAGCCGCGGGCTTGGGCGCTGCAGCGCCGCCCAGCAGCGAAGTTTCGCCTTCATCCTTGGATCCGTCGGCAGGCGGTGTGCCGGGCGCGGGATCAGCCGGAGGATCGCCAGCCGGCGGCGTTGCAGGCGCGGCAGGATCTGCAGGGGCAGGGGTCGCAGGAGCGCCACCGGTGCCGGCGTCGTGATCGGGGGCACGCATCAGGCGGCCGTGCAGTCGCTCCATCGCCGTCGGCCGGATATGGCCAGACAGGATCGCCACGCGGGCGGTCTTATTCGTCGCTGAGTTCTGCATAGGGGTCGCGTCGTTTTCGGGGTCCATGGGTTCTCTCCTTCGGATCGGGGTTCATCGCTTCGCGGATCGCTGCGCTGATCGTTGCCAAGGCCCCGGGAGTGCGGAGCGCTTCAGGCTGGCCTTGCTCGACCATCTGCAGGATCTCGAACCCCAGGCTCCGGCGCCCCTCGATGAAGCTGAGGTCACGCTCTATTGGCCCATGAGCAGGACCTTCATGAGCGAGGAGGCCCGCACTTTGAATCGCAGCGAAAAGGAAACGGCGAAATTCGGGACGAGCGAGCAGATACTCAGCGTCTTCCCGCGAGATTTCTGACATCAGGACATCGCCCCGGTCTTCGGATCGACCGTGCCGTCTCCGTAGCGCTGCGGTCCACGCGACTGCTTGTTCTTGGCTCCACCGGCGATCATCGTTCCGGCGATTCCGCCGAGCGCCGCCGCTCGTCCTGCCTTGCTGGTGAGCATGCCCATCGGGTTCGCGGTGCACATGGTCAGCCTCCCATCATGGCGGCGAGCGCGCTGCGGCCGCCTGCATCGGTTTCTGAAAGGAGCTTGGCCGCGTCGGCACCGTCCTTGACGGCCGGCATCATGGCTGCAGCCTGGGCCGCCTGTTCCTGCTTGGCGCGGTTGGCCCGCAGTTGCTCGACCTCGGTCTCGTCCCGCAGGATGCGGCCCGGGACACCGAGCCGGTCGTAGTATTCACGCAGCGCCTCGTCGGTGTTGACGTTGTCCATGACTTCCGGCTTGGCAGCGGCGAGGTTCCCGGCCATGCCAAGGGCGCGTTCGATCTGGCCGGCGCCAACGGCACGCTGCATGCGCGCAAGGATCGAGACGAACTCGACATTGATCTGCGCGCCACCAGCTTCAGCAAGCGCGGCAGGGGGAGGCGGCAGCAACCCGCCCCGCATCATGATTCCGAAGGTGCGGTCGATCGCTACGTGCAGCTTCTCGCCGTTCACGCTGTCGATGACTGGCCCGAGCTGGGTCAGCTTCTCCTCGTTGCGGCTGGCGATTTCCTCGATGTTGCGTGGCTGGATGCCCCGCATGTTCGTGATCGCGTTGAACAGGTCCGCAAACGACGCGCTGTCGATCTGCTGGTAGATCTTCTCGATCTTGCCCTCGATCGCCTGCACCGCCTGGTAAGGGATCTGGTATGCTGGCATGGCCGCGTACTGATCGAGGTTCGGCACACTCCGCGTGGCGCCAGGCTCGCCGGTTACGCGAACACCCTGCTTGACCAGCATCTCCGGCTTCACCAGCTTGTCGACGGCTTCGTTCAACCGCTTGGCGTGGAACTGCAGCTCGCGCAGCGCAGGCAGGGCTTCCATGCCGGGCGAGACGCCATAGGTGTCACCGCCGATCGTGCCCCAACGCGGGGCCCAGAACGGCTGCTCGTTATAGCCGCGAACGTCCATCATCCGGCCTGCTCTGTCCTCAGGCAGCCAGTAGGCCGAGATCCACGGCTTCGATCCGAAGCGGCCGGGAATGTACTCGCGATTGGGCTCGATCAGGTTGTAGTACGTGAACGACTGGTCGCTCCGCTTGCCGGTATAGGCCTGCTTGACCAGGTCTGGCGCCTTGCCGCCGAAGGCTTGCACCAGCTGGCGCGCCGACATCGTGCATTCGCGCACAAGCGTGTCTGGGGTGAGGGCGTCGGACAGGCCGATCCAGTATTCGCCCGCCGTCATGGAATGGCACACCGAACCGGCGGTCATGTGCTCGGCCATGACACAGGCCTCGGTGCCGAACAGGCCCATCTCGGCATAGCCCGATTTGGCCGCGCCGTAGAAGTTGGTGCGGGCGAGGAAAGCGTACATCGCCTTCTCGCAATCGGAGAGCCACCCGCGCACGCCGAGAAGTTCGTTCAGGTCCTCGTCGGCCAGACGTAGCGTGAACCACGGGCTGGACGATGGCGTAAGACCGCTCGTCATACCGTTGGCGAGCGTGCGGAACGCCTCGATACCGTGTGGATCGAGCAGCCGGTTATTGCGCGTGCGGCGGCGCGTGCCCTTGTTGCTCTCCGAGGCGAGGAAGCGCGACCGGGCCGGCTGCGCGAAGCGCGAGATGTCTCGCCACTCCGCCTCGTAATCCGAGCGCAGGCACTTGAGCGCGTCTAGGCGCGTCTGGCAATGGTCGCGCAGGTCGCTCATCAGCCGAGCGTCGGCGTCCCGACGGAGGGCGAGCCCACCGTTCCGGAGGGCGACGTCATCAGACCGGCAATGATCGCGCGGCGCCGGCGGCTGTTATCGGTCGATCCCTCGGGCGCACCGTTGTCAGGCAACTTCATCGCCTGGCGTTCCGGGACGGACGGGATGTCAGGGGTGCCGGTGCACATCAGGCTGCGGCTTGTTTACCGTTGACGAAGTCAACGAGCTTGTCAGCATACGCAATGGCAACTTCGGCGCTTGGAGCATGGATATGCCGGAGTGCTTGATCGATTGCCCACTGGCGAAGCATCTGCTGATCGGCGCGAAGAGCGGCGGGATCTGCCTGGGCTTTGATGCAGTTTTCTGATTGAGCGAGCATGGGGCCTCCTGATGTCAGGAGGCGGTATGCGGCCTATCAGTCTGGCGTTGAATCGCGCAAAACGACTCGCGAAAACTCAAAAGCAAGTCGTGAAAGCATCGGAGGCAAGAAACTTTTGTCCCCAGTCTTGCACTGGTGCGCGACTTTTTTACTTGCGAGCAACTCCGATTCACGGAATCCCTTAAGGCCTTGATAGCCCCAGAAAGGTGAAACCCTCGGCGCGCCAACGCCGAGGGCTAATCGGGGCAACCTCTGGTATATCCTTGGCCGGAACCAGAGGCGGGTAACTCCCCGTCACTTGTGGATCCTTTTCCACATGTCCGGGGCTCCCGTCAAGCCGGTCGAAAACATGGAAGGTAACACCATGAAGTCCGAACGACCGAAGCGCCCAAAACGGGCGAAACTGACAGACGACGTGATCCGTGAGATCTGGAAACTTCTCTGCGAAGGATGGTTCCAGCACGATATTGCGGCGAGGCTTGGCATTAACCAGGGTCGCATTTCCGAAGTCAACACAGGCAAGCGCGGGAGCCACATCACTGGCCTCCGGCCTGCCTGAGGGGATTGGGGCGGGCTCCGGCCCGTCCCGTCTTCGTTTCAATCTTACATGGACAGGATCGACACTCTCAAAGCCCCTTGTACGGGTCGTAGGGCTGCGGCGTCGGATCCGGGCACCGCGGCATCTCTGCACCTTTGGTGTCTCGGTACCGCTTCCTGAGCACTTCGATGTTGTTCGTGATCCACAGTCGGTCGTAGCCCAGCGCGCGCAGCGTCTGCAGCCACATTTCGAAGGCGGGATCAAAGGTCGCCATAGGGGTCATAGCCTCCATTGCCGTAGTTCTCGGGATTGACGTAGCCAGGCACATGTCGCGGCGCGACCGGCTCGGCGAATGTGACGGCGAGCGCGTCGCCATCGTCTGGTGAGGCGAGGCCGCGCTTCTTCATGTCCTTCTTGCGCTCGAGCATGATGGATGTGTCATCCCCGCCGAAACCGTAGAGCGGTCCGGTCAGGTCATCCTTCAGCTGCTGGTCGTCGGGGATTGCACCTCCGATCAGCCAGTCGCGCATGTTCGTCCAGATCTCAGAGCGCTTGTTGTAGACGTTCGTCGGCGTGCCGTTGAACATGGCCTGGCGCACCTTGGTCGAGCCGAACCAGACCTCGAAGACCGGCGTGTCGGGAAGAAGCTGGCGCAGGCGATCGATGATGGCCGCGCCAATATTGCCCGCGTCGACGAAGATCGCATCGGGATGCCACTTCTGCGCCTCGAGCACGATGTCACCGGCAACAAGCATGCTGTTCTGCTGATGCCATCTCTTCCACGGCCGTGAACGCGCATCCCGGCCGCAGCGGATGGCCAACGTCGAATGGTCGTCACCAAAGCGGGCGCAGTCGACACCGAAGATCACCGGCTCACCAGAATTGCCGGGCGCGATCTCGCGGGACTGGGCGGCATCGACCACCTCGGACCCGATAAACTGCATCGAGGATGCCGACGGGAACATGCCGCGCACGCGCACCTTGGCGATGTCGCTGTTCTCGCCGTAGGTGTCGACGATCTCCTGCAGGTACTTCTTGTTAGTGCCCTCGACCGTGCGGCTGTCGATCTGGCGCGTCTTCCAGAGCTTGCGGTTCTTGCCGAAGCACTCGCGGAAGTCGCCCGTGTTCTGCGTCGGGTTACCGAAGGCAAGCCAGATGATCTCGGTGTCCGCGTCGGTGAGCGCACCGAGCGCAACTTCCCAGACCGCCGGCGGAATACCCGAGGCCTCGTCGAAGATCAGGATGATCCGCTTGCCCTCGTTGTGCAGGCCCGCGAATGCTTCCGTGTTGTGCTCGCTCCAGGTGGCGAGGTCGAGGCGCCAGCCCTTGTCGTGGCCCGGCATGGTCGAGACGATCGATGTCGCGTTGACCTTGAACCAGTCGTTATTGAGCGCGAGGCGGAACCACTTGGCGATTTCCGGCCCGGTCTTCGTGAGAAGCTGGCCTTCGGTATTGGCCGTCACGACGATGCGCGTATCGACGCAGGTATCCATGCCCCACTTGGCGAGCATGGAGATCAGCGCCGACTTGCCGATGCCGTGGCCCGATGCGACTGCAATGCGCAGGGGATCGAAGCGCGTCTCGGGATTGCTCAGGTGATCGCCGATCTCACCCATGACCCAGCGCTGCCATTCGCGCGGGCCGTCCTTGTCGGCCAGCTCCGTGCCCTCCTGACCCCATGGGTAGGAATACATCGCGTGGCCGAGAGGATCGTGCGTGAAGGCGCCGATGTCCTCAGCGATCTGTTTCTTGTAATCCGCCTTCGAAAGGTTAGCCGCGGCTGGCAATGGCGCGCTCCCGTGCAGCTGCGAGCACGTCGGCAAGGTTTTCCGTCACCTCAAGCTCGAGCTTGTCCTTGAACATGCCCAGGTGCCGCGCGATGTTCTCCAGCGCCTTGGCCTGATCCATCGTCTTGATCTCGAAACCGGCCTGCGTGAGCTTGGCGCCAGCGTAGAGCAGGCGCGCCGCGCCCTTCAGGTGCCGCGTATCCATAGCATGGACCTCGGCCTTCCCTTCGCCGAAGCATTTCGGGCACTCCGGATGCGGATCGGCCTTGCTGTCGTAGCCGAAGCCGCCATCCTTCTTGGGCAACTGCTGAGGCTCACCATCCTTGATGGCCTGCTTTACCGCGAGGACCGCTTGCGCATACTCCTCGGTATCGATCCACTGCCAGGCATGCTTCTTGCCGTGGCAGTAGCGGCAGTTCGTGCGACGAAACTGGACGAGCTCGTTCACGTCGGCCGTGGCGATCTGCCACCAGCGCTCGAGCACCATGTCCTGCGTGATCTCGGTTCGCTCGGAGAGCGCCTGGCGCCCCGCTGCGATAGCTTCCTGCACCTGAGCATTCCTGAGCAGCCGCGAAGCGTTGACTTCGGCCGCGTTGCCACGCGCGGTGTAGCCAGCGCGGATGTAGGCAGGCCCGCCCTTGAAGTCGACGAGGTACTCCTCGACGAACCGCTGCTGCTTCGGAGTGAGCGGCTTACTCACACTGCCCCCTTGCGCACCTGCACCTTGCCGCCAGCGCGCGAACCGGCGCCGCACCCGCGGGGCACGTGGCGGCTGGTCGTCTGCTGGTTCGGCGCTTTCATGGTCCACTGGCCTGTAGCGCAGATCTGCACGCGCCTGAATCGCTGGAACCGGATCACCCTGATCAGGCCACGTTCCTCTAGCCGCTTGACCACCGTCGGCGCGCCGCTCGACGAGCTGCAGCCGATCATCATCTCCAGGTCGAGATTGAGCGGGCAGGGCTCTCCGGCCTCAGCCGCCCGGCACAGCTCATCGTAGATGATCGTCTCGTTCGGCGTCATCTCGGTGCCGGTGCGCGGATTGATGGACCGCATTTTCATTCCCCTTCCTCACGATTGCCGCGCCCGTAGCGGCTGAGCCCAAGACGCCTGACCTGGCGCCGGTAGTTGGTCGCCGGCTGCACCGTGACGACCACGAAATTCCTGATGATGATCCGCTGGCCGCCCGGCAGGCGGACGCACTCGCAGCCGAAGTCGGCGGCGCACTGGACGGCTGGTGTCGAAAGCGCCGCGCGAGCCTCCTCGTCCGTGCAGCGCCGCACGCGCTCCATGTACCGGCTGATGGCGTGGCTCGACACCCGGATCATGCCGCGCTGTCCTCCTCCCAGAACAGGCGGCCGTCGCGCTCGACGATCCAGCCTTGCGAGAGCCCGATGCGCTTCAACTCCGCACTCAGCGTTTCCGGATCGGGCAGCGGCTCGGTTCTGGTCGGACGCTCAGGGGCGACGAGGCGCAGCACCGGCGGCGTCTTGGGCCGGTTGTACCAGGCGAGGTCCTCGCGCGTCGCCTCGATGATCGCGGGCACGATCTGGGCATGGTGCGTGCACTTCATGCGCGCTGCACGGATTCCCGCCTCGAAGATGTGTAGCGGAAGGTGGGCGAGCGTCTCGAGCGCAACGTCGAGCCATTCGTCCGCCTCCTGGGGCGACATGCCGACCGGACGCACAAGGGCGAGACTGGCTGACAGCATGGCTCCCATGACCATTTCCGGTTCATCGTTCACCGATTGCGATCCTTTGCTGGTGTTGTTCCTGATCAAGCCTGCGCTGGCGGCGGCGCTCCGCCACCTCGAAGCCGATCTGTTTCGTTGATGGGCGCTCAGGCGCGCTGCCCTGGTGGAAGGAAACCCGACCGGCGGCGCGCTCTGCCTCCGCCTTCAGGCCTGCCGTGATCCACTCCACCGGGTTTTCCGGTGTGTGCTTCTGGCACCGGGCCAGCACGGCGATGACCACGCTCTCGTGGTAGTTCTTCTTCCAGCGCCCGATGATCGAGCGGGCAGGCTGCTCCTTGTGACCGGCATCCATCAGGATCGTCAGGCCGGTCCGGAAAATCGTCGCTGCAAAATCGAGGGCCAAAGGAGGCGGCGCGTCGTCGCGCCCGTCAGCTTTAGCTGACGGAATATCTCTTGTTCCCTTGTTCCCTTGTTCTTTTGTTGTCCGGTCGCTGTCCGGTCGCTGTCCGGTTTCCTGTCCGGCTGCTTGTCCGGCCTTGGTTTCGACGTCCTGATATTTGGCGTAATTGCAGATGGTTATGATCGTCTTGCCCTGTCCGGTTGCCCGTCCGATCATTTGTTCGGTTTCGAGACGGGTCAAAAACCGCTCCACCGCCGAAGGGGACCAGCCCCATGCCTCGGCAAGCTGCGCACGGCTGGCGCAGAGCTGCCCGCGCTCAAGCGAGATGACCTTGCCGCTGATGTCATAGGGCGTCGGCTTCCAGCATGCCTTGGCAACCAGCCAGAAGAACGCGCGAAACCGCTCCCCATCCTTCAGGAGGGGATGATCAAGTGCGTCTCGCTCCATGACGATGAAGCCGCTCATACCAGTGCCCCCGCATCCTTCAGGATCTGCAGGCCCGCCTCGGCGCTGCGCACGATATGGTGAGGGACGCCTATGGCGAGGCACCAATCGCGGAAGTCCTTCTGACCGTCCGTCATGGAACCGGTCTTCGACTTGAACTCTATCGCCAGCGAACCGGCGGCCATCAGGAACAGGTAGTCGGAAGTGCCGGTGATCAGCCCAAGCGCACGCGCGAGCGCGACCTGGGCGGGTATGATGATCTTTCCCTTCGGCCCCTTGCGCACCATGCCCGCAAGCTCGTTTGCCGGATGGGTGAACACGGCACGCAAGCGGCCTTCGATTGCCGCAACCCGCAGTTCATTGACGAACGCGAGGCACTCGGCATCTTCCGGGCCGATTTTGATCGATCGCGACAACTTGTGATATCGCATCAATCGCAGCAGGTAGCCGGGCGTGATCACTGTTGACCCGCCCCCTCGATCAGCTCGTGCATGCCATATCGTTCGGCTTCACGCTCCAGGAGCGCGAGCTTGCGGCGCGTCGCCTCGATCTGTCGGGGCAGGTATCGCCTGCGCCGATCCTCCTGAATATGGCGCTTCACCGCGTCCATCGGCTCAGTCCAGACCGAGCGCGGATTTGTAGGTTTCGAGGATCATGTCCATCTCGCGGCGGTCGTCCGGCTTCATCTTCCGGAGCGCCACGATCTTGCGCATGATCTTCACGTCATACCCGACGGCCTTCGCCTCGTTGTAGACGTCGCGGACATCGTCGCTGATCCCCTTCTTCTCGTCTTCAAGGCGTTCAATGCGCTCAATCAGAAGGCGCAGGCGATCGTCGGTCGTTTCGGCCATGTCAGGTCCTTTCAAAGCATCATGAGCTGCGGATCGTCGTTGTTCGCGATCCAGTGATCCCGGGCGGCACGTGCGCTCTCCAGTGCAGTGGCCGCATCATCGTGCTCGGCGGTTGCACGCTGCAGCCGCACGGCGGCGCGCTCGACGCGTTGCTCGCAAAGGGTGATGATCGTCTCCAGCCGGGGAAGATCCGGCTCGGCTGGTGTCAGGCCGGGAATGTCTGCCGCGCTCGCCATGGTTCACCCGGCGGCGCGCAGCGGGATCACGGCCTCGCCCAGGCCGGTCTTCTCGCAGTCGCTTACCTCTCGGCCAGCCGGACTCGCGGGATGGTGCGCCGCGCTCTTGATGCGCAGGAACTCGTGGCAGTGCTTCTCGTACTCGTCGAAGTCGATGCCTTCCGGAACACGCTGGATCACGAAACCCGAGGGCAGGAGCAGAGACAGCAGCTCGAGCGGCAGCGCCTCGGTTTCAATCAGGCGGAACAGCGATGCGACGGACATCGTCGCCGGTTCACGGTCGGCATCGGCCGGGAAGTAGGAAAGCACCGTGGAGGGGGATGTCCAGCCGCCGTCCAGCTGTACCGCTTTGATGGCAATGCGCCGCTCGTCCATCTGGCGCCGGATCGACCGTTGCCGGTCCCGCACAATCCTGTCGTAGTCAGCCATGATCTTGTTGCACCTGCGAAGTAAAAGGGTTGCATGAAGACGAATGCGAGAAACCGGCCAGTGCCAGCCGCAATGCGCTTACGAGGTGTTGTGCCTACCGAAGATGCGGGTGAGCGCGCGCGAGACGGCTGGGGCCGCGATATGGTCGATGAAGAGCCAGGCAAGGATGGCAGCGCCCGCGAACTTCATGGCTCAGCGGCTCGACCGGTAGAAGACCACCGCATAGGCGGTAGCGGCTGCCATGGCGATCGCAGTCCACTTGAGCAGGAACACTCCAACGGTCGCGAGCGTCATGCGTCCTCTCCCTGTGTCGTCAGGCCGAATTCGGTGATGGTGACGGTGCGCCAGCCGTGGGCGCGCTCAATGGTGATGGCGCCGCTACGTTCCAGTCGACGCAGGGCACTGGCGCCCGATGCCGGACCGCGCCTGCCGATCGCTGCCGCAATGGCATCGTTGCAGGGGCAGGGCATGCCACGAGCAGCTCTCGACTTGAGCAGCAGGAGGGCGGCTGTGTCGCTGCTGTCCTCGGTGCGGCGGATCACGCGGCGCGCTCACGGTACGAAGCCATGAACTCGCGGATCTTTGCCTCGGTCTCAGGCCAAGTGCGCCTGCCGGCCTCGAGCTGGCTGACGAAGGGCTTGTCGTTCAAGGCAAGCTCGCCAAACCGCGTGGGGCTCATACCGTGATGCGCACAGAAGCCCTTTATGTCGTTGAGTAGGTCCGTCATGGACATGCATTCTAAGTTGGACCTATCCAACGGTCAAGGATGGAACGGTCCTCTCTTCGCAAAAAGGTTGGACTGGACCAATCATGAACGCATGCCGTTCACCGTAGACATGACCACCATTCGCGTCGCGCTTCGCTCTGTCATGGAGCGAAAGGGAATCAAGCCGACGACGCTGTCTCTGCAGGTGGGTACCAATCGTACCCTGGTGAAGGATCTGCTCGAGAAGACAAAAGACGTCAGCCTCGGGACACTCAACAAATTGGCCGGCGCACTCGACGTTCCGGTGTCAGAGCTGTTGACGCCATCCGAGATCCAAGATCCTCTGCCTAATGCAGAAGTTCTACAAGTCGTTCTCGCTGAGGTACTTGCCAGTTCAGGTGGCGTGCCATTGCCGGAGTCGAAACTTCGACCAGTTTCCGAGCATCTGAGACTTTGCCTTGAGCTTCTCTCAAGGAACCCCGCCATTCATGCCAGCCCGGATGCGATAAGGGCGGTTGCTCAAGCAGCAGGCGCTCGACCTCCCGCTGCCACGCCTGAAGCATAAGGCGGCGACTCGCACAAATCAGGTCACATGGCTCGCATCCGTGGGCGCACTCGGGCGTGGCTAATTTGATCCGTTCCACTCGACTCACCATTCTGTTCCCGATTCGTTCTCAATATACCAGTCCGGTCGTGTAGGAAAATTCTTTCGAATTCGCCTACGGACACGGTGTCTGCGCGAAAGAAAGTTGGATGCAGCCAACATAGTGCGTTGACAGGTTGGACAAGTCCAACTAGATATTCCCTCAACAGCCCAGCGGTGAGCCGAAAGCGCCGATCCGCGGGGAGCCTGATTGGAGGGAACGATGCCTGGCGCATCCCATTTCACCGCAGATCGCGCAGTGGCTCAGCCGGTAGCTGGTCGCCCCATCGACACCCGCAAGGTCGAGCGCGCGGTCGCCGTCAACCTGATCCGCAACTTCCTGACTGCCCTTGAGGGTGAGGGCGGCGCGGCGTCGCCGTTCATGGAATACGCGCAGCGCCGTGCTGAATGGCAGCTGGAGCAGTGGGGCGAGCCGCTCCACGAAGGCGGTGTGGCATGAAGATGCCGCGCCTCCGCAATCGCAACGGCAAGTTCCTGCGCAAGCTTCTCAAGACGCCCGAGGAGCAGCACTGCTACCTCATCTGGTCGCGCCGCTGGCATATGTGGCACAGGCGCGGCTCCAGCGGTGGCTGCAACGGCTACACTAAGGATATCGGCGAGGCGGGACTGTTCCCGTACTCGAAGGCACTGGTCTACCATGACGGCGAGAACAACGAGGCGTTCCACGTCTCGGACAAGGTCGACCTGATCGAGCATCGCCGCGAGGAATTGCAGCGCCTGCTCTTCGGTATCGAGGAAATGTCGCTCTCGGCACGGCAGGCGGCGGCATGATCCGGCTGCACCTTACGACCGGACCGGTCATCACCTTCGAAAACTTCATCGACCTGTTCGATTACATGATCGACCGGATGACGAAGCGGGGTGACCTGTGATGCGCACCGTCATCGCCATCGTCCTGATCGCGCTCGGCACGCTGTCGGCGCACGCCTGGACGCAGTTCCTCCTGCGCAATCCAGCCGTCGAGGCCTTCGTGAACTCCGACCGCCTCTGGCTGGCCGTGTTCGGCGTGGTCGTCGTCTTCGGCTCGATCGCAGCGGCGTGCTGCGCAGCGCTTCTCTTTCATCCTGGCAGCCTGCCGGGTCGCAGGCCGGAGGGCGGCGAATGACCGTCCCCGGCCAACCTCTCCCAACCGCAGCACCGATCGGCTCCCATCCCCCCGCTTGCCGATTTGCGAATACCACCCGCGGCGCCGGTGCCGTCGCGGGCAACCGGAGGCGCAGCCGCGTGACGACCGAACCGAACATGCTCCACCTCACTTACGACGAGGCCGAGGTTGTTGCCGCGTATCTCCTGCGCGTCTGGCCCGGTGCCACTGGCCTGGCAACAGCGCCGCAGTCCGAGAGGGCGGCCGACGTGGTCCAGCTCGTGCTGCGCAAGTCGCGTGAAGTGATCGCAGATCGCGATGCCGCCGATGCCGCCCAGGCTGATGGCCGGATGCACGTGCCCGAGAAAGAGCTTCCTTACTGATGCTTACCTACGCCACTCTCCCCGAAATGCAGGCATGGGCTGAAAGCATCATGCAGCGCGAGCCCGACTTCGTGATCGGCGACGACTATCTGCGCCGCTGGTTCGTTGTCCCGCGCAACGAGCAGATGAACGTCTACCTGCACGAGATCCGCAAGAGCGACGACGACCGCGCGTTGCACGATCATCCGTGGGCGAACACCAGCTACCTGATCTCGGGCCGCTACATCGAGCACACGCCCCAGGGCGCGACCGTCCGCAATGCCGGTGACTTCGTCGAGCGCAGTGCGATGGCGCTGCACCGCCTTGAGGTCATCCCGGGCGAACGCGCGATCTCGCTGTTCATCACGGGCCCGAAGGTCCGCGAGTGGGGCTTCGCCTGCGGCCATGGCTGGGTGCACTATCTCGATTTCGTCAACGAGGATGATCCGGGCCAGCCGGGCCGCGGCTGCGGTGAGTATGGCGACCTGTCCCCGGTCACCGAGGAAGGCCAGCCGCGCGGGGTGATGGCATGAGCGGGCACACTCCGGGGCCTTGGGATGTTGTCGAAGCAACCGAGCATCATGGCTTCTATGTCATCAGCGAGTTTGGCAACACCATTGCCGATCTTTACACGATGTCCAATCCAGACATGATTGCCACGGCGAACGGTGGGCTGAGCAAGCCGGTGCCGTTTATGCATGAAATGGATGGCCCAAACGCGCGCCTAATCGCCGCCGCGCCTGAATTGCTCGACCTCCTCGCCGAAGCTGACCGCCGCATTGCGTGGGAGAGCGTGGGGCTCACGAACACCTTCTCTGATCGTGTCGAAGCCGCCCTCGCCAAGGCGCGGGGTGAATCTCTCCCAGCCGGTTCGGAGGCCTGACGTGTGGCTCTACGTACCCGGAATATCCTCTCCCTGTGTGCAGGAGAAGCCCAATGACGAAAGCAACTGGAATCGGTCGCGGTCGATACGCGGCGAACAGCCTTCCGAAGGGGCTAAAGCAATATCCGCAAGCGATAGTGGATCGAGTGAGGACCCTCTACCTGTCGGGGCTCTCGCAGAAGGAGGTCTCCGCCGAGATGGGGATCGGCTTCAAAGTCGTCCAGCGGGTAATGATCAATCACGGAATTCCACGCAGGGCACAGGCGAAGAGGAATCAGATCGGTCCAGCGAATACCGCATGGAAGGGCGATCAGGCTCAATACCAAGCGCTCCATCTTCGTGTGGCTACGCTCAGGGGAAAACCGAGCAACTGCGAGCAATGCGGGACGAAGACTGCGAGCCGATACGAGTGGGCAAACCTGACGGGCAACTATCACGATGTGAACGACTATCGGCGGATGTGTGTCCCCTGCCACCGAACGTACGACAATCAGAGGAAGCGCGATGCGTAACATCCTCAGCTTGTGTGCGGGCGTGGGCGGATTGGAACTCGGAATCCTGCTCGGTCTTGACGCCATGGGAATGCAGGGCCGCGGCATTTGTTACGTGGAGAGGGAAGCCGCAGCAGCGGCAAGTCTGGTCGCGTCGATGGAAGCGGGGTGGCTTCATCAGGCTCCTGTCTGGTCTGACATGCTCACCTTCGATGCTCGAGCATGGCGTGGCCTCGTTCATATCCTCGCTTCGGGAGATCCCTGCCAGGACAACTCTGTCGCCGGAAAGCGGGCAGGATCGGACGGCGAACGGTTTCTCGCTCCCGAAGTCTGCCGTGTTGCCGAAGAGTGCAGGCCTGAGATTATCGTGCGTGAGAACGTCCCGGGGAACGCGGACGGACAGCTCGAAGCCATCGTCCCAGCATTGGAAGGGCTGGGCTACCGCGTTGCGGCAGGAATATTCAGCTCGGCCGAAACCGGCAACACCATGCGGCGCGAGCGACTGTTCATCATGGCCGAGCGCGCGGACCTCCGACACGAACGGGGCGGGCGAGCATGGCGACGGGGGCATGGACCTGCGGACGGCAGCGGCGGAATGGAAAGCGCCGCGGGTGGCGCGGGGCGGATATACCCGGGATCAAGGCGACCCGGACAAGGAACGGCTGACGTTGGAGGGCCAAGCTCAAGCGATGAACTGGGCCGGCCCGGCAGCGCAGAACCACAAGGGCAGCAGCGAGGGCAGCATCACACGGGCGGACGGCAAGTCAAGGGAGGACATTCTCTCGTATCAGGCCGAGCAGTTCTTCCGCCCGCCGTCATACCCGGACCAACCGATAGCCGGTGGATCGATGTCCTCGACCGATTCCCCGAACTCCAACCAGCCCTCAGTGAAGAGGAAGCTCAATCCCATCTTCGTCGAGGCGTTGATGCGCTGGCCCACCGGGTTGAGCGGCTTCGAGCGACAGGAAATGGCGTTGACCCTGTGGTGGCTGCGTATGGCTTCCTTTCTCTCGGAGCTTTGCACGGACTGTGGGGAGCCTGACCAGATGGACCTATTCGGAGCAGCAGCATGAGCGACAAGATCCTCCACATCCTGCAGCACAGCCTGGGCGTCGACCAGTTCGGGCGCGGCGAGCAGTACCGCAACCACTTCGTCACCGGCGAGGGCTCCATTGATCACCCGATCTGCATGGAAGCCGTTGAGCGCGGGCTGATGGTGATCCGCCGCGCCAAATACGAGTTGTATGGTGGCGATGACGTGTTCGCCGTGACACCCGAGGGCAAGCTGTGGATGGCCATGAACAGCCCGGCACCGCCCAAGCTCACCCGAAGCCAGCGCCGCTATAGGGCGTACCTCGATGCTGACTGGTTCGCCGGTAGCTTTCGCGAGTGGATCGACTACTGGCGCGACCAGCCGCGGGAGCGGGCGGCATGAGCGAGTATTATATCGTCGATGTGCGTCAGGAATGGCGGCACAAGCCCTACATCACCGTATGGCGTCCTGATGATGCCGGTTATGCCTATCCGCTCTCTTGGGCTGGTAGGTACAGCAAGGACCGGATCGACGCGAACCCGACCTATTACCACAAGCACCGCTGGCCTTCGCAGCGGGCGCTGGAACGCTTTCCAGTTGCCTGCGAGATCGTCGAGCGCATGGGCATTGCCCCGAACCCGCGGGAGATCGATGGCGATGCAGGCCCGGTAATCCCCAACACTGGCGCAAACCGGATAGCGCTGCGGCGCGCTCGCTACAGGCCATCCGTGCGGGAGCAGGCAGCATGACCGCTCGTGTCATCCACGGCGATTGCACTGTCGTGCTGCGCGAGATGGCGCGGGACTGCGTGCTGGTCGATTCCGTCTGCACGGATGCGCCCTATCACCTTGCCAGCATCGTTGCCCGCCTCGGCCAGCCGGACAGCGCTCCGATCCAGTCGGGCACAACTGGCGTCTATGCTCGATCCTCGCAGGGCTTCATGGGCCAGCAGTGGGACGGCGGCGATGTCGCCTTTCGTGTCGATACCTGGCGCCGCGTCTATGACGTGATGAAGCCGGGCGCCTATCTCGTCGGGTTCGCCGCGACCAAGGGCTATCACCGCATGGCCTGCGCGATCGAGGATGCCGGCTTCGAGATCCGCGACATGCTGTCTTGGCTCTACGGCACCGGGTTCCCGAAGTCGCACAACCTCGAAGGCGAGCATGATGGCTGGGGTACCGCGCTGAAACCGGCCGTCGAGCCGATCGTGTTTGCGCAGAAGCCGATCAGCGAGAGCAGTGTCGCCGCGAACGTCGCGCGCTGGGGTGTTGGTGCCATCAACATCGATGCGTGCCGGATCCATGCCGAGGACGCGCAGGGAGGAAGCTATACCGTGAAGCGCTTTGCTCCGGGTGCCGACGTCAACAAGAGCGGCGCATGGAAGCAGGAAGCGGAATTCACCGGTGAGATGAAGCCCGGCCGCTGGCCTGCGAACGTCCTGCATGACGGGAGCGAGGAAGTGCTCGAAGCATTCGCGGCCTACGGTGAGCGTGGTGCACTGGCTCCCGTCGGCATGCGTGGCGGCGACAAATGCCGAAATGTCTTTGGAGCCTTCAAGGGCAACGGCGACGATGGTGCCACCTTCCAAGGCGACACCGGTACCGCCGCGCGGTTCTTCTACTCGTCCAAAGCCACCCAGGGCGAGCGCATCTTCGAATGCCGGGAATGCGGTGCGCACACGATCGGAAAGCCCGCGTGCGGCCACGATGACATGCGCACGCACCCGACGGTCAAACCGATCTCTCTCATGCGCTGGCTGGTCGAGCTGGTCACGCCGCCGGGCGGGCTGGTCCTCGATCCGTTCGCCGGTACCGGAACGACGGCCGCAGCGGCGCGCGAGGCCGGAATGCAATCTCTCTCGATCGAGGATGACGAAAACCATGTCCGAGATATCGCGGTGCGGCTTGGCCTCGACCTCTCCCAGATCACAACCGCCGAGGTGGCTGCACTGCCAGCCGAGCACGGCAATCAAATGGATATGTTCGCATGACCGACAAGAAGCCATCGTTCTTCATCGTCTGGAACCCGGATGGACTCCGGCCACCGAAGCAACGGCATGATGAATTGTACAAAGCCCAAGCCGAGGCGTCGCGCCTGGCCATCGAGAACTCACCGCAGGAATTCTTCGTAATGGAAGCCAAGCTTGTCGCACGCGTGCGCAAGCCAGTCGAGATTGAGGAATTCTCTTCTGACGAGATTCCGTTCTGATGAGCGACAAGGGAATCATCTTCAGCGCGCCCATGATCCGCGCTCTCCTGGACGGACGGAAGACGCAGACTCGGCGGTTGCTGACCAACGCCCGAGTGTTCGCCACCCCGGAAAGCCGCGCCTTCACGCTCAAGAAGGCGGAATTGACGCGCGCACTACAGGGTGCGGATCGTTGGAGGCATCTGGGCGGAACAGGCTGGTTCTGGGAATCGGATGCTTTTGACTATCAATCACCAGCGACCAGAACCGGTTGGATGGCCCACTTACCCTACGCCCCCGGCGACCAGCTCTATGTGCGAGAGAACTTCCAGCTCCTGAGCTTCGGCGATTATCTTCCTACGAAGCAACGTCCGGCTGACGTGAGATTCGCAGCGACTGATCCGCTTGCAGATCTATCGCCTGAAGACAGAGGTTACCCCTGGCGCCCATGTATCCACATGCCCCGCTGGGCCTCGCGCATGTTCCTCACAGTCACCGATGTTCGCGTGCAACGCTTGCAGGAGATCAGCGAGGATGATGCGCGGGCTGAGGGATTGACGCCGGTTCTCAAGTCCATGCCACCTTTGCAGGGTTGTGATGGGGCGCTCCGATCACGAGAAGTCTTTGAGTGGGAAAAGGGCTGGTCTGTCAACGCCGTGCCTGCGTTCGAAGCACTCTGGAACAGCCTCCACACCGCAGAAGGTGAGCGATGGGAAGACAACCCGTGGATCGTCGCCGTCAGCTTCGACGTGCATCACGGCAACATCGATGCGGAGAAGGCGGCATGACCCACCCCACCGACGAAGCCCTCCTGCGCCACGCGGTGAAGATCGCCAAGCCGCGCAGGTCACGCGGGTACCAGCCGCGCTGGGTCGCAGTGATGGACACGTTCGGCGTGGGCTGCACCGTCGCGCAAGAGCTGTGCGTCCGCTTCGACCTCAACCCTGATGAGATGGTGCGCCAATGACCACCCCCACAATCATCGTCGCCGGCTTGGGGCGCTGCGGAACCACTATGCTGATGCGAATGCTGGACGCGGCCGGCATGCCCACGATTGGCGAAGCTCCCGACTGGGAAGACATGGGTAACACCGAACTGTGCGAGCGCGATCCGAAAGCATGGGGTGATACAGTGCAAGGCAGGGCCGTGAAGCTGCTCGATGCGCACCGCTTCAACCTTCCCGACCTCTCAGGCGCAAAGCTGATCTGGCTTGCCCGCAATCCTAACGAGCAGGCCAAGTCTATGCTCAAGCTCGTCGGCTTCATGTTCAGCACGGTGACAATCGACCGGCGGTCAGTTCGTGCGATGAAGAAGAGCATCTGTCGCGACACGACTGCGGCGGTCCGCGCGCTCGACAAAGCTGTCGGCAGCGGCGTGGGAATCGCCCTGACGTTCGAGGACATTCTCAAGGATCCAGCCGGCGCGGCGAAAGTCCTGTGCGAATACCTCGACCTGCCGACTGCAGCCACTGAAGCAATGGCTGCGCAGGTCACGCCACGAAGTGCGGCTTGCCTTCCCTATCTTGCGGAGTTTTCGGCATGAGCGACCACGGTTGGAAGCACGACGACCTCGCTGCCGATCTGGCGCAGCATTTGCTTTCGGACAAGCGCATGGTCTGGACCGACATGCAACTCGGGCCGAGCGGATCGGCGCGGCCGGACGTGTACACGCTCGAACGGTCCTACAGCCGGCCACTTCCGACTGCCTACGAGTGCAAGATCAGCCGGTCTGACCTGCGTTCCGATACGACATCGGGCAAGTGGCAGAAGTATCTGCAATTCGCGGGTGCGGTCATCTTTGCGGTCCCCGAAGGACTCTGCACCCCAGCCGAGCTTCCAACCGGATGCGGGTTGATCGTGCGGAAGGATAAGGTCTGGCGGCACATCCGGAAGGCAACGCGCCAGCCGGTCACGCTCCCGATGGACGCCTGCATGAAGCTCCTGATCGATGGCGTGTCTCGCTCTGTGCAGCGGACAATACCGCAGCCGCGTGAGATCAAGTTGTGGACCGAGCACGAAGCCGTTCGGAAGAAGTTCGGATCCGCCGTGGCGAAGGCTGCTCGCGACCTCACTGCCGCGCAGACCGAGGTAACTAACTACGAGGACCAGCGGCGGGCCATGTGGCAGCGCATCGATATCGAGACATCGGCGAGGAGGAAGTCGCTCATCGACCAAGCCATGCGCGACGCTGGCGAGTACGAGCAGGCCAAGCGCGACCTTATGGAGTGGCTCGGCTTGGAAGAGCCCGAGAGCGTCTATGGCATCCGCCGCCGCATCGCTGAATTGCAGGCCGAATGCCGGGCTGACGCGCGTGTCGAGAAGGTCGAGAGCGCGCTGTCGAATGCGCTGCGTTCCGCCCAGCAGGCAGCACGGACGCTTGAAGCCATCGCGCAGGAGAAGGCCGAATGACCCGCTGGCCCGCTATGATGAAGCGCAAGACGGCCGCAGAATACTGCGACATGACCGAGGCCGCGTTCGAGCGCGAGATCATCGCCGGTCGCTTGCCAGCCGGAATCATGTTCGGCGGGCGCGAGCACTGGCGTAAGAGTGCCCTCGATGCGGCATTCGAACGGCTGACAGGCGACGTCATGCCGGAATATCGCCGCAGATTGAGAGGCGACAATGCCCAGGCTGCCTAAGCTCGAACACGTCAAATACGTGAAGTCGAAGGGGAAGGTCTACGCCTACTTCAACACGGGCGCCAAGAAGGACGGCCGGACGATCTATGCGCGCCTCCCGCACCCCAGCGACACCGGCTTCTATGAGAGCTACGCCGGGATGTGCCGCGCCCGCAAGCGGCGCGGTGGCACGGCCTACACGGTGGCCCAGCTTGTCGCCGACTATGAGACGGCGATGGAGAGACGCATCGACCTGGCTGAGGGTAGCAAGACGCTATACCGGAAGATCAACAAGAAGGTCGTCACCTTCCTCGGGGACTTCCCCGTCAACGATCTCCAGCCCGACGATGTGCAATTCGTGCTGGACGAGAAGATCAACGGGGTAGGAGCCTACAACTCGTTCCTCTCGATGATCAGCATCCTCTACAAGCACGCGCGCAAGGCAGGCAAGACGAAGCTGGAACCGACAAAGGACATGGCGAAGCTCAAGACGGGCGAGCATGAGCCGTGGCCGGAACCCATCCTGCAGGCCGGCCTGTCCGCGAAGGACGACCAACTGCGCCTCGCTATCAGCCTGCTCTACTACACCGGGCAGCGTATCAGCGACGTGGTCAAGATGCGCTGGTCGGACATTGCAGACGGCGAGATCTTCGTCCTGCAGAAGAAGACCAGCAAGGACGTCTGCCCGCCACTGCACAGCGCGCTCGCCGCCGAACTGGCGCGCACGCCCAAGCGCGGCATGACGATTCTGTGTGACGAGATCGGGAAGCCGATGGAGGACCGGGTGATCCGCGCTCAGATCAAAGCCTTCACCAAGAAACTCGGCAAAGAGTGCATCCCGCATGGCCTGCGCAAGAATGCCGTGATCGCGCTTCTGGAAGCAGGCTGCACGGTCGCCGAAGTGTCGGCCATCACCGGCCAAACGTTCCAGGTCGTCGAGAAATACGCCAACCGCGTGAATCGCAGGCGGCTCGGTCGGGCAGCCATTCTCAAGCTGGAGAACAGTTCGGGAACAGGAAAACCCTCGTAAAAACTTTTTGGGAAATGACGGTGAAACAGTACGTTAAAGGCCATGTAAGTAAACGCGCTCTTTACTTCTTCGCCTTACGGTCTGCTTTCACCCCGCTTGCGGGACTGACAGCCTATCGTGTGCAAGATCGGGGTCGATGATTCACTTCCACGCCAACGCCGCCATCAAGGATAGCTCAAAGGTCATCAACGATGATGGCCCGGATTCGCTGAAGCTCTACGAGCGGGCGGCGGCGCTGGTCCCGATGGGGGCATGGTCATGCAATTTGCCCGGCAATGAACTGGACTGGACGGAGGGGGTTTACGATCTCTTCGGACTATCCGCGCGAAATATCCCCGATCGCCGCACGGTGCTGGAAATGTACGACGAGGAATCGCGCGAACTCCTGGAGTACAAGCGTTCGAAGGCGGTCGAGGCGTGCTCCCGCTTCACACTCGACGCCCGCATCGTCCGGCCTGACGGCATGGAGCGCTGGATCAGGATTACCGCCGCCACGCGAGCCTGCAATGGGCGAGCCGAGGCGCTCTATGGCATGAAGCAGGACATCACCGAGGACCATGCGCGCTGGGAACATCTGCGTCAGCAGGCCGAGTGCGATCCGTTGACCGGCGTCGCCAATCGCTCGCGCTTCCAGCAATTCCTCGAGCAGCCCGACACTTGTGCACTGCGCGGGCGCGTGGGCGCCTTGCTCCTGTTCGACCTCGACGGCTTCAAGAAGATCAACGACTGGTGGGGCCATGCGGCAGGCGATGCCTGCCTCGCTGCTTTCGCCGAGCGGCTTCGCAGGGCTTTTCCGCAGGCGCATCTGATCTCGCGCATCGGCGGCGATGAGTTCGCGGTCCTGCTTCCCCCGGCGCCCCTGAACTTGGCTATCGAGGGCGAAGTGCATTGCGTGATCGGCCATCTCCTGTCACCGGTGGCGTGGAACGGCGATCTGCTGCCCCTTGGCGTTTCGGTCGGCTTGGCCCATGCACCGACAGCGGCTTCGCTCAGCGCTTGCGGTGAGATCAAGCTCGATCCGCAAGCCCTGTTCATCGCTGCCGACAAGGCGCTCTACGAGGCCAAGGCAAATCCCGCGCTCGCGCTCGTCAGCGCTTCAAACCGAGACTACTCCTGAGCTTATCGCTCAACCGGACTGTTAGCGCGGGTCTGGAAGAATCGGAATTTCCCGTCTTTCTTGCGCACTCTCCTGAGCCGCCCGGAGAACTTCCATGACCGCGATCGCATGCCGGGTGGGAACGGCTGGGCTTGCGCCACCACGCAGGCAATCGCGCACGTTATCATAGAACGCCTGATAGCAGCCGCGTTTGTTCGCAATCGGCCGGGCCCCACCGTCGACGCCGGTTAGTATTCCTTCGTCGGGGTCGATCCCCCAGGCAGCTTCGCGGGGCGTCATGCCGCTACTGCCTTGCTCTTCCTGCACGTCGAGGCCGCGCTTGATGTAGCTTGCCCTGGTGCCATGCACGGCAAAACGCAGGCCATGATCGGGGACGAGCTGCGAGATGTGCAATATCGCGCGCGTTCTGGCATAGCGCAGCACGACATGCGCGAAGTCCGGCGCGTGACCTTCCCGTTTCTGGATTGCGATATCCGCCCAGACGGCCTCGGGCATGCCGAAAAGGCTCAAGGCCTGGTCGATCAGGTGCGGTCCTAGATCCTGCCAGACACCGCCAAATCGCTTGTCCTTCCAGCGCTGTCCCGCCTCGAGGCGCAGGCGGTCGAAGTGGCTTTCGAAATGCATCACCTCGCCCAGTTCGCCCGCTTCCACCAGCGACTGCAGAGTCAGGAAGTCGGCATCCCAGCGGCGGTTATGGAAGACGAAAACGTGCCGATCGCAATGCTCGGCGGTTCCGGCAATTCTGCGCGCGTCGGCGATGGTGACGGCGAAGGGCTTGTCGATGACGACATGCTTGCCTGCTGCAAGAGCCGACAGCGCCTGCGGCGCGTGCAGGTGATCCGGCGTCGCCAGGACGACAAGCTCTATCGTGGGATCTGCCAGGACGGCGTCGATCTGCGTTTCAACCTGCAGGTCGGGCCAGTCGGCATGCACTTTGGCCGGATCGCTCGACACCACTGCCGCCAGTTCCACTCCTTCGGTGACCTGGAGCAGGGGAGCGTGAAAGACCTTGCCTGCCAGACCGTAGCCGATGAGGGCAGCTCGGATGCATTCCACGGTTACTGTCCTTCTCTAGCGCATGCGATGGGGGCTGAACTAAGGCCTAAGCGCGCATGGCCTTTGATGAAAGGGGGAAGGATCAGTTGAGCGCGAGCTGGCCTTGCCGATTGTCGCGCAAGGAGCGGGATTCCCGCCGGCTCATCAGGCATCGTGCGCGCCCGGTCAGGGTATAGACGACGTGACGCTGCGCTCCGCGATTGTGGTGGTCGACCCGAAAGCCCTGATAGTGGCGGCGGATCAGCCCTTCCTTCACCAGCTCGGACACAGCCCTGCTGAGGTTGGTCTTGCCCGAGGTGCGCACACGGTCGCGCACTTCCTCGTCGATCATTGCAAGGGCCGCTTCGGGTTTGCTGGGCAGCTTGCCGGAGCGTTCCAGATCGGCGCGGATCCTTTCGGTGAGAGCCTGCCGCTTCGGATCGCGTGTTCCCATTGGAGTCAGGGCGTCGCAGAGCCAGTCGCGCAGCAGGATTGATCGTCCGTCGAAGGAAACGAACGGTCCGGCGCTTCCGTCCGGCCTGGCGATTTCGGCAATCAGCGACAGGACCATGAAGGCATAGCGCGGCCGGGAACTGGCATGGGCGACCTGGTCCAGCAGGGCGGCCATGTCACTGACCGAGGCACGCGGTGCGGATGGGGGCGGCGCAACAAACATAACGGGAAGAAATAGAGCACAAACACTGAATCATGAGAATCCCCTTTCTCAAGAGGACAACATTTTGTCGCGAATGACACTTTACCGGCGGGTAAAGTGTCGCGCGTGGCATTTGGCCGGGTCTGGATTGATCCGCCGCCCAGGATGGGGAAGCACAAGCCGTTCAATGAAAAAGCCGGCAACCCTGTCACGGGTGCCGGCTTTCAATGCAGCTTGCATCTGGACTAGAGGGAGGCTTGCCTTGCCCCCTTGTGTGGAGCCTCAGACCAGGTCGTAACGATCTGCGTTCATAACCTTGGTCCAGGCTGCAACGAAATCGTCCGCCAACTTCTTGGGGCCATCGCTCGAGGCATAGACTTCGGACAAGGCCCGAAGCTGCGAGTTCGAGCCGAAGACCAGATCGGTCCGCGTCGCCTTCCACTTTTCCTGGCCCGTCTTGCGGCAGGTTCCGACGAAGGTTTCGTCACCGCTGTCGTCAACCTGCTTCCACGCCGTTCCCATGTCGAGCAGGTTGACGAAGAAGTCATTGGTCAAGACACCGGGCCTGTCGGTCAGGACGCCGTGCATCCTGTTACCATGGTTTGCGCCAAGGACCCGCAGGCCGCCGACCAGTGCAGTCATTTCGGGGGCGCTCAACCCGAGCAGCTGGGCGCGATCGACCAGCAATTCTTCAGTCGGGACCGAAAAGCGCGTTTCCAGGTAATTGCGGAAACCGTCTGCCCGCGGTTCGAGGACGGCGAAGCCTTCAACGTCCGTCTGCTCCTGGCTGGCATCGGTGCGGCCCGGGACGAAGGGGACCTTGACCGAAGTGCCAGCAGCGGAGGCGGCCTTCTCGATCGCAGCGCAGCCGCCCAGCACGATGAGGTCGGCAAGGCTGACCTTCTTCCCGCCCGACGCAGAGCCATCGAAATCGGTCTTTATCGCCTCGAGCTTGCCAAGCACCTTGGCGAGCTGGTCGGGCTGGTTGACAGCCCAGTCCTTTTGCGGGGCAAGTCGGATCCGCGCGCCATTGGCGCCGCCACGATGGTCCGAGCCGCGCCAGGTCGAAGCCGAAGCCCAGGCCGTCGTCACCAGTTCGGCGATCGAGAGACCCGAGCCCAGGATCCTGTCCTTGAGCGAGGCAATGTCGGCATCGTCGACGAGCGCATGGTCGAGCGCTGGTATCGGGTCCTGCCAGATCAGGTCTTCGGCAGGGACTTCGGGGCCGAGGTAGCGTGCCTTGGGTCCCATGTCGCGGTGGCACAGCTTGAACCATGCGCGGGCAAAAGCATCACTGAACTTCTCAGGATTGTCGCGGAAGTACTCGGAAATCTTGCGATATTCCGGGTCCATCTTCATCGCCATGTCGGCGGTGGTCATCATCGTCGGAAGCCGCTTGTCCGGGCTGTGCGCGCCGGGCGCCATGTCTTCCGGCCTCTGATCGATCGGTTGCCACTGGTGGGCGCCGGCCGGGCTCTTGACCAGTTCGTACTCGTAGTCGAGCAGCATGTGGAAGTAGCCCATGTCCCAGGTCGTCGGGCGAGGCGTCCAGGCGCCTTCGAGGCCGCTGGTGATCGTATCGTCGCCCATTCCGCTGGCATGCGTGCTGGTCCAGCCAAGGCCCTGTTGGGCGATGTCCGCACCCTCCGGTTCCGCGCCGACCAGCGCGGCATCGCCCGCCCCGTGACATTTGCCGAAGGTGTGGCCGCCAGCGGTGAGCGCGACGGTTTCCTCGTCATTCATGCCCATGCGGGCGAAAGTCTCGCGAATGTCGCGTCCCGACTGGACCGGGTCCGGATTGCCGCCGGGCCCTTCCGGGTTGACGTAGATGAGCCCCATCTGGATCGCGGCGAGCGGGTCTTCGAGATCGAGTTGCTTGTCCGGATCGATGCGGGTCTGACCGAGCCATTCCTCCTCGGTGCCCCAGTAGACGTCCTTTTCCGGCTCGAACACGTCCGCGCGTCCACCGCCGAAACCAAAGACCGGTCCGCCCATCGATTCAATGGCGACATTGCCGGCAAGGATCAACAGGTCCGCCCAGCTCAGGTTGGCGCCGTACTTCTGCTTGATTGGCCAGAGCAGGCGGCGCGCCTTGTCGAGGTTCGCGTTGTCCGGCCAGGAATTGAGCGGGGCAAACCGCTGCTGGCCCGAATTCGCCCCGCCGCGCCCGTCGCCGGTGCGATAGGTGCCGGCACTGTGCCAGGCCATGCGGATGAAGAAGGGACCATAGTGACCATAGTCGGCCGGCCACCAGGGCTGGCTGTCGGTCATGAGCGCATGGAGATCCTTCTTCACCGCATCGTAATCGAGCGCCTTGAAGGCCTTTGCGTAATCGAAATCCGGGCCGAGCGGGCTGGGCGATCTGCCGCCCTGGTGCAGGATGTCGAGGGAGAGCTGGTTGGGCCACCAGTCCCGGTTCGTCCGACCGAGCAGCGAGCGAAGATCTCCATGCTTCACGGGGCAGCCCCCGCTTACCGTTTCACCTGTCTTGGCGTCCATGATGCTCTCCTGGTCCTGATCTTGCTCCCCGCTCCCGAGTGGATCAGACCATGCCAGTGCTACGATTGCAAGACGCTCCAATCATGGCGAAAGGTCAGACATGGATCAGCGCGGCGACCTCGTCGGGCGGGGCCGTTTCAGTGCGGCCTTCCTTCACGATCCTGCCGCGCTGCATCACGAAGAAGCGGTCGGCGAAAGACCATGCAAAGTCGAGGTTCTGTTCGACGATCAGGATCGCCACGCCCAGTTCCTTGCGCACCCGCAGCAAGGCGTCCTCGATCTGCTGGACGATGTTGGGCTGGATGCCTTCGGTCGGCTCGTCGAGCAGGAGCAGCTCCGGTTGGCCGGCCAGGGCGCGCCCGATGGCAAGCTGCTGCTGCTCACCGCCGGAAAGGACTCCGGCCTTGCGGTCCGCGATCTGGGTCAGTTTGGGGAACAGCTCGAAGACCATTTCCGGCACTTTCTTCGCACCTGAAATGCCCTTGCGTGTCAGGGCGGACAGGCCGACCTCCAGGTTTTCGCGAACGCTGAGGTGGGGGAAGACGTGGCGACCCTGCGGAACGAAGCCGATCCCCGCGCGCGAACGTTGGTGAGCCTGCATCTCGGTCACTTCATGGCCGTGCCAATAGATATGGCCGCCTGTACACGGGATCTGGCCCATGATCGTCTTGAGCAGGGTGGTCTTGCCCACGCCGTTGCGGCCCAGCACGGTCGCGCAATCGCCTTTCCTGAGGTCGAACGCGACATCCCAGAGCACCTGGCTCTTGCCGTAAGCGGAGCTGACTGTGCGCAAGTTGAGCAGCTGGTCTGCGTCTTCGATCGCCATCAGGCCCTCCCGAGATAGATTGCCGCGACTTCCTCGTCGGCGCGGATTTGCTCCAGCGTGCCTTCGCGCAGAAGCTGGCCCTCGTGAAGCACGACGACGTGGCCGCCCAGTTGCGAGACGAAGTCGATATCATGGTCGATGACCAGAACCGCGTGCTTGCCGACCAGGGCTTTCACGATCTCTGCCGTCTGGGTGCTTTCCGCCGCGCCCATACCCGCAGTCGGCTCGTCGAGCAGGAGCAGTTCGGCATCGGTGGCAACGACCATGCCGATCTCCAGCCATTGCTTCTCGCCATGGGAGAGATTGCCGGCGAGCGCATCGCGGCGCGGTGACAGGCCGACCGTCTCAAGGATTTCCTCGGCTCTGCTGCGGGCTTCGGCTTCGCCCTTGCGGCCGAACTTGGTCCACCACCGGCGGTCGCGGGTGGCCGCGATCGTCAGGTTATCGATCACCGAGAGCGCGACCAGCACGCCGGGCGTCTGGAACTTGCGGCAGATCCCCAGGCCGACGATGGAATGCTCTGCTTCGGCCTGGATTTCCCTGCCGTGGAACAGGACCTTCCCCGAGGTCGGCCGCACCCGGCCGATGATGGAATCGCACATGGTCGACTTGCCCGCGCCATTGGGGCCGATGACCACCGTCATCGAGCCGCTTTCGATGGAGAGCGAGAGGTCGTTGATGGCCTTGAAGCCATCGAAATCGACGATGACATTGCGCATTTCGAGCATGGGAGCGGTCATGCGGGGATCTCCTTCGCGTTCGGGGCGCTGGCGGTTCCGGCGGCATTGGCCTCGGCGCGATCCTTGCGCCAGCGGGCGAAGAGGTCGCCCTTGCGCGAAGCCCGGAACGGGCGATCCTCTCCGAACAGCCCGGCAAGGCCGCGCGGCAGGACGGTGACGGCAAGAATGAACATGAGGCCCAGGAAGTAGAGCCACATTTCGGGCAGGGCGGTGGAGATCTTGTCCTTGGCGAAGTTCACCAGCAAGGCCCCGGCAAGCGCACCGGCGACGCTGTGGCGGCCACCGATTGCGGCCCAGATCACCATTTCGATCGAAGGCACAACGCCCACGAGGGCCGGCGAGATCACGCCGGAATGCAGCGTGAACAGTGCACCCGAAAGACTGGCGAGCAGGGCGCCCACGGCAAAGGCGATCACCTTGTAGGGCGTTGGGTCGTAGCCCAGGAAGCGCAGGCGATTGGTCCCGTCGCGGCTCGCCCGCAGGAGCTTGCCGAACCGCGAGGCGATCAGCCAGCGCAGGCCGAAGAAGGCCGCGGCGACGGTTGCGAGCGTGACGAAGTAGATGCCCGTCGCGGTTTGGGGAAGGTTGAGGTTGAAGCCCAGCAGCGTGCTGTAATTGGTGAGGCCGTTGAAGCCCCCTGTCATGTCCTGCTTGCTGATCAGGAGCGTGGCGAAGGCAAGCGCGAGGGCCTGCGTGATGAGGGCGAAATAGACGCCGCCGATCCTGCGGCGAAAGATCGCCCAGCCCACGAGACCCGCCAGCGCGGGGGCGACGACGAAGACCGCGATGACAGCGAACAGGGCGCTGCCGAACGGTGCCCACCACCAGGGCAGTTTCTCGATCCCGCTCCAGACCATGAAGTCGGGCACTTCGCCGCTGCCCAGTTCGACGAGCTTGAGGTGCATGGCGATGGCATAGCCGCCGATACCGAAGAACACCCCTTGGCCGAGGCTGAGGATACCGCCTTCGCCCCACAGCAGCACCAGTCCCATGGCCGTCAGCGACAGGGCGAGGAAACGCCCGAGCAGGTTGAGGTCGTAGCCGCTCAACACCCACGGGGCGGCCAGTGCGAGTAGAAAGGCCGCCAGTCCGGAGGCCAGTGGCAGGGAAAGTCTTGCGGGCATCGCCTCGCTCCTATTCTGCATCGAGTGCGCGGGACTTGACGGCAATCACGCCCTGCGGCCGGAACTGGAGGAAAAGGATGACGAAAAGCAGGGTAAGGACCTGCGCAAAGCTGACATCGACGAAAATCTGCGAGAGGGCGGTGATCAGGCCGATTATCAGCGCGGCAACGGTGGTGCCGACGATCGATCCCAGACCGCCGAGAATGACGACGAGGAAGGCCGTGACGATGTAGCCCTGGCCCACATTCGGGGTGACCGGACCCAGCAGGGCCAGCACGACGCCGCCGAGGCCTGCGACACCTGCGCCCAGCGCGAAGATGAAGCAATCGACGAGGCGCACATTGACGCCCATGGCTGCGGCCGTTGGGCGGTCCTGGTTGACCGCGCGCACGAGCAGGCCGATGCGCGTGAAACTGAGGATCGCGGCGAGGCCCAGCAGCACGGCGACGGCCACTATGAGGATGAAGATCCGCAGGGTCGGAAGCTGCAGCCCGGCGATGGTGAGGCCGCCATCGAGCCAGGCGGGCGCCGTCACCGAAACACCGGTCGCGCCGAACAGGTCGCGCGCGGCCTGCTGCATGATGAGGCTGACGCCCCAGGTGGCAAGCAGTGTGTCGAGCGGCCGCGCCGTCAGCCGGCTGACCAGAGCCACCTCCAGAAAACCGCCGAAGATGCCCGCGCCAAGCAGGGCGAAGGCAAGCGCAACGAGCAGGCCGAGCGGCCCCGGCACGATCGTCATCGCCATCCAGGCGAGATAGCCGCCCAGCATCAGGATTTCGCCGTGGGCCATGTTGATGACCCGCATCAGCCCGAAGCTGAGCGCAAGGCCGAGCGCCGCCAGCACGTAGAGTGAGGCGACGGAGAAGCCGTTGAAGAGCTGGCCGGTCAGAAATACCGCGTCCATGTCCTGCCTCCTTTCGCTTGTTGGACTGTCTGCGTTATTCCGGCCCCTGTCCCGGGCAGGGGATCGTTGCCCGGGACAGGGTGGGCGGTGAGGGCCGCCCAGCGGAAAACGGCAGAAGTCAGGTCATCAGATCTTGCAGGACTTGCCCGGGAAGGTGACCGGGTCATACGGGTCCGGGTCGATCGGGGCGGGCGATTTCCAGAGGATCTTGAACTGGCCGTCCGGTTGCGACTGGCCGATGTAGGCGGTCTGGATCAGGCTGTTGTTGTTCATGAACTTCGCATCGCCGAGCGGGGTCGGGATCGTGTCGAGCGTGACGGCGGCAGCGCGCACCTTTTCGGGATCGGTGCTCTTCGCCTTTTCGACCGCAGCCTTCCAGACATAGACATCTAGATAGCCATGGATCATCGGATCGGTGATCACCGCGTCGGCGCCGTACTTCGCCTTGTAGGCTTCGATGAACTTCTTGTTGATGTCATTGTCGAGGCTCTGGAAGTAGTTCCAGGCTGCGTATCCACCCTCGACCAGCGATGGCCCCATCGCCATGGCTTCCTGCTCGCCGATCGAGAAGGACATGACCGGAATGACCTTGGGGCCCATGCCCGCCGCGGCCATCTGCTTGAAGAACGCGACGTTGCTGTCGCCGTTCAGGGTGTTGATGATGATGTCGGGCTTGGCAGCCTTGATCTTGCCCACCACGCCCGAGAACTCGGTTCCACCCAGCGGCTGATATTCCTCGCCGGAGAGTGTGAGCCCGTCCTTCGCGATGTGCTTCTTGAGGATCAGGTTGGCAGTGCGGGGATAGACGTAGTCCGAACCGACGAGGAAGAACTTCTTGTAGCCCTGCTCCTTGGCCCAGTCGTAGGCAGGCAGTGCCTGCTGGTTGGGCTGCGCGCCCGAGTACATGATGTTGGGCGAACATTCGTTGCCTTCGAACTGGACCGGGTACCAAAGCAGGCTGTGGTCCTTTTCGAAGACGGGAAGCATGGCCTTGCGGCTTGCCGAGGTCCAGCCGCCGAAAACGGTGGTCACGCCGTCGCCCTCGATCAACTTGGAAGCCTTCTGCGCGAAGATGGCCGGGTCCGAGGCGCCGTCTTCGACTACGGGCAGGATCTGCTTGCCCATGACCCCACCGGCGGCGTTGATCTCGTCGATCGCTAGCTGGGTGGCGTTCTTCACGGTCACTTCGCTGATCGCCATGGTGCCGGAAAGCGAGTGCAGCACGCCGACCTTGATTGCGTCCGCATCGGCTGCAGACGCGCCCTCGTCGGCGCCCTTGCTGCAGGCGCCGAGCATGGCGGTGCAGGCCAGTGCAGTGGCAAGGAAAGCTCTCTTTTTCATGAATGCCATTGTCTATCCCCTTGGATGCCGGCCTGCGCACCAGGCCGGTCGTCTGCGAATGAATGGAAAGGTCAGAAGCGCGCGCCGATGTATCCGACGACGGTCGCGCCGGCGCGGTTGTCGCCGTTGGACGCGGCGGAGAACTTGTTGGTATCGATGTAGTCGGCGCCGATCAGAAAGTGTCCACGGGCATAGCTGACGCCCAGCTGCCAGTTGACCTTGTCGTTCCACCTCGTGCCGTCTTCGTATCCGACGAGGCCCTTCACGGCGAAACCGGTATTGTCGATCGGCAGCGTGGCGCTGGTGTAGGTGTAGGTGCTGTGCCCGGTGAAATGGTATTCGTCATGGATGACGCCCGCACCCAGCGTGACGGGCCCGACCGGCCCGCTGACGCCTACTTCGTACTGGTCGAAATCGATGTTCTCGGCGTCGTGGAAGACGAGGCGCAGGTAGCGGGCCCGGACCTTCACCCCGGAGATCGTGCCCTGCATGCCGGCATAGAGGTCGGTTTCCATCGCACCAGCGCCTGCATCCTTGTCGAGGCTCGAGGCCCAGACGCCCGCAAATGCGCTGACGTTCTCGGCAATCGGCACACCTGCCTCGACCGAGCCCTGGATGACCGGCTTGGTATCGCTCAGCGACGCACCGCGCAGGCGATAGTCGTTCAGGAACGTGACCCCGCCGTTGAAGGTGAACGGCAACTCGTCGTCGGCCATGGCCGGACTGGCAAAGGCTGCCGAAGCCGCGGTGAGGGTAAGGGCGCCAAGCGCAGCCTGCTTCCATCGTGTCATTCTAGATTTCCCTCCACATTGAACCCTGACGCCGGACCCTGAAGCCCTGACGCAGCTGGAGGTTGTGCAGTGCAGCACGAACGCGCCATGGGGTATTTGACGTATGCGCCGGACCGGCTGACGCGGCGCTGCGGCCCTTGGCCGAGTCCATACGTCAAATGCCCCATATGATCGGGCCCGCCATGCGCCGATTGTGCACTTGCAAACAGACGGGCGCGACCAACTCGCCGCTCCATCGACGAAGGACACTGCCAAGCGTGCACCGGGCATTTGCCATGAGTGACGATCAGACTATCCCGCCCACGGCGGCTTGCGCGCCCGCGCGGGCGGATGCGGTTCCCGCCAGCCTGCGCAGCGTCGGTGAGATCGACCTTGCCTTCATCGACAGGTCTGGGGTCGCCGCCGTTTCGCGCGCCTTTCAGTCGGGTTGCCTGCGCATGCGCATGCCGCGCACTTCGGGTGAGGAGCCCTGCGCGGTGCTTATCAACACCGCGGGCGGCCTTGCCGAGGGCGATCGCCTCGTCCAGGGCGTGACATGGGCACAGGGCGTGCGATCTGCCGTGGCGACCCAGGCGGCAGAGAAAGTCTACCGGGCCCTTGACCAAGGTTCGCAAATAGCAACGCGCCTGCACGTGGAACAAGGCGCCCAGGCAGAATGGCTGCCGCAGGAAACCATCCTGTTCGACGAGGCCCGATTGGTGCGCGATACGCAGATCGCGCTGGCGCAGGATTCAAGTTTTCTGGGCGTGGAAGCACTTGTGCTGGGCCGCGAGGCGATGGGTGAGAGCGTCACGCGGGGAGCCTTGCGCGACCGCCTGCGGATCTGGCGGGGCGGCAAACTGATCTATGCCGATACCCTGGCGCTTGAGGGCGATATCGCGGACCTCATGGCTCATGCCGCAGTGGGCGGCCGAGCGCGAGCCATGGCAGTCATCGTCCATGTGGCGAATGAAGCCGCCGACTTGCTCGAACCGGTGCGCAGCGCGCTGGAGACTGCCCGGGGACAGGCAGCCGCGAGCGCCTGGAATGGCATCCTGGCGGTTCGCCTGATTGCGTCCGATGGAGAAATCCTGCGCCGCGACATCGCGGCCGCACTTGAAGTCATGCGCAAGGGGCGTGCCTTGCCCCGCGTCTGGAGATGCTGAAATGAACCTCACACCTCGCGAGAAGGACAAGCTGATGCTCTCGCTGGCCGCCATGGTGGCGCGCCGCCGGCTCGAGCGCGGCGTGTCGCTGAATTACCCCGAGGCCATCGCGCTGATTTCCGACTTCGTTCTCGAAGGTGCGCGCGACGGCCGCTCGGTGGCCGATCTGATGGAGGCGGGGGCTCATGTCATCACACGCGAGCAGGTCATGCCCGGTGTCGCCGACATGATCCACGACGTGCAGGTCGAGGCCACCTTTCCCGATGGCACCAAGCTGGTGAGCGTTCATGACCCGATCCGCTGATCCGTTCATTCCCGGAGAGATCCTTGCCGCGCCGGGAGAGCACGAGCTCAATGCCGGGCAGCCGGTCACAGCGATCCGCGTCGCCAACAGCGGCGACCGGCCGGTGCAGGTAGGCAGCCACTACCACTTCGCCGAAGCAAACGACGGTCTCGTGTTCGATCGCGATGCGGCACTTGGCAAGCGGCTCGATATTCCTGCCGGCACCGCTGTGCGCTTCGAACCCGGTCAGGCGCGCGAGGTCTCGCTCGTTCCGCTGCGGGGAGATCGGCAGGTCTTCGGTTTCCAGGGCAAGGTCATGGGCCCGCTCGAAGCGGGAGACGCCTGATGGCCTATCGCATGTCCCGCGCCGCCTATGCCGACATGTTCGGGCCAACCACCGGGGACCGGATGCGCCTCGGCGACACCAATATCCTCATCCGCATCGAGAGCGACGCCACGATCCTGGGGGAAGAAGTCAAGTTCGGCGGCGGCAAGGTGATCCGCGACGGCATGGGGCAGAGCCAGCGCACCAATGCGCAAGGCGCTGCAGATACCGTCATCACCAATGCCGTTATCCTGGACTGGACCGGCATCTACAAGGCGGACATCGCGCTCAGGGCCGGGCGCATCGCTGCCATCGGCAAGGCGGGCAACCCCGATATCCAGCCCGGTGTCGAGATCGTGATCGGCCCGGGGACCGAGATTATCGCAGGCGAAGGCAAGATCGTCACCGCCGGCGGCATCGACGCGCATATCCATTACATCTGCCCCCAGCAGGTGGAGGAGGCGCTGGCGAGCGGGGTGACCACCTTTGCAGGCGGTGGCACCGGCCCTTCGACCGGAACAAATGCGACCACCTGCACGCCGGGCCCGTGGCACATCAAGCGCATGCTCATGGCGGCCGAGGGGTTGCCGGTGAACCTGGCATTCGCGGGCAAGGGCAATGCCAGCGACCCGGCTGCTCTGGAGGAAATGGTCCGCGCCGGCGCCGCCGCTCTCAAGCTGCACGAGGACTGGGGCACGACCCCGGCTGCCATCGACTGCTGCCTGTCGGTAGCCGACCGGATGGACGTGCAGGTCATGATCCATACCGACACGCTCAACGAAAGCGGGTTCGTCGAGGATACGATCGCTGCCTTCAAGGGCCGCACGATACACGCCTTCCATACCGAGGGTGCGGGCGGCGGACATGCGCCCGACATCCTCAAGCTGGCAGGCTTTGCCAATGTCATCCCGTCCTCGACCAATCCGACGATGCCTTTCACCGTGAACACGATCGAGGAGCACCTCGACATGCTTATGGTGTGCCACCACCTCGATCCATCGATACCCGAGGACCTGGCCTTCGCCGAAAGCCGGATCCGCAAGGAGACCATTGCGGCCGAGGACATCCTGCATGACATGGGCGCGCTCTCGATCATTTCCTCGGACAGCCAGGCGATGGGCCGTGTGGGCGAAGTCATTTCCCGCACCTGGCAGACCGCCCACAAGATGAAGGCCCAGCGCGGCGCCCTGGAAGGTGACTGCGCCGAGGCAGACAACGAGCGCGCCAAGCGCTATGTCGCCAAGTACACGATCAACCCGGCCATCGCGCAGGGCATGGCCCGCGAGATCGGCTCGATCGAGGTCGGCAAGCTGGCCGATCTGGTCATCTGGGACCCGGCGTTCTTTGGCGCAAAGCCCGATCTCGTGCTCAAGGGCGGCATGATCGTGTGTGCCATGATGGGTGACCCCAATGCCTCGATCCCGACGCCGCAGCCGGTCCATTCGCGCCCGATGTTCGGCCAGTTCGGCAAGGCCATGGCGGCAAGCTGCATAACCTTTGTCAGCAATGCGGCCTATGAGGCTGATATTACGGGAGAGCTTGGTCTCGCCCGCACTGTGATGCCGGTCAGTCAGACGCGCGGCATCGGCAAGGCGCAGATGAAGTGCAACGACGCGCTGCCCGATATTCGCATCGATCCCGAGACTTACGAAGTCCACGCCGACGGGGAATTGCTTGCCTGCGAGCCGGCCACCGAGCTGCCACTGGCGCAGCGCTATTTCATGTACTGAGGATTACCATGAGAAGAATTATCAGGATCGAGAGTGAAGCGGTTGAAAAAGCTGCAGATGCGGTCCGCCTGGATTTCGACCAGCGTAATCGCCGCCGGATCGTCTTCACCACGAATGGCGGGGCTTCGATCCTGCTGGACATGGCACGCCCGGTACACTTGCGCGACGGTGACATGCTGCGCCTCGACGATGACAGCATGGTGCGCGTGGAGGCTCTTTGCGAGCCACTGATCGAGATCGCTGCGCATTCGAGCGCCGAGCTGGTCCGCATTTCCTGGCATCTGGGCAACCGTCATCTGCCGACGCAACTTCTGCCCGGCGATAGCGGCGGAACCCTGCGCATTCGCCACGATCACGTGATTGCCGAAATGGTGGTCGGACTGGGCGGCCACTGCCAGCCCGTCCTTGCGCCTTTCGACCCCGAGGGCGGGGCCTATTCGGGCACTGGCGGACATCACCACGGACACGGTCATGACCATGAGCATGAGCATGAGCATGAGCATGGCCAAGCGCACAATCACGCTCACAGCCACGGACAAGAGCATCACGCCCATGGCTGACGCCGAGCTCTTCGACCTGATGAGCTGGATGTCGCCGGCTTGGCCGATCGGTGCCTTTGCCCATTCCAGCGGACTGGAATGGGCGGTGGAGGCCGGCCACGTCACCGATCGCAGCAGCACCCGGGACTGGATCGTCGCGCTTGTCGAGCATGGCGCGATCCACAATGACCTCGTGCTGTTCACGCACGCCTGGCGGGCGTCCCGCCTCGGCGATGCGGGGCGCTTCGACGAAGTGGCGCAGCTCGCGCTGGCCAGTCAGATCGGTCACGAACGCTATGTCGAGAGCACCGCGCAGGGCAGCGCTTTCGTACGCATTTCGCGCGCGGCCTCGGGCGTCGCCGATTTTACGAAGCAACTTGCCGGTCTCGAGCGCACGGACATCGCCTATCCCGTTGCGGCGGCGGCACTTTTCGCGCTTCGCGGCATTGCACTGGAACGCGCGCTGACGGCCTGGCTGCACGGCGCGGTGTCCAATCTCGTCTCGGCAGCGCAGCGCCTCGTGCCGCTCGGGCAGACAGACGGCCAGCTCGTCCTTCATGACTGCCGCGAGGTCGTCATGGCCGCGGTCAAGCACATGGCCAGCCTGCCGGACGGCGATCCTTTCGATGCCCTGGGCGGCTGCACGCTCGTCGCCGACCTCGGCTGCATGGCTCACGAAACCCAATACACAAGGCTATTCAGGACATGAACCAGATGGCAACTCCCCTCCCGGCTTCGGGCCCCTTGCGCGTCGGCATCGGCGGCCCCGTAGGCTCGGGCAAGACCGCGCTCATGGACGCACTTTGCAAATACCTGCGTGAGAGCTACCAGATCGCCGCGATCACCAACGACATTTACACGCGCGAGGACGCCGAGTTCCTCACCCGTGCCGGTTCGCTCGATCCTGACCGGATCCTGGGCGTCGAGACCGGTGGCTGCCCGCATACCGCGATCCGCGAGGATGCCTCGATGAATCTCGCTGCGGTCGATGTGCTGGAGCAGCGCTTCCCGGGCCTCGACCTCATCCTGATCGAAAGCGGCGGCGACAATCTGGCGGCCACCTTCAGCCCGGAACTGGCCGACATCACCATCTATGTCATCGACGTTTCGGCAGGCGACAAGATCCCGCGCAAGGGCGGGCCGGGCATCACCCGAAGCGATCTGCTGGTGATCAACAAGATCGATCTTGCGCCGCTCGTCGGCGCCAGCCTTGAAGTCATGGACCGCGACGCGAAGAAGATGCGCGGCGCGCGGCCGTTCGAATTCGCCAACATGCGCGCCGGCAAGGGTCTCGAAGAGATCGCCGGCTTCATCATCAAGGCAGGCGGACTGCCGGAAAGGATTGCTGCATGAAGCGGCTCGTCTCCACTCTTGCCCTTGCAGGCCTTAGCCTCGCTCCCGAATTGGCCCTGGCCCACCCCGGACACGGCAACGGCGCATTCGCATCGGGTCTGCTCCATCCCCTGACCGGCGCCGACCACCTCGCCGCAATGCTGCTGGTGGGCCTTGGCGCTGCAGTGTTCCTGAAGCGGTCGGGCTGGGTACTTCCGCTCGCTTTCCTGGGCGGTCTGACCTTCGGATTCGTGACCGGAACCTGGCTGCCCGGTTCGGCCGCGGAAGCCGGGATCATGGCCTCGCTCGTCGTGCTTGGCCTTGCTGCGGCATTCCAGGTCCGCACGCCGGCTGCCATCGCGGCCTTTCTCGTCGCCGCTTTCGGTTATGCGCATGGCGCCAGCCATGGCATCGAGATGCCGCACGATGCCTCTCCGCCACTGTTTGCCGGTGGGTTTCTGGCGACCAGTGCCTTGCTCCACTTCGGCGGTTATGCTCTTGCCCGGGTGTTGCCGAACCCGGCTTTGCGCCTGATCGGGGCTGGCAGCGCGGGTTTCGGCCTCGTTCTGGCCGGGATTTCATGATGGAGCGCAACCGGATTGGCAAAATCGGAACCTGATCGGGCGCGGGCGGGCACTGTGTCGGACGTCGCGGTCAAGCGCCAGGTCATCGTCGGCACGCGCCGGCGCTACAACCAGTGGGTCAACAACCAGACGCTGGAAGACTATGCCCTGCGCTTCACCGCGACGCGCGCGCGCAGGAGCTCGCCTGCCTGGGTTGCCAATACTGCACTCGGTTCGATCGCTTTCCTTGCCTGCGAGGCGCTGGGCGCGACGGTCACCATCGGTTACGGCTTCGAAAGCATGGCCTGGGCGCTGGGCGTGGCGGCGGCGATTTTCCTGATTTCCGGCATACCGATCTGCTATTACGGCGCCCGCTATGGCGTCGACATGGACCTGCTCACGCGCGGATCGGGCTTCGGCTATCTTGGCTCGACGATCACTTCGGCGGTCTACGCCTCCTTCACCTTCATCCTGTTCTCGATCGAAGCGGTGATCCTGTCGGCAGCGCTTCAGTTGTGTTTCGGCATACCACTGCCGATCGGGCACATGATCAGCGCAATGGTGGTCATTCCCATCGTCGCCTACGGCTTTCACCGCATCAGCCAGTGGCAGAACTGGACGCAGCCGATCTGGTTCATCCTGCAGGTTGCGCCTATCCTGTTCCTCGTCGAGCAGGGCAGCGATGGGCTTGCCCTTTGGACCGGTTTCGAAGGCGCAGAGAAAGTCGGCTCGATGGCGAGTTTTGCGGTTGCGCTCGCCGTCTTCCTCTCACTGCTGCCGCAGATCGGAGAGCAGGTCGATTACCTGCGTTTCCTGCCCGAGCAGGAGAAAGTCGGCAAGCTGCGCTGGTGGTCGGCGTTGCTGGCGACCGGCCCGGGCTGGATTCTCGTGGGCGGCGTCAAGATTGCCCTGGGGTCCTTCCTTGCCGTCATCGCGCTGTCCTCCGGCATGAGCGCGAATGATGCGGCCAATCCGGCCATGCTCTATTTCATGACCTTCGGCGGCCTCGTCGCCAACCCGACGGGCGCAGTGATACTGACCACGGTCTTCGTTGCGCTGTGTCAGATCAAGATCAACGTCACCAATGCCTATGCCGGCTCCATAGCGTCCTCGAATTTCTTCTCGCGCCTGACCCACCGGCATCCCGGCCGCGTCGTATGGCTCGTGTTCAATACCCTGATCGCGCTGATGCTGATGGAGGGCGGCATCCAGACCGTCGTCGAGCGGGTGCTGACGCTCTATTCCAACTTCGCGGTCGCGTGGTTCGGTGCGGTGATCGCCGACCTCATGATCAACAAGCCGCTCGGCCTCAGCCCGCCGGGCATCGAGTTTCGCCGCGCCTACCTTTATGACCTCAACCCGGTCGGGGTCGGCGCCATGGCAATCTCGATCCTGTGTTCGACACTTTGCTTCGCAGGGCTTCTGGGAGAGGTGGCGCAGATGCTCTCCCCGGTAATCGGGCTGAGCGTATCGTTCATCTTCGCCCCGATCATCGCTGCCGCCACCCGGGGGCGCTATTACATTGCCCGTCCGCAGGACAAATTCGAAACCGCCGAATGCACCTGCAAGGTCTGCGAGAACACCTTCGAAGCACCGGACATGGCGGTCTGCCCGGTTTACGACGGCGCGGTCTGTTCACTGTGCTGTACGCTGGAGGCACGCTGCCACGATGCCTGCAAGGTCAGGCCGGAGGCCGGGGTCAACCTCTCCGCATTGCTCGAGCGCCTCCTGCCGGGCTCGATCACCGACGTGACCTATGCGCGCATCGCCCGCTTCCTCGTGGCCTACTGCGTCTGCCTTGCCATCGCCGGCGTGGTGCTGCTGTTGATCTTCTATCAGCGTGAAGTTGCCGGGGACGACCCGCTGGTCCTTGCCAGCATTCTCAAGACCGTTTTCGTCGGTTTCATGGCGATTTCAGGTTTCGGCGCCTGGTATTTCGTTCTCTCGCGGGAAAGCCAGCGGGCGGCAGAGCAGGAAACGGAACGCCAGACCGTGTCACTCATGGAAGAAATCGAGGCGCACGCGCGTACCGATGCCGAACTGCAGCGGGCCAAGACGGCGGCGGAGAATGCCAACCTTGCCAAGAGCCGCTACATCATCGGTATGAGCCACGAGATCCGCACGCCGCTCAACGCAATCTCTGGCTATGCACAGTTGCTGGAGCGCGACGAAAGCGTACCGGTCGCCGACGCTGTGCGCGTCATCCGGCGCAGCGCCACCCACTTGTCCGATCTCGTCGACGGTCTCGTCGATGTATCACGGATCGAGAACGGTTCGGTCCGGATCGCCCGCGAGCGTGTGAACCTCGTCGATCTGCTCAACCAGATCGTGGACATGTTCCGTATTCAGGCCGCCGCGCGGGGAATCCAGTTCGACCATAGCCGGCCGAACCATTTGCCGCACTGGATCTATGCCGACCAGAAGCGGCTGCGGCAGGTGCTCATCAATCTCATTTCCAACGCGATCAAGTATACGCCTGCCGGGTCCGCGGCGCTCAACGTCTATTGGCGCAATCCGGTCGCCGAATTCGAAGTGGTCGATACCGGAGTCGGTATCGAAGCAAGCAGTCTGGAACGCATCTTCGAACCATTCGAGCGGATCGGCACGGTCCGCGGACAGCAGGGCGTAGGCCTGGGCCTGACGATCGCACGCATGCTTGTCGATGTCATGGGCGGGCAGCTTACCGTGAAGAGTACGCCGGGCCTGGGCAGCACCTTTACCGTGAAGATGTTCTTCTCCGAGGCGCCCGTGCCGGAAAAAGGGCCGTCGGAGCCTGCTCCCCAACTGTCCTTTGCCGGGCCGCAGCGGCGCATTCTGGTCGTCGACGACGATTCCGCGCACCTCGAACTGACCCGGGACCTTTTGACCCCGATTGGATTCGATCTCGAGTTTGCCGAGAACGGGCGCGCTGCGATCGAGGCCTATCGCCGCAAACGGCCCGATCTCGTCATCATGGATGTCGCCATGCCCGAGATGAGCGGATGGCAAGCTGCGCATGCGATCAGGGAGCTCGATGGCGACAGCGTTCCGATCCTGATGGTCTCTGCCAATGTCCACGAGTTCCAGCGGCCGCGCAGGCCCGACGATCCGCATGACGATTACATCGCCAAGCCCTACGAACTCGACGTTCTGATCGATCGGATCTCGGTCCTGCTCGACCTCGAACCCGCCGAACGACCGGAGTCCGCGCGATGACGGCCCGCATCCTCGTCGTCGATGACGATCCCGAAACGCGCGGGATGATCGAAGCATTTCTGCGCAGCGAAGGGCACGATCCGATCCTTGCTGCCGATGGTGCGATCGCGCTTGGGCTGCTGGACGAGGCGCGACCGGACCTCGTGCTGCTCGACGCGGTGATGCCGGGGCTGGACGGATTCGAGACATGCCGCCTGCTCAAGTCCGACCCGCGCGCCAGCGATGTGCCCGTCATATTCATGACCGGGCTCTCCGATAGCGACCATGTCGTGCGTGGACTGGAAGCGGGCGGGGTGGACTATGTAACCAAACCCGTGGTTCTGAACGTGTTGAGTGCGCGCATCCGCGTCCATCTCGGCAATTCCAGCGGCGCGCGCAAGGCGATGACCGGGCTTGATGGGATGGGCGCGCAGTTGGTCAGCTGCGATGCGCGCGGCCACATTGGCTGGACTACACCTGCCGCGCAGCGCGTGCTTGACGGATTTTCACCGGACAAGCGAACCGCATTGCAATCGCTTCTCGCTGAACTGATCGTTGAAGCCTCGCAGCGCACAGTCACTGTCGTCCTGGGGGCGGAACGGTTCGATGTCACCCTGGTCGGCGAAGCAGGCAGCGCCGAGCACATGTTCCGCATCGCTCTCTCGCGCGAGGGGCGCGAGGGCGACATGCTGCGCGATGCCTTCGGCCTGACCCCGCGCGAAGCGGACGTCCTCTTGTGGACCGCGCGCGGCAAGTCGAACAAGGACATGAGCGAGATCCTCAACATCAGCGCGCGTACGGTGAACAAGCACCTCGAACAGATCTTCGTGAAGATCGGCGTCGAAAACCGCGCTTCCGCTGCCGCTGCCGCGACGCGGGTGATCTACGAGACCTGACGCAGTCTAGAAATGGACCGACCCGTTCAGGGAAAGCGTCGTGGGCTGCTGCGGCGTGAATTGCGGCATGGAGCGGTAGCGAAGGGCATTGCCGAAGGCGAAGACGTCGCCCTTGTCAGCGAACAGGTTCTGCACGTTCAGGCCCACTTGCCAGATGCCGTCGCTGACCTGAACTTCGAAATCGCTCTCGATCAGGTCGCCCATCCTGCGGTCAAGGTCAGGATCGAAGCTCATGCGGGCCGGGCCGACATAACGCAGGCTCAGCTTGGCGCGCGCATTCAGTTGTCCTAGTGTGAAATCGCGGCGCAGGCCGGCGCGTACGGTATATTCGGGAACGACCGGCAAGTGCCTGTCTTCAAGTTCGAAACCCAGATCATTGCGGATCAGGCGCGCATCGGTGAAATTGCCGCCGGCCTCTGCCTGCCAGCCTTCGCCCAGCGGCAGTTCGAGGCTGCCTTCGATGCCGAAGATGCGGGCGTTTCCGGCATTGACCGTCTCGACCAGGCCATTGTCCTCCAGCACGTCGGATTGCAGGTCGTGCCAGTTGGAGAACCATGCGCCCAGATCGAGCTTGCCCCCGCCGGACAGCCGCTGGCGCCAGCCCAGTTCGATGGAGGCCAGTTCATCGCTGCCCAGCGTGTCGATGCTGCCGCTGGACGTAATATCCGATCCGCCTTGCCTGAAGGCCGATCCGTAGCGCACGTAGACGAGGCTGGACGAGCCGGGCTGCCAGGACAAAGCGACACTGGGTGTTACGCCGGACTTGTCACGCTCACGCGAGACGGGGCCGGCCTGCAACATGCGCGTCTCGCGGATCGACGAGCGGAAAAGCCGCGCCCCGGCATCGATCGAGATCGTGCCGGATACCGGAACAGTCGCGTCGAAATAAGCGGCATTGTCGTGACTGGTCCGGCGATCGTCGTCGAGCGTCGCCATGGCGCCTGCACTATCTTCAAGCGAAGTCGCCAGTCTCTGGCGCGCCACAAGGCGCGAGATGCCCGCAAGCCAGGTTACACCGCCAAGGTGACCGCGCAGGCGCAGCTCGGAATCCCATATGCGGAAATGGCGCTTGTCGAGCAGGCTCTTCGGATTGGCGAGCCCGAAGCCATCCGCGCCGAGCGATGCATCGAGCGTGTTGTCGACATCGTGCCAGGTCATGGCGCTGGCGAACGTCACATCGATGCTGCCGGCCGTGCCGTTCAGCCGTCCGGCGAAGTGGATGAGGTCGTTGTCGTGCGGCTCGGGCGATTGTGTGTCGCGTGAATAGCTGCGCGGGGTATAGACATAGCGCGTGTCGCTCGAGCGCAACCACTGGCCGAAGCCGGTGAGGTCCAGACGCCAGTCGTTGGCCGGAATGAAGGCGAGCCCGGCGCGCGCGCCCGACACGCGCGTCCAGTTCGCGTCGTTGCGTTGACCGGTATCGATCCAGCCCGGCTCCTTGGCCCCATAGCCAACGAGGCGCAGGGCGGCCCTCTCGCCCACCAGGGGCAGGTTGGCCACGGCGGAGCCCGAATAGCCGGTATTGCCGTGCGCCACGAGTGAGGTTCCCGCAGTAACGTCGAGGCTGGTCCGATCGAGTTCGGGAGCGTGGGACACCATGCGGTAAATGCCGCCGAGCGCACCGGTCCCGTAAAGCGAGCCTTGCGGCCCCTTAAGCACTTCGACGCGCTCGATGTCGACGAGGCGGATATCCGGGTCCGGCGCAGCATAAGTGAGGCGCGCTTCGTCTAATACGACGGCCACCGTCGACTGGCTTTCGCCGCTGAAGGCGCTGTCGGCAACGCCGCGCAGGAACATGCGATTGCGCCCTGGCCCCAGTGACGTCAGTGAAAGCCCTTCGATCTGCGAGGCAACCGTGGCGCTGGCGCGGGTAGGGATGCCGTGGATTTCGTCCGCAAGGGCGACCACCGAAACCGCGGCAGGAACCGAGAGCAATTCCAGCGGTTGCTTGGTGGTCGTGACGACGATGGGCTGGGGCGGCGGCGGTGAAACAGGACTGGGCGGGGGCACTGCAGGCCCGATGGCGGCGGCCGGTTCGATGCGCCAGGCCGTCTCGCTTACCTGCCTTGCGACGAAACCGCTTCCGGACAGAAGCTGTGAGAGCGCCTCGCCGACCGAATAGTTTCCCCTTACGCGTCTTGTGCGCAGGCGGGGCAGTGCACCCTGCGTACCGATGGAAACCCGAGTTTCGCGGGCAAGCTCGGCAATGGCTTCGGGCAGTGTGCTCGCAGCTATGTCGATGCCGCGGCGCGCTGCTTCGCGCGCCTCAGCCGCCGGGCTGCTCCAGACGCCAAGCGCCAGCGTGGCCGCTGAGACGCAGGCCCATGAGCTGCACCAGATCGCGTAACGCCGCATCCCCATCGTCGACAATCAGCGTCCCCGAAAACCGCCGGTCGCGCAAGGACGCCGGCACTTCCACCGAGACACCCGCATAGCGATGCAGATCGGCGGCGACCAGCACAAGTCGCGCATTTTCGTAGGAAAGTCTGCCTTCCTGCCATGAACCGACATCGACGGGCTTGATCGATGCAATCGTCGCGGTGCCCTTTGCGCCGTCGAAATCGAGACCGCTGCCGGCGGCCAGCTTCACCGGAGCGTCGAGCGCCTGCGAACTGACCTGCACTTTACCCTCGACGACGGCGACGCGCACCGTGTCCTTCTGTTCCTGTACGTCGAAGCGCGTGCCGATGTCGCTGATCGCAAGATCGCCGGCGGTGATCGTGAGGCGGCGCGAGGGATCGTGGCGGATGTCGAACAGGGCGCCGCCGGAAAGGGCCATGCGATCCCGATTGCGGCCCTCGATGGTCAGGTGGCTGCGCGGGGCGAGCAGGATCGTCGAGCCATCCTCAAGCGCGATGCGCTGCGATGCCGCTGCGGTCTCGTAAAGCTCTGGAGCGGGGCCCATGAACTGGGGAACCGCCAGAACCGCAGTCAGGGCCGCGGCAACGGCAAATCCAGCCCAGCGCAGCCGCTTCCCGAAGACCGGACGCACGACGCGATCGTTCGCAGCCTCGGCATAGGTGGCTTCCATCGGGGTTTCGAACTCGGGCGCCGCGGGCTCTGCCAGTTCCTCGCGATGCTCGCCGAGCATCATGTCCGTCAGGGCAATCTCATCGAACGCCTTGCGGTGTGCAGGGTCTGCTTCCAGCCAGAGGGTGAACGCATCCCAGTCCATGGCATCGTCGCCGCTGGCGAGGTGCCAGCGAACGGCTTCGGCCAGGATCGGATCGTCTTCGCGTTTCATTGTCCCTGTTCCATCTGCGGTCGTTCCCCGCTGTCAGCCCCTCGATCTGAAGACGTCGCCGTGTCGAAACATCCACAGTCGGACAGTGCCGCGCGCAGGCGTTTCATGGCGAGTGCGAGGTGCTTTTCCACTCCGCTGCGGCTAATTCCCATGACTTCGGCGATTTCTCCCTGCCCCATTCCCTCGAAGCGATAGAGCCGCAAGGCCCGGCCAGCGCCTTCGGGAAGGGCGTCGATGGCGTCGCGCAGGATCTGCGCTTCCTGCTTGCGGGCCAGCGCTTCGTCGGCAGGTTCGCCGGGGTCTGTTCTGTCTTCCGGCGACATGGCGACACCGCCGCTCTCGGCCTCAAGCCAGTTGCGCTCACGCCGCATGGCGCGTTGTCGCCCGCGCAGCCGATCCAGAACGAGATTGTTGGCCATCCGAAACAGATAGGCGCGTGGATTGGCGACGGGCCCTGCGGGCTGCGCGCCGACCTTGATCCAGAGATCCTGCAGCAAGTCCTGCGCGTCGTCCGCCGAAGCGCAACGGGCAGTGAGGAATTGCAGCAAGGGACCGCGTTCGTCTTCGAGTACGCGGGCGAGCCCCGAGGCTCGCGCTTGCTGCGGCATCGGCTCCATGTCGATCTCCGCCAAGAACTTCATGATCGCCAGGCCCTTGCGAGCAAACCGGTGACCGATCGGGTGATCGCCACTTCATGCACTTCGATCCGCTCTTGTGCAAACCCTGCATCTGCAAACGCTGCGCAAAGCGCGTCTCTATCGAAAAGCCGATGAAAGCCCTCGCGGGTAAAGGACCAGTTTTCCATGCTCTGCCTGTCGGTGACGTAGGCCACAATTCGCCCGCCAGTCTTCAGCAGCCGATGCATCCTGTGCAGCATGGCGTGGTTGGAATCTTCAAAATACAGGACATTGAGAGCAAGTACTGCATCGAAGGTCGCGTCTGGCAATGCCAGATCTTCCAGTCTCGCCTCGAGATAGGAAGCACGCGCGCCAATGCGCTGCCGCGCGGCTTCCAGCATGGTCGCGGAAGCGTCGGCCCCGGTGACGAGGCAATCGGTACGCGCCAGCAGTTCGGCCATCGCCGCGCCGGTGCCGCATCCGGCGTCGAGCACCGCTTCTCCCTCGCCCGGCGCCAGGAGATCGACCGCAAGGCGGGTAGGCTTTCGGTTGACCACATCCATGGCATTGCCCAGCAGGCGGCCGGGCAGGCCACTGGGATGGGCAAGCTGCCGCGCAAGCCGGTGAGCCAGCATCATGGGCACGTGCTTGCGGTCAATCAGCCCGCCTTGGCCAGCAGGGCCCGGACTTCGCGTCGGCGGCCTGCGTCCCACACCGGGCGGGCAGGATCGTGCGGAGCCTGCAGGGCTTTTTGAAGATAGGTCTTCGCTCCCGCCTTGTCTCCCTGATCCAGCAGGTAGTCGCCATAGAAGTAGTTGGAATCCAGGCCGTTGGGATCAACTGCCAGCGCCTGCTTGAGCAGCTTTTGTGCCCGCTCGTCGTCCCCCCATCCGATCGGCGATCCCGGAACCTTGTAGTAGAGTACTCCGAGGCTGAGCGCGGCTCCGCCGTCCGCCGCGCGCGGATCGAGCGAATAGGCCTTGGCGATCAGGTCGCGGGCCCGCGTCGCCAGGCTCATCTTGTGAAAGATATTGGCACGATTGGCCTGCTCGCTGGTGATGATGCCCTGCCAGAGCAGCGGTTCGGCCTTGCCCGGATAGCGCGCGACGATGGTCGCGGCCTGCTTGGCCAGCTGGTCCAGCGCCTTGGTCTGCGTGCTTGAACCCTTCACTTCGTACGTGATGTGGGCCCAGCCATCGTTCACGGCCTTAACGTCGCTCGCCATGTCGGCGAAGGCGGCCGAGGGCAGGGCGCAGGCCAGCAGCGGGGCGGCCAGAAACGTGAGGACACTGCGTTTGATCATCGGATGGATCTCCTGTCTCTTTATCGTGTCGGGCTGGTTCAGCAGAACTCGGCGCGGGCCTTGCGGATCTGTCCGGCAAGTCCGTTGTCGATCAAGCGGGGGGAAATGGCATTGAGGGCGGCATAAAAGCGTTCGAGTGCGCCGATCGAGACGGTCTCGCGTCTTTCGACGATGGCCGAGACGATCCGCCGGGCCACCCAGTCGGGTGCATCGGCCTTCATTCCCGTCACTTCGAGGAAGCGATTGACCTCACCGTTGTTGAATGCGGTGCGCGCGGCCCGCGGATTGATGTGGGTGACTGTGACGCCGCTGCCCATCAGCTCGCGCCGCAAGCCTTGGCTGAGGGCGGCGAGACCCGCCTTGCTGCTCGAATAGGCGGCGAACCAGGGATAGGGAATCGCGCCCAGGACCGAGCCGATATTGACGATCTGCCCGCTCCCTCGCGCCTGCATCGGCGCCGCCACTGCGCGGGCGAGGACGGCCGGCACCAGCAGGTTGATGCGATAGCACAGTGACAGCGCCTCGATCGGCTGGCTCTGATGCAGGCCGAAACGCATGACCCCGGCGATGTTGACGAGGATATCCGGGCAATCGCCGGCAAGCCGCTCTGCAAGCCGGGCAAGGGCGGTCTCATCCGAGAGGTCGGTGACGATACTGGCGTTGCAGGCCGCGCTTTCTGTGCGATCGATCCCGATGACATGGGCTCCGGCCTCGCGAAGCAGCGTGGCCACGGGCGTGCCGATGCCCCCGGCAGCGCCGGTGACGGCTATGCGTTTGCCTTCAAGCGGCAACATCCTGGTCCTCCATGGCAATCGCGGCGAACATGCCCCCGAAGAGGGCGAACATTTCGCGCGCCATCCTGGTGATGGCCTCGCGGTCCTCCGGCGTGTCCAACCGGTTCACGAGCGCGGCGAAAAAGGCCATGTGGTCCTGATCGAGCGCGCCATGCGAGGTCAGGTAGGTGAAGGCTTCCGGCGGCAGTCCAAGATTCGCGGCGACTGCACTGGCACCGCGCTGGGCTAGGGCGACGCTTACGCTTTCCAGCACATAGACCATGCCGAAAAAGCAGGCGGCATTGCCTTCCCCGATCCGGGCATAGGCATGGTCGACCATGGCCTGCGTTGCCGGATTGGGCCTGCAGGTGCGCGCCTTGTCGGCATCGCCGCCGGCCGCAGCGATATCCGCCAGGATCCATTCCTCGTGGCCGGTCTCTTCCTCGATATATTCATCGAGCGCGGCGACGAGTTCGGGCCGGTCCAGCAACCGAGCACGCGCCGCCTGCATCAGCGGAACCGTATGGCGCACATGGTGATAGGCCTGAATGAGGTAATCGAGGTAGGTGCGGCGCGAGATCGTTCCGGCAAGTCCGGCGCGCACTTGCGGGATCGTCAGGAAGCGCAGTCGATCGCGCCAGGTTGCAGCTTCCAGCTCATCGAAAAAGGCCGGCTTGCCCTCGAGCCATGTCCGGGCGATGGCCTTGCGGCGCAGGCGTCCGTTGCCGGTGAGCATACCGTTGGCTGGCGTGAACGGCGCCGCTTCACGCCAGGCGGCCACGCGTGCATAGGCGGGCAACGTCCGGTTTGCCGCCGCAAGGGCCTTGACGATATCCGCGTCTGGCGATGCCGGGACGAGCAGCGCTTCGGGTGCCGGGCGGCCGTCGCCATGGACCAGGGCCTGGGCGATTTCGGGCTGTAGCAGCAGTGCGGCCTCTACCCATTCCGGCGAAATATTGCGGCCATAGCTGGTGACGATCATGGCCGTCTTGCGGCCTTCCACCCAGAGGCGGCCATGTTCGTCGATGCGACCGATGTCGCCGGTGGCCAGAGGTCCCGGCGTACGCGGCTCGCCAATGGTGCCAAGGTACATTTCTCCCTCGAGCAGGATTTCGCCATCGGAGGCGATCGTCGCCCGGACGTGGCCGAGCGGGCGCCCGACCGAGCCTTCCACGCTTTCGTCCGCGCATTCCAGCGATACGACCGAGCCGCATTCGGTCAGGCCGTAACCCTGCCTGACCGGCAAACCGAGGTCGCGGGCTCTTTGCAGGAGTTCAACGGGCACCCGTGCCCCGCCGACAGCCACCAGCGTCAGGTCCGGTAGGCGTTGGCCGGTGCGTTCGAGAACCGCGACCATCCCTGCGAGATATTCCGGAACGAGGATCAGCGACGTGATCCGCCACACCGCAAGGCGTGAGACCATCGCTCCGAAATCGGGACGGAAGGGGTCACCCAGCCCGACCTCGCGCTGCGGCGGGCAGATATAAGTCCCCCCGGCCAACATGGTGGCGAAGAAACCGGCGACCGTTTCCAGCAGGATTCCGGGGGGCAGCAGGGCGCAGTGTCGGCCGGCATGGGCGGTTCCCAGCGCTTCAACGACCGATGCGGCGACAGTGAGCATGTGGCTCTGCGACAGGCACACGCCCTTTGGCGTGCCGGTCGATCCGGAGGTAAAGGTAACCCGCGCCGTCAGACGGGGCAGTAATGACGGCGCGGGGTGCGGTGTGGAGGGACATTCGCCCCCCGCACCGCAGGCGGAAACGGCGTGACGGACCTGTTCGTCGGTAAAGAAAGCAGGAAGCGACAGGACCGGAATACCGGCATCGAGAAGCGCCAGCTCGAGAACGGCTGCTTCGACACCATGATCGAGGCGCAGGACATAGGGCTTGCCACTCTGCGCATCGCCGCGCAATTCGGCGACCGCCTGCGCCACGCGGACGGCCAGGTCCCGCCACGTCACGCAATCCGATACGACCGGGTCGAGCGCGATGCCGAGCGGGTTGTGCTCGGCATGGGCACGGATCGTCTCCAGCAGACCGGTCACGCGGCAAATTTCCGGCGACGGGCAAGGAAGGTGGAAATGGCGCGCTGGCCCTGCGCAATCAGGCCGGCGCAGACCATTGGGTCATTGGCGTAGTAGTTGCCCCAGGCGACCGGATCGTCGGCGCGCTGCGAATCGGCCTTGGCAAGAACGTGCAGGGTCACGCCCAGTCTCTCGAACATGCGGCGCAGCGGTGCGGTGAGCGTTGCCACCGCCACTTCGCAATCGGCACCAAGGTCATTCGCCGCCATGCCCCAGAGGGTGACCATGGCAAAGGCATCGTCGGCGGCCAGATTGCCGAGTTCGATCACGCTGGAACGTTCGACGGCATGACCCAGCACATCAGTCAGGCATTGCTCCACCGGACGGTCGAGATAGCGTTCGAGAAAAAGAGTTTCTTCACCGGCGCGGCGATAGCCTAGCGCGGCATGAGCCGTGTTCTGGTACGAGACGTGGAGGATCGCGCCATATCCGGCCTGCACGTTTGCCCCATGCGCCTCAAGATAGCGCCTGCGGACCAGATCAATCGACGATGTCTCTGACATCCCAGTCTCCTCGGTGTTCGAGGAAATGACGGCACGCCTCTCGGCCTTCCGCAGTCGGACCACTCGTCCTTCGACAAGATTCCCTTGGCGCACGACGAATCGATCGAGGCCCGCACCATGACCGAAGCCGCATGATCGCTCTGGCAGGCCACTTGCACGAGTTTCATCCCCGCGAATCGTGGATCCTGGGCTATGGCGGTCCATTCGCACTGCAGTTGCGTGAGGTGATTTGCCTCCCTGTCTCTTCAACAGGTGACAAGAAGGCATTCGTCCACCATGTTCGAAACGCAGGATAATGCCCTAATGCTTTGCGGTCACGGCGCAGTACATCGCGCTGCGCAAGGCAGACGGGCAACTTGACTCACGAGGGCGGCATGAAACTTCGAATCAACGACAAGGAAATGGACGTCGAGGCCGACGGCGACACACCGCTTCTGTGGGTGCTGCGTGACGACCTCGGAATGACCGGCACGAAATATGGCTGCGGTCTTGCGCAGTGCGGAGCCTGTTCGGTTCTTGTCGACGGGGTCGTCACCCGTTCATGCGTGACCCCTCTCGATGCCGTGGCGTTGAGCGCCATCACCACGATCGAAGCGATCGAGGAAACGGCTCTCGGAAAGCGGGTGGTCGAGGCCTGGGTGCGCCACCAGGTGCCCCAGTGCGGCTATTGCCAGTCGGGACAGGTCATGGCGGCGACTTCGCTGCTCAAGGAAACCGCGACACCCACGGACGATGAGATCCGTGGAGCGATGATCAACTTGTGCCGCTGCGGCACCTACAACGCGATCAAGGCGGCGATGAAGGACCTTGCCGGTACGTCGGAGACTGCGGACAGCGAAGATGGCCGCCACCTCGGGGCTGCAGGGATGGTCGCAGGCGGCGCGGCCGTGGCGGCGGTGGCCGCAGCCGGCACGGCAGCGGTTCGATCCAAGGCCCGAAGCGAAAAGACCGGCAGCGAAGGGGACGCGTGATGGACATGATCGCAGATGCACCCCGGGGCGGGAACGATGACCTGCAGCAACTTGCGGATGGCGAGCCCTCAAACATTTCGCGTCGGCGCTTCTTGCTGGCTTCGGCCGGGGTAAGTGCGGGGGCCCTCGTCCTCGGCTTCGGTATCCCGCTGGGCAAGGCGCGGGCGCAGGAGGGCAAGTCCGCGATCCCCGAGGCGGCGGCGCACCTAAAAGTGCCCGCCTTCCTCGAAATTCGCCCGGACAACACCGTGCGGCTGCAAAGCCCGTTCATCGAGGGCGGGCAGGGCGTATTCACAGCCATGGCCCAGATCGTCGCCGAAGAACTCGACATCGATCCGTCAGCCTTTACCGTGGAGAGCGCGCCGGCGGGCAGCGAATACCTGATCGTCCCGGGCGCAGGCCGGATTACCGGTGGCAGCATGTCGGTGCGCACCAGCTACATGACGATGCGCAAGATCGGTGCATCGGCCCGGCTGATGCTGATGCAGGCGGCTTCGCGAAAGCTCGGCGTACCGTTCAGCTCGCTTGCGACGCAGCCGGGCCGTGTGGTCCATGAAGCCTCCGGACGTTCGCTGGCTTACGGCGAAGTGGCTTCCGGCGCACTCGACATGCCGGTGCCCCCGCAGGATAGCCTCAAGCTGCGCGATCCCAAGACGTTCCGCTGGATCGGCAAACCGGTCGCGCGCATCGACATGCACGAAAAGGCGACCGGCAAGGCGCAATTCACGATCGACGTGGTGGTCGAGGACATGGTCCATGCAGCCATTCAGCATGCGCCGCGCCTCGGTCTCGAGGTGGGCTCGATCCGCAACGAGGACCAGGTCAAGGCGATGCGCGGCGTCGAATCGATCCATCGCCTCGACGGCGCCGTCGCAGTCGTCGCCAAGCGTTGGTGGCATGCGCGCCAGGCTGTCGAGGCCCTGCTGGTCGACTGGGCAGAACCCGGCGACAAGTCCGGCATCCGCTATATGCCGGGCGACTTCGACAGCGAGGCATTCTCGCAGCAACTGGGCGCCAACTCCGAAGCGGGCAACGAGGCTGAGGCCCGGGGCGATTTCGCCAAGGGCTTCGACGATGCGGCGACAAAGGTAGAAGCCACGTATTTCAGCCAGTACCTGCACCATGCCCAGCTTGAGCCACCTTCCAGCCTGGCGCGGTTCAATTCCGATGGCACGCTGGATCTGTGGGTTCCCAATCAGGCGCCCGAAATGTTCCAGGCGGATGCTGCAAAGATAGCCGGAATGGAGCCGGGCAAGATCAAGATCCACTCACAGATGCTGGGGGGCTTTTTCGGTCGGCATTTCCTGTATGGACCGGGATGCTGCTATCCGCAGGCGATCAAGTTGGCCAAGGCCGTGGGCAAGCCGGTCAAGGTGATCTGGAGCCGCGAGGAAGAATTCCTGCGCGATCCCCTGCGCCCGATGGCAGCGGTGCGCTTTCGTGGCGGCCTTGACAGCAACGGCATGCCCATCGCGATCGAGGCGATCAGTGCCTGCGAGGGACCGGGCGAAGGCATTGCCAACAAGCGAGCCGAGGGCGTGGATGGGATGGCCGTCGAGGGATTGACCGGCAAATCCTACGCCATTCCCCATTCCCGCATCGCGCAGGCTTACGTCAAGAACCCTGTCACGCTTGCCTACTGGCGGTCGGTCGGCAACTCGATGAACGATTTCTTCTACGAGACCTTCCTCGACGAGCTGGCGGACAAGGGCGGTCTCGATCCGTTCGAGATGCGTCTGCGCCTGCTCAGGGACAACAAGCGCCTGACCACCTTGCTTCAAGCTGTCGGCGATCTGGCGGGAGGCTGGAAGCGCGGTCCGTTCAGTGCAGCCGACGGCACCCGGCGTGCGCGCGGCGTGGCCATGGCGTCACCCTTCGGATCGCACGCTGCGGCCATTGCCGAAGTTTCGATCAAGGACGGACAGGTCGTCGTCCATGAACTCTGGGAAGCGATCGATCCGGGCAGCATCGTCAATCCGGCGATTGTCGAGGCGCAAGTCAACTCGGCCATTGCACTGGGTCTTTCGCAGGTTCTGCTGGAGGAAGCCGTCTACAAGGATGGGCAGCCGGTCGCGCGCAATTACGATCTCTATCCGATCCTGCCGCCCGATCGCATGCCGCGCGTTCACGTCAAGATCGTCGAGAGCGGCGCACAAATGGGCGGTATCGGCGAACCACCACTGCCGGCCGTGCCGCCTGCAGTGGCCAATGCGGTCTCCGCGCTGACCGGAAAGCGGGTGCGCAGCATGCCGCTTTCGCGGATCAAGTTCGACACCTGAGGCGAACCTGCAAGCTCCTGTTCTCCTGTCCGCGAACCTTACCGGTTGCGGACAGGCCCCCCAGTGAACGGAACGAAACCTTGAAGAAGATTCTCACGATCCTGCTGGCCCTCGTGGTGATCGTCGGCCTGGCTATCGCATGGTTCGTCAATCGCACACCGGCTTCGCCTTTCGATGGTGCGGCCAGCGGCACGCCGAGTGCCGATCTGGTCAAGCGCGGCGAATACGTGGCCCGGGCGGCAGACTGCGTCGCTTGCCATGGCCTGCCGGGCAAGCCTGCGTTTACCGGCGGACTGGAGATGGCGACCCCCATGGGTTCGATCTTCGCCACGAACATCACGCCCGACTTGGAGACCGGAATCGGCGCCTATTCACTGGCCGATTTCGACCGGGCAATCCGCCAGGGCATCGCGCCGGGCGGCGAGTGGCTCTATCCGGCCATGCCCTACCCTTCCTACGCCAAGCTAAGCGACGATGACGTGAAGGCGCTCTACGCCTTTTTCATGACCGCAGTGCCGGCAACCAGGCAGGAGAACCGCCAAAGCGAAATACCCTGGCCGCTCAACATGCGTTGGCCGCTCGCGCTTTGGAAAGCCGTCTTCACGGACGGAGGAACCTACGAGAACAAGGCCGGCCGCGACGCGCAGTGGAACAGGGGTGCCTATCTCGTGCAGGCTGCGGGCCATTGCGGCGCCTGTCATACCCCGCGCGGCCTTGCCATGAACGAAAAGGCGCTGGACGAAGAGAGCGACCGGTTCCTGGCCGGAGCGGTACTCGATGGCTGGTACGCTCCCAGCCTGAGAGGCGACGGCAATATAGGTCTGGGCCGGTGGAGCGAGGACGAGATCTGGCAGTTCCTCAAGACCGGTCGCAATCGCCACGCTGTCGTCTATGGTTCGATGACAGAGGCTTTCAACAATTCCCTGCAGTTCATGCGCGACGAAGACCTTCGCGCCATGGCCCATTATCTCAAGTCCTTACCGGGTAATCCTCGCAAGGAGGGTGAGCCCTGGCAGTACGATGCTTCATCCAACCAGGCGCTGGCGATTGCCAATCGCATGGATCATCCCGGCGCGCAGACCTACATGGCCAAGTGCAGCTTCTGCCATGGCGCCGATGGACGAGGGCAGGGCCAATGGATACCGCCCTTGTCAGGCTCGGCTTCGGCGATGACGAGCGACGGTGCGCCTTCGGCGATCAACATCACGCTCAACGGATCGCAGAGGGTGGTGGCTCAAGGCGTTCCCGATGCCTACCGCATGCCACCCTACCGCAACCAGTTGTCCGACAGCGAGATCGCCGATGCGCTCAGCTTCGTGCGCACGGCCTGGGGCAATCGCGGAGGGACGGTTTCGCCCGATGATGTAGCTGACTTGCGCAAGCGCACCGATCCCGCCAGCAGCCAGGTGATCATCCTGCAGATGCGCTGAAAGCCGAATGCCGGAAATAAGGAGAAGGGGGCATGGATGCACGCCCCCTTCGTTGTTTCGGGATCAGCAGACGGGGCGGCCTACCAGGCCACCTTCACGCTGCCGCGCAAGGCCAGGTTGACATGGTCATGACGATCTTCGGCCGACAGTTCGCCGCCCAGTACGAAACCGGCCGATCCGCCAAAGGCGCGCAGGCGGGCGAACCAGCCTCCGGTGGCCGTCTCACCGTCGAGCGAGAACGGGGTGCCGTCCTCGAAGTGGGCCGTCGTCGTTCCCAGGCCGCCGCTCAGGATCTCGCGCCAGCCGCCTTCGGTCTCGATGCGGAACCAGTTTTCGTCGCGTGCGCCCATGCCCATGAGGTCGGCGCCGAGCGTGAGGCCGCCATTGAGGCCAAGCTCGTCGCTCTTGCGTGAACTGACCGTCAGGTCGAGCGCTTCGCCGCCGCCGGCCTCGGTGTAGCCGCCTTCCTTGAGGCGGACGTAGTCGACGGTAACCGCCGGACGGAAATAGAGATAGCGGCTGCCACCCTCGGCCGACGCGCCTGCCGAGAACGTGACGAAGTTGCCGTTCCAGTCTCCCTCGATCTTGCGCTTTATGTCTTCCTGGCCGGCCACGCCGACGAAGTTGCGGGTGCTGTCGAAGTCGGCATGGCCATAAGATGCGCGGGTGAAGCCGCTGAACGCGCCCCAGTTGCCGCGCCAGTGCGCCGCCAGTTCATAGGAACCGGACTTGACCTCGCTTGCCGTACCGTTGGTGTGACGGTTCCACAGATAGGCGGCGGTCGCACCGAAGCGGCCGATGCCGGTTTCGTACTCACCGGTCAGCGACCAGGCATAGCCATTGAGATCGTAGGCCGCACTGCCTGCGGTGTCCTTGTCGCTACCCCAGAAGGCAAGGTTGACGTTTACGCTGATCGGGCCGCTGGCAACCAGCGGACCTTGCGGGTCCATCAGTTGCCGTCCGATGGTCCGCGCACCCAGGCTGATCCCTTCGAAGGATCCTCCTGCATGGTCTGGCAGCATCATGCCGACCGTCTGGCGGAAAAGGTCGCCATCGGCGATGCCGAGGAATACGTCCTCAACTTCCTGATCGCGTCCGAGTGCCGCAAAGACTGCGTCGTAGGCGGATGACTGCGAACGGTTCAGGCCAAGCTCCTGCTTGGAGCGGCGGGCGACGTCGACAACGATGGTGTTCGCTGCTGCATCCTCGTCGAGCGAGGCCTTGAACATGAAGGGGACAAGGTTGGTGGCGGTTTCAAGTCCGTCCAGGCCCTCGATTGCCCCGGCGGTGAGCACCTGGTAGCTGCCTTCGGCAGTCGACACGTCGGCAAGGCGGATGGAAAGCTTCGCGCCTTCCTCGAAGGAGGCCGTACCGGCAACGGTGTAGGCACTTCCCAATCCGGCTTCCTTGTTGAGCGTGACAGCCAGCACACCGTCCTTGCCCACGTCGAGCGAGCCGATCTGCGTGGGCGTGCGCACATCCAGCAGGCCGCCCTGGACGCTGACTGCAAGGTTCCCCGCATTGGCGAAGCTGCCCGAGAAGCGCGAGGTGCCGGCAAGCGTGAGGACATCGGCGCCCCCGCCGAAATCGACGGTGCCCAGGAATGCGGAGTTGCCGGCCAGGCTCATCGTGTCGCTTCCGCCGCCGAAGGCAACATTGCCGGTCTGCGCGGCGTCTCCCGAAAGCGCCATCGTGTTGCTGCCGGTGCCGAAGGAAACGTTTCCGTTCAGCGAACCATCCGCCAAGTCGAAGCGATCGTCGCCGCTTCCCAGCTTGACGTCGCCCACGATCGAAGGCGCATCATAACCCGATGCGACCTGCGTCTGCTTCACCGTCACGCCGCTCGTTGCGGAGGACAGGTCGATGGCGATGTTGCGGCCGGAATCGGCCTTGGCACCGCTGGCCACGATGCTGCCGCTGTTCTCGACAAGTGTGACCGTGCCGCTCTTGTCGACGATAGCGCTGGCCGAGCCGTTCTCACCTGCCGCCGTCGCCTTGATCGCTCCGCTGTTGCGGATGGTGGGGAGGCTGGCGCCTTCGGCGATGTGAATGGCGGTGGTTTGCGCATCTGCGGCATTGCCGCCGCTTGCCGCGACACTGCCGGAGATGCGCAGCTGCGGAGTCGAAGTGCCAGCGCCGATGCTCAAGGCCGTCGCATTGCCGCCATTGGACACGGCTGCAATGCCGCCGGAAATGCCGATGCCATTGGCGATCGTGACCGCGCCGCCGCGTCCACCGATGGCCAGGCCGGTGGCATCGACGCCGGAATAGAGGCCGCGACCTTCGACAGTGCCCTCGATCTGCAGGCCGTACTGGCTCGCCGTACCCGAGACGGGGCCGATGGCAATGTCACGGTCAGCCGCGCCGAGGACCATGGCCGGTGCCTCGCCGTAGGAAACGATTTTGGCGGAGCCTTCCTTTGCATCCTCGATCCCGTCGCCGTCCTCGTCGGCATTGTCGGGGTCGGAGTTCTTGGGCGCCACGGCAAGGACGATGCCGCCTGAGACATTGCCCTCGATTACGAGCGCCGATCCGCCTTGAAGCAGGTCATCCGCGTCGAGCTTGGAGGTATCCGAAGGCACGGTGGTGTAACGGTAGCCGGTCGAGGCTACGGTCCCCTGGACAACCATCGCGCCATCGACGTCGCCACCGAAGTGCGCACCGACCGAATCCTCGCCCTGGACCGACACGGAGCCGGCCAATCGCACATTGCCGCCGATGTCGCCCGCTTCGATGCCGGTAGCGCGGTCGCCCAGCACCGTTGTTTGCCCATCATGCACGAAATCCCCGGTCAGTGGCCCGCCCAGCGCGATACCCGCAGAATCGTTGCCTTCGACCACGATCTTGCCGCTGTTGACGATCTTGCCGGTATGGGCGCCCGTGGTGCGGATGCCGTAGCGGTTGGAGCCGAGCGCGAAGGGGCCGTCGAGGTCGCCGTCCTTGTCCTCATCGGTCGGTTCATGAGGTTCGTCGATGGTGATCGTGCCGGAATTGACAATGTCGCCACTGGTTCCGGCCGATGCGGCAATACCGACCGCGCCGCTCGCATTGCTGACGCTGATCGCGCCGGCATTGGTCACCTTGTGGTCGCTGTCCATAGTCACGGCGGTGCCCGCGGTCAGGACGACCGAGCCGTCCTTGGTGATGTTGATCGCATCGGCGGCGCCGTTCTTGATCGTCGAGGTACGCAGCGGCGAGGTTTTCTTGGTGGTAACGTCCTCGGCATGGGCGGCCGTGGTCTGGGCCGCCGCGGCAAGAGCAAGCAGTGCAGTAGAGGCAAGCAGGTAGCGCGACATCTCAATCCCTTCAGGTCGGTTTCGACCCTTGAGACGGAGACCTTCGCGGCCAGCCTTGAAGAAATTTTTTTAGAAACGGGTATCTACGCCCACGCGCAGGGTTCGCGGGCGCAGCGGCGTGACCTGTTCGCGCCCGATGCCGAAGGGCGTTCCCAGCGAAAACCGGTTGCCGCGCGAATTGGCGATGTTGGTCAGCCCGACCGTCACGCCGAGCCTGTCGGAGCCCAGCCGCAGGCTCGCGCCGCTGTCGAGATAGTCGCCCTGCGGTGCGCCCAGTTCAGGACCGATCCCGAGGCGCGATTGGCCCACGTAGCTTGCCCAGCCATTGCCGGTGAACCGTAGCCCGTGCCCGACTTCGCGTTCCCAGGTCAGGCCCACGCGTCCGGCAACATGGGCAATGTTGGGCACCTGCATTGAGCGCGCGGCGAGGAACAACGGCGGAGTGTCGACCTTGCTGCGGTTCCAGGTCACACCGGCTTCCACGCGCAGACCCGGGGTCAGCGCGACGCCGCCCGATACGCTGGCCGACCAGACGCGGCCGTCGCCGATATTGGCGGTGCTGGGCAGGCCGGAGCCATCGATGAAGTCCGCCTGGATGTCCTGCCAGCGCGTATAGGAAAGGCTAAGCGCCAGATCGAAGGGGCCTGTGCCCGCGCGGCCGTGGCGGGCGCCAAACTCGAATGTCTCGGTCCGGTCGTTGCGGAAGCGGCGGACGAACTCGCTCTCGATGGCGAAGCCGCCCGGACGGAAGCCCTCCTGGTAGCGCATGTACAGCGCCGTCCCGGGCGCAACTTCGGCGTGAAGCGCAAGGGAAGGCAGGAACGTCTCGAGCGAGCGCTTCGCAGTGACCTGGGCAAGCGCCATGGCCAGTTCGCGCGAGACGTCCTCTCCCGAGCCGCCGAGGCGCGAGTAGGTGAAGCGCCCACCGGCCGTGGCCACGAGGCCTTGCATGATTCGCAGGCTTGCCTCGCCATACAGGGTCGCTTCATCGATGGTGTTGCGCACGCCTGTCGTGGAACTGCGCAGCAATTCGCTTTCGAAGCGGCGCTTGAGGACCGTTGCATTATGGGTGAAGCTGGTCCCCACCAGCCAGCTTACGCCATGCCTTTCGGGCATCCACATGCGCGTCTCATTGGCGATCATGCGTGTCCGGTTGGCCTGCTCGAACAGGCGCGGCGCGCCTTCGGGCAGGCTGGCGTCGTAGCGTTCTCTCAGTCGCTGGCGCACGAGGCCGGTGGTGGAGCGCAGGCGCAAGTCGCCGATGCGGCCGGAAAGCACGAACTGACCCATCGCATAGTCTGCGTCGGAACCTTCGGTGACTCGGGCGGAGCTTTCCAGCGAGGGGCCGTTGCGATCGGCATACTGGCTGTCCGCCGCATCGGTCGTCTGGCCAAGCGCGATAAGATCGACGGACCATCCGGGCGAAATCTCGAAGCGGGCGCTGATCCGTCCACCGAGAATGTCGGTGCGATTGACATTGTTTCGGCCCAGGACCGGCTTGTCGATATAGCCGCCCTGTTGCACGGCATCGAGCGTCGCGCGCAAGGCCGCACTCTCGCCGCGGAGTGGCAGATTGACCGTCGCGCTGGCATCACCGCCGAAATCCCCGCCCTGCGTCAACGAACCGCCTAGAGTGCCGGAAAGCGTGGCCGCTCCCATAGCCGGGGCATTGGGCACGATGCGGATGATGCCGCCCAGCGATCCTGCGCCGTAAAGGGTGCCCTGTGGGCCTTCGAGGACTTCCACGCGCGCCATGTCGGAGAGGCGCAAGTCGGGGTCGGGCGCATTGTAGGCGAGCCGCAGGTCGCCAAGGTATTGGCCGACCGTCGCCTGGGTCGGTCCGGTGAAGCTGGAATCGGCAATGCCGCGAATGAACAACTTGTTGCGCCCGCTGCCCAGGTGGGTGGAGGTCACGGTTGCAAGGCGCTGCGTGATCTTTTCCGTACCGCCGATACCTCCGGCTTCAAGCGCCTCGCCGTCGAGGATCGCAACTTGCCCCGGCACCTGATCGATACGCAAGTCGCGCTTGGAGGCGATGACCACGATCGGTTCGGGCGGCGCGATCCGCTGCGGTGCGGCGATGGGGAGCGACGTCCGGGCCGAAGTTGCGGACTTGCGGCTTGGCTTCGGCGCCGCTTCGAGGCGCCATGCTGAGGGCGCAACTTCGACAGCATGAGCGCCAGCAGCGCGTGCCAATCGCCGAACGGCCTCGTCCGCCTTCATGCGTCCGCGCATGGAGGAGATGGATCTGCGGGCGATCTCCGGATCGGCAACGACGATGCTGGTCCCGGTCTGCCTGGCGAGGTCGCCGACCGCATCGCCCACGTTCCCGGCGCGCGTCGAAACCATGGCTTCACGCGCCAGCGCCGGGGCGGGCAGAGCCAGAATGGCCGCCAGAAGCCAGGTCGCAGCCTTCACGTTCAGCGTTCGCCGATTATCCAGCGATCGCCTTCCTGGCGCACGTCGAGACCGAGCAGAGCGGCCAGCGAGCGGGGGTCCTTGCGGATGGGATCAAGGCGCAGGGAACCCGAAACCGATCCGGGCGATGACCCGGGGGCAGCGGCAAAGGCAATACCGGTGCTGTTCGTCAGATCCATGGCTACCTGCTCAAGCGATGCGGCACTGAAGGTCAGCCGGCCTTCGCGCCATTCGCCAACCTGATCGGGCGAGATGGCCTCCAGCGTGATCCGACCGTCCTGCCCATTCTTGCGCAGGATCTGGCCGGGCGAAATGCGCTGGTTCTGGTCCTTGGGATTGAACTGCACCGCGCCTTCCGACACGGCGACGCTCATATCCGCACCGCGGTGGCGCACGTCGAAAATCGTGCCGACATCGACCAGCGTGTCGTCTCCCACCTTGAGGTGGAAGGGCCGCTGCGCATCGTGCCGGATGGTGAACAGGGCCTGTCCCTTTGCCAGATGGGCATAGCGCGGATCGTCGCGGTCGAGTTCGATGATCGTTTCGCCGGCCAGATCGATCTGACTGCCGGGATCGAGTGCGACTGTCCGCATCGCGCCCGGCGCGACTTCGATGCGGTAGAGGTCGCGCGAGTTCGCCTGCCAGAGAGTGAATCCGCCGACAAGCGCCAGCGAGGCAGCGAGCGCGCCGCCGATCCAGCGGCGCCGGGTGGTGCGCAAGGTCGCAGCGTCCGGTTGTGCAGCCGCCAGTCCATCGTCGTTCGCCGCACCCGCGCCGATCACCAGCTGCGATGCGTCGGCGACGGCGGCGGCGATAGCGTCATAGGCATGGCCATGGGCGGGATCGGCCTCCAGCCACAGGGTGAAGGCCTCCCAATCCTCGAACTGCGGGTCACCGGCCCGCACTGCCCAGTCGAGGGCTTGCTGCCGGATCGTCTCGTCAAACGTCATTACGCCCTCCTCTTGCCCGGAAGACGGAGACGATGGGCTCAAGCCTCATCGCGGGTTTCCTTCCATTCGCTGATCGCCCGATAGGCCCCGCGCAAATCGCTCTCCACGGTGCTGAGGCTCACGCCCAGATCCCGGGCGATGTCCTTCTGCGCCGCGCCATCGATGCGGTGCCGGCGAAATACCGTCGCCACGCGCGGGCCCAGCCCTTCGAGCATGCGCATGATCATTCCCGCCTCCTGCGCCGCGGCGACACGTTGCTCGGCGGAAGGTTCTGCCGGCGGATGGCCGGAATGCGCCTCGCTCCAGTCGCGATCGCGCTTCTCGGCCTGTCGGCGCGAGCGGTAGCGGTCGATCATCAGCAGGTCGGCGGTGCGGTAAAGATAGGATAGGGGCGATGCGACGGGGCCGGGGCGGCTCGACGAGAGCTTCACCCAGATTTCCTGCACGATATCCTCGGCCGCATCACCTGCCCCGCGCGCGCGCAAGAAGTTCAGCAGCTTCTCCCTGTTTTCCAGGAATGCCGATTCAAGACCCGAACGGAAAGGTTGCGAAGTCACATACAGCCGGAATGATTCTGGTTCTTGCGAGCCAGATAGACTGCCTGTTCCTCAAGGGAAAGGGGCCGACCGCGATCAATTGATCGCGGTCGGCGGATTGGCGGGCGGGTGCATGGGCTTGTCTGGGCGCGCTGCCCGGTCCCGGCTCTGCGGACAGCGCGCGCAAGTCTTCAGGGTGCGATGGTCACCACGACCTGCGACAGGGTGCCGGAGAAGGCGCTGTCAGCGACCGTGTAATCCGGATCGACCGGCGTGATCGTGTCGCGCCCGATGTCGAGGCCTTCGGTATGCGACATCCAGCCTGCGACCGTCCTGCCGATGCGCCCGCTTGCGATTTCCTTGCCGTCAAGCTGGATTGCAAGCGTTCCCGCGGTACCCGGCTTCGGTGCGTCGGCAGTAAAGCGCGCGGTCAGCTTGTGCTCGCCCGCGCCCACGGCCACGTCGCTGCGAACCGTGAACTGGTCATCGCCCACGGCATTGTAGTGGAACACCGGCTTGCCGTCTTTGAGGTAGAAGGCATAGCCGCCGAACCGTCCGCCCTGGGTGATGATCACGCCATTGGCGCCGCCTTCGGGGATGTTCGCATCGGCCTCGATGGTGAAGCTGTGCCCGATGGTATGCGGCGCTGCGTCCTCCTGAATGCGGGTGAGGCCCGGGGTATAGACGAAGCGCTTGCGGTGCCCGCCCACCGTCGGGCGGCCCTCGGTTCCCTGGCTGTAGTCGTGGATCGGCAGGATGTTGTTCTTCGCCGCTTCATCCCAGAACAGGTTCTGGAGTTCCTTGAGCTTGGCCGGGTTCTTCCTGGAAAGGTCGACTGCGGTCGTGAAATCCTTGTCGAGATTGAACAGGGTCCACACGCGCTGGTCGGGGCCGATGTCGAGCCGGCGATCGCCCGATGCACCGGCTTCCCATGCCGCGCGCTTGGGCAGGGTTCCGGCCATCCAGCCATCCCTGTAGATGCCGAAGTTTTCCATCATCTCGTAGATCTGGGTCCGCCGCGCGGATGGCGCCTTCGGCTGGGTGAAGCTGTACTTGAGACTGATGCCGTCGATCGGCTTCTGCTTGACGCCGTCGAGCACTTCGGGAGCCTTGACGCCCACCGCGTCGAGAACCGTTGGCATGATGTCGCTGACATGAGCATACTGCGTGCGCCATACCTTGCTGTCGGTAATGTGCCCCGGCCACGAGATGACCATGCCATTGCGCACGCCGCCGGCCTGCGATGCAACCTGCTTCCACCAGGGGAAGGGCGCATTGAGGGCCCAGGCCCACTGGGCCGGGAAGTGGTTGTAGACTTCCGGTCCGCCGAAGTCGTCGTAATGGCGCGCCAGTTCCTCGAAGCTTTCCGAACGCCCGGTGATCGTCGACTGTTCGAAGGCGAGGCCCTGCAGGCCTCCCTCGGCGCTGCTGCCGTTGTCACCCTCGATGTAGACGATCATGGTGTTGTCGAGTTGGCCTGAGCGGCGCAGTTCGTCGATCACCCGGCCGGTCTGGTAGTCCGAATAGGCGACGGTCGCCGCGAAGACCTCCATCAGCCGGGCGTAAACCTTCCGGTGCCTGGCATCGAGCGAGGACCAGGCCGGCATCGAATCCGGTCGCGGGCTTATCTTCGCATCGGCAGGAACAATGCCCAGCTTCTTCTGGCGCTCGAAGATCTGCTGGCGCAGCACGTCCCAGCCTTGGTCGAACTGCCCTGCGAACTTGTCGATCCACTCCTTGGGCGCATGATGCGGGGTGTGCGACAGGCCGGGCGCATAGTAGATGAAGAAAGGCTTGTCGGGCGCCACCGCATTCTGCTTGCGAATCCAGTTGATCGCATGATCGGCCATGTCGGCTTCGAAATGATAGCCGGGCCTGTTGTGCGGCGGCTCGAGCGGTGTCGTGTTCTCGACGATGCTGGGATTCCACATCGACGTGTCGGCCGAGAGGAAGCCGTAAAAGTATTCAAAGCCGAGGCCTACCGGCCAGCGGTCGTATGGCCCTGCCATGCTCATTTCCCATTCGGGAGTCAGGTGGCCCTTGCCGAACATGGCGGTGTTGAAGCCGTTCTCCTTGAGGATCTGCGCCATTGTCCCGCCGGACTTGGGAATGACTGTCGTATAGCCGTCATACCCGGTCGGCAGGTTGGTGACGTTGCCCATGTTCACGTTCTGCGGCAGCCGTCCGGTAAGCAGCGAAGCGCGCGTGGGCGAACACAGTGCGGTCGTGTTGAAGCGGGTGTATTTCGCCCCGTTTTGCGAGAGCGCCTCGAAGGTGGGGGTTGGAACCGGTCCGCCGAACGTGCTGGTGACGCCGAAGCCGACGTCGTCGGTCATGATGACAAGGACATTGGGCGCATTCTTCGGCGCTCTGGGTTCGGAAGGCCATTGCGGAGCATGGGTTTCGGCGACCGTCCGCCCGACCTTGCCCGCCATCGGGTCCGCCGCCTGGGCGAGAGCGAGTCCGGGAACGACCGCGACTGCCAGGGCCGTGGCACCGATCCAGCGCAGTCGCCGGCGCATTTGTCCGGGATTTCGGTTCGATTGGTTCATCGCTCAGGTCCTCTCTTCATGTTTTGCCATGGGATCGGAGCTCCGGCCGATCACCGGTGTAGAAGGCTGGGGAGATGAGGAACCGGCCAGTGCGGCAGGACTGCGGTTCCTCACCGGCCGCCCCCTCAGTACTTGAACGTGATCTGCGCGGTGACCGTACGCGGATCGGCAACATATCCGATTTGGTCGGCGTGGAAACCTCCCGCCGTCCCGGTGCCGCCACCCGAGCTCGGGGCGTCCTGCGCGCCGTTGACATAGAACGTGTTGGTCAGGTTCTTGCCAATGATGGCGAACTGCAGGTGGTCGTCCTTGGTCGAAAGGCGGATCTGCGCATCCAGAACGCCGTAGCTCTTCTGGCGCGAGTAAGGATTGCCGAAGGCCGTGGGCAGGTAGCTGCTCTTGAAGCGTCCGTCGGCGGACAGGTTGATCTTCAAGCTCTCGCTGACGTCGGTCTCATAGCTGGCGCCAAGCGCGCCGGTCCACTTGGGCGCATTGGCCAGTTCCACGCCGCTGAGATCCTGCGCGGCCCGCGGGGTTGTCGTATAGCAGCCCTGGGCGATGGTCTGGCCGGTCCAGCACGGAGCGCCATCGTACTTGTCGTAAGCGGCCTTGTTGTAGTTGAGCGAGCCGTGAAGTTCGAAACCCGGCAGGGCATAGGGCGCGAACTGGAAGTCGCTTTCGATGCCCTTCGTAATGGCCGAACCGGCATTGTAGGTGGTGAAGGCAAAGACCGGCGAATTGAAGAAGTCGATCTGCAGGTCCTTGTACTTGTACCAGAAGGCACCGAGGTTGAACCGCAACTGGCGGTCGAACAACTGCGTCTTGATACCGCCTTCGAAGCCTCGCGCCGTCTCGGGTCCGAAGGTGAAATCGTCGACCGATGCCAGCGGTCCGTAGATGCCCGAGTTCGAGAAGCCGCCCGACTTGTACGCCGACTTGTAGCCGGCATAGACGGTCACGGCATCGCTGGGCTCCCAGGTCACGGTAAATTCGGGCGACCAGTTGTCGAACGATTGGCTGGCGGTGAGGGTCACGCCGGGCGAGAAGACGCCGAGCCCCACGAGGGCGGGATTGGAGTAAGGCTGGAGGAACGAACTGTCCTTGGTCTCATGCGTGTAGCGCACGCCGCCGGCCAGTTCGACCTTGGGAATCGGGCGGAAGATGGCCTGACCGAAAAACGCAAGCGTTTCGCCCTTGGTGGTTGAATCCTTGGAGTTTCCGACAAAGCGGAAACCGTCTGGTGCATCAGAGTTCTCAAGCCCGGCCTGCGCCGTCCATGCCAGATAATTGCGCTTTGTGGTCTGGTAGAGGCCGCCCACCATGAAGTCGAACATGCCACCGAAATCCGAAGTGGCGCGCAGTTCGTCCGAAAAACTGTGGTAGTTTGTATCCTCGGTGGCGTAGAGCCCCACGGGCGATGCCGCTATCACATTGGCATCGATCTTGAAGATATTCCTGTTCCAGTTGTAGTTCGTGACATTGGTCAGCGTGATATTATTGTCCAGTTCGTAGTTGATCGTCCCTGTCGCGCCCCAGGACTTGTACTTGTTGCCGGGTGTGCCATCGTCATTGCCGTGGGGAATGTCTTGGGCCACCTCGATCGGCGCGGAGCCCTGGTACGTCCGGAACTTCTTCTCGCACGGCACATTGGCGTTGAGCTGCGCATGGCCGCCATTGCAGTTGTAGAATGCATAGTTCGAAAGTGGATTGTCCGAGCGCGCGTCGTTGAAGCTGGCTTTCAGGTTCGCTGTCAGGCGGCTGTCAGGCTTCCAGACGAGGGTGATGCGGCCGAGCAGATCGCGCGTACCCTGCTTGCGAATCGGATCGGCACCGGGCAGGAACCGGGTGTCACCGGTAGCAACATCGGTCAGGCGCCAGGTTTCCGCCTCTCCGCGATTGGGAAACAGGGAACCGTACTGCTTGCTGGCCCGCACTGCGAGGCGGGCCCCGAAAGTATCGCTCAGGGGCCCTGAGGCGATGGCTTCACCGGTCAACTGCTTGGCATTGGCCTCATAGCCCACCCTGGCGAGAAATTCAGGCGTGTCTCCGGGATCCTTCGTTGCCATGGAGACCACGCCGGCGGTCGCGTTCTTGCCGAAGAACAGCGCCTGTGGACCCTTGAGTATTTCTATCTGGCCGAGGTCGAAGAAGCCTTCGTTGATCGTGCGGCCCTGACCGTAATAGACCGAATCCACGACGACGGCGACCGACTGTTCGAGGCCGATCGAAGTGGTGTTCGAGCCGATGCCCCGCAGCACCAGGGTAGCGCCCGAGCCCGTGCCCGCGCGGCCGACGGAGAACTGCGGGGTCGAAGCCGAAAGCCGCTCGAGGCTCGTCAGGTCGTACTTTTCGATTGTCTTGGCATCGACGGCGGTAATCGCGACCGGAACGTCCTGCGTCGATTCTGCACGCTTGCGCGCCATGACAACGATTTCGCCGATCCCGCCCCGGGGTTCGTTGTTCTCGGCTCCGCTGGCCGCGGACTGATCCTGCGCGTGGGCCGGAATGCCCGCCAGCAGACCCGCAGCGGTCCCTGCAAGCAGCAGATTTCGAACGTGCTTGTAGTGTGATTTGCCCAAGTTCTCTCTCCCTCGTTCGCTTCGCCTTTGGCGAGGCGTTCCCTCAGCGGTGAGTTCCCCGCTTGCCCCCGGACAATGATGGAGAGCCAAGTTTAAATCACCTGTTTGTTTAATTAGTGTGTTTGAAATTTGCCTGAAAGCCTATACCCTCCGTCCCGGTCCTGTGGCAGAGGCAAGAAATGCAAAGCAAAAACAGCGAGAGGGCCAGGGCCAACGAGCGCACGCCAAGGACGAAGCGGTCGGAGGTCACGCGCCAGGTCATCCTGGAAGCGGCTGAAAATCTCTTCGCCAACGACGGCATCGAAGCTACCTCGATGCGCGCGGTCGCTTTGGCTGCGGGGCAGTCCAACGTCGCGGCCGTGCAGTATCACTTCGGCGACAAGCAGACCTTGCTCGCCGAGATCTTCGAATGGCGCGTGCAGCTGATGGAACCGCGCCGCCAGGACATGATCAGGCAGTTCGGCTCAATCGAAGGCTGCACGATGAGCGAGCTGCTCTCGGTCATTTTCCTGCCCTATCTCGACATGTGCAATGCGGCCGGCGCCCACGTCTATGCGCGCCTGCTGCTCGAATATCTCACGCTCTACGGTCGCTTCGCCCTGCAGCACCCGGCCGAAGATCCGCAGCGCCCGGATCTCGCCATTGCCCGGGCCATCAACGAATTCGATCGGCGCATGGATGCCCATCCCGCGGTGGCCCGGCGCCTGCACCTGACCATGATCACGACAGGATTCCTCGGCGTGATCAGCGAGTACGACCTGCTCAAGGCAAAGGGCCGGGCAGAAGTGCCCCTGGAAGACCTGGTCGCCCAGATGATAGAATTCTCCGCTGTCGGGCTCGAACACCTGAAATAGACAATCGACTTACCCGACCATCCGGGCACCCAAGATCGTCCGGCGCTAGCTGCCTTTCAGGCATTCCACCGAAAGGCGAAAGGCGAAGCGCCTTGCTATCCCGACACGTTCGGGATCGATGCCCGCGCCGGTCAGGATCTCGATCCAGTCCTCCTTGCGGAAGGACCGGGCGATCGAGAGCTGGCCGTCTTCGCGCACGATGCGGTGGACCCCCATTGCGCGGGCGAGCCATGGATAACCGTGATAGGCGAACCAATGGCGGTGCAGGTCGCTGATGAGCCAGCCTCGACGTGCGCGGCTGTCCATGTGGTGCAGGAAGGCCGTCAGCTGCGCATCGCTCATGTGATGAGCGACCTGGCTGCTGACGATGTAGTCGAACGCTTCGGGCTGGTCGCCATAGTCGCCGGTTCGAAAATCGATGTCGAGACCGTCCGGGGTCGCGGCGCGGGCGATCGGCTCGCTCCGGGGGTTGATGTCGACACCGACGAGCCGCGCCGAGATCCCTTGCCTTCGCGCCCATCGCGCAATCGCGCGAAGCAGGTCGCCGTGCCCGAATCCGACATCGAGCAGGCTGAAAGCGCTAGCCCCCCTCGTGGCCTTGCGCAGATATGCCAGGGCGGGGTGGGCCGTGAAGGTCCAGCGATTGACCCGGGCCAGATCGCGCAGGACCTGCGCATAAGTCTGAGAGTCCAGATCAAGCGCATCCATCTGTTCTTCCTGTCGGGATCGCACTGCAAGTGACGCCATCGGCATTCCCTTTTCATCGGACGCAAATCGGGGCCCTCGGCCCAAGCGCAACAATCTGGCGTTCCTGTGCGTTTCACGATTAATTGCATGGACTGTCCAGTCCCAAGGCGTGATAGTCGCGCAGATGAACAGCAAGCGCGAAGGGTTCGAGCACCTTGCCGAAAGAAACACGCAGGCGTTGTCATAGCAGCGGACGGGGAGCCGGTTCCATCCAATGAAATTCGTGCCGGTTGCCGTGATCATCGGGCTGTCTGCACTGGCGGGCTCCGCAAGCGCAATGCCTTCCCGCGGGATCTTCGGGCGGTGGCTGACCGACGATGGTGCCGGGATCGTCGAAGTGAAGCGTTGCGGCGCATCGCTCTGCGGCACGCTGGTGCGCGTTCTCGATCCCGAGGCTCCGGCCCGTGACGTCAACAATCCGGATGCTTCGCTCAGGGATCGACCGCTGGTGGGGGTGCGGATCATTTACGGCATGCATCCCGATGGCGATGGTTGGAAAGGCGGGCGCGCCTACGATCCAAAAGCTGGCCGCAGTTACCGCGCCTCTGTTGCCCTTGGTGAAAAGGGTCGCCTCGATGTAACCGGATGCATTCTGTTCCTGTGCCAGACCAAGCACTGGACCCGTGTTGCCGAGGAGAGCGGCCGTTGACGAATGAAGACATCATGGCCCTGATTTCGCAGGAAACCGGTCTCGAACGCGAAAAGCTGGCGCCTGACGCCACGCTTGCCACCCTCGACATATCCTCGATAGACCTTGTGAGCGTCCTGTTCGAGATCGAGGACCGCTTCGGCGTCGAGATCCAGCCCGAAGATATTCCCCCCGAATCCACCCTTCAACAACTGATCGACCGGATCACGGCCGGCGCCAAGGCATGATGCACAAAGTCGTCATCACCGGCATGGGGTGCGTCAGCGGTCTTGGCAAAGGTGTGGAGGCGAACTGGTCGGCCTTGCAGGACGGGGCGAGCGCAATTCGGCCTATCCAGCGCGAAGGTTTGGGGGGCATCGCCTCGTGGATTGCGGCGGAGGACAGCGGACCTGTGCATCTCGCATCGGCCGATTTGCGCGCACTGGGCAAGCTTGATCCGCTCTCCCTTCATGCCATCGAAGCTGCGAGCGAGGCCGTCGAACAGTCTGGCCTGCGCGGCCATCCGGTCCTGCACCACCGGACTGCTGTTCTCATGGGGTGCGGCAGCGGCGGCAATGCCACCATCGATACCGCCTATGAGCGCCTTTTCGCCAAGGGTCAGGCCAAGGTCCACCCGCAGACCATCCCAGCCTCGATGATTGCTGCGCCCGCCGCGCAGATCGCCATGCTGCTGAAGGTACATGGGCCGACCTTTACGCTGTCGAGCGCCTGCGCCTCGTCCGCCCATGCGCTCGGCGAGGCAATGCACATGATCCGCAGCGGAAGGGTCGACGTCGCAATTGCCGGAGGTGCGGAGGCGTGCCTGTCGCAGGGATCCTGGACAGCGTGGCGTTCCCTTGGCGTACTCGCACCCGACGCCTGCCGTCCATTTTCCATTGAGCGCAAGGGCATGGTGCTGGGCGAAGGGGCTGCAGTCATGGTGCTCGAAAGCCAAGAGCACGCCGTGGCGCGCGGTGCGACGGTCATCGCCGAACTGGCCGGTTACGGCGCGTCCAGCGATGCCGCGCACATGACCGCTCCGGACGTTGACGGGATCGCAATGGCAATCCGCGCCGCTCATGCCGATGCTGGCGTGGAAGCGGACGCTCCTGCGCTGATTTCCTCGCATGGCACCGGTACCCAGCTCAACGATCCGGCGGAGGCGGCGGCCATGCGGGCGGTCTATGGCACGGCGCTCGATCGCCACGACGTCATCGCGACGAAGTCTGCCCATGGCCACATGATCGGCGCCGCAGGAGCAATGGAATTCCTCTTGGGGATCAGCTGCCTTGTGCACGGCATCGCCCCGCCCATTCTCAATCACCTCGGCACCTCTGCGGACTGCGCCTTGCCACTGGTCCTGTCGCGGCAGATCATCGATCACGAGGTCCTGGTGTCGAACAGCTTTGCCTTCGGCGGCCTCAACGCGGTCCTGATCGGACGCAAGGCATGAGCGCTGTGACCGCCCACATCAATCGCATAGGCACGGCCAACCCGCCGCACGGCGTGCACGATGCTTTCCTGCGCTTCGCCACGGCCGGCCTGCCCGATGACAAGACGCGCAAGCTGTTTGGCCGCATGGTAGAGCGGTCGGGCATCGAGCAGCGTTTTTCGTTTCTCGAGCCGGTGACGCTGCCTGACGGGACGGTCACCGATCGGGACGATTTCTACGGCACCGGCGAATGGCCGAGTACCGCGCAGCGTATGACGCGCTATGCCAGCGACGCGCCGCGGCTTGCTCTCGATGCCATCCTCGCTCTCGATCCGGACATTGCGGCACAGGGCATTACCCACCTGATCGTTGCTTCCTGCACCGGCTTCATGGCCCCTGGGCTGGATCAGGTCATTATCGAAAGAGCAGGGCTGGACCCGCGCATCGAGCGCACCGTCGTCGGTTTCATGGGCTGCTACGCAGCCGTCAATTCGCTGCGCCTTGCCCATCATATCGTCCGCTCGACGCCGCAGGCCCGGGTCCTGGTGGTCACGCTGGAACTGTGCAGCCTCCATTTCCAGCGCACCGCCGACTTGGGCAAGCTGCTGTCGATGCTCCTTTTCGGCGATGGCGCTGCGGCGGCGCTCGTCACGGCGGATGCGAAGGGGATTGCACTCAAGGATTTTCGCGCAGCGACGATCGGGGGGACGGCCGATGCCATCACCTGGGACATCGGCGATCAGGGGTTCGACATGCACCTTGGCGGTGAAGTCCCGTCGCGCATCACCGAGGCGCTGCGCCGGGAGCGCGACATTCCCGAAGGATTGCTGCGCGGTCAGACGCCGGAGGAATTCTCGCTCTGGGCCGTCCATGCCGGTGGACGCACGATCCTCGACGCGGTTGAGCATGGCCTTTCCCTGCCCGAAGGTTCGCTGGCACCCTCGCGCGAAGTCCTGCGCGAATACGGCAATATGTCTTCGGCGACGCTGATGTTCATTCTTGCCCATATGCTCGAGCGCCGGGAGCAGAGGCGGGCGCCGCAGCCCGGCCTAGCCATCGCCTTCGGTCCGGGCATGGCGGCAGAAAGCTTTCGTTTCCAGCTGCTGGGTTGAGATGGCCGATGCGCTGATCCTTGGCGGGGGACTGGCGGGAGGCGCCGCAGCCCTGCTGCTCGCCCGTGCGGGGAAGTCGGTTTGCCTTGTCGAACGCGAAACGGGTCCGCATCACAAGATCTGCGGCGAATTCCTCTCGATCGAAGCCCATAGTCATCTCGCCGATCTCGGTATCGATGCAGCAGCGCTGGGCGCCGTGCCGATCGATCGCGTACGCCTGATCTCGGGCCCCGTACGGATCGACGCGGCCTTGCCGTTCACTGCACTCGGCCTCAGCCGTCATATCCTCGATGAAGTGCTTCTTGAACGTGCGGAGGCAGCCGGTGTCACGCTGGAGCGGGGCGTTCGGGTCCTTGAAATGGTCGGAACACGCGTGCGCACGAGCCTTGGAGAGCGCAGCGCCGGGACCGTCCTTTTGGCGACGGGCAAATTGCCGGTACGGGAGGGCGGGCAGGAGCGCAAGGAAAAGGACTCTGATCGCTATGTCGGCTTCAAGATGCATTATCGTCTTTCGCGTCCGGCGCAGGAGCAGCTTGCAGGCGTGGTGCAACTGACCCTGTTTGAAGGCGGCTATGCCGGCCTGCAGATGATCGAAGGTGGTTGCGCCAATCTGTGTCTTATCGTCAGGCGAAGCCGGCTTTCGCAGATCGGCAGGAACTGGTCTGACATGCAGGCGATGCTGGCATCCCTCCCGCGCGGCGGCGAATGGCTTTGCGAAGCCGAGCCCTTGTTCGCCAAGCCCGTCACGATCGGAAACCTGAGCTATGGCATGGCGCCGGCCTGCCGCCCGGACGACCCGGTATTTCGCCTGGGGGACCAGGCAGGCATGACGGCATCGCTGACCGGTGACGGCATGGCACTTGCCTTGCGTAGTGCCTTCATCGCGGCCGAGTGCCTGCTCGAAGGCAAAGACGCCGCGCACTATCGTCAGCGCCACCGTGCCCAAACCGGGCGCCAGCTAACCCGCGCCATGGCCTTGCAGCGTGTTCTCGAACAACCGGTCCTGCGCACGATGGGCGTCGGCCTGCTCAAGATGCGGCCGGGCCTCCTCACGCGCTTTGCGCAAGGAACGCGTCTGGGCGCGTACCCGAGGCTGCCGGAGCGGGTAATGGTCGCGCCATGACGGTTTCGGCGATCATCGCGCGATACGGGCTCATCGCCATCTTCGTGGGGGCAGGGCTCGAAGGCGAGACGGTCGTCCTCGCAGGAGGGCTCCTCGCACACCATGGACTGCTGAGTTTGCCCGGCGTCCTGGCAGCGGCGGCGGGAGGCTCATTTCTCGCCGACCAGATCTTCTTCTTTATAGGCAGGCGCTACCGGAACCGCGGCAACCTGTCCCAGCTGAGGCAAAGGCGCGGCTTCGCACGGGCCCTGTCATTTCTGGAGCGCCACCCAACCGGCTTCACCCTCAGCTTCCGTTTCATCTATGGTCTGCGCACCGTCAGCCCGCTGGCCATCGGCACCTCGTCCATACCTACCGCCCGCTTCATCCTGTTCAACGGGATTGCGGCCACGACCTGGGCCATCGTCATCGGGTGCATCGGTTTTGGCTTCGGCCACGGGTTCAGCCAGGTGTTCGCGCACCTGCACAAAGACTTGCGCTTCGTCCTGTCGTTGCTTGTCCTGCTGGCCCTTTGCCTGATCGGCGCCGGCGTCCAGAGGTGGAGAAGGCGGCGCACGATCCGGTTGGACTGATGCCCGGGCCAGCGCTGCGTCCTGCCGAGTTCGACCGGACGGTCTTCGGCCGAACGTCCATTTTCGTTCGTGTAGTAGTTGCTCCCGACGACTGGACTTCGTCTTCAGAACGAAGTCGACATTCTCAGGGCGACCTCGTTCTGGTGCGGGACCGGCTGACCCGGCGCAAAGGCTTTGCTTCCGGTGCTCGCCTCAAGGCTCATCAGGGCGTGGGCGAACAGGGCAGGGCCGGCGACGGGCATTTCGAACACGAGGCGGGCGCCTTGCGCTGCACCGGATTCGCCATTGGTCATCCGCATTGCGTCATCCTGCAGGGAATGTCCGCCCCAACCGCCTTGTGCAAACCACCCGCATCGCACGCGCCAGCCGGAGGCGTGTCGCACAGTCGCCTCAAGGCCCGTTTCGACGGTCTTAGTCTTGGCGACGAGCAATGCGGACTCGCGATCCATCCTGCTGGTCATTCCTGCATGTGCGCGCAGCCGAAGTTCGGTGTCTGCACCAATGTCCTGCCAGCCTTCGACGCTGACCTGCCGGGCATGAACCTTCATGCGCGCGTCGGAACCGGGTTCGTCGCCCGGATGCCGAGATCGCAGTGACACGAAATCGAGGCCCCAGCCGGAAATTCCGCTGTCATCCACAAGCCGCCTGGTTCTGGCGCGTTCGATAGTGATCCGATCCGATGTCGACCACTGCAGATCCGCAGGCGCGATGCGAAGCGTTGCAATGCCGGGCAGATTGCTTTCGCCGGCTTGAGCCGGAGGCGCAATCGTCACGGCAAGCAGGCCTGCGATTGTCAGGCTTGGGCGGTTCATTGCGGCCTCCACGATAGCTTGTGCCCTGCGGGTTTCCCTGACTAAACGTCACCGCATGGCAAAATCCGCAGCCCGGATGCTTTTGACCGATGTTCCAATGCAGCTGCACTGGGGGCGATGTGCCGGACGGTCGCTTCGAAGCCGTCATCCGCTAGAGCGACAGACGTCTCGCTTCCAACGGCCTCATCGGTGTCGTCACGAGCAAGACCGCACCATTCCCGCTCCATGCCCGCTCCTTGAACCCACATTGAGTCCCCCAAACCGTTTGCCGGTCGAAGGCCTTCGAACAACGTGTCGGTTTGCAATGTGAGAAGCCAGACCTGATCCATTCGCGCCTGCTTGTTATGGCGCCCCGGTTTGCGGTCCCGCTCGGAGCGCCAGCACTTCTTGCATGAAATCGCTGCGATTTGGATGTTCCACTCACCGCCTTGCCTCGCAAGAGATGGCTGCGCAACGGACGTCCTAGATCCGTCCGGAGGCGGCGCGTGACTAATCCTGCAGCCTGGCTGCTCCCATGCCTGTCTCAGCCTCCGCGCGCTCGCGCTGGACATCGTGACCAAATGCCGTGAAGGCTGCCACGGTGTGAAAGAAGCTGCGACCTTCGGGCGCGGTGGTGTCTATGTCTTCACACAAGGAGCGGAATTCGACCTGCCGTTCGCCCAGCGCCTGCAAGTCGCAAATCAGCGTAATGAGCGAGCGTGACAGGCGGTCTAGGCGCCAGACTATGATCTCGTCGCCGGGGCGGGCGTAGTCGCACATTTCCATGTAGGCGGGCTTGAGCACGGCGGAACCGGATATTCCGTGATCCTCCCAGATCCGCACGGCACCGGCCGCGCGAATGGCCTCGAGTTGGGCAGCCAGGCTTTCTTCTCCTGCGCTTGTCCGCACGTAGCCCAATTTCATGGCGTTGAACTCCTGGAGGTCCTTGATCGATCTTACCTCGCGCTGCAGCGTCGCATCGACGCCGTCAAGGCTCGGCCTCCACTTTGCGGGCTATCGGCGCTGATGTTGCAACTGCGTTATTAAATGTTGCAAGGCAGCATTGGCCTCTTGTCTCGGGCTACAGCTCATCACTAGATGCCAGCAGCATGTTGATGAGGTCGCGAATTGTCCGGTGAGTATTTGGGGCTACGTCAGGCGTCTACGTGGCTCAGGGAAATAGTCGGTCCCGATAAGGGTTATATCAAAGTCGGCATCGTCTACACATTGGCGATCACGCTACTTTCACTGGCGACACCTATTTCGGTCCAGTTACTGATCAATTCGGTAGCGCGCACGGCGTTGGTGGCCCCGCTTTGGATATTGTCGGGCGTGTTACTCGTCCTTCTGCTCCTCGTTGCCGGACTAAGCGCGCTGCGCAGCTACCTCTTGGCGATGTTCGAACGCCGCATTTTCGCACGTGTCGTAGCGGAAGTCACCGTGCGGGCTGTCCATGCGCAGAACCCCTTTTTCGCGGATCAAAGCAAAGGCAGCCTGTTCAACCGCTACTTCGACATGGTTGTCGTCCAAAAAGCGGTGCCAAGCCTGGTGATCAACGCGTTCACGATCATCCTCCAGGGCGCGGTGGGGCTGATCGTGACGAGCTTCTATCATCCCTTCTTTCTCGGATTCAACATCGTCCTGATCGCGACCTGCCTGCTCATTTGGCTGGTGTGGCACCGCGGCGCGATCGCGGGCGCGGTCGGTCTCTCGCATGCCAAGCACGAAGCGGCGCAGTGGCTGGAAGGCGTCGGTGCATCGAACGGCTTCTACAAGTCCGCGCGCCATCTCGATTTCGCAATGGACAGGTCCGAGGCGGTAACGCGAAACTACATTAACGCGCACCGCCGCTATTTCCGCTACAGTTTCGCGCAGACGCTGGGATATTTCCTGGTCTACGCCTTTGCCGCCTCGGCACTGCTTGCGCTCGGTGGAAATCTTATCCTGGCGGGCCAGCTTTCGATCGGTCAGCTAGTGGCGGCCGAGCTCATCCTGTCCGGCGTTTTCTACGGCATCTATCAGCTGGGGTGGTATCTCGACACCTTCTACGACCTGGTGGCAAGCTCGGAGGAATTGTCGCAGATATTTGCCATCCAGCAGGAACCGCTCGGACTCAACGGCCAGGCCCCGCCCGATGGCTCGGTACGGTTTCGCGCCGTGGAACTGGGCGGGTCGCGCTTTGACTTTGCTATCGATAATGGCGAGCAGGCCGTCATTGTCGCGGAGCCCGGTGTCGAAAGCCAGATCGCGCTCATGCTCAAGCGTCATGCCAATCCTGAAAGGGGATTGCTGACAATCGGCGGTAGCGACCTGGGCAGCTTCGACATGTATCTGCTGCGATCCGCCGTAATGGTGCTGAACAGGCCAACAATCGTCGATATCACCATCCGCGAGTACCTGAACCTTGCCGCAGGCGGCAATGCGGATGGCGCTACGATCATGCGGATGCTCGATGTGGTTGGCCTTGCCGCGCGCATCTCCAGCCTGCCTGAGGGGCTGGACACACAGCTGGCAAGTTCCGGATCTCCGCTTTCGATCGTGGAAGTCATGCAACTTAAGGTGGCAACGGCACTGCTGAGCCGACCAAGGGTCCTTTTGCTGTCGCAACTCTATGACATGGTTCCGGCCGAACCACTCCATGAGACACTGAAAATGCTGCGCGAGCATGGCACGACCGTTCTGCTTTTCACCGGCCGGCCTGAGGCGTTGCAACTCGATAGCTGCTTCTGGCTGGGCGTGCATGCGCAGCGCCGCTTCACGGATCGGACTGATCTGGTGCGCTTCTTGCGAACAAAGGAGGGAGAGGCATGACGATCAGTGAAGCGCAGTTGACGCATTTTCGCTCTCTTGCAGGACTCAATCCTCCACGGGTCGTTATCGTCGTGGCATGGCTTATCCTGGTGGGGATCTGTCTCGCGGTCGCCATTCTCTTCGTGCCTTGGCGGCAGACGGCGCAAGGGGGCGGGCAGGTCATCTCCCTTGATCCCGATGACCGTCCACAGCAGGTCTCATCGCTCGTCGAGGGGCGCATTCAGCGCTTCTTCGTGCAGGACGGCCAGCTTGTGAATGCCGGCGATCCGATTGCCCAGGTCGTCGATGTCGATCCCAATTTCCTTGAGCGCCTGGCCGCCGAGAAGGCGGAGATCGAGGCACAGATCGCCGCAATCGAGCAGGCGCGCGCGGTCGCCTCGATCGATGTGGGGCGCACAGGTCAGCTTTTCGCCGAAGGGCTGGCGGCTCGGCGGGATTATGAACAGACGCAGATCAAGGTTGCCGAAGCCAACGCCAAGCTCGCTGAGGCGAAGGCGAAGCTGAAGCAGATCGAGGTGCGGCAGATGCGCCAGTCGGCACAAGTCGTCACTGCACCGCGCAGCGGCCGTGTTCAGAATCTGAACGCGGCGGCGGGAGGCGCGTTGATCTCGGCCGGCACAGTGCTGGCGATGATCGCACCGGAGCAGGTCAGCCGCGCGGTTGAACTCTATGTGGACGGCCGGGATATCCCGCTGGTCGAACACGGGCGACCGGTCCGCCTCGAATTCGAGGGCTTTCCCGCATTCCAGTTCAGCGGTTGGCCGGCCTTCGCGGTCGGCATCTATGACGGGCAGGTTCGGTCGGTCGATCCGACACCGCGCGCTGATGGCCTGTTTCGAGTGCTGGTCGAACCCAGACCCGGGAAGCCGGCCTGGCCGGCCCGGCGCTTCGTGCGCCAAGGCGGGAAGGCACTGGGCTGGATACAAGGCGACAACGTCACGGTCGGCTACGAACTGTGGCGGCAGATCAACGATTTTCCCCTGAATTTCGGGCAGGTTCAGGTGGCTGGGGAAGGTCAGGAAAAGGCTGAGAAAAGCTCGATCGAAAAGAAGAAGAAGTAATGATGCGCATCTTGATCGGCATGATGGCGCTGGTGATCGCCGTCTCACCGTCGGCGGTATGGGCACAGCATGGCAAAGGGGAATTATCGGCGGCGAATTCCGGCGAGCCCCTGACGCTGCAGGATGTGCTTCGGTCATCGGCACGCTCGGCACCTGACATTATCGCGGCGCTTGCGCGCAATCGGCAAGCCGAAGCCAGGGCGCTGTCGGCGCAAGGGGCGTTCGACGCTGTCTTTGCTGTGGAGGCGCGCAGCCGATTGGCTGGCTACTACGACGGCACCGAATTTGCAGGCAAGGCCGAGCAGCCGCTCATGGACAACGGCGGGTATGTCTATGGACAGTACCGCGCGTCTCGCGGAGATTTCCCGGTATATGAGGATAAGGGATATACCAATCGACTGGGCGAGCTGAAAGTCGGGGCGCTCTATTCCCTGCTTCGCGATCGCCTGATCGATGCGCGCCGGTCGGAATTTCGACTGGCAGCAAACGATATCGACATCGCCAGGTTCGAAGCCAAAGCCGCCGGCATTGGGGTCCAGATGCGCGCGGCCGACGCCTATCAAAAATGGGTGGCGGCCGGGCTGAAGCTCAAGGCCTATCAGGCGTTGATGGTCCTTGCACAGAACCGAAGTGCGGGCATCGAACGCCAGGTCAAGCTGGGTGCCAAGCCCGCGATAATTCTCACTGAGAATGAGGCCAACTTGGTCAAGCGGCAGGCCTTCGTGGCAGAGGCCAGGCAGGACTTACGCGCAGCGGCAGTAAAGCTTTCCCTATATTATCGCGATGCGGATGGACTGCCGATCATCGTCGATGAAACGCGATTGCCACGCGATCTGACGGCACTGAACGGGATCCGGATCGACCCTGGTTTCAATCTGGAAGGCCGGCCCGACTTCGCAATCATACTGGAAGAAATCGACAAGGCTGCCGTCAAGATGGCCCTTGCCCGCAACGACATGAGACCGAGGCTGGATCTGAGCGGCGAGTTGGCCAAGGACTTCGGTCCGGAAGGCCTTGGCGGTTCCAGTCGGACGCCGCTTGAAATGATCGTAGGCGTGACCTTCAAGATCCCGCTGCAGAACCGCAAGGCCAAGGGCAAGTTGGCCGAGGCGCAGGCGAAGATCGATGAGCTAACCGTCAAGCAGCAGTTTCTGGCGGAAAAGATAAGAGCCGAAGTAGCTTCCATCGGTATCGAGGTCGAAACGGCGGGCCAGCTTGTCGATATCAGCGAAAAGGAACGAGCGCTGGCGCAAACTCTGGCAGACGCCGAACGACGCCGATTCGAACTTGGGTCAAGCGATTTCTTCCTCGTCAATCAGCGCGAAGAAAGCGCCACGAACGCGCAGGTAAAGCTTATCGAGGCGCACGCCCGGATCGCCGCCGCCAGGGCCGAACTGGCGGCAGCAACGGCAGATGAGGATGCACTTGGACTGACGTTCAACCCGGCATCTAAATGAAAGGCAAAAGCATGCCCACGCGTTAGCAATGCTGCAAGGCGCCGCAGCCGGGAGGATTCGCTAGTAAGTTACTGAATATGCAGCAGAATGTGATCAGGATTGTAGACTATGGCCGTCCACAGCATTGAATCTGCTTGGCGATAATTCGACCGACAGGGTCCAGAGCTACGCTTACTGCGCCTTCTTTATCTCGCGCACGCTGCTTCCGAACATGCGGTCCCAGAAGATCGCCGTGATCGCGTAGTTTCCTTCTTCGTTGACGTGGTGGTGACGCATATGGTGGCGCTTGATCGCCATGCCGATGCGGCCGCGCATGGGCCACTGGTGGCAGGCGTAGTGAACCACGTCGTATCCGACGTAGCCGACAATGAAGCCCAGGAAGAGCCAGGTGCCCGCCATGCCGAGCAGGGCCACGCAGGTTGCCCACACGGCAGCGCTGATGGGCAGGCTGACGAGCGGCGGCATCAGGTTGCGGAGCGGATCGTTTGGGGTGGTGTGGTGATTGCCGTGGACTGCAAAGACCAGCCATCTGATCGGCGCAGCATCGGAATCCCAGTGGAACAGGAAGCGGTGCATCGCATACTCGAACAGCGACCAGACCAGCAGGCCGAGCGCAAAGAGGAGCGCCCCGTAGGCTACGCCTGCCGTGCCCCAACCCATCCATGCAATGAAGGGGAGCGCGATGCTCCAGACCAGGACGAACCCGCGCGGCGAGATGAGAGTGAGCTTCTCGAGCTGCCGGTTCTCGAACAGCTGAACGCGCTGGGGACTGGTTCGAGGATCACGCATCAGACGACTTTCTCGACAGCAATGGGGCTGCGTTGTCAACACTATATGCTGCCATGCAGCATAATTCTTGATTAATCTGCAATGTAAAAAATGAGGCTGGCATAACTTGGAAAAGAACCCTTAAATTCCTGTGCTTGCCGAACAAGAGAGAGGGCCGTGGCTTTTCCCCCGCAAACTGCCGAAAGGGCGTCCGGTCGCCCAATGCGACGCATTCTTGTCACAGGTGCATCGGGTGGATTGGGGCGTGCGATTGCTGCCCACTATGCGCAGCCGGGTGCCGAGCTGCTCTTGTGGGGGCGCGACAAGGAACGGCTCGATGCGGTGGCGGCGGCTTGCCGCGCGGCGGGAGCGCAGGCGAGCATCCGTTCGCTGGACCTGAGCGCCGAAGACGCCGCCGTGGCCGCGCTGATGGCCGAGGACGCGGCAGGGGCGATCGACATCGCCATCTTCGCCTCGGGCCTTGGCGACATTCGGGCGGAAGGGGCCCTTGTGGAGGACCCCTCGCTTGTCATCCGACTGGGCAAGGTCAATTTCGTGGCGCCCGCTGCGATGGCCGCGGCGCTGGCCGATGCCATGGCGCGGCGCGGGAAAGGACGCATCGTCCTGATCGGATCGGCGGCAGCGTTCCACGCGCTGCCCTTTGCGGCGGCCTACGCCGGGACGAAGGCCGGTCTTGCCCGCTTCGCGGATGCCCTGCGCCTGGCGGTGCGCCCTTATGGCGTGGGCGTGACGCTGGTCTCGCCCGGCTTCATCGATACCGCATCGGGGCGCAAGGTGCCCGGGCCCAAGCCGATGATCCTGACGCCCGAGAAGGCCGCCGCGATCGTCGCTCGCGCGGCGGAGCGCAAGCAGGCGCATGTCGTCACGCCGGGTATCTTCGCCCTTCTGCGCTGGTTCGACCGCCTGCTCCCCGCATTCCTGCGTGACAGGCTGCTGTCCTCGCTCACGCCTCCTGGACGATAGCGGGGGCAGTCAGGGCCGCCAGCACGGTATGATGCAGTTCGGCCGGGGTCAGGTCGACCGGCTCTGCAGCGCCGCGCAGCAACTGGCCCTGCGCGTCCATGCGGACGATCACGTAAGGGGTGTGCCGCGCGCTGCCCGGGGCTGTGACCCCGGGAATGCTGGGGCGGTGATCGCCGAAGAAGACGAGCGTGGCGGGCCGGCCCAGCACTGCCAGGTCGTGCAGCAAACGCTGCAGCATGGCATCGCTGTTGCGCACGAGACGCAAGTAGCTTTCGGTCAGCGCATCCGGGCCGGTCGCCTGCTCGGGCGCCCAGGGGCCGTGGTTCTCGATGGTGACCGCGTAGAGCAGGGTGGGCGCCGCGAGGTCACGGGCAAGATCTGCAATAACGTCCGCCATCGCGGCGTCGGTAACGTAGCGACCTTCGTGCGCACGTGGCGGTGCGAAGCGATCCTGGCCGACCAGCTCGGAAAAGCCCCCCGCGGGCATGATCCGGTCGCGCCCGTAGAAGCGCATGTCGTGCGGGTGCAGGAACAGGCTTTGCCAACCCGCGGTCTTCAGCCTGTTGGGCAGCGCGTAGCTGTGTTCGCCCAGCGCCGTGAGGAAGGGATCGTAGCGCCTGAAGCCGAGATCCGCTTCGTCGCGGCCGAACAGCACGCCATATTCGGTGCGCATCGTATAGGCGCCAAAGCCGCTTACGTGCAGGCGCCCCGATTGCCAGGCTATGGCGCGTGCCGCATCGAGAGCGGGCAGGGCGAGTTCCGGATCGCCGAAGAGTTCGGCGGGATCGGCGAAGGATTCGCACTGGACGATGACCGCCACTTCCGCCTCGTGCGGTTTGCGCAGGGCAGCGCCGGGCGCGTCCCCATGTGGATGCGGATGCGGCAGTGGATCGCTGCTTTCGCGCCAGCGCAGCCAATAGAGCAGCAGCGCCGGCAGCAACCCGAAGCGCTGCACGTCGAGGTGAGCATCGGGATGCGGCGTGAGCGCGCAAGGCGTCTTGATCCGCAGGAACAGAGCCAGGGCGGCAAGACTGCCAAGCGCAATGCCCAGTCCTGACAGGTGGATCCACGGATCGGGCACGAACAGCAGCGCAAGGACGGCAAGCAGGACCATCCCGCCAAGGCTCGCCAGGACCCGCTGCCACAGGCTGACGGCCGAGAGATAGAACTGCGGATGGCGAAAGATCGCACCGATCAGGGCGAGGTCGGAGAACAGCAGCGGTTCGCCCAGCATGGCGTTCTTGGCGTTGGAGGCGACTGCCAGCAAGGCCACGATGGCCAGCGCCATGGCCACGGAGACAGCGGCATTCCCGCATAGCGCGAGGAACAGGCCGAACAGGGCCAACGCCATGAGCGATTGCAGGACGAGGCCGGGCAGGCAGCGCAGGGGAATGCCCCCCGCACTTGCCGGACGGGGGCGGACTGCAGCGTCAAGGAGGAGGGAGCCGGCCAGCAGCACGGCAACAGTCAGCATGCGATCTACCTGGCACCGTGCCGGAATGCAGGTCGGGTCATTTCCATCTCGGCTCCACTGCAGGGAGCGGCCTCATAGCGCGGGGTCTTGTTCGTGTCATTATTAGGCGTCGATACAATCGATGACTTTGAATCGAAAGGTTGTCGATCAAGACATGGCAGACTAACGGATGGATCAACTCATTGGGCAATATGCTTAGGTAGATGCAAGGCCAGACGATCAGATCTCCTGAAAAATCAAGGGCGGAGTGCGGATTTTGAAACTGGAGGCGGTGACTCGGGCGCAAGGCGATTCCGGCGTCGTCTTTGTGACCGGCAAGGGATCGCGCCGTCGCAACGTCCTGCTCCTGCAGGGACTGATGGGACCGCTTTTCCGCCGCCTCGGCCAAGGGCTGATCGCTGCTGGGCACGGGGTGTACAAGGTCAACTTCAACGGCGGCGACCGCCTGTTCTGGCGCCTGCCCGGCGGGATCGACTATCGCGGATCGCTGGAGGACTGGCCGGCCGAGTTCGAGCGCCTGCTCGGCGAACTGGCGATCACCGACGTCATGCTTTTCGGCGATTGCCGCGACCATCACATGGGCGCCACGCGCGCCTGCCGCGAACTGGGCATCCCGGTTCACGTCTTCGAGGAAGGCTATGTCCGCCCCGACTGGGTGACGCTGGAGCTGGGCGGGGTCAACGGCCACTCCAGCCTGCCGCGCGACCCGGCCTGGTACCGCGAGACCGCGGCAAAGCTGCCTCCCGTTCCCCCGCATGCGCAAGTGCCGTCCTCGTTTCGCCGCCGTGCGACCGAGGGCCTGCTCTATAACGCCGCGGACGTCTTCACGCGCTGGCATTACCCGCACTGGAACAACCATCGCCCCTGGCATCCCGCGGTCGAAGGCATGGGCTGGTGGCGCAAGCTGCGCCGCCGCAAGGAGCGCGAGGCGCAGGCCGCCGCTCTGCTGGAGCGGATGAAGACCTCCGCCGATCCCTATTTCCTGTTCCCGCTGCAGCTCGATTCCGATGCGCAGATCCGCCTGCATTCACCCTTTGCGGGCATCGCCGATGCCCTCAAGCTGGTGCTGGGATCCTTCGCTGCCCATGCGCCGGCCGGCACGCGTCTCGTCGTCAAGGAGCACCCGCTCGACAATGGCGTGCGCAACTGGGAGCAGGAAACCGCCGACATGGCCGCCCGCTTCGGCATTGCCGACCGGGTCGACTACCTGGGCTGGGGCGATATCGTCCCGGTTGCCCGCGATGCGCGAGGGATGGTCACGATCAACAGCACCAGCGGCACGCTGGGGCTGGCGATGGGCGTGCCGGTAGTGGCGCTGGGTCATGCCGTCTACGACATCCCCGAGATTACGTACCAAGGTGGCCTCGACTCATTCTGGCGGGACCCCGTCGCACCCGATGCCGAGACCTTCGAGGCCTTCCGCCGGGTATTGATCGAGCGCTGCCTGATCCCCGGCGGGTTCTTTTCCGAAGAAGCTCTGGAGAAAGTGGTGCGCCACGCCATCGCCCGGATCGAGGGGCGGCCGCTCCTGCCCGAGTGAGGCCAGGCGGCGCGTAGCGAACGACCAAGTCGGCTGCAAGAAGTCGCATCACGGTAATTCGGTCTGGAAGCAGGCATCTTCCATTGGGACCCGGCGTTCAAATTCCGGGGCAGCGAATTCTCGACGCCCCCGTTTGTCGCAAGCCTTTTCGAGTTAATGAATTTGGCCAGTTGCTGGGAAGACCGCAAGCAAGCGATACCGTAGCCTTCGCAGGCGCCGGATTCTCGAGGTTGAATTTCATGCGAGTATCGTCGAAGACCAGTTCTGCATCTTCGAAGACATCATATCGCCCGGACATCGACGGATTGAGAGCCATTGCGGTGACCTCCATTGTCCTCAACCACGCATTTCCAGATATATTTACCGGTGGGTTCATCGGGGTCGATGTCTTCTATGTGATATCGGGGTATCTGATCACTGGCATTCTGCTCGCAGGCTTGAACGCTAATAAGTTCAGTCTTGCGGAATTCTATGTTCGCCGCATTCGCCGCATCCTGCCGGCTCTTCTTGTTGTACTGTCCATAACTTCGATTCTGGTACTTTTCTTGTTCACCCCAAGAGAGTTGGCGGATTACGGGAAAAGTTTGATCGCGACCGCGGCCTTCTCGTCCAACATATATTTCTGGACGACGACCGGGTACTTCACTCCCGAAGCGCATTTGATCCCACTCTTGCACACCTGGTCGCTTGCTATCGAAGAGCAATATTATGTCTTCTTTCCTATCCTGCTCTGGCTGGCGTGGAAACTTGGGAAAGTTAATCTGTTCCTTGTTGCAGGGTGCGCTTTTTCGCTTTGCCTGAGCGTGACGCTGACCAATGGCCATGCCCTGGCTGCCTTCTATCTGCCGCCGACCCGAGCGTGGGAGCTACTGCTCGGCGCGATTGTCGCGGCACGGATTTTGCCGGCGATTGAACATCGACATATCGCGAAGATCGCGATGCTTGCAGGCGCACTGCTTCTTGCCCTGGGCTTCATCATCATCAATGAGCAAAGCCCGTTTCCCGGTTCGCTTGCCTTGCTTCCTTGTCTGGGAACTGCGCTCATCATTTATGCAGGTATCTCGGATCGCTCCAGTCCGGTGAGCGTGGCCCTTTCCTGGCGCCCCGTGGTCATGATCGGGTGGATATCCTATTCGCTCTATCTCTGGCATTGGCCGGTCATTTCGTTACTTTATCGGCGCTTCGATGGTCTTTCCACGACCATGGCATTGCAAGCCATCGCCTTGTCGGTTGCCTTGGCCTTCCTGTCCTGGTGGTTCGTGGAGCGGCGGTTTCATACGCCTCCAGCGCAATTGGCTTCTGTCGACAAGCCGCAGGGCCGACGGCCATTGACAACGATAGGCTTCGGAACGGCTGCGCTTGCTATAGTGGCCGTGGCGGGGACCGGCCTCATGCAGCTGGAATCTCCCACCGTAGTGCGGGAGCTATATCCCGCCGAGATTGCCCAACTTAACGAAGCGGTCGTTCACGTTTCCTCGCCCAAAAAATGCCGCGAACCGGAGCGAACCCTCAACGACCCCGAATGCCGGATCGGAAATGCGCAAATGCCGGCGACTATTGCCTTGTGGGGCGATTCCTACGCCGATGCCCTGAAGCCCGGATTCGCCGAAGTTCTGCACGATCACTCTGCCTACGGCTTCATCCTGCATTCCTGCCCACCGATTCTAGGGGCGGTTCGGGTCGATGACCGTCGTGAGTATCGGAATTTTGGAGCTAAATGTATCCGGGCGAATCAAAGCACAGTGAAGGCTCTGGAGGATCATCCCGAGATTACTGAAGTGGTCATCTTTGGCCAATTCCTGAACGCCTTCGACATACCGGACAGGCCGGTCTTTCTGGTTCCGGACCACTACAATCCCGCGTTTGCCGATAAAAGAATGGACCAGATAACGGATCGAATAATCGACACTGTCGAAATTCTGAAAGGGATGGGCAAGAAAGTAATCTTGATCGGAACCTTTTACGCTACCCAGGCCCAAGGTGCCGAAGATCTTCTGGCTCGGCGTATGTGGTCATCCAGAATTGATGGCAGGATGAGCGCCGCAATCTACGATCGATATTCCAAACCGATGAACGATCGTTTGCGCAAGATTGCCGATGACAGGATTATTTTCATCGATCCAAAGCCCGTTTTCTGCCGCACAAACGATGTATGCGACTTTCTTCCCGGTGGTAAGCCGCTCCTGATCGATGACGGCCATTTAACTGCCGAGGGTGCAAGAAGGTTGGCCTCCATGATTGCCCAGGCGCTGGAGGCTAAGAGCACAATTTGATTCTTGCACGACATCGTTTTGCGGCGTGGCTGACCGGCCCGATTGTGCCCGTGGCGATCCTCAGCAAACCGAAGCAGCAGGTTTGTGCTCGGCATCGTAGGCCTTGGTTTTCCGCCAATCGATCTTCGACGGCCCCGTTCGCTTCCGAGTAGGTCATTAACAGGAAATTTGCGGATTGGCGGATAGAGGCGGGGAAACCGCGGTGCCTGCCATGTGGATCGATCTCTCTACCCTCTATTTTCTTGCCATCGGAACCTTGCTGCTCAGTGCGGGCATGTTGTTCTGGGAAGGCCAATCGCGGCCGAAGCATCTCAGGGCAATCACTTGCCTCGCCGCCGGCTTTGGGACCCTTGCGGTGGGTTGTGCCTTGGCCTTGGCGCGAGGCCATCTGCCTGGTGCCTTGGGCGCGATCGTGGCCAACATGGTCATGATGGCGGGCTATCTCCTCGTGTTCGAGGGCACTGCAGCCCTTGGCGGTCACAGGCGGCGCGCGATTTCGCTGACTATCCTTATCGCTGTCGGGCTAATGTGGACCCTGTCAGGCGCTCGCGGGCAACACGCCGTATGGAACTATGTCAGTGCCTTGCCCATTGCATTGGTCAGCGGCCTGACGATGTGGGAAATGTGCTGTAACGACAGCTTCAGGGCTTTGCGAGCGCGGCGCGTGGTCATCGCCTTCACGGCGCTCCATACCCTCTTCTATGCTGGCAGGGCATTCGTGTTGCCGGTGCTTGCGCCGATCTTCGGGGCCCCGCTGCTCACCGCAGCAAGCACTGTCACGATGTACGAAGGCGTGCTCTATTCCGTCGGACTGCCCATGGCGCTCATGGCCTTGTTCCGTGAGGAAGCCCACGAGCAGGTCTTGACGGCTTCGCGCACCGATTATCTGACGAACCTGGGCAACCGGCGCTGGTTCTTCGAGGATGGAGAGCGGTTTCTGCACACGTGGGGGGGGGATGGCAGGGTATTTCTGCTTGCGTTCGACCTCGATCACTTCAAGTCGATCAATGACCGCTTCGGACATGCCATGGGCGACGAAGTGCTCAAGCTCTTCGCGCGATTCGCGCGGCGTGCGGTCGGCCATAGCGCCATCCTTGCCCGCATAGGCGGCGAGGAATTCGCTGCGTTGTTGCCCTGCAGGTCCAGCACCGAGGCGATGGCCCTTGCCCAAGGTGTGGTCAGCCGGTTTGCGGAAGCCGTGGCGGATCCCGATGCAGGTCTCGGTGTGCGTGCCACCGTCAGCATTGGTTTGGCAGAACTGGGCGTCGACGGGACAGAGCTGCCAATTCTGCTGTCGGCTGCCGACTCTGCGCTTTATCAGGCCAAGGCGAGTGGCCGTAACCGTATCGTGCTGGCAAAGGCGCAGCCCTTCGCAGTTGCCAACTGAGAATACGCGGCGCTCGCGTGGTAACCGGCCCGCCTTGGGCGGCGCTGTCAGTGCGTCCAGTCGAGCGTCAGGGATTGGAAATGCCAGCGAAGCAGTGCCGGGGTGGCGCCGTCTACGTCGTTCACCCGCCGCAGCACCGCTTCGCCTTCGAGCCGGACGGGGCGACCATTCTTGTCGGTCCCGGTGACGGTCAGGGGAGCGGTGTAGAAGCTCGATCCTGCGGCGCCCTCCATTTGCCCATTGGGTGCGGCGATTGTGATGTTGTCCAGATCCGCGAAAATGGCTGCGAACTCGGCTTCGCTCCACTTCTTCCGGTCCGGCGGACTGAGCATGGACCGGGCTTGGCCATATCGACCGAGCTCTACAGCGCGAACAAAATCGAGAAGAACGTCGCGCGCCCCTCTTTCACCGCGCTCGGCTTCAGGGTTAAGTGCCGGTCCGGCAGGCGGGGATGGCTTCTCGCTGCGATCGGTGGCCCGGCTCGTTGTTTCGCGATCTGGCTCCGCGGTCGATTGCGGAGAGGGCAGATCGCTGCTCGCGTGCCCTGAGCGATCTGGCACGTCTTGGTTCTGCCCGCAGGCCACAAGCGCGAGCGCCATGGCCGTCGCCGCAATATTCCTGAATCCAGGCATGGTTACCTGAACGGATAGAGGAGCCCCGCGGTTCCCTCAGCGTGTCGGCAAAGTCTCCGCGTGATGTTGATGGCCTGCCTATGTTTGCCACGCAGAATATGTGGAACTGCAACCAGTCCCAACGAAATGGTCAGACCCACCTCTGCTGCAGCCCCCCGCGCCTCGATGCAGGAGCAGTCATCGTCCATGGCGATGGACGCTTCGAGGGAGCATCCGATCCACGCGCAGATGGCTGCGCCGCACCGGTCTGAACCGATCTGAGGCCGGGCCCGCCGTGTTCACAGCGGGTGGAACGCCACTAACCTGCACCGGAACTCACCCCGTCCGGCATGGCCGATAAAGCAGATGGCGACGCGAGCCTGTGCCCGCGCCGCCATCGCTGGAGTAGCCCTGTGGCGGTTTACTTGAAGCGCACGCCGATACCGCCCATCACGCGGTGGCGGGCCGAGTGGCCATGGTAGTCCGAGAAGACGTACTGGACGTTGGCGTAGATCGGGGTCGAGCCCTTGACGAAATCGTACTCGACACCGCCGCCGACCTGGTAGCCGTCTGCGCGGTAGTGGTCGTAGACGAGCTGGTTGCCGTCGGCATCGTCGATGCGGCGGCGCTGTTCGCCGTTGACGTAACCGGCCTTGCCGAAGATCAGCAGGTCAGGCGTGGCGAGATAGCCGGCGCGCACTGCGGCGCCCCATTCCTCGAAAGCCTTGTGGCAGATGCTGTTGGTGTCGGGCAGGTCGGTGCAGTTCTCGGCCCAGTTATTGGCGCGCCAGTAGCTGCCCTCGGCACCGATCACGAAACGCTCGCCCATGGTGCCGTCGAAGCCGACCGTGGCGCCGTAGCCGAAATTGGTGTCATGGTTGCCTTCGGACTGGAACCGGTCGCCACCGACGTTGCCCTCAACGCGAATGCCGCGGAAGGTTGTGCCGCCGCCGGTTACTGCCGAGTCCGCGTCGCCCGACTGCGCAAGGGCTGGCTGGGCCAGGACCATCACGGCAGCAGCAGCGAGCGTGGAAGTGAATGTCTTGATCATGTAGTTTTCCCTGATGTCATTTCTGTCATAAACACCGGGCAAAACAGGCAAGCGCATTGAAAGTTCCCGATAAACTGATGAGATTCTCGACATTTATGCTTAACTGAAATTAACCGGCATCGCGAAACCCGCCTCGATCCGACAGATTGCGGAGATCGAATGAACCTCATCGAACATGCCTTCTGGGCCCTGGCGATCCAGGCCGTGGTCGGCCTTTTTACGCGCAACTGGTGGGCCGGCGCGGCTCTCGCCTGCGGCTATTTCCTCGGCCGCGAAATGGCCCAGGCCGAGTATCGCTGGATCGAGCAGTTCGGCCACGGCCTGCGCGCCAACATGCCCTGGTGGGGCGCCTTCGATGGCCGCGTCTGGCCCAAGGCAGACCAGTTCGCCGACTGGATCGGGCCGATCCTCTCGACCTGTTCGCTGGCGTTGGTGATGGGGCGAAGGCGGAAGAGCGACTGATGCCTAGACGGTGGGTCCCATGGCTTTGAACTTGGCCACCATGTCCCGGATCGTGAGAGCGGAATCGACGGTTCTGTAGACCCGCATCGGCCTTCCGCCCGGGTTCTCCTCATAGTGACCGTCTACAGCGAGGCGCGGGGTGGGCTTGAGGATATAACGGCTCGATGCCGGATCGGGCTGGATAGGGGTCATCAACGCGGTCAGCGTCACCAGCGGGCTGTCACCCAGCACATATACCTCGCTGGAAGGGGGCGTGGGGAAGCCCGGAATCTTCGCCAGCGCATCCGCCATGTTATCGAGCTCCCGCTTGAGATGGCCGACCAGTGGGCTGACAGCGGCCAGTTCGTTCAGCTCTGCGAGAGAGAACAGCACCTGGCGATAGACGTCGCGGGGCACTTGCCAGATCTCGATGTCGGATTCGTTGAAGACGATCCGGGCGGCCAGGGCGTCCACAGAGAAATTGAATTCCGCTTCGTCGGGTCCGGGGGGCGGATAGGCAAAACCGGGATGTTCGCGCCCGCCGATCCAGACGAGTTTGAGGCGCCGGCCGATCTTCGGTTCGGCGAGCCAGGCAAGGGCGAGTTCGGTCAGGCTGGCCCCTGCAGCGTAGAACAACGGTTCGTCAGCGTCCTCGCGCATCGCCTCACGCACTATGGCAGCGCTCGCCGGGCTGGGCTTCCAGTCGGAGCGCGATGCAATTGGCAGCTCTGCCCCGACGAGGATCGGCGGCCGCTGGGCAAGGTTCATCACCTCCATCAGTTCCTGCGCCTTGGCCGCACCGGCTGTGGCTGAAGCCGGGCCGCCAAATTTCACGGGCAAATGCGAGGAGACGACCAGCGGGATCGTGGCCGAAGGACTGAGCAAATGATGTGCCAGCTGAAACAGGCCGTCCGGATCGCCGGCAAAGTCGTTGTCGATGATGACACGGGCAATGGCACGCTTTCCGGCAGCAGTTGCAAGCCCGCCGCTTGCCACCGCAGCCAAGAACGCGCCGGTCGATCCGATGAAGACCCTGCGGTTCAGGTGCATTGCCATGGTTTTCCTTTTCCCTGCTTTCAGTGACGGTGTGAATAGACGTCAGGAATTTGCAGGGGAAATAAGGAAATTACCGTTTCCCATAGCTTTGGCCTATGTCGGAGACGACCAACAAGGCATGTCGAGACCCTAGTCCTGCGCTCATGCCCCCGCATCAGTCGGACGGCGATGACCGGCGGGTTTCCAGGGCTGGCCGATGCGGGCTTCGAAGCGGTCCCGGAAGGACCATAGCCAGCCAATGCGCCGTTCCGCGATGCCGGGCAGGCTGAGCAGGTCGCCGCCGAGCCAGGGCAGGAAGGGATTGCGGCGGGCGTAGGACCAGATCTCCACGCGTTCGCCGCTGCTTTCCGCTTTCCCGCGGGCGTGGAAGCCGCCGGTATCGGCCACTACCAGCGTATTGGCGGGCAGGGCGAGCGGTTCGGCCTGACCCAGGCCCATGTCTTCGAGGTCCTGAGGCGTCACACGCGGCGAGCCGCGCGCCGAAAGTCGGTCGATCGCCTTGGCGTCGCGCAGGCTGCGTCGCTTTTCCCAGGCAAGCCGGGCCTCGTCGAAGCGGTGTGAGCCGCGCACGTAAGTGAAGGGGCCTTCCTCGACCGAAACGGGATTGAGGAACAGCCACGCCTTCATCGATGCGTGGAAGCTGTCCGCGTGGACGGACTCCTGCGGATCGGGTTCGTTGCCGCCGCAATGGCTGACGATCGTCTGGATGTAGTGCAGCGGTGTCGTGCGGAAACCGGCCACGTAGTGGAAGAGCGCAAGCAGATCCTTGCGCGCCAGCAAGGCCCGCAAGGCCGGAATGGCTGAAAGCATCTGCGGGTCGATCGCCATGCGGCGGGTGATCGCATCGCCCTGGCGCATCTCGCGCGCGGGGCCTTCATAAGCGAGAAGGGCCGCGCGCAGGGCAGGGAATTCGGCAGGCGGGACGACATCGTGCACGACGACGAAACCGTCGCGCTCAAACGCCTCGCGCCAGTCGGGACGCAGCCTTCCGGCAAGGCGGCGGCGGCGCCAGCGGCACAGCGCATCGGCAAGGCGCACCCGGGAGCGGTGCAGGCCCCAGCGGTTCAGCCGGTTCGAACCGATCAGCGGATTGTCGAGGAAGCTCTTGGCGGACGTCAGCAACTGCAGCGCCCATACAGGGGAGAGCAGGATCGTCTTTGCCTTGGCCCGGACCGTCATGCCCGGTCCATCTCATTGCTGCGCATCGCTCCCCCTTGCCGCCAAGCGAGGGGTGATGGCAAGCCCATCCGGACAGTCCTGCGTCCCGATCGCTCTGGACAAGGCGATTGCGGTCATGGAAAATTCCGCGCGGACGGGTATAGGCCCACTATTGAAACATGATCATCAAAATGGAGCCGGTTCTTGAACTGGAACGAAACACTCAAGTCACGCGGGTGGAAAGTCCCCTTCATCAACAAGTCACTGTTCCAGATCGGCAAAGAACTGCGCCCCAAGATCGACGGTGTGATCATGCGCGATTCCCGGATCCCCGACAGTGCAGTTCAGGACAAGAGCTTCTTTGCCTGGATTCCGCGGCTTGAGGCGCGCTGGCAGGACATTCGCGACGAGGCATTGCGGATCCGCGCAGAGGATATTCCCTCCCTTGGCGACATCTCGTTCGATCACGGCCGCATTGCCGCCGACAAGCGCTGGCGCGCGTTCTTCCTCAAGGGCTATGGCTACCGCATGGAGGCCAATGCGGCCCGTGCGCCGGTCACCGCGGCCTTGCTTGACAAGGTGCCCGGCCTCGTCACGGCGAACTTCTCGGTGCTGGAGGCGGGAGGCCACATTCCCCGGCACTGGGGCATGACCAAGGGCATGCTGACCTACCATCTCACGCTGCGCGCCCCGCGGGAATGGGACAAGTGCCGCATGCACCTGGAGGAAGGCGAAGCCGTCCATGTCCTCAACTGGCAGGACGGGCAGTCCTTCCTGTTCGACGACATGTTCAACCACGAAGTCTGGAACGAGACCGGGGAAGACCGCTATGTCCTGCTCATCCAGATCAAGCGGCCCTGTCGCTGGCGCGGCAACCTGATACAGAACCTTTTCCTGTTCGGCGTGCGTCATTCCCGCTTCGTGCAGGACATCCGCAAGGCGATCGAGAAGGCCGGCGGGCGCGTCGCGGGTTGAGGCGTGCTGCCTGGCCCGGTCCGCTGTTAGCCGCGTGACTTAGGATTGCTTCGCCGGCAGCTGCTTACCCGGTCAAAGGTCCTTGGTGACCGAATCGATGGCCTGGAGCTTTTGCAGCAGGGGCGCAAAGTCGGCGAGGGGCAGGGCATTGGGGCCGTCCGAAAGCGCCTTGTCCGGGTCCGGATGGGTTTCCATGAACAGGCCCGCGACACCCGCGGCGACAGCGGCGCGGGCCAGCAGGGGCACGAATTCGCGCTGGCCGCCCGAGCGTTCGCCCAAGCCGCCCGGCTGCTGCACCGAATGCGTCGCGTCGAACACGACCGGGCAACCGGTGTCGGCCATGATCGAAAGCCCGCGCATGTCGCTGACGAGAGTGTTGTAACCGAACGAGGTGCCGCGTTCGCAAAGCATGAAGTTGTCCGGCTCGAGATCGGCGGCGGCAGCGGCATTGCGCGCCTTGGCGACGACCTGCTGCATGTCGGCGGGCGCCATGAACTGGGCCTTCTTGATGTTGACCGGCTTGCCCGACCGGGCAACGGCCGCGATGAAATCGGTCTGGCGCGCAAGGAACGCGGGGGTCTGCAACACGTCGACCACTTCGGCCACAGGCGCGACCTGCGCCGGTTCATGCACGTCGGTCAGCACGGGAAGGCCGGTTTCGCTGCGCACTTTTTCCAGGATGCGCAGGCCCTCGTCCATGCCAAGCCCGCGGAAGGAGCGGTCGGAACTGCGATTGGCCTTGTCGAACGAGCTTTTGAAAATGAGCAGCAGGCCGAGTTTGCGTGCCACATCAGCAAGATGCTCGGCCACGGAAAGTGCCAGCGCCTCACTTTCGATAACGCAGGGTCCGGCTATCGCGAATAAAGGGCGGTTCGTCCCAATCTCACGGTTGCACAAAAGCATCGCATCGCACCTTAAATATCTGAAACATCTAGATCGGAGCTATCTGGGCAGCTATGCTGCATTGCGGTGTTAATCTCGCCCATGACCCTTGGCCCGGTTTGATTGCGCTGGCAATCCCCAGCGGCTTCAAATATGCTGCGTCCTCGAATAGGCGTCGTGTGCAAGATTAACTTTAAGTAAAGTTTGCTGCGGTAGCTACATTCAAAAGCGGCGGTTTTTTAGGGGCATTATGAAAATCGAAGCTTTGCAGACGCGCTATGCTGCATCTGCGCTCAAGACTCTGGATATCGAGATGCAGGCGCTCACGACCTTGCGTGCTGCGCTGCAAAGTCCGGGTCTCAGCGATGCCGTTGAAAAGGCGATCAATGCCTTTGCCAATACCCGCGGCCGCATCGTCGTTACGGGCATGGGCAAGAGCGGTCACATCGCGCGCAAGATCGCCGCGACCATGCGCTCCACGGGAACCTCCGCCCTGTTCCTTCACCCCGGTGAAGCCAGCCACGGCGACCTCGGCGTCATCGGCCGCGACGACGTTGTGCTGGCCATCACCTGGTCGGGCGAGACCAAGGAACTGAACGACATCTTCCACTATTGCCGGCACTACGGCGTGGAACTGATCGTCGCGACCGCGCACCCCGACAGCACCGCGGGCCGCGCCGCCGATATCTGCCTGCAGCTGCCTGTCGTGCGCGAAGCCTGCCCGAACGAACTGGCGCCCACGTCATCGACCACGCTGCAGCTTGTCCTGGGCGACGCCCTGGCCGTGGCCCTGATCGAGGCGCGCGGTTTCACACCTTCGGATTTCCGCGTCTTCCATCCCGGGGGCCGTCTTGGCGCACAGCTTGCCACCGTGACGGAAATCATGGGCATCGGCGATGCCATCCCGCGGGTTCATCGCAATGCGACGCTGGTCAACGCGACGCTGGAAATGAGCCGCAAACGCTACGGCTGCACGGCAGTGGTCGACGAGAACGACATGCTGGTCGGCGTCTTTACCGATGGCGACCTGCGCCGCTGCATCGTCGTCAACAACCTGTCGGATACCATCGGCAATCACATGTCCACCGATCCGGTAACCGTCCCCGGCAATGTCCTGCTGCCCGAAGCGCTTCGCATCATGAACGACAATTCCGTCTCGGTGCTGTTCGTTGTCGAGGCCGGGAAGCTCATAGGGGTCGTCCACATGCATGACATCGTGGGTGTCGGCATTGCCTGAAGCCGGGCCGACGCCCCGCGATTTTCAATCCATGGCCGATAGCGCAGATCCGGACGCTGCCGATCTCATCGTCATTCCGGCGCGTTATGGCTCCACCCGGCTGCCGGGCAAGCCGCTGCTCCCGATAGCCGGTCGCACCCTGCTTGAACGGGTCGTCGCCGTCGCTCGCGGCGCAGCGGCGCAGGCCGGGAATTGCACAGTCGTGGTTGCGACCGATGACCAGCGCATCGCCGAACACGCACGCGACCTTGCGGTTCGTGCCGTCATGACGCCCGCTTCGCTCGATTCCGGTTCCGCGCGCGCCTTTGTCGCGGCCAGCGCGATGGACCGGGTGCCTGGCCTCGTCGTCAATCTGCAGGGCGATGCGCCGTTCATTCCGCCGGGCGTCGTGGCCGGCCTGATCGAGACCTTGCGCGCGGGTAGCGCCGATGTTGCCACGCCCGTCTATCGTCTGGACTGGGATCGCCTGGATCGGTTGCGCGCGCACAAGCAGACGGCCCCGTTCAGCGGCACGACTTGCGTGCGCGATGCCAGCGGCAATGCCCTGTGGTTTTCAAAGACCATCATTCCCGCAATCCGCAACGAAGCGAAGCTGCGCGAGGCAGGGCCGCACTCCCCGGTCTGGCAGCATCTGGGACTTTACGGCTATCGCATGGCTGCGCTCGAATGGTTCGCCCGCAGCGGGCCGACGCCTTGCGAGCAACTTGAGGGCCTTGAGCAATTGCGCTTCCTCGAAGGGGGGCGGACAATCGCTACGGTCGAAGTGGAGATGCCGCAGCACGCCCTTTCCGGTATCGATACCCCTGAAGACCTGGCCCAGGCCGAAGCCGCGATAGCCCGGCTCGGCGACCCCTATCCCCAGGAACCAACCCTTTGCGAATGATCGCTCTTTGCGCCCGCCGCCGCGTCGGGTAGGCGCCTTGCGTGATGTTCGTGATCGTCCGCCATGGCAACACTTTCGCTGCCGGGGAGACCCCGCGCCGGATCGGTGCGCGCACTGACCTGCCGTTGACCGAGAAGGGACGCGAGCAGGCCCGGGCGCTGGCCGCGCTTTTTGCAGCGCAGGGATGGGTGTTTGCGCGCGCCTTGGTCTCGCCGCTCCTGCGCACACGCGAAACGGCGCAGATCATCCTCGATGCGCAGCATGGCGCTGCGAAGGCCGAGCCCTGTGCGTGGCTGCGCGAAATCGATCACGGCCCCGATGAAGACCGGAGCGAGGAAGCCGTGCTGGCGCGCATCGGCATCGAAGCACTCACCGCCTGGGAACGCCATGCCGCACCGCCGCCCGACTGGCAGGTCGACGCCGAAATGCGGCTGCAGGGCTGGCGCGATCTCTTCGCGAAGCGGGATGCGCAAGGCCCGGCGCTGCTCGTCACCAGCAATGGCGCGGCCCGTTTTGCATTGATGGCCGATCCGGCGCTGGCTGCGGCCATGGACCGGCTCGACAGTCTGAAACTGCCTACCGGCGGCTACGGAGTGATCCGGCGCAGTGACGGGGGCGGGCTGATGCTCGAGTCCTGGGGCCTGCGCCCGTGACCCCTTCGCTGCCGCTGTTGCGCGCCCCGCCATTCCCGGACGCAGACGCCTCTGTCGCGCAAGTCGGCGCGGTGCAGGCGCTTCCCGAGGCCGAGGCCGATGCTCTCCTCTCGCGCATTCGCGCAGCACGTGTCGGCGGCAGCTTCTGGTCGCCACCTGCCGAGATCGCCGCTCCGGCGAGCATGGTCCTGCGCCCGAGGGACCCGGCCGAGATTGCCGAATTGCTGGCGGCTCTCGATCCGGAGCAGCGCAGGTCCGCGCTTTGGCTCGGCAACGGGCTGAAAGCGCTGGACCATGCGCTTGCAGCCCTGACCCGCCGCGAAGGCGGCAGCTTCCGGTCCGAAGTCGACCCCTGGTCCGCGCTCGATGGCACCGGCCTGCTCAAGGCGCATGGCGACGATGAATGGACCGCGCTCGCGGCCATTGCCGGTGTCCCGGTGCAGGTTCTGTCGCCGGGCACTTTCGGCGCTCCCGGTGAGGATGCCGCCACGCTGCGGCGCCGCGCGGCCAAGGCCATCGCAGCCGCGCACTACCGCGATCCCTTCCACGACACCGCGGCCACCCTCGGTGCGACCATCGATCTTCTCGCCGAATGGCGGCGGGTGCTCGAAGGCAACCGCGGCATTGTCGCGGCCTGCGGCATGGCCTGGTGGAAGCGCGAGGAAATACGCCGGTTCCTCTGGGCCCCGGGCCAGAAGCTCAAGCTCGTCTCACGCTCGCGCCGGGCGCTCGCCATTGCCCGCAGGCAAAGCGGTGCAGTAGCGATCTGGCCTTCGCGCATCTCCCCCGGGCTGCTCGCGCAGGCCCGCAAGGACAAGGTGCCGCTGGTGCGCGTGGAGGACGGCTTCGTGCGGTCGGTCGGATTGGGCAGCAATCTGGTCCCGCCGCTTTCGGTGGTGGTCGACCGGCGCGGGATCCACTTCGACCCGACCGCCCCCAGCGACCTCGAGGCGATCCTTGCCACAAGCGCGTTCCCGCCTGAGCTGATCGACCGGGCGAGGACCCTGCGCGAGACCATCGTCTCGGCCGGTATCAGCAAGTACGCCGCCGGATCGGAAAGCGCATTGCCCCCGCGCGAGACGGGCCGCCGCGTAGTCCTGGTGCCCGGCCAGGTGGAAGACGACATGTCGGTGCTCGCAGGCGGCGGGGGGCTGCATTCCAACCTCGAACTGCTGCGCCGCGTGCGCGCACTGGAGCCCGAGGCCGAGATCTGGTGGCGCCCGCATCCAGATGTCGATGCCGGGCACCGGGTGGGCGCCGTCGCCGATGCCGAAGCCTTGCGCCATGCCGACCGCATCGTGCGCGAAGGCGGCATGGCCCCGCTTCTTGACGCGGTCGACGCGGTCCACGTCCTCACGTCGCTGACCGGCTTCGAGGCGTTGATGCGCGGGCGCGAGGTGACCTGCCACGGCACGCCCTTCTATTCCGGATGGGGCCTGACCCGCGACCTGGGCGCAATCCCCGCACGCCGCGGCCGGCCGCTGTCGCTGGATGCACTGGTGGCCGGCGTCCTGCTGCTCTACCCGCGCTACCTCGATCCGGTCACCGGCCTGCCGTGCCCGCCCGAAGTGCTGGTCGATCGCATCGTGCACAAGCACGCGCCGAACCGCCAAGGGTGGATCGAGCCCTTGCGCCGCCTACAAGGGCGGCTCATGGCCGCCATTCGGTAGGGTGAGGGAGCCGTGACGCAGGTGATTCTCGATATATCGCGCCTGATCTCGCGCGTGCGCTACTCCACGCCCTCGGGCGTCGACCGCGTGGAGATGGCCTACGCCCGCGGGTTGCTCGGGCTATATGTCGAGGACCTTGCCTTTGCCGCAGTTCATCCCGCTGGCATTTACGGCCGCCTCCGGCGCTCGGCCGCGCTCGCCTATCTCGACGAGCTGGAGCAGCGCTGGTCGCACCAGGACGACAATCCGCGCCAGCGCTCGCTGCCTTCGGTACTGCCGTGGCTGGCCCGGCTGCTGCCGACGGGCAAGGGCGTAGGCAGTGCCCCCGGCGCCGTGTACGTGCAGGTCTCGCCGCACCACCTGATCAATACCGGCAAGGTACGCGCAATCCTCCGGCGCGAGCAGGCGCGCTTCATGGTCATGGTGCATGACCTGATCCCGATCGAGTTTCCCGAATATGCGCGCCCCGCAGGCGCAGAGCAGCATCGCCGCCGCATGCGGACGGTAGCGGAGCTGGCCGACGCGGTCATCGTCAACTCGGCAGCCACGGGCGCATCGCTGACCCGCTGGATCGAAGCCGAGGGGAACGGCATGGCCCCGCCGCCGGTTCACGTAGCCCTGCTCGGAACGGAACGCCTCGCCCCTGCCGCGCCGGAGTCATTTCCGGACGGGAGGCCCTACTTCCTGTGCCTGGGCACGATCGAACCGCGCAAGAACCACCTGCTCCTCCTGCACCTCTGGCGCCACCTCGCCGAGACGCTGCCGGCAGCCCAAGTGCCGCGCCTGGTGATCGTCGGCCGCCGGGGCTGGGAGAACGAACAGGTGGTGGACCTGCTGGAACGCTGCCCCGCGCTGAAAGGCCACGTCGAAGAGATCAACAACTGCCCCGACACACGCCTCTCCGCCCTTCTGCGCGGCGCCCGGGCGCTGGTCATGCCCTCCTTCGCGGAAGGCTACGGCATGCCGGTGGCCGAGGCACTTTCCGTAGGCACGCCCGCAATCTGCAGCGATCTGGCAGCGCTGCGCGAAGTAGGTGGTGAGATCCCGGAGTTCCTAGACCCGCTGGACGGACCGGGGTGGGGGGCAGCGGTCATGGATTATGCGCAGGAGGGACCGCGCTACGGTGCCCAGATGGTGCGCTTGCAGCATTGGCACAATCCGTCCTGGGACGCGCACATGGCTATCGTTGCGGGGGCTGTCGGCGACCTGTGGAACAGCCCGAGGGCCTGATACCGATCAGGTAGGCGAGCTATTCTGCCGATTTTCGGCCTTGGACAGTCTGATCCGTGAACGGATAATCCCTGCGATCGACTGCGGAGGCGTGGAAGCCATCTGCAAGGCCTCGTCCGCAGTCGTCGTTGCAATGCAAGCCTCCGCTGCGCGGAAGCCATCGTACCAGACCGATTGGTGTTCCCGGTAGTCGCTCCGGAGTTGCTCAGCCAATCGCTCGAGGTTGGCAGTCTGAACGCGCTTGGCGGCCCAGTAGGCGGAATCTTCCCGATGCGTCGCCGCGTGCCGAGCGACGGCCTCGATTTTATCCCTGGACGCCTCGACGCCCAGTTCCGACAAGACCTTCGCGGCAATTATGCGGTCTACATCCCAGATTTGCGATCCTTTCATGACACACCTCCATCCAGAGAGTGCGCTTTCGAACACGAAAGTCAATGCAACCTTGGCGGGTAATCTCGACTCAAGAACGACGAATTACGTACTATTGATAATGCATAGTATCATTAGTGCGCTTGGGTGGTCCGGCTACCTGTGGCAGTTCTTGGCTCTGATGTCAGACCTCGTTTCAGCATCCTCAATTCCTCATCTTGCCGTTCGAGAAGAGGTTCTCGATGCCGTGCAACGCGCGATGTCAAACGAACTGAGGATTTGTCCCTCCTGTTGCCTCTTCGAAGAATTTTACCGAACTACCTGACTGGTCGCGATACATCATTGGCATAATATAGGACGTCGTCGACCTTGGCCTTCAGGTCCTCCGGTTCCTTCACCTTGTAATGAAAATTGGCCAGCGAGGGGATAAGTTTGATCCGCTCTTCTACCTTCTGGTGAGGTGACTTGCCTTCGAGCACGCGTTGTCGTCGCTGGTTGTAGGCTCGGTCGAAGCTGGCCAGCAGGATCTCGATGCGGTTTCGGCGTTTATACTGGCGTTTGTCGTATTGGACGGCCTTGTTCCGGGATTTTCGGCCCGGAATGCAGGGCGTGATCCACTTCTCCTGCAAGGCATCGCGGAACCAGTCAGCATACCGCCAGGCTCAATGCCGTGCGGTGCGCCTTCAAATAGGTCGCGTCGATCATTATCGTCTTGCGTTTGCAAGCCTGGGGCGTGACCAGACCTTCCATCATCCTCAGAAAGATGCCCTTGTCACCCCACCGCTTCCACCGATTGTAGAGCGTCTTGTGCGGTCCATAGACCTTCGGTGCATCGCGCCAGCGCAGCCCGTTGCGGTTCACGAAGATGATCCCGCTCAAAACCCAGCGATCATCAACTCGGGGCTTACCGTGGCTCCTCGGAAAATACGGCTCATGCCGCGCCATCTGTTCGTTCGTCAGCCAGAACAAATCATTCAGATCCAGTCTCCTCAAAGAGCCTGAATAACATCGATCCTCTCATATCAATAGGTTCTGACCCTAACGTTCCATCCCGCGTCTTTGGTGGAGGTAGCCACTGTCGAGCGTCGTGTTGGTCACTCGTTCATAGGCAGTAGCGAGCGCAACTGCATGGTGATTGACGTCTTCACGTGCGTATGGGTTTGCCGCAATGCGGTCAGCGGCCTTTTTAAGTTCGCTCATTGGAGCAAGGTCTCGAAGCAGCCGGGTGAATTCGCTGACCTCTTCTGTGTAGACCTGATCAGGAGCAGGATATTTAAATCGGACTTCGTCCAATGCCTGCTCACGAGTGGCTCCAAATCCTATATCAAAGCGCTCTGGAGCCGGCTTCGCTGCTTCGGCTCGCTGACGTGCTATTGCGAGGCGACGGTTGTTCTCGGCTGTGAAGAGTTCTCTAATCTGCGGGTGGCGATACCAATTCTCGAACAACGTCTTGATTGCCAATGGTACATTCTGAATGATTATTCCGGTCTCACTGATTTTAAGCTTTTGGGGATCCTTGCCGTGCTCTTGGATCCAGCGGCCGAGCCGATTGATTTCATGCCTTTGGAGATCATGGATTCTTTCCAGGCGAGCATGTGTGCGGTGGCCAAATCGCTTTGCGCGCAGGAGCGCTTGCTCGCTAGGATCGAGTGAGGGAACAAGGTAGTGTTGCTGGCCAGCGCGCGTCCTTTCGATTTTGATCGGGATGCGATCTCGTTGGATCCTACCGATGAGCGCCTCCCACATTTCAAGCTCGGCCATTGAGGTGCCGGGCTTTGCCGGCGCCTCCTGGCTTTCCAGTTCGAGAAGAAGTGGATCTTCGATCTTGCGGCGTCGATCCACTTCAGGTGCAGTTTCAGCCGTGGACTGATCCGCGTTTGGAAGATTGGGCGGCCTGGTACGATCCTCATTCCCTACGTCGGCACTGAATGTCATGCCTTCTCCATCTGGCTGGGACGTTTGCTCTTCCTTGCGCAGTGGGCTCAATCCTTCGGGGGTCTTTTGCTGATCGGCCAAGGTGGTGTGATCTTCGCCAATCACGTTGGGCTCTATGGTACCTTTGACGATCGGAACGCCGTCAAGCGTAATAGGCTTGAGAGGGACGCTGGCCTTCTTTGCCTCATGCTCGGAAGCCGCGCTCGCGATCTCGGGCGGCTCTGGGACCGTGCGCGGAGATTGCAGCCCAGATGAGATTTCATCAGCCGGCTTTTGAGCTCGCAGGTTGTTGCCTTCGAACGCAGGAGCCGCCTCGTCGCGAGGGACAATTGCCTCTCGTGTGCCGGGCTCTGAGCGCTCGGCAGAGATGCTGTTTGCTTGTTCGGAGGGTTGAGGAGCTTTGGCCTTTTTGTCCACCAGCTTGTCGCTGTTCGATGCCGAGGATTGCCTTTCGGTAAGGCTGGGCTCTTTTTGCTTATCAGCCTGGACAGGCTCAATCGCAGGCATCTGCTTCTCGGCGTTGATAGCGGTCTGAGCTTCGAGCTTTTTCGTTACGGACCCGTCTTGGGCGTGGGCACCGCGTGCCACTTCATGCGGATGCGCAGCCGCCCGCGGCGCCTGCTTGTGGGCATCTGTCTCCGCGCTGGGCTCGAGCATCGATTTGTCCTGGCGAGCGCGAGCTTGTGGGTCCACTTGCTCAGACTCTGAAGCTTTCTGTGCGTTGACTGGAGTGGGTGAATTGAAGGGCTGCGCAGCCAGTTCATTGATAAGATCAGCAGGGTCGTGACGTGGCCGCGAGGGGTCTCTCTCAATCTCACGGATGACTTTTGCGAGCTTGGTTTCGATCGGACGAATGGCTGCGTCGATCTCCATCAGACGCCGTTCCCTGCGTTCAATGTCGGCAGCTGCTTCTGCGAGTGCAGAGCGATGCGGGGCAAGGGCAGCGTCGATGGTTTCGATGTGCTTCTGTGCGTCCTTCCAGCGAGCCTCGATGGCGAATTTCATGACACGGGTGGTGCCGTCTGCTTCGCCGTTTTCAATGTCTGCTAGAAGGCGCACGCAAGTCTGCCTTGTGCGCATGGCGCGCGACTTGGCCTTAGCTTCCATGGTGTCGAACACCATGATGGATCGCCGGTCTTCGGCGAGGTCTTTGATGATGGCGCGCCGTTCCGTGATGAGCGTGCGCAGCTGGGGGATGAGGGGGTTGCCATAGTCGTAGTAAGAAGCTCTGTCTTCAATGCTGCGCAGAGAGCGCTGCCCCCTCTTCCACTTGGCTTCGCGCTGCTCGGCCTGGCGCTCAATGGAGCGTTCGGCGTCGGACCAGATTGCGATGGCGTTGAGCTGTCCAACAGTCGTGGGAACGCCAATGGCCTCAAGCGCTGCGGCCTTGGTGCCGAGGTGTTCGGTTGGCGTTCGATCGATCCCCATCTCGGTGTACCTGCGGTGGTCGTAGCGACGCTCGATGCCGCGGGCTTTAAGGACCTTGTTGACGATGTCGGCGAAGTCTTTGCGCATTGCGGGGATGAAATCCTTGCCGGAATTTTCCTTTCCTGTGCGCGACCCGTGCTGGGAGACTTCGCCGATTTTGTTCTGACGAAATGGGAAGCGCGTGCGCATCTTTCTGCTCTCAAAATAATGCTCAGCGAACTCGAAGTCCCACATGCCCAAGTCGTGCCGGAAGGTGGCCGGCCGATCGTAGGCAACGATGTGCAGATGGTAGTTGCGGCTATCGTTGTGTGCGTCCGGGGCATGGATGACGGCCGTGTACATCATGCCGACCTTTTGGGGGATGAGATCGTCATCGATTCGAGTCTCCAGTCTGCCCAGACGGTCGACAAAGTTTTGCACGATGAGGGCCCGATCCTCGGCAGAGATTTCGTGCGGCAGTTCGGCAACAAAACGGATCTGGACCCGGCCGCCGCGACCCGACTTGAACTGAAGCGGGGGAAGCGAATGATCGAAGCCTGGGACAAGCATGGCTTGCTGGATCAACTTGCCAGCGCGCTCTGCCGAGACAGGGTAGGGCTCAGCTTCAAATGGCTTCGTCGCAGCATCATTGTTTGACGGAGTTTTGACGTGTTGGCGGAGGGCCTCGGCAACGTTCAGAGTATGAACTTTGAAGCCCGTGGCGATGTCATTGGATGCCAGCATGGCGTCCCACCAGCGGGGCGAGGCTTCGGGGTCGAGAATGATGTGATGCGTTCGCGGTTTGCGCTCGCAGCGCTCGACTGCGCGCCAGAATTCCTGACGCTCGAAAGGGTCGTTCGAGATGTTGCTGAAGACAGATGGAATGCCCTCGGGCGCTGCCTCGCGAAGGCCAAGGATCGAGGCCTCTTCTGCAGTCGGCGTCTCGTTGACGACCGAGGCAATCTTGCGCTCGATTTCCTCTTCGACCAGGCCGAAGGGATCGAGCATTTCGACAGCGCCGGGACGTTCGATGTAGCCGGCGTGATGAGCACTGGCCGAGACGCCTGTGAGCTCTGCAGCGCCATCGCGCTCGATGTACTTCGAGTGCTCGAGAGCAGGCTCCTTGAGCTTGCCGAATGAACCGGGGAGTGGCTTGCCGCCAATGGTCGGCACGGCCTCCTTCGAGATCGAGATATAGGAGAAGTGGAACGAGGTTGACCCCGACGCCGTGCGGGGTCTGTCGACGAGGCAAGTGGGCACCCTGAAGTCGGGTTCGGCAGCCCAGCGGGCGCGCCCACCCAGGAGGCGCTTCTCGTCGCGTTGTTGCTTGGGTTTGCGCTTGCCGATCTGAAGAAGCATTTCCTCTTCTTCCTTGCGACGCAGGAACTGCGCGAGCTTCGAGTTCGCCGCTGCGACGTCGGCGCTGATAGATGTTTTTGCCATATGATTTCCACCTGAGGTGGATGCGACTATCGAAGATTGTGGATGTGCGTGCAAGCACTATCCAGACTTTCCAGACTTGCGATTTCTTCCACAACTGCCTGCCGGAAAATGAGCGTTCGGCTCATTGGAGGCCCCGACCCGAAGGCGTCGATAGCGACACAAACTCGGTCCCGCGAGTTTTGGCGCTACACCCTCGGAGAGCGCATAAGGGCTGTTTTCCGCCAGTTCGTGGTGGAAAAAGCCCGTGTTAAAGTGCTGCGGCACTTTAACGGTATTGCGCCTTCCAGAAAGGAATGGGCATTTCTGGGTTTCTGCCCACACTCTTTCTGCGACTTCTGCATGAAGTCGGGGGTCTGTGCCCAAAATTTGAAGATCGTTTAGGGAGTTTCGAAAATTGGGCACGAACCCTGGGAGGGTCTTTCAAGTGCTTCGTTGACGTTGTGGATCTATGTCCTTAATCCTCGCCATCAGGTCGAGGGTCGAAATCCTTTCGACGATAAATCTATTTTAGGGAAATTTCATGACGGAACCGCAGCACGCGGATGCAACGAACGGCGGCCAGAATGGTCCGTCCGGTAGTGTCGAAAATGGCCAGGAGACGCTTGAAAAGTTTGCGAGGCAACTGGGTGCATTGTTCATTGGCCAAGAGGGCAAGCTTACACCGGAAGCGCAGTCCCAGATTGATCTTCGATCAGATGAGGAGCGGGGCAAAGTTCTTCTGAAACTGGTCTCAGAACTTCGCCCTTCAGAGGTCTCGCCGGGGATCTGGCTGAGATGGCTTGAAGGGGGCGATAGCCCATTCTCCAGCCGGGGTATCAAGAGGCCGGTGAAGCAATCACAGGGGACAGGCAAATCTCTTGCGAGGGGGCCTGCCTCGCTTCGCGTTCATCGCGATCGAGTGGCCAAGGCGAGAGCCGAACTGGAGTATGCTGAGGAGGCTTTGGCCTATCATGAGGCGATGGATAAAAGCCTGTTGGATTGGTGCGTGATGGATCATCTGATCAAAGTGCTTTCGCCCATTTTTGCGATGGGTCCGGCATGGACAATCATGCGTTCTCTCTCCGGTCATATGAGCGATGATGAAGCTAATATGCGAGCGCTGTTTTATGAGGGTGAGGAGAAGCAGGACGAGATAAAAAGGGTGCGTGCTTTGCATATGGAGGAGGCTCGCAAGATGATGGAAGTTCTCGACCGTTGGTCGGGAGATCCGGAATTCGAAGTATCCCTGCGCAAGGCCGTCCTTGGTGTCGTAAACAGCTATGCGGGCTCGGAGGATGATGCATTTGGAAATGGTAGCCGCCGCCGTTCGGAATCGACTGCGCGTGAGACGATAAATCCTCGAGGACTTGAGTCTGCGGAGGACATCATCAGGGGTCTACGCTTCGAATGAAGATGACTGGTTTCGTGTGAGACGAACCGAGAAAAACGAAAGCCCCGGCCGGGTCATCCGGTCGGGGCTTTCTGTACACATGGTGAGCAAAGTTCGCGGGCAGGGGGGCTGCCAAACCGCCTCTTCGATTGTCCGCGCGCGAGGCTGCGATACTTTGCTTTGCCCAGCGCGCGGCAGCGCCATGTGCTGGGTCAGGAGTGCGGTTGGCGCGGTGTCATCCGAGCATCCCCCGAGCGACCTCGCTCTGTTTCGATGTCGATTGCGGGCGCTGGCTCGTTCGCGAATTCAGGTGCGGACGTGCAATGAGATTCTTTGATGGACCGCGTGATCTTCTGCTATGCGACGGGTCAACGAGCCGGTAGATTTTTGAGGAACTTTTTCTATGTCCGCTGACCTTCTGGAGATGAGTGTCAACCTCGTCACGGCACATCTTTCCAGGAATGAGATGTCCGCAGTCGAGGTCCCCGAGTTCCTCAAGAAGGTCCATGACACATTGAAGGAGATGCGCGGCGAGGGCCATTCGGGCGCCGTCAATTCATCGACGGGGATTGCGACCGGGCAGGCGATGTCGGCGCCGCCTGCGCCGCCCGCGATCTCTTCGCCAGAGTCCGAAGCAGGGAACTCGAACAAGGTCGCCGTGAAGCTCGGCAACGATCTGAGTGACCCTGCGTTCACAGGGCTGGACCCATGGCTCTGCGAACGCATCAGCCCGGGTATTGCCGCTCGGCTTAACCGTGATGAGAGTGTTCACCCCAGCATTTTTCCCGACAAGATTATTTGTCTGGAGGACGGAAAGGCGGTCAAGCTTCTGCGACCCTACATCAAGAAGATGTTCGACCTGACCGTGGAAGAATATACCAGCAAATGGATGCTGCCCGACAGCTTCCCCATGACCCCGCCAGCTTACCGGGAAAACAAGCGTCGGCTTGCACAAGCGGCCGGGCTGGGCAAGGCGGTACGCGCGAACAAGGAGAAGCGAGGCCGGTCGAAGATCGTGAGCGAGAAGATGCCTCGTCATACCAACTCGTGATGCCGGGTGACGGCTTTCGTGTATCGCAGGATTGCTGCGACCATGACAGGTCGTGGAGCGGAAGTGCGGGTCGCGCCTCCATCGATGCAACAGGACTCTCTTCTGATCGGCGGCTTCGTTGAAGCCGATCTCCTAAGAGCGTCTTGAGGATTCCAGGACTTCGATAAGCGCAACCAGTCCGGCATCTGAGGCAATGACGAGATCGGCAGGGCTGCGATCGGCAAGCCTTGTTTTTGGGTTGAGCAGATGCATGCGCGCGGCATGCTCGGAGCCGCTGAAGAAGTCCAGGGCAATCAGGTAAGCGCGGACAAGGCGGGCAACCTTGTCGCTTTCGACGGGCGACAGGCGCCCGGCCTTGCGGCGACGCCGGAGCGTGCCTCGCGAGACTATCTTGTAGGAAAAGGCCCAGTCGTTGCGCGCGATCATCCATGAGATGGCATCGAGCGCGATTACGGGAAGGCCTGCCTCCACCGCTTCGGCGATGCCGAGCCAACTGTCGGCTTGTATGTCCAGAAGCTCGGCTACTTCTTTCGGGTCTGGTGTCATGATTGCTCCGGTTTGAAGTTATTGGCAAGGGACCGCGGCACTATGGCCGCGGTCCGGTGAGGGCAGGGGGGGAGGCCGTCATCACGGCAGGGTGAAGCCTGCGGAGCCTTTCGTCCTGTACGCTGTCCACGCCCTCGCCGCACTGGCAGGGCATGACGATGAAAGGGAGCGCGCCGGCTAAAGACCCGTCACGTGTAGAGACCCTGCGAAAAGTCGTCCCACGACAGGAGCGCCAACTCGAATCCATCATCGCAGCACACACCTGGCACGTGTGCACCGAAGCCATTGGCGCCAAGGCGCCGGGGAGGGAGGATCGCATGGACGTGCGGCAAATTACTCGAACCTGACAGGCTGGTGGCATGGAGGATGAGGATCACCGGAACCTGGTACTGTTCCACGAAATAGCTCGCCGCCCAACTGCGCGCCTTCTCCCATCCGACATGCCATCCCAGGTCCTCAGGCAAGTCGATCGTGAATTGTCCAAAGCCGGTTTTTTCGTGGCGCGGTAAGGTGGCATCGCAGCGCGTCAGGAGGAATTCGACATCGATGTACTCACCTGGTGCTCGATGCGGCAGCAGGACATCGTGCCTGAGGGCGACGTGTCCGGCCGGTCTCAGCTTGCCCATGACCTTTGTCTTGATCCCTGACTTGGGCCCGCTGGTCTTCCAGTAGTTGCGAAGGTACCGAAATCTCGGAAATTGAGGATCGGACAGGGCGAAGGTCGAGAGTTCCTCGGGGGCAGAGGGCTTGTCGTTTTGCACGAAGTTCATGGTTCAGGCCGCCTGCGCAAAGGCTAGATTATCGAGGGCAATGTGATCGCCGCTGACGGGCCCTGGCGCCTTCAGCAACCTGAGACCGGTGGGCATCGCCTGGACGAGCGGGCCCTGCATCCCAGAACAGGGGGCGAAGGCCAGCCCGGGATGTTCCTCCCACCATCGATAATCGGTCAGCCAAACCCGGCGTTCATGGAAATAGAAATCGTAGGAACTGACCTCTGCATTGCTGCGCAGCACAATGACATCGAAGCCATGGCGCGAAGCTACATGCTCGCAATGTCCTGCCATGAGTCGATGGGGCAGGGACGTCCCCATCACCAGGAGCCCTGCTTCGCCGAGGAGCAGGGAGCCGCCCGTGTAGGCGAACCGCAAATGTGGCGTAGGGTCGATCGGGCTGCCGATAGCCCTTGCCAGCCTTATCATCTTGCGGCGAATGTTCGGGCTGACAGACGCGAATGCGATTTCTGCATCCTTGAGATAACACACTTCGGTATTTGACATCTTCGTTCCACTAATCGGAGAGGGCGCGCGCCTGCGGGGCCGGAAGACGCCATCTGCCCTTTTTCATTCAAACTGACCCTGCAACCTGAGTTGCCTAAGTGCCTCTTGATCTTCATCATTCTGAGAGTGTCTTTGCCCGCCAAAGGTACTCGGGGCTTGCCTTGCCCGCCTGCTGGCCGGGATGCGGTCTCGCCTCCCTGTCATTCGGCACATCGACGCTGGGCAACGAACCCACGTGTGCTTCACCGGCAGCACGGCATTGCCCGCATGATACTGCGCATGCGCGCAGGAGAGGGGGATCAGCCTTTGCGATGCCGTGTGGGTGTCGTGTCATGGCAATGCGCCGCCAAATCGCGGCGGCCGCCGCGAAGGCCAGGCCGCTCAGGTCAGTTGGCTTTGGAGGTAAGTCCGCAGGAACGCCAGGTCGGAAAGGTTGCCGTTTGCAATCAGATCAATGGCGCTCCGCCCCTCAAGGCCGGGTGCACTATTGGATTTGCGCATCCACTCGTCAGCCCTTTCCGGGACAGGCATGAGTATGTTGATGGCTCTGAAAATACCAAGAATATGGCTGATGCGCTCCAGTACGGCCTGACCTAGCGCCACGCCCTCATCGTTGGCACCATGCATGATGGCTTGCAAAGACCTGAAGTAAGCCGGGCCATCGAGCCCCAGGATTGAGCAGCGCTGCTGTTCGGTCAGGTTCCATACGTCAGCGATGCGCTCGAATGTTCGCAGCCCTGGTCCGCTCAGCTTTCGGCGTTCATCTTCTGGAATCTGAAGGGGGGGATTCGTCATGACCATTTCCTTTTTGCAGGTATACCTTGCCCTACCGCTCCAATACAATTCGAATGGAACAATCTTCAACGCGCGTCGCAAAAGGGAGGCGTGCGAACGGACATTTGAGGCGGGAAGACGCCGATGCTTGGGCGGCCGAGTTTGCGCTGCCGTAACGCGCTTCGATTATCGCAGGCCTGGCACACTTAGTGGCGCATTTATACAAGTCAGAATCGCAAAGCGCCGTTAGCGAGCGTGGATGCGACCCAAAGGGCCTCTATGTCTTTCCAGTACCGGATGAGGGGCCCTGCATATCTGGCGGCAGCCCATTGCGGCTGCCGCAATTTTTTTGATGGCGGCTTGGCCCTCAGATCTGCGATCCGGATTGCCATTGAACAATCGCTCGCGCCTTGTACTTGACGCCAATATAGCTAAAGCGCCGCACAACTGCTACGTTCGTGTAGCTCACTCTATTCCCGGATCGGATCGTCATGGCAGAATTTGACGCGCGCAGTGCTTCTCTCGACCTTGTTACAGCCTATGTGAGCAATAACACGCTCGATGTAGCCCAGTTGCCTCAGTTGCTGGGCGATGTGTTCAAGGCAATCACGGATTTTGATGCTGTGGACGAAGTACAGGCGGCAAGCGCCGCACCTGACTCTGCTGCCAAGGTAGAGCCTGATGTGGCATCAACCGCTGTTTCCAAAGTATCGGCACGCTCCGCCAAGACTACGCCCACGCCCGCCGTGCCTCGGAAAGTCGATGCCGCGCCGGGTTCGGTGCAGTCGAAGCCGGCAGCCGCCGGGGTGCCAAAGCTCGCTGTTTCTATTGCGGAATCGACCCGCGATCCCAATTTCATAGTTTCGCTCATTACCGGTGAGAAGTTCAAGACGCTCAAGCGCCATTTGAGAAAGCATGGCCTGACCGAAGCCCAATACAAGGCGCGCTATGGTTTGCCCGAGGACTACGCGATCGTCGCCGCCTCCTATTCGGCGCTGCGCCGCAAGGTTGCTGTGGGCCTCCACCAGGACCGCAAGGACACAGAAACCAAGACGGAAGCCGCTGCGACTGCGGCGGTAAGTGATAAGAAGTCGGCACTGGCCAAAGCGAAGTCAGGGCTCAAGGCGAAGAAGGCAACTGCCCCCAATGTAACCGGCCCCAAGGCCGCTACAAAGAGTGCGCCGGCGAGCAAGGCTGAGGCTGGACCCAAAGCCAAGGACCCCGAAGCTCCGGCGCAGGTCAATGTAGATGTAGCCAACAAGGCTGCGCCTACCGCCGAGGTTGCAGCCAAGGCGGCGAGCAAGCCGAAGAAGACTGCAACGACGAAGACCGCGAAGACGAAGCCTTCGACCCATAAGCCTGCGGATGCGCCCAAGACCCAGAGTGCTGAGGCGGTGGTGCAGGGCGGCGTAGCGACCGAGAAAAAGGATGGGCGGCCCGGCACGGTTCCGACCAAGTCGGCGGGTAAGGCCAAGAAACCTGCCGCAGTGAAGAAGGTCTCTGCCGAGCAGACCATCGAAAAGGCTGCTCAGTCCAAGGCTCCCGTCGTCGCGGCGGAGCCGGCCAAGCCAGCCGACAAGGCCGTGCCAGGTGCTGCCGCGCCGGTGCCGAAGGCTCCGGCCGCCAAGGCGCATGACAGGGGCGCGGGCGCGAAGGAAACGGTCAGTGCGCCAGCCAAGGCACCGCGCAAACCGCGTCGCAAACTTTCGGTCAAGTTCGACTGATCGATCAGCTTTCAAAAGGAAAGGGGCCTCGGGGGAGGGATCTGCCGGGGCCTCGTCGTGCGAGCCTGGAAGAGCAAGCGGCCTCCGGCATTTGATGCGTTATCGCAACAAATGATGCCTTGTTAACCTCTTATTGGCTAATTTCCGTAAGGAAAGGTGCCGCAAGAGGGATGGGCGAGGTCAACCATATGAACAGGCGGGCGCGGCCTAGCACCTACGAGATGCGCTGGGCATCTCGGCTGTCAATCGACCTTGTGGTGACGGCCGAACATCGCCGCTTGGGTGAGACGAAGCTCAACATCCAGAACATCTCGGCGCACGGCTTCATGGCGCGAGGCGAACTGGCACTGGAGCGCGGAGAGCGCCTTGAAGTCCGCCTCCCCCTTGTCGGGCGCATGGACGCATTCCTGATCTGGTCGCACGAAGGGCGCACTGGCTTCCAGCTCGAACGGGTTATCCGGCACGAGGACCTTCATAAGCTTGTCAGGCAGTTCCCGGCCGAGGCCTGAATTGGCACCATGGGCGTGCCGGGGAGAGTTAATCTGTATCCCCGGAGACAAACGGGAATGATGGCGGCGTCCATGCAGGAGGAATCCGATTTGGGCATCATTTTTCGCCCAGCGCAGACCGATGATCTCGGTGCCATTGGCGCTAGCGCGCCCGATTGCGGTGACCTTTCATCAGCAGCCGGGAACCCACCTTGCTCGCTGAGCAGCGCTCCGACTGGGATGGATGGTCAAGACGAAGGGCAGTGGGCGGCAGATTGCCGTACTTGAATAGGTCACCTAGTCGCGCGGGTCATGGTCCAGGGCGCATGCCAGTCTGACCCCCGCCGTAATTCGACTGAAGAATATGTTCTGAGGTGGTCCTATCGAGGTCAGAATTATCATCGCGCCCGCGGCGTATCACGAAACGGCCATGCGGTGTGTCACGCGGGCGATCTTTTCCTGACTGGCCCATCCCGCTATCACCCGGCATCATGTCGTCAAACTCCCAAGATGCCCTTGAGCGCGCTGCACAATTCGTGGCGTCCAGCGAGGACTATCGTGTCCTGCGCAGACTAAGGCCCGTCACTAGTTTTCAAGCACCGCGCCCTGGCGCTGTGTGCCAGGTTGGCGTTGCCCTCGATGTCGAAACGACTGGACTGGATAGCGAAAGCGACAAGATCATCGAGCTGGCCGTACAGCGATTTCGCTTTGATGAGGCAGGCAGGATCGTAGAGGTAGGATTGCCCCGCGTCTGGCGTGAAGATCCCGATTGTGAACTCGATCCACGCATCACTAAACTGACAGGTCTGACACCTGAAGTGCTCAAGGGGCAGGCCATTGACGAGGAAATGGCGATCGAGATCCTCTCCTCTGCAGATCTCATCGTCGCGCACAATGCGGGTTTCGACAGGCCGTTTGTCGACAGGCGACTGCCTGCCATCGCTCATAAGGCCTGGGCCTGTTCGATGGCCGAGCTGGACTGGCTCGAGTTGGGATTCGATGGGCGGGCTCTGGCACACCTGGTTTCGCAGTGCGGATGGTTCTACGAAGGACACCGCGCTGAAAACGACATTCTCGCGCTGCTATATCTGCTGGGACACGACCTTCCTGGCGGACGAACGGTCCTGGCCGACCTTCTGTCGACGTCGAGATTGGACAGCTATCGCGTGAATGCGGTGGATGCACCATTCGAGGCTAAGGATCGCCTCAAGGCCCGCGGGTATAGGTGGAATTCCACTTTGCGGTTCTGGTCGAAGGAGATTGCGCAGGCTGAGCGGGACAGCGAGAGGGCCTGGCTCGAGACTGACATCTACAACGGCTATGGAGAGCCTGCGTTTATCGCGATCACGGCCTGTGATCGCTACAAGGGCATGTGAGACAACTCGCCGCACTGTGCAGGCCAGCGCCTCGTTTCGCCGGACGAGGCGCTGGAACGATGATTATCCGTTAAGCTTGTCCTTGACCGCCTTGGCGGGCGAGAACGCCAGCTTCTTCGAAGCGGCAATCTGGATCGTTGCGCCCGTCGAAGGATTGCGTCCTTCGCGCGCCGGGGTGTCCTTTACCTTGAACTTCCCGAATGCATTGATGGTCACTTCCTCGCCCTTGGCCGCGGCATCGGCGATGGCGGCGAAGACGCCGTCGACCAGCTTGCGGGCATCGGACTTGGTCAAACCGCTATCGGCGGCAAGGACATCTGCAAGATCGTTGTTGTTCACCGGGACTATTCCTTCTGCGTAATGGGATGTGCTTGTTAGACGTCGCAGAACGCTTCAACCATCCGCGCCTACAGTTTACCCACGATTTTGGCCGCGGATTAGCGCCGGATTGACTGGAGAGTAGGAAAGCTTCGGTCGGGCAGCGGCGGATCGCTTGTAGCAAGCATACGGTGTTTGGCTTATATTGATGACGGCAGGGCGGGGACGGGAAAGGACGGGGCAGTTGTTTCTGGAGCGCCTGTTAGAAATCGGTATTGGTAGCCGTATTCAAACCGGAAATGGCAAGCTGGACAGCCTCGCAGGCCACATCGCAGTGGATGCGAACTGGAATACAGAAATCGATTTTTGGCAAATGGAGTTTGCTAACTTTACTTAATAAAATTATGGACCTAGTGTCCCGCGGTCTTTGCACTTACTGGGGAGCAAGTCGCAATGGGTCGCTCCACGACGGACGAAGATCGTGACGACAATGATCACGACGTTAGCAATTCGGACCGCCGAGACAGTGATCGCACGCGAACGATTTATCGCCTTGTTCAGATCGAGCGAGAGGGCGATGAAGGTTTGGGCCGATGCCGCAATATATCCGATGGCGGCATGTCGTTACGCTTGTCGATGCCGGTGGACCTGAATGATCGGCTGTCGATCGCATTTTCACCGTCGGTAAAGCTCTCAGGGCAGGTGGTATGGACCAACGGCGACGAGTGCGGCGTCAAGTTCGATCAACCCATCGACAGCTCGCAGATCTTGAGCAGCACCTCGCAAGAGGCAAGGGCCGAAGGGGCACGGGCGCCGCGGTTGAAGGCAAATGTCCCCGGCAAAGTGATCTTTGACGATCAGGTGCTGCAAACGGTAGTCCTCGATCTTTCGCAAAGAGGTGCGAAGATCACCCAAGACGGCCGGTTCAAGCGCGGTCTCAGGGTGAAGATCCTGCTCGATTCCGGTTACGAGCGCGATGGCATCGTCCAGTGGGCCAAGGACAATTTTGCAGGCATATTCCTCATCGATCCTTTCAGTGTCGATGATCTGGGATCGATCGAGCGCCTGAAGTTGCAATCTGAAGCCGGTAACAAGGACAAGAAATGCTCCTGATCGCCTGAGGCGTAGCGCAAGGAGCAAGGGTGCCCACGTCTGCCGAGACTGTGCGGGCTTGGGCTGCTTCATGAGACCCGTTGCGGGAACCCTTGTCCAAGCGAGCGCCTGTTCACGATGACAGAGCTCGGGTCCGCACCCACAAACATGGTGACGGATGAGGACCGGCCAGGATTGATCCGGCATTGAAACAGAGGCGTTATCGGCGCCGTCGATAGGGTTCGCAGGCAACTCCATCACCATCTCCGTCCATTTCGGGACGATATCCGGGCTGTCCATAATAGATGGGGGCTGCTCCTGCCGCCCATGCCGCGGCACAGTTGCGATAGAACACGCCTTCTGATTGACGGCGTGTGCCGACCGGACTTTCAGGCATCTGATGCGGGGGAGGGTGCCGGGTCACCGGCGGGGGGTCAAGGTGGGGGTGTGCAGCGCGATAGTCGGATGGCACGTCGAACTGCGAACCCCAGATACCGATGCCCAGCCGTCGCACGCGAGCTTCTGCTTCGACATAGGCCTGACTGAACTGGGGCAGCGCAACGGCAAGCCCCGCCTCAACCATGGCCTGCCCCAAGTCGAGACCATTGACTGTGCAGGTCGCGACAATTCGCCGATAGCTGTCGACGTCGCGTTGCCGGCACAGGACGGTCTTGCCGTTTACAGTACTGGCGAGCAATACAGTCGCGTCCTGGCCGCAGTGCCACGTATCACCTTGGCGAGTGCATGTCTGCTGGGATTCAGGCGCATCAATGCCGTGCAGCCTTATGCGCTCGCCGCCCAAGCTCAGGGTGTCGCCGTCGATCGCCATCGCAGTACCCGTAATGATCTGTGACCAGGCAGCTTGAGGGCACAATGCCGAAAGTACCGTCAAGATGGGCCATATGCACAGTCGCGTAATCGCCAATGTTCTACCACTCCTGCCTGTCAGGCGGATAATCGTTTCAGAAGATGAATGTTCGCTTACCTTATCTGTCGCTTGAAGCGCTTTTGTGGAAGTGGCGGGACTGACGCCAGGGTTCTCGATGCAGCGCCGGTACATCAGGCCGGAAGGTTGGCGTTCACTTCAATGTGGTGCGGAGCCTCAACTCCGGATGGTGCTGCGATTCGCAGCGGCACGACGCAGGCACTGGGCGTATCTCGCTTTGGTAATTTGATCCTGCGGGACAGCTTGATAAAGCGTCGGCATGTACTTTTTCGAGCGACTGGGTCCAACGAGCTTCCGTGCCTCCGAGCATGTTGGCGGTGCCTGGGATCCATCAGAGCAGCATATTGCGCCGGCGCTGGGCTTGCTTGCACACATGATCGAGGCGCACCATCGCACATATCGAGAAGTGCCACTCACAATCGCGCGGGTATCGTACGACATCCTCGGGACCATGCCGATAGGTGTGGTGGAAATCGAAGTTTCGGTGATCCGTCCGGGACGGACAATAGAGCTGGTCGAAGCGCGCTTGTCGCATGCTGGGCGTATTGTTGTTGCCGCGCGGGCCTGGCTCCTTCAGAAATTCGATACCGACGCAATATCGGGTACTGCGCTGCCTGCTATTCCAGGGCCCGAAGCACTCGAGGAGTGGCGGCCCGAAATGATCTGGCCGGGCGGCTTCGTTCGCTCAGTCGAAGCGCGCAGATCCTTGCTGGAAAATGGCCGGGCGGTCACCTGGATCCGGACCGATGCGATGCTGATTTGTGATGAGCACGCCAGCCAGACGGCGCGGGCCCTCGGTCTGGTCGATATCGCCAATGGGCTTGCGCCCAGGGTGGAAATTGAGAGGGTAAGCTTCCCCAACGTCGACCTCACCGTTCATCTCTTTCGTGAGCCGGAAGGAGAATGGCTGGGTTTTGATACCATGGTCTCGTTTGGCGAAAGCGGGATTGGGCTTACGCACAGTGCAATCCATGACAGGCGTGGTCCCCTAGGCACAGTGTCGCAGTGTCTTACGATACGGCAGTGATCTCCGGCTAAGGCGACCGCGCCGAAGGTTTGGCCACGCCGGTCAAACAGATGTCACTGCAAGTATCATTGATTGCCGCGCGCGGGGGAAAGTCCGGGAGATGGCGAGCCAGCTCCGCATTCACCAGCCTCGCCCGGCTGTCTTGCTACAACGCCACCGGATGCAGTTGCTGTCGCAATGACAGTTTGCCCGAGGTGGCAGCGCTGCCCTGCTTGAGAACAGATTCTTTTTCAATGGCTTGCAGCGCGCCTCAAACATGTGTCGGACATTACGGGAACATCGGCCAGGTCCGGATCCGCTCCGGGCAAACTGTCGGAATGACAGATATGACCCGTAAAATCATGGATTCATTGAGTCTTTGTGTGAGGGCTCTAGCCAGATTCGCAAGATTCTGGCATAGACAAAGCAGGAACGAACAAGGATCAGATGGAGCCACTACAGATGGGCAAGACCGCAACCAATGTCGGGCAGATCCTTGACCGCCTGTCCGAAGTGTCCAGTCGTCCGCGCTATGCCTTCGCTGTTCTCAACCTCCTGGCAGAGCAGGCAGGCCCCGGCTCGAAGGTGGGGCCTTTCATCGAGGACGAGACCGAGGTGCTGCCGCTGCGTGCCTGGGTGGGCAAGCGGCTCTCCAGGCTTTCTGGTCGTAGCCAACGCCGCAAGAAGATCGAGCAGCGTCTGCGCGAGGAACTGGCCGACAGGCTGCCTGACGACCTGTTTGAAGCGCAAAAGATCATCGATGCCGCGGTCGAAGAACATGTGCGTGCGACCGGCGCCGACAACTTCAGCCGCGTGGTCACCGAACTCGAGCGGGCAGGGTACGTGGCGCGTTATTACGAAGGGTACCGGACCAATCACGCCAATCGCGGTGGCTCGCGCAATCTCGTATGCGTTCTCGATGCCGATGTGTCGGCCGCGCTGCGTCGGCGAGACATGCTGGTTTGATGGGAGAGTAGGGCCGATATTCTGAATTGCATCCCAAGGGCGCCGTTCATGCACAGCAGGGTTCAGGTCTGAGTGTCCCATGGCGCTTCTACTCTGGCCGGAATGGCCAAGGGCAGGATACCGTGCTGCTGCATCGTGCGTTGAAGCCTCTTGCTTGCAAACGGCTCGCTGGAAAATGCCGGCCTTCACGCCCCACCCGCGCTGACACCCGAGGACACTTTATCAACTGTTGATAATGCGCTATTCTCCTCCCGAAGGAGTCTCGATCATGATTAGCGCGGATCTTGGGCAGCAGCTCGAAAGTTTCGTCACCAGCCTCGTTGCGAGGGGGCGCTACAACTCGAAAAGCGAGGTTCTTCGCGAAGGTGTGCGCCTGATTCACGAAAGGGAAACCCGCTTGGCCGCGCTGGATGCATCGATAGCGCGGGGGCTCGCAGACGCGGATGCAGGGCGCACGACGCGGGCCGATGAGGTGTTTGATCGCCTTGAAGCCAAATATCGCGCCATGGCTTCGGGCGAGGAATGATCGTGCATCTATCGGCTGAGGCCGAATACGACCTTGAGACGATTGGCGACTATATCGCGCGCGACAATCCGGCACGGGCTTTGAGCTGCTTGCAGGAACTGCGTTCGAAGTGCTTGGGCTTGGCCGACATGCCGGAACGATTCCCCCTTGTGCCGCGCTATGAAGCAACCGGCGTGCTGCGGCGCGGTTATGGGGATTATCTGATCTTCTACCGGGTCGAAGCGGAAAAAGTGACTATCATTCACATTCTGCACGGCGCCCAGAACTACAACACGATCCTCTTTCCCACCTGATCGACGCCATAGCGGACGTACGCCAGCCTGGAACCGCTCGCCGAAACCTGCCATTCTTCAGAAGCTATGCCGGCCTAAGCGGCCGTCTTTTCTGTAAACCGGCATGCTCGAATGTTTGCGTTTCCATTCAGATGGAAGCCGATCCAACGTAGATGTTGCTCAAACGCCTCTGGAGTGTTTGAACGCAGCTAATGGCAATTGCGGCTGACAATCCTTATGAAGTCGCAAGGGCTTTTGCTCCCGATTTTGGACGCGCTGAGTATGCGCTCAAACGATCGAAATACTTGCGGGAGAACAAAGAAATCGCCGAAGCCGACTGGGAATCGTTTGCACGTGATCTCGAAGCCGAATTCTTCACCGATGTTGTCGTCAAGGGAATAGCGAAGACGTTATAGCGTTTCTGTGAAAAACCGAATCGTGTCTCTTCCCAAGACCGACTCGCTCTGATTCTGTTGATCCTCTTGGAGGATTGATCATGGCAGCCCCATTACCCACTGAGCTTCGAAATCGGTTTCTGCAGTATTTGGATGAAGGGTTGAGCGGTCGGGCCGCGGCGGCGCGGCTGAAGGTATCGCCGGCAACCGGGTCCCGTTGGTTGCACTCGGCGCGTACCAAGGGACATGTTGAACCTGCGCCCCAGGGGCGGCCCAAAGGCAGTGGCAAGCTGGAGCCCTATCACGAGTTCTTTGTGGAGCTGGTTGGGCAGGATCCCGATATCACGCTGTACGAACTGCGGGACGCATTGGAAGAGGCTGAAGGTGTGCGCGTGCACCATTCCTCCATCGCCATGCTGCTGCAGCGTCTTGGTTATACGTATAAAAAAGTCGCTGGTGGCCAGCGAGCGCCGCAAGGCGAACGTAAGGCAACGGCGGGTCGACTGGTTCGCCAATCGCCTTCCGGCCATGCGCGAGCAACCTTGGCGCCTTGTCTTCATTGATGAGACATCGGTGAAGACCAACATGACCCGACTGTGCGGACGCGCCCCGCGCGGGGCGCGTCTCGAAATGGAAGCCCCGTTCGGGGCCTGGGGCACGCAAACCTTCATCGCCGGCTTGACCCATAACGAAATGATTGCCCCCTGGATCATCAAGGGCGCGATGGATGGATCAGCCTTCGCCGCCTATATCGCGCCAAGTTTCAAAAAAATTGAGCCAGAGCCACCCTTCTCAACCAACATTCACGCCAGTGCCTTGTAAAGGCTGAACAAACTCGTCGCGGTCAGCAGGGCACCGACTAGTGCCAGCAGCAGTTTCGCCGGGATCTTCTTCGCAATGATCGCGCCGAGCGGAGCGGCTAGCAGGCCGCCGAGGATGAGGCCGATCGAGGCGATGGTGAAAGCCTGCAGACCCAACGTCAGGATGAAGGTCAGCGAGACTGTCACAGTCAGGAAGAATTCGGCCGTGTTGACCGTCCCGATCGTGGTGCGCGGCTCGGTGCCCTGCACCAGCAGGTTCGAAGTCACGACAGGTCCCCATCCGCCGCCGCCAGCTGCATCCAGGAAGCCGCCAAGCAGCCCCAGCGGTCCCACGAACCTTGCGGGCCTATGCTCATGCTGGTGGCTCATTTCCCAAGCGCGCCAAAGCAGGTAGAGCCCGATGCCGGTGAGGTAGGCCATGACGAAGGGCTTGGCGATTGCCGCGTCGATACTGGTCAGCAGATAGGCGCCCGCGATGCCGCCGACGACGCCGGGAAACGCGAGGCGTGCGAAGAGCTTCCAGTTCACGTTCCGGTGAAAGACGTGGCTGATCGCCGAGGCGGCGGTTGTGAAAGTCTCGACCAGATGGACGCTTGCCGAAGCGCGCGCCGGTGGCAGGCCGACAACGCTTACGAGCAGGGTGTTGGTGATGACGCCAAAGGCCATGCCCAGCGCGCCGTCGATCAATTGTGCGCCGAAACCGACCCCGATGAACGGGATCATGGCTTCAAGGTGCTCTGCCGTGAGTTCGGGTAGAGTGAACATGCGTGATCCTTTCGCGGGTCAGATTTCGATTTTGACGGTAAGGCCCCAGGTGCGGGGATCGCCGGGCTGGCCAACGATGAGGCCGGTGTTACCGGAGGGCACGGCGAGTTGTTCGAAGTAGCTGACGTCGAACGCATTGCGGACCCAGCCATAGATGTCGAAGCCCGCGTCCGTGCGGAAGCCCGCGCGAAAGTTGGTCAGGGCATAGCCTTTGATCCAGGTGTAGGCCGAAGGGGTGGGGTTGGAGGAGAAGGCGGTGCGGTAGTTGCCGTCAAAGCCCAGATAGGCCTCGCCGTCCCTGCCGAGCAGGGGCACTGGGGCGTTGACTTCGGCGCCGTAGGAAAGCGACCATTTCGATACGCCAGGAAGGCGCTGCCCTGAAATATCGCAGTTGGCGGGGCTGTTGCCGGGCACGCCGGGCGTTGCGATTGGCGTGCCGGTGCCGCCGCCCGAAAGTTCTGGCGGGCAGGGGGCATCGGTGAATTTGCGATATGTCGCATCGGTGTAGGCGCCGTTGACATAGGCGTTGAAGCGCCCGCTCGGGCGCACCGAGAAGTCCCACTCCACGCCTTGCGTGCGCACTTTTCCGGCATTGGCGAGATAACCGCGCAGCACACCCAATTGCCCGTTGGTGACAAGTGCCTGATAGTTGCCGATCTCGGTGCGGAAAGCGGACAGGTTCAGAGTTGCCTTGCGGTCCCAGAACTGCGCCTTGATCCCGGCTTCGTAGTGATTCACCGTTTCCGGCTTCACCGTGGCGGCGGCGAGCAGAGGATTACCATCGGCGTCGCTGGGTACGCCGTTGAGGTTGACGCCGCCCGACTTGAACGACCTGGCATAAGTCGCATAGGCAAGGACATCGGCGGCCAGCTTGAAGCTCAGCGTCAAGTCGTAGCTGAAATTCCAGTCTGAGAATTTCGTCTCAAAGCGCTGCGGCGCAAGCACGCCGCGCTGCGCCGCGATCCAGGGATCGTTCGCATAGGGCCCTGAGAACTGCACGAGCTGGCGTGTGCCGTCAGATGCAGAGCCAGTTACGACCGAATCGTAAAGGCCCTTCTTCTGGTCGTAGTTCACGCGAAAGCCGGGCTGCACGGTAAAGGCGTTCGTCACCTTCCAACTCGCCTGCCCGAACAGGGCTGCGCTGGTATTGTCGAGGCGGATGTCGTTGTCGGCGATCAACCCATCGAGCACGGCGGGAATGCCAGACAGCGCATTGCCCGGATTGAGTAGCCACCTGCTTGCCGCCGGGCCCTGAACCTGGAGGCCCTGTGTACGAACATTCTGGTGGAAGCCGAACAGGCCGAGGACGAAATCTACATTGCCGCCCGATTGCGAATAGCGGAGCTCCTGCGTGTACTGATCCTGCTTCGATGGGTTGTTAGATGCGATCGTGATCGGTAGGCCGGTGAAGTCGCGGTCGTTGGCCGGCTTCCAGTCCCAGAAGCGCCATGCCGTGACCGAGGACAGCGTGCCCGTTCCGGCATCCCATTTGACGCGCAGGTTGACGCCGCCGATCTTGTTGCCGGCCTTGAGCTCGGCATCGACGTCGGTCACGCGGTCGAACGGATTTGTGCTGGGGACGGAATAGTCCTGTGCGACGGCAAGCGCGGAGAACTGGCGGTTCAGCGCGCGCTGCGTTGCGCCGGTTTTGACGTAGATTTGTGCGCAGCACTCTGGATTCTGGGTGCTGACGTCGCCTTGCAGCGTCACGTCCAGTCTGTTCGTCGGGCGCCAGAGCAACTGACCGCGCAGCCCAAGGTTGTCCTGCTCGTTGATCCAGTTTCCGGTCGCGACGTTATAGACCGTGCCGCGCCGGTTTGTGGCGGAAAGCGCCACGCGCGCGGCCAGCGTGGCCGACAGCGGGCCCGAAACCGCCGCCTTGCTTTGCTTAAAGCCGAGGTTGCCGATCGAGATTTCCGCCCGGCCTTCGAAGTCGAAGGTTGGCTGGCGCGTAGTGATGTTGATCGCGCCTGCGCTGGTGTTCTTGCCGTAGAGCGTGCCTTGCGGGCCGCGCAGCACTTCGATTTGCGCGACGTCGAGGAAGTCGAATGTAGCCGAGGCGACGCGCGAGTAATAGACGTCGTCGACGTAGATGCCGACACCCTGTTCGATGCCGTCATTGGTCAGCCCGAACGGTGCGCCTATGCCGCGAATGTTGACCGCCGTGTTGCGCGGGTTCGACGAATAGAACTGCAGCGTCGGCGTGAGCTGCTGCAGGCGGCCGACGTTGAAGGTTCCGGTATTGTCGATGTGCTCGCCCCCGACCACCGAGATCGCGAGCGGTACGTCCTGCGCCGTCTCCGAACGCCGTCGGGCCGAGACGAGGATCTCCTCGCTGTCCGACTGTCCGGTGCCGACAGTTGTCTGGTCTTCATCCGCCGCGTCTGCGGCGAAGGCTTGTGAGGAAATGGTGGAGGCGAGCAGGATGCCCGCCAGTCGTGAATATGTGCGCATGATGCTTCCCTGTTACGAGGGATGCGTCCGGTGGTCCGGTCGGCATCAGGCTGTTCTGGTCTGTGGAATTGGGGTGATTGGGCTGGGTCAGACGAAGCGGTGCTTTTCGGTCACTTCCATCTGGACGAGCTTGCCTTCATGAACAGTCAACTGGATCGCACCGAAGCGAATACTGGCGAGAGCCTCGCGCACCAACTGCAGTGGATCAAAGTCGGGAAGCGACTGCCGCTTGGATCGATCTTTAGGGCCTTCAATCATTTTCCCTCCGCACGAATGGGTATGGCGATGCACGATCGGCCATAACTACTGCTTAAACTCAAGTGTTTTGGTAGACAATAGATTCGCGGCGAAGATTTTGTTTGCTGCGGCGAAGCGTGGGCTGAAGGTTACGGGCAAGTGAACAGCCAACTTTCATTGATCGGTAGGCTCGAGGTGAGGTAAATTGCAGGTTTTGTCCGCGCCAGCCTTGCCTCCGTGAGAGTGAGCCGGCATCCCATCGCTCGAGATGAAGAGGTCAAAAAAATATGGCGGCCCCAGCGAGGCCGCCATTCGAAGCATAGGCTCCATCCTCCACAGATCGAGCCGTGCCATTTCTCGCTTCTAGGTTCACTTTCGCACGACTCTGGTTAACAATCAATTAGGGGGGATGCGCCGGGACAGATGGCAAACTTCAATGCCCGCCAGGTCGCGGCCATCACTCCTGCCGACATTGACATTCTACCCTCAACCAATCTCACGGCAATGGACATAGCTGCGCTTTGCGCATTATCGAGCGAGCAGATAGCGTCATTGACGTTGGATCAGGTGGCGGGCCTGGGCCCCCGACAGTTCGCTGCATTGAGCCCGGACAAGATTACCGGTCTGTCGCCCAAACAAAATGCGGCACTCAATCCCGGAGCCATTTCCGGGCTCAGCGTCAAGTAGATAGCGGTGTGAAGCGACCGCATTTCGAGGTCTTCTCGCCAAAGCAGTTTGCTGCGTTAACATCGAGCCAAGTCGCTGCGCTGGGTCTGGATGCATGGACTGGCGCATCCGCCGAACAGGTCCGTGCCGTAAAGCCTGCAGCCCTGATGGGTCTGACAGCAGAGCAAGTTGAGGTGGTGCCGTCTTCCTGGACAGGTTAGCTACTAACCGCGCAACTCTTGCTAATTTGTTGAAGCGGGAAAATGCGTACGGTCGGTTTATGGCAGGATGGGCCCCCAAGCCGGGTCGGAACCGTCCACCGGCGTCGGAAGGCGCCGCTCGTTGCGGCCAGTGAGGTCGACTTGCCAGATAGTCGCTTTGCCTGAATTGCGTTCAGTCCTGAAGAACTGGACTATTCGCCCGTTGGGCGACCAGGTTGGAGCTTCGTCCTGCCAACTATCGGTAAGATAGCGCAAGTTCTGCCCGCTCGGGCTCATCACCGCGATTTTCAGGTTGCCGACAATGTGCGTAAGGGCGATCTGGTCACCGCGCGGATTCCATTCCGGAGTCGCCGCACGGCCTCCGAAGAAACTGAGGCGCTGTTGGTTGGATCCGTCGGCATTCATCACGTAGATCTGCTGGCTTCCGGATCTGTCGCTTTCGAACACGATCTTGGCCCCATCGGGCGAGAAACTGCCGCCGATATCGATGCCCGGGTTATCGGTTAGTCGCTGGCTCGCCCCCCCGCTCGTTGCAATCTTGTAGATGTCGGTGTTGCTGCCCGTGGCCATGGAATACAAAACCCATTTCCCGTCCGGCGACCAGCGGGGCGCGAAAGTCGGCCCTGCGGCCTCTACCAGGAGACGCTGCGTGTTCCTCGACAGGTCGTAAATGTAGATGCGCGGCCGCCCATTGAGATACGAAAGATAGAGGATTGACTTGTAATCAGGCGAGTAGCGAGGCGTGAGTGCGCTTGCTTGACCGGAAGTCAGGTATCGGTGGTTCGCACCATCGGAATCCATGATGGCAAGACGCTTGATCCGCCGGTTCTTGGGACCTGTCTCCGCGATATAGGCGATTCTGCTGTCGAAGAAGGGACTGTCTCCGGATAAGCGCGCGTAGATCATGTCTGCGCATTTGTGGCCCGCACGGCGCCAGTCGCCGGGCGCAAGAGTCCACTGGGCCTTCTCGATCAACTGCTTCAAGGCCACATCAAAGAGGTAGCAGCCAATCGTCAATTGTCCCTCCCGACTTGCCTGTACGTTACCGTGGACGAGCATTTCCGCGCTTCGCGTTGACCAGAGGGCAAAGTCCGGTTGTGTCACCTGCATCGGTCCAGGCATGGGTAGACCCTGCGGACCAACCGGCTTGAATAAGCCTGCGTTTTGGAGATCAGCGGAAACGACCTGAGCCAGGGCCCGCCCCAGTGCTGCCGTTGTTCCTGCGCTTGTTGCAGTTGCCACATCTGATGCGGTGCTAAACGCGGGTATGGCAATGCCCAGCTCCTGCCATTCGCTTTCGTCGGATACCGACCCAGTAAGGCCGGTTTCTTCGCTGCCAGGCAGGCCCAGCACTGGCGCTGCGAATAGCAACGCGACCGATGCAAGCAGAATTGCCCTCATAGCGATAGCTTTCTGTCAAATCGAAACGTGGCGATGCGTCTCCAGGCTTCGTAATGCTCGGAAGGCAAGTCGAAAGGCGCGGCCAGTTGCACTGCGCGGATTGCCTGTTCAGCATGCCTCGCAGCCTGGGCACTATTGGCCTGGGTCATACCTTCCTGCCGCACGATTCTTGGCGAGCCCACGAGCTGACCATCAGGGCCGAGATTCCAGGCGAGGATCGTGACCAGCTTTTCAGCATCCACACCTTGTGGCGCAGCCCAGTATGGTTTCAATTGACGCGATATCGCGCCGGCAAGAGCAGATTGCACTGCTGGACCAATGACGGGCGCTAGAGTGCCCTTTGCTTCTTCAATCGCCTGGTTTGCAGAAACGCCTTTGAGGAAATCGCTTCCCAGGCGGCTCGCACCAGAGGGGGACTGGGCCGGACGCGCGGCATGCAGTCCATTAAGAAAGTCCGAGCCAACCCGGTTGCCGGATTGCGCTTGTGGTTTGGCGCCTGTTGCTTTGTTCGCCCCATTCGCCTCGGTCATCGGCGCACGGGATAAGGGGCCTGGCGAAACAGGAATTGACGCGGCAGTTTTGCCGGCAGCAAGTCCGCTTGGTCGGGCTTCAGAGCCGGGGGGCTTGGCCTTTGCACTTACAACCGGTGTCGATGGCGCGGGGTTGGCTTTGGCTTTTGGTTCTTGGCTGGCAACCTTTTGCGCTGCTGTAGGTGAAGTTTGCACAGCTGATGGGGGCGAAGACTGCGCTGCGGATTGGCGTGGTGGCGAAACGGACTGTAATTTTTCGGCTTGCTTCGCTGCATCGAGCACAGCGGGCAGTGCAGGGCTCGGTCTGGATTTGGCCGGCAAGGGCGCGGCTGCTTCTTGCATCCTGGCTTTGGGTGCAACAGCCTTCGGTGGCTTGGCAGCCGCTAGCGTGTCGGGTATCGGGTTCGGCTTTGCTTGAGGTAGCGGCTTTGCCAAAGGCAAAGGCTGAGCCAGTGCCAGTTTGCTGGGCGCGGCAGGAACCGGCGGTGGAGCAGCCGCGATGGTCTGAGGTTCAGGAACCTTGGATTGCGCTTGTTTCGGAATTTGCGACGTATGGGGACGAGGCTGATCGGTCCCCGGTTCGAAAACTGGTGCTAGCGGCGCTGGGCTGGAAGTCCGGGCGTCTTCTCGCTTGTCTAATTCTGATTCTGGCGAGGCACCAAGTTCTGGCGCTATCTCTGCTTTTCCTCCTGACTTGGGCTGCGGGGAGGCCGAGCTCAACGCCACGGTATCTGTCAAAGTCACGCTCATGCGCTCCGGCGGGGAATCGATCGGACGCGAAGATGGGGACGAGGCTAACCAGCATACCAAGGTGAGATGCAGCAGGGCGGCGAGGACCAGTGCAAAACGTTCGTCGCGAGCCAGCCGGCTAGGCTCCCGCACACTATGCCTCAAGGTGTTACCTCAAAGGGCTCTCGCGGTGCGGCGCTGTCGCCGACGAGCGTGACAAGCGAAATGGATTGGAGACCGGCACGATTGATCTCGCCCATGACTTCCATGATCCGGCCGTAGTCGAGCCGGCGGTCAGCTCTCAAGGTGACCAGCGGGGGCTCGTCTCGCCCTTTTCGCGACAGATCTGCCAGTCGCTCGGGCAACTCACCTGGAGCCACTTCGCCATCGTCGATGTAGATGCGTCCATCGCGGGCGATGCTCAAGGTCACTTGGTCCTTTTCATCCCCCAGCGCGTTTGCCCTGGTCTTGGGCAAGTCGAGCGGGACGCCCGCTTTGATCAGCGGCGCTGTGACCATGAAAATGATCAGCAGAACCAACATGACGTCGACAAGCGGCGTCACATTGACTTCTGCCATAGGGCTGCGAGCGGCGATACCTCTGCGCGATCGTCCCGCTGCGTTTGAAAGCTTGACTGCCATCAAAGAGCGTCCAGTTCTCGGCTGAGGTTGCCACGAAGGTGCCGGGCAAATCGGCCGAGCCGCATTTCGAAGCGCCCTATGGCATGTCCGAAGCGGTTGTAGGCGATGACCGCCGGGATTGCGGCAAACAGGCCAATGGCCGTGGCCATGAGCGCTTCGGCTATACCAGGGGCGACGATTGCAAGGGATGTATCTTGCGAAGCCGATATCGATGTGAAACTGCGCATTATACCCCAGACGGTTCCGAACAGGCCGACAAAGGGCGCAATCGAGCCAACCGTTGCGAGATAGTTCAGACCTGCGGACAGGCGCTCGACTTCACCTTCTATGGCCCCTTCCAATGCATCGGCAATGCGTTCTCGCGTCGCATCCTTGTCGAGCCTGGAACCGGCTCGCACCGAATGCCCCCACTCGCCAATCGCTGCCCTGAACAGGGCCGCGGAAGGCGAAGAATCACGGGCAAAAGCAAGCGTGCTATCGCTGGTCGTGGCAGACGCGTTCAGAGTGGTTTCGAACGCATCGGAGCGCACGTGAGCGCGGCGATTCTTGAGGACCTGGGCAACGATAATTGTCCAGGTCCAGATGCTCGCGGCAAGCAGGCCGAGCATGATGGCCTTGACGACGACGTCAGCCTGTAAAAACAACGTGATGGGTGAAAGATGAGCGCTAGCGTTCATTTCCATGAACCGTACAGTCCTCGAATTTCAGGGGATGGGGGACATTTTGAACAGGTCCGGGAGGCGGTTTGGGTACCGCAGTGGGACCACAATTAAATACGTATGGACCTGTCAGAGGTGCCACGCGGCATAGATCCCCAGCACGACGCTGATGAGAAAGAGTGCGCCCATTATGACAAGGATCGGCCGGGCTTCCTTGCGCAGTTGCTTGTCGAAGTTGCGCAGGGATTCCTGATGACCGGGCTCGCGTGTCAAAGCTGATAGTTGTGTACGGCTTACCTGGTCAAACAGGTCAACCAGCCTGTCGCATTCCTCGCGGGTGAGCGCGCCGTCCTTTCGCAGGATTTCCCTGGCTTCCAAGAAAGCGCGCTCGGAGCAGCTGTTCATAGTCGATGCCATAGACAGCCCCGGGGTTCCTCAGCGGACGACCATGGTCACGGCTCGGCGGTTCTGCGCCCAGGCCGCTTCGTCAGATCCAAGTGCCTCGGGACGTTCCTTGCCGTAGGACACGACATTCATGCGCGAACGGGCAACGCCAAGCGTCGCCAGGTAATTCATGGCTGCTGTGGCGCGACGTTCGCCAAGTGCCACGTTGTATTCTCGCGTACCGCGTTCGTCGCAGTGGCCTTCGATGGTGACATTGACTGCAGGATACCGGCCAAGCCATGCAGCCTGCCGGCGCAGCGTTTCGGTATCGACATCGTCGAGTGCGTAGGAATCAAGGTCGAAAAAGACACGGTCGCTGCCGGCTACACGGCGCAAGTCGGCCTGGCTGCCCGGGCCGTCGAGATCATCGTAGGCTGCGGGGGCTTCGCCCGGCGGTGGTAGCGAAGACGCTCCAGCAGGCGCCTTCTTCTGTCCGCAGGCCGAGACGGCAAGCGCGCCAGAGAGTAGCACGGCGATGGCAAGCGAGCGTTTCATGTAATTCCAACTCCTGTTGCGGGTCTGTCAGGAGCGTAATCCATTTCGGCCAAGTGGTGATATTATAGGTTTTTTATGCATGGACGGATGGGGGAACACGCGCTCAAAGGAAGCCATGATGTCACAGGTATCCTCCGAACCGGCACCAGCACGCAGCGGTCCTGAGCAATCAAACTCTCTGAGCAGCCTGGGTTTGCCCCGAAACCTGGGCTTGGCTGGCTGGCCTTTGCCTGCCATGATTTTCGTGATCACGTCGATTTTGGCTGTAGCGCTCAAGCCGGTGCTTGACGGCGAAGTCTCATCCGGCCTCATCTTTGTGCTCGGGATCACGCTGGTTGGAGCCTATTCCGGGCTGCTTCCTGCATTGATCGCCACGGTGCTGGCTTCTGCTTTCTTCAACTTTTTCCTGGCAGATCCTGTGCTGACTTTTCGTATGTCGACTGGCAACGACCTGGCACCGCCAGTTATCTTTACCGCCTGTGGGGTCGTTTCCGGGCTCCTGGCCGGCAGGTTGAAAGACAAGACCTTCCAATTGGGTCAGACAAATCTTCAATTAGAAGGCCTTCTCGAAACCAGCAGGATGCTTCAGGCGGCACCTGATGTGACTGCGATCGAGACTGCCCTGTCGAAGTCGGTCCTGGGACGACTGGGGTATCGCGTATCGCTTTACACATTGGAGGGCGGCAGGCTCAAAGCGCTCGCGTTGGCCGATAACTGCGCTGTAAACCGGACGCTGGCTAACGATGCAATCCGCTCGTGCAATCCGGCTGAAGCGGGCACGTGTGTCGCGCTACGCCTTGATGGAAGCCGCTCATGCGTTGGAGCCATGGTCATCGAAGGTGAACGACGCCGCTGGTTCGATCTGGACTTTCTCGAAGCCATGGCGCGATTGGTGGGGCTGGCGCTCGAAGCTGCACAGTTCGCTTCGATAGTCGCAGAAACGCGTGCCAATGCCCGAACCGAAGAGCTCAAATCGGCGCTCCTCTCATCAGTGAGCCATGATTTGCGCACGCCGCTCACTGCGATCAGCGCTTCTGCGTCCAGTCTCATCGAATTTGGTAATCAACTGGACAGCGAAACCTCGCGAAGTCTGCTCCAGGGTATCGTGGATGAATGTGCCCGGCTCAATCGCTTTACGGCCAATCTTCTGGAAATGAGCCGGCTTCAGGCAGAGGGCGGCAAGATTGAAGGTCAGGTTCTTTCGGCCAATGACATCGTGCGGGCGGTCGTTCACCGGCTGCGAACCCGAAATGCGGATCGGGACATTACGATCCTGACAGGTTGCGAGGACGTGCTGGTCATCGCAGATGCCGCGCTTTTTGAACTGGCCCTTACCAATGTTATACAAAATGCTCTGATTTACAGTCCTTCTTTTACCAAGGTCATGGTGACGATAGATTGCGTGGGAGATGTTTGCAGGCTGACGGTTACCGATGCCGGATGCGGGATTCCGCCCGAGGAGCAATGGCATGTTTTTGATCGCTTCTACCGCGTGAAGCGAAGCGAACCTTCGCCGCAGGGCAGCGGTCTTGGCCTTGCGATCGCCAAGGGTTTTGTAGAAGCATTCGAAGGCTCGATCGAGCTCAATTCGCCGATTCTGTCCGGGCAGGGGACGAAAGTGACGATCAGGCTGCCAGTCTTCAAGGAGGCTATACTGTGATGCAGGGACAGGTTCTTCTCGTCGACGACGAACCGGCTCTGGTGTCGGTCCTGCAGCCTGTCCTTGCCGCAGCGGGGTGTTCCGTGTCGGTTGCCATAGATGGCCTGTCCGCCATCAGCGGCGTGATTGCGCAAGATCCCGATGTAGTGCTGCTCGATCTGGGCCTTCCCGACATGGATGGCAAGGATGTCATCCGGGTCATTCGCGAGACCAGCAAGGTTCCGATCATCGTTATCTCGGCGCGTCACCAGGAAGGGGAGAAGATTGCGGCTCTGGATGAGGGAGCGGATGATTACGTCAACAAGCCGTTTGAAATCGGCGAACTCATGGCACGCATTCGTGCAGCAATCCGGCGAGCGCAAACAGTGGCATCGAATGCTCCAACCTTCGAGGCCGGACCCTTGCGTATCCATTATGCCAGCCGCGAAGTTGAAATCGAGGGCGAGCCGATCAAACTGTCGCCCAAGGAGTACATGTTGCTCCATGCCCTTGCTCGCAACGCAGGCCAGGTCGTCACCCACAAGCGCCTGCTGGCCGCAGGTTGGAGCAATGGGGGCGCCGATCTTCAGTATCTGCGCGTCTACATGGGGCTCCTGCGCCAAAAACTCGAGGCCGATCCCTCCGAGCCCGAGCTGATCGTGACCGAGCCCGGCGTGGGATATCGTCTGATCGTTCGCGAGCATGCCTGAGTTTGCCACCCTTCGGCCCAGTTGACGATCGGGTCAATCTACTGTCCCCAGCCGCGTAAAAGCGGGCCGGAGACGGCGCCGGCCAGATGTGAATATTGACTGGCGTAAAACACGTGGCATGCCCTTGTTCCAGTCTCAGGAAGAAGTACCGAACAAACCGTGATCCGCGAGCTATTCCAGCATAATTCTGGCCGAGTGATAGCCGCGAGTCGTCTGGCTCTGGCTATCCTGTTCGGAATCTGGGTCTGGTTCGATCCGGAACAACCGGTTCGAGACGCTCCTTTGGGAAGGACTCTCTTCGGCGGCTACCTACTCCTTTCAGCAGCTCTGCTCATCGTTTCATGGAAGAGCTGGTGGCACGAATTCCGGCTCTTTTTTCCAGCCTTCCTGCTCGATTGCCTGGCGTTCCTGACAGCGCTTTACTTTACCCAGTCGCATGACGCCGACCTGGTCAGCCCCTTCACAACTTTCTTTGCTTTCATTGTCCTGACTGCCGCTTTCCGCTGGCAGTGGCCTATAGCCTTGCTCGCATCGCTTGTCCTGAGTGGGGCCTTCCTGGGTCTCGGGTTCGTGTTGAACTCTCTTGGTCTGGACATAGACCTCGTCAAGTTCGTGCGCCGTGCCAGCTTTCTGGCTATGCTGGCAGTGCTGCTGGCTTGGTTCGCTCGAGAACGCAGGCAAGTCCTCGTTGCGCGTTTCGAACTGGCTTCCCCGGGCCTGGGAGAGAGCCCGCCACGCCAGGCCTTGGCCTATGCGATGGAATTTCTTGGAGGTTCAGGCGCAGCCCTTACCTGGGCTGGAACCGAGGAACCTATCACCCGAATGCATGTCGCCGATGCGGCGGGGCACCGGATCGTCAATCTGGCTCCTGGGTGCTGTGAACCTCCCGACGAAGGCTCTGCCACAGTGTTCGATATGCGAAAGCGACGCGCGCTAAGCTTGGAAGCAAATGACAGGCTAGAGGCGCAAAAGTTTGCCTGGGACCTCAATCTTGTGAGCTGCTTGCACGTAGAGGAGGGACTATTCGTTCCTCTTCAAGGCCATACGGGTAGGGGACAGCTCCTCGTGCATGGAATTATCGGTATGGGTTCGGACCATGTCATGCTTGCCTCGAGAGTGGCGCGTGAAATTGCCCGTGCCTTCGACGAGGAAGAACATGACAACGCGGCGCGAGAGATTGGGTTGGCGCAGATCCGGTCGAGCATCGCACGCGACTTGCACGACAGTGTTGCGCAAACCCTGGCGGGCACAATGTTCAGGTTGGAGAGCATCAGGGGCTCTTTCCATCCAGACGATCACGCGCGTCAAGAACTCAGTTCGATCTGCGCAAGCCTCAGGGACGAGCAGTTGCACGTGCGCAGCGTCATAGAGCGGTTGCGAAATCAGGAGAGTTGGCCAAGTCAGCGCAATTTGACCGAAGAAGCAGCAGAGCTTTGTGTGAGGCTGGCGAAGCATTGGGGAATTGAGGTGCGGGCTGTTTGCGCCGACGCTGCCTATTACGCGCCTGCCTGGCTGACCCACGAGATACAACAAATGGTGCGCGAGGCCGTGGCAAATGCTGTCCGACACGGATCTGCGCGCTATGTGGAACTGCGGGTCTCGTCTAGTGCAAGACACCTCATCCTGATCGTTTCGGACAATGGCCGGGGTTTTCCAAATTCAAGTTTGCCGACGTTGCCCAAGTCGCTTTCGGAACGGATCGACAACCTGAACGGAACGCTTGCGGTGTCCTCCCGGCGTGGTGAGACCCGCGTTGAGATATCCATCCCGCGCAAGGCCGGCATATGACCAGTATCGTTCTGGCAGACGATCACCTTTTTCTGCGCGCTGGTGTCGAGGCCGTGCTTGGCAGGCTGGGCATGTCGATTCTGGCGTCCGTCGATCATGGCACTGCAGCATTGGCGGCCATCGAGCGACACGATCCCGACATTGTGATCCTCGATGTCAACATGCCCGGCATGAATGGCATCACCGTGCTCGAGACGATCCGGGCCCGCGGCGACAGCCGGCCGGTCATTCTTCTAACTGCGGATCTGGACGACACGGCGCTGCTGGCAGCCGTGCGCGCAGGGGTAAATGCGATCGTGTTCAAACAGGGTGAAGGCAGCTCGCTACAAGATGCCATTGCGTCGGTCATTGCCGGCAAGCGCGCAATCGATCCCACCCTTTTGGATCGGGCGCTGACGCTCACCACGACTATGCCCCGCCTTTCTCCTCTGGAGATGCTGAATCAGAAGGAGCGACAGATCGCCGAAGCCGTGGCGCTTGGCATGCGCAACAGGGAGATCGCGATTGATACAGGTATGAGTGAGGGGGCTATAAAGGTCTGCCTGCATCGCATTTATGAAAAACTTTGCATCGATAACCGCACCGAACTCGCGGCTATGGTCCTTGGCGGGAAAGGCAAATAGTGATTTTGTCGCAATACGTTCGACGGCTGCATAAAAGTCTCACGGCGCTTCATTTCCGGCCCATGCCGTGTAACTAAAGTTACAAATGTCCGTTACTTTCGATTTTCCGATTTAATACGGACTTATAATATCATTCTTATACTTCGCTGATGTGGCAGGGCTCTTCAAAGGGGCCGAGATGTAGCACAGACTTCACTTCTGCGCTCCTTGCAGTGCAGCAAGGAGGGGCGTTGTATGAACGAATCGGCTTTCAAGGCACTGGCAGCTCTGCGGGCAAACTTCAGCGGCAATGTCGCGGTGATAGCCGCGATTGCCATGCCTGCTCTCATCGGCGGTGCGGGCCTCGCGGTCGATACCGCGCAATGGTACTTGTGGAAGCGCGAATTGCAGCATTCTGTCGACCAGGCCGCGATCAGCGCTGCATGGGCTTTGTCCAACACAGAATCGAGGTCGACGTACAAGACTCGTGCGCAGCAGGAATTCGATGCCAATGAGAACATCACAAAGAGCTTTGCAAGCAAGCCGGATGTGAACCTCGCAAATTATGCAGGGGGCACGAGTAACAGTGTTATCGTTGCTGCATCGGCATCCAAGAGACTGCCTTTCAGCAGCTTCCTCACAAACAGTGGTGTAGTCATACTGGCCAAGGCGCAGGCCAGTTTCGAACGCGGCATGGACTACCATGCATGCCTTCTTGCCACCTCCAGTCATGGTACGGGGCTTGAAATCGGAGGCAATGCGGATGTTCGGGCCCAATGCGGCCTGGCCGCGCTGTCCTGCGACGATGATGCCATCGACATTTCCGGTTCCGCCTTGGTCAAGACCGATTCCATCGCGACCTGCGGCACAGCCAATGTTCCAGCGGCCAACCAGGATGTCGTCAGCGAGCATGTCACGGGACTGAAAGACCCCTATGCCAATCTTTCACCGCCAACCAATCCGGCCAAGCAGACCTATACCTGCCAGAGCGTAGGTACGGGGAAGAACAAGACGACGCAGGCCACGCTCTCTCCAGGCACCTATTCGGGAGGGATAACGGCCAAATGCACGACCGTGCTGCAATCCGGCATCTACGTCATCGACGGCGGCGTTCTTGACCTGACAGCCAATTACAATGTGACCGGGACAAACGTTATGTTCGTGCTCAAGAATGGCGCACGCATCAAGTTTGGCGGGAACGGCAATAATAACAAAGTTGTGCTATCGCCGATGCAGGCATCAGACTTTACAAGCACACCTTATGCGGACAATGCTGAAGACTATGCAGGTATGCTGGTGTTCGAGGATCGAAACAACAATCCGGCTAATCCAGGCCATCAGTTCAATGGCAATTCCAATTCGCTGATCGAGGGTCTGATGTACCTTTCGTCCGGGGAGATCACGGTTCTTGGCACGGCCAATGTCGCCAGCCAGTGCCTTCAGATCACGGCTAACAAGATCCACATCAAGGGCAACGCCTTCCTCGAGACCCTGTGTCCGACCGATGAATCCTCATCCGTCGGATCCTCGTTGGCTACCGTAAGGCTCGTGGCATGAGTGCAAGACACCCTTGGGCTTGGCTCTCCGGCTACGCCATCGCTTCAGACAGGCGCGGCACCGCGGTCATCGAAATGGCCATCATTGCCCCTGTCCTGGTCCTTTTGACCCTTGGCAGTTTTGATGTCAGCGCGATGATCTCACGCCAAAACGAATTGCAAAGCGGCGCGGCGCAAGCAGAAGCTATCGCGCTTGCCGCCAATGCCGGTGCCTCGACGGATACCGCAGCGTTGAAATCGCTTCTCATGTCATCGCTCAAGCTGGGCACGGATCAGGTAGAGATCATCAAGCTTTACCGCTGCGGAACCAATTCTGGTCTGGTCTCGACAGGAACGAGTTGCGGGACCAATGTCGTAGTATCAAGTTATGTGCGCGTTCGCCTGCAGGATGCCTACAAGCCGATGTGGACACGCTTTGGGTTTTCCAAAACGTTCAATTTTAATATCGTGCGCACGGTACAATTGTCATGATGCCAGCTGCGATCATGCGATCCATATTCCAGAACCGGCGGGCTAGTGTTATCGTCGAATTCGCCATTATTGGGCCGGTCCTGATCATGTTGCTGCTCGGGATCCTGTGGACCGGCATCCAGATGCAAAAGTTCAATGCCTTACGATCGATTGCCGCGGATGTGGAGCGCTATACGGTCGTAGAATACCAGAAAAATAACAAGCTCGGCGCGCTCCAGATCAAAGATGTCGCGACATCGAAGGCCGTTCGCCCACCTTATGGCCTCACCGGCGATCAATTGGATGTCGAAGTGACGCAAGTGGCAAGCCCCATGTCAGGGTCAAAGGCCTATAGCCTCAAACTGACATATACGCCCTACGACGATCTGAAGGGCTTTGGCGTACCTGCGATACAGATGCGCTATTCGCAAAGCATCTACGTCTCCGATAGGTGACGTGCCGCGCGAAACGCCGCTGCTCGATCGGCTTGAGTCATCTTCGACTACGTGAATGTTGGTGACGTTGGCACAGCGAGCAAACCAATAATCACGGCTATGGAACGCGTTGCCGAGCCTCTCATTTGCGCGCCATGCCGCTATCGGCGCCGATCTGACGCTACTTGCATTGATTGGAATTGCCCTTTTGCGTCATACCCGCTGGACAGCCACACGATCCGTTGGATTGTGGCACCAGATCACCGGAGCAGACAGGCGCTGGGGTGCCTCCTGACGAGCTGGAGCTGCTGCCCGAACCTCCCCCACCGCTCGTGGTTGTCCCGCCGCTGGTCGATGAGGAGCCACCACTCGTGGAACTGCTTCCGCCACTGGTGGTTGATCCACCGCTGCTTGTTGTGCTGCCACCGCTGCTTGAAGTTGAGCCCCCACTACTAGAACCCGACCCGCCGCTGCTCGAGGTGCCGCCACCGCTCGAGCTGCTTCCTCCGCTCGTCGATGATCCACTTCCGCCGCTTGACGAACCGCTTCCTCCTCCTGACGAGCCGCCGCTGCCGCCCGATTGCGGGCTCGATGCGACGCTCTGGGCCACTCCTGCCATTGCGTTGTAGATAGCATCGCCAAGGCCTGCGACAGCCAAAGCGATCGCGCCGCCCATGATGGCGAGGAGCAATGCATATTCGGCAGCCGAGGCACTGCACACATCCTTGAAGAAGCGCTTGAGCATGCCCGTTCACCTACTTAGGCCGTTCTCGCTTGCGGGATGCGGCCTGAAAGGCAGCTAGACCGAAAGCACCTATCGCAAGATACTGCCCTGGCCGACTTGGCGTTATTATGGTTTCTTTATGTACCTGCATCATTGCATGGCCTGAAGGATTACATCTTCTTGTCGCTGCCGGAGCATCTTGGCGGCCGAAAATGTAATGCCAGTTTGGCAATATCGGCGATCAGTGCGCATGCAGTTGATGCTATCTGTCTGCATTACCTCACTTGGGAACTACGATTGGATGAAAAAGCAACGCTTTGTAAGCGGGGGGATCGCCTTAATTCACTTGGCTGTGCCGCTCGCCGTGTCTGTCTCGAGCAGCGCCGTTTCGGCCAATGCGCAGGTCAATGCGCAGCAAGACTGGCATATGCGTGCAGGTGCTGCCGCTGACTATCTCGACCGGCAGTGGGGCACGGACTCAGGTTGGAGCGCCAGCGAGAACTGGCAACGGTTTCCCATCGTCGACGCGCTGATTGAGTATCAACGACGAACCGGCGATTTGCGCTGGGAAGGGAAGATCAATGCTGCCGTGCGCAACCGCAGCGGTCTTTACCTCAATGATGATGATTTGTGGGCCGTGATTGCTAACGTTCATGCATGGCAGATCGAACATGATCCCGAACTACTCGCCTGGGCCGCCACGAACTATCGTCGTATCGTCACCGAATATTGGGACGAACTTTGCGGTGGAGGTTTGTGGTGGGATCGCAAACGAACCTACAAGAACGCGATAGTCAATGAGCTGCTCATCTACGCCTCGACCCAACTTTATCTCGCGACCAGGCAAGAGCCCTATCGCGAGTGGGCATTGCGCAGTTGGTCGTGGTTCGCATCATCGACGATGATCGGAGCAGATGGCCTGGTGAACGATGGGCTCGACGCGCGGTGCGGCAATAACGGGGCACCACGTTTCACCTACAATCAAGGCGTGCTCCTGGGCGGTCTCAACGATTTGAGCGAGATTACCGGCGATCCGCAATTTCGTGCATTAGCCGTAAAAACGGCGCTCGCTGCGACACGCACCTTAGTGACTACAGATGGCCTGCTGACAGAACCCTTCGACGGTCTCGGACGGGATGGACCGATGTTCAAGGGCATATTCGCGTTCCACGTCGGTCATCTGATCGGGGTAATGCCTGCTGGGGCAGAGCGCGCAGAGCTTCGTGACTGGACACGGCGCAATGGCGAGGCTGTTTGGCGTCTGACTGGGGAGGGTAGCCGACCAATCGATGGCTTGTGGACAGGCGGTTCCGACCAGCATGGCGCCGCAGCACAGGCTTCGGGCTTAGAGATTCTGCTTGCCGCGGCATCATGATCCGCAGGAGAACAGCGCAAGGCCGTTACGTCGAATTGGTACGAACGGAATGAAATTGGCAGCGCTTCACTGCCTGGCACCTTTCGCGCCAATCGGGTATTCCTTGTCCAATGGAGCTTGGCTGGGAAGCAAGCCAAGGTACGCGCCGCCTAGTGCGACAGCTGCTCAACAGAATCGCCGTCTTACACCAGGGAGCGGAAACTCAAATCCAATGGAGACTTTCTAGCAATGGAGGCAGAGGCAAAGTTGCCCGCTCTTTGCATTTTTCTTCGCTTCTTGAACACCTGGGCACCTTCTAACTGCGCGGTGTCTCATGGACTTCTGGCGATTGCGCCGTTATGATCTGGCTACCATCACTGGGCGCCTTTGCTGTCACGCAGATCGATGCCATAGACTTGTATCCGATTTCCTTGCGAACGATGCGAAACGAAAGGCCCGGCTCCCCATTGCCGGGCCTTTCGAGATTCGGTCTATTGGGAGAAAGCAATCGATTCGCAATCGCAAAGACCTGCGCCGATGATGCGCCAATATTGTGCCCTCGCAAAGGGTAATATTCTTGCGTGGATTCATGGCGAGCCAGTCAGCACCGCTGGCGGTGAAATCGATCAAAGGTCACGCTTAAGGCATTCGGCCGCGAGTGATTGAATTTTGAAAACCAACGTAAGATTCAATCTTGCGACTTGTCGCGCCGATCGGTCAACTTGGAGCACAAATGCAAGACCGCGCGCTATGGCGTGCGACATTGTCTTGCTGAAATGGGGCGCTATGACCAATAGAAAAAGGGACATCCTTCCGACCAACCGGTGTCGGGTTGAATGGTCTGCAATCCTCGGCCGTTGAAATAACGACACTCCCAGATACCTTGCACTGAGTTGTTTTTCTGAGTTATCCCGAATTGACCCTTGCTGATCAATATTTTGCCGCCCGACAATATGAGGAGCAAGTCAAGCGCCACGATGATAGCTAGAAAGTAGGAGATTGCCTTGATGCGACCTTCTTCCATCGTGATCCTCATCGATCGCAGCCGCTCCCGGGTTCTGCAAGGTTGCTCAATATTGTGGCAATGGCGGTAGTAATCGACCGAATCGATCTCGCGGCGCCAGTGCCTCGAAGGCAAGACCTTGCGGTGTAAAGCCGAGATGTCGCACCGCAGCTTCGTGAAGGATCTGACTGAATCGCACGCCAGCGCTCGCCCCTCGTTTCCAAACAATCGTACCGCTGACCACGATAAAACGATTGAGGTGGAGTTCGAGTTTCGTCCCAATACAGATTGGGACGCGTAGTGCCTCGATCATACATCCGCCAGAGCAGAGATCGTAGAGAAACACTTCATGGCACCTGTCATCAACCAAACACTTAATCTGTCGGTCGACTACAAATCGCTCGTGTTCACGTTCGTCCATTGCACACCCCCCGATGCTACGGAAGACTTACACCAAGTTTGGTTAACCAAATGTTGTCGCGCAGGTATAAGCGGGGCCCTTGCATCGCTCATTCTCAAAATTATTGGAGTATTTCAAAGAGTATCATGAGGTGAGTGAACCTCCATTTTGGCTAATGATGCTTTGGGCAGTCGAGCGAAGATGCCCCACATCGCAGGTGTCGATACACATGAATACCTTCCCATGGCGGATCTGCTTTGAAAGGTAGGCAGCAGTGAATCCGTCAACGTCATGATCGTCCAGCATGCGGGCGATGGCGCCACCCATCGAGCCGAACACCGAACTTACTCCCGCAAACGACGATATGCTCGATGAAGCCAGGACTGTGGCCGTGCCGGCCAATCCCAGCCCCGGGATGGCAAGCATGGCAATTCCCAATATCGCAGCAGCAAGACCGCTACCGGCAACAGCGACAGCTACACTAAGCTTGCTATGTCCCGGATACCATCTGACGTCACGGTCGATTATCTGGTCGGGCCGCGATAATACTGCAATCGAGCTTGCCGGCACTCCGGCCAGCTCCAAGGCGGTGCGGGCTAGTGGCACATGATCTGAATTGTCGAAAACTGCTGTTAGGCGAAGCCTCCTGATTGCGGCTTCAATCTCCTTGGCTACGCGCAGTGCGGATGCGAAGGCATCGCGCTCGCTTTCTGAGTTGAAAATGGTGCGTAAGCCGGCGGCGCGGTGCAAGCGCACGACGCTTGGCGAAGCCATGTCCAGGGACATGGTTCTCAGTAAATTATCCACTGACGTGCGCTTGAGAAGCTGGTCTGTGCCACGATTGATCCACTGAATGGATTGCGGGATGGGGCGTGGGCCCTCCAGATAATTCAGTGCGGTTAGTTCAAACGGCTTGATGACAAACACGGCTGACATGTTCGCGACCCCCGGAACGCGTTACATCTTCTGAAATTAAATTAGCTAAACGCGTTGAGTCGAACAATAATTCAATTATGTCTCAAATCAGTACATTCGGCGAGACCGCCATGAGTTTACTGGAGGCTTATGATTCCTTAGCCATGGGATAAGCAGACCTTCTGGTCCTGAGGCGTGAAAGCCGGTAGCTGGGTGGCCGACAAGGGGCGAAGGCAGAAAAGACAACTACGCGTCCAAGCGGGTCATAGTCGGGCCGACTTTCGGGTCACAATCAGCGGCGAAAGAAGATCGAGCGACGCCTGCCCCGGGGAACTGGCGGCAAGCTCCCCGATGATCTGTTCGAAGCTCGGAAGATTATCGATGCGGCCGTCGAGAAACATGTGCGTGCCCACCGGGCCCGACAGCTCCAGCCGCGTCATGACTGAACTCGCGCGGGCTGGGTATGTGGAGCGCTATTACGAGGGCTAGCGCACCAATCATGCGAACAGGGGTGCCTCGCGCAATCTGGTGTGTGCTCGACGCCGATGCTGGTCTGACCGGACCGGAGAGCGGGGTGGCTCGCGCAGATTTTCCAATGTAGCAAGCTGGGGCCATGAACCTGTTTGTGCGTGATCTGCCGCTTGCCGAGCGAGACCGACCTTGCCACCTTACTGACATAAACTGCTCGCTTGCCCGTACGCGCCAAGCGGCCGGGTTTTTACGTTGATGGCTGGAGGCACAGATGTCGGAGAATCAACATTGCGCTCCCGTACGGCTGAGCGATATCATCGAAGCCGTCGAATTTGTCAGTGCTTCATCTTTCGATGAGCATCATGCCTATATCTGTCCCCGGACAGGGCGAACCCACCTTGTTTCCGAGTACCTGGATCTTGATGAGGCCGAGGGATTGCCGAATGATCCGGAAGAATGCGGATACCTTGCGGTGCCCCATCGCCGGGATCTCGATCTCGGTAAACCCCTGGCATTGGCATTCGTCGCCGAGGAACTCCCGGAGCTGCTTGATCAAGCTCAGGATATTTTCCGTCGCAAGGGTGCCTTTCGACGCTTCAAGGATCTGATTGGAGCACAGGGCAAACTGGATAGCTGGTATGGCTATGAAGAACGCGCAATGCGGGCGGCGGTCAGAGATTGGTGTGAAGCTCTTGGCATACCGCTTACCGGTGAGGCGCAAGCCGCAGGGCAGGGCGAAATGGCCGAGCCGTGCCTTCATGTTGCCCCTTGTGATGCGTGCGGGAATTGCGTTCCCAGTCTCGAGATGACGCATTTGGGAAGCCAGGAGACCGGATATCGAGATCTTTGCAGTCGTTGCTACAATGAGGAAGTGGCGCGCCTGGGCGGATTGAAGTTCGATCATGTTGCCTTTGAGCCGATCGATCTTTTTGATGGACGCGGCAGGAAGCATCGGTTTCACTTTGTGCTGCGCCATCTTGGATCGATGCTGTCGCTGGCCGCCATCGAGGTCAAAGCTAAAGATGGCACGGGATACGAGTTCGAGGTGCATGGTGCAGCGCAGGCTGATCCATTTGTACTCATGCAGCGTCTTCATGAACGGATGCGCCAAGAGCTTGCGATTACCTACCTCGCCGAGACCGAGTTCGGCCTTGGAATCTCAGAAACCAAGGTCGGGGGGCAAATCACTTGCGCCCCCGACGCCGCGGAGCGGTTGCCCGTTCTCATAATTGATGGGCAAGAGGTCGAATGGGACCAGTTCGGTCGCATGCTCATGACTTTCGAGGGGTGGCGGTTCCACCTCGAAATCCAGGATCCAAGCGAGGAGATCTGAAGGCTATGCTGATGACTCGGCAAGGGCATGCAAGTCACCCAGTCTCCCCTCCCGTTTGCCCCATCACTGCGGCATCAATTGGAACTGTCTGGCGGTTGTTTGATCGCGCAGACGCCCCTTTCCGTGAAGTCACTCACCAAATTGAGCAATCAGCGTCATGACCCAGACCGAGCTTTCCATGTTTGATCAGGACGTGCTCAGGTCCTTCGCTGGTGACAAGGTCTTCGCGCGTGGTCAGGCCTATTTCCGAGAGGGAATGGTCGAACTGCTCGCGATCGAGCCAAACAGGGTAGTGGCGAGGGTTGCCGGGACACAGGACTATGCCGCAACCGTCCTGAGGCAAGCCAGCTCACTCGATGGCGAGTGTACGTGCCCGGCATTTGAGCGCGATCGCTTTTGCAAACATATGGTGGCTGCGGTGCTGGCCGCGGACGCTGCGATCGCTTGCGGAACGGCAGACAGCGTCGGCACGCTGACACGGATCCGTAGCTATCTCAGAGGCAAGGACATTGATGTCCTGGTTGCAATGATCACGGATGCCGCCGAGCGTGATCCGGTGCTGTTTCGCAGGCTTGCCATTGCCGCTGCTGCAGAGACTGCCGATGGTGAAAACCTGGAAGAGAGCCTGCAGGAGGCGGTGCAGGAGGCCTGCGCCACGCGCGGCTTTATCGATTATGCGCGGGCTGGAGAATGGGCGGCGGGTGTCGACGCCGTGCTCGATGCGATGGCTGACCTAGCCTCAACAGAGCACGCCGCGTTGGTTGTGGACCTGACGGATTATGCGATCACTCGGATCGAGAGGGCGATCGAGAATATCGACGATTCTGGCGGGTATTGCGGTGACCTGCTCGAGCGTGCGCAGCAGATACATTTCGAGGCCTGCCAGGCTGCCCGGCCCGACCCGGTCGCGCTGGCCGGCAAGCTATACTTGCGCGAAACCCGCGGCGGCTTCGGCACCTTCCATGGCGCGGTCGCGCAATATGCGGAAATTCTGGGCGATCGAGGACTGGATGAATATCAGCGCCTGGCCCGTGAGGCCTGGGACAAGCTGCCACCAAATATGGGACCGGTCAGGGGAGGGGGGGAGCACAGATACGAGTTGTCCAAACTCGTCTCGATCCTGGATTTTTTCGCCGAGCGAGACAAGGATCTGGAAGCCCGGATCGCGCTTCGTTCCAAGGACCTGTCCTCGCAATGGGACTACTTTCGTCTTGCCACGTTTTGCCTCGAGCAGGGGCTGGCAGAAGTGGCCCTGCGCCACGCCGAAGAGGGCCTGTGGTTGTTCGAAGATGAAAGAGCAGACGAGCGGCTTGTGAACCTGGCAGTCGATCTGCTTCTCAAGGAAGATAGGACTGCCGATGCCGAGGCGCAACTGTGGCGGGCCTTCAGGAAAGCACCCAATCTTGATCTCTACCGGCGCATGCGGTCCCTTGGCGGTGACGAGGCCACGAGGCAAATCCTCGAGCATTTGCAGGATCGGTTGGAAAATTCGTCTGCAAGCCGCTGGTCTTCTCCCGCTGATCTCGTGACTCGCATCATGATCGAGGAGGGCATGTTCGAGGACGCCTGGGCGACCGTGCGTGACCATGGGGCATCACGAGGCGTCAAGGAAGCCCTTGCCCTCGTGAGCGAGCGGACGCACCCGCAAAAGGCGCTTGCGGTCTATGCAGAGCGTGTCGAGGAACTCGTGAGTGCCGGCGACAAGCACGCGTATCGGCAGGCCGCGAGCTTGATTGAGCGTATGCGAACGCTGCATGGTAGTGCCGAACATAGTGCCTATGTCATCGCAGTCAGACAGCGTCATGGCCGCAAGCGCAATTTCATGAAATTGCTCGGATGACGCGGATGCGCGTTCCAGGAGTAAGAATGGCAAGAAGCCCGTGATGCTGGGGCGCAATGCCCTATGTCGAAGTGGCCGATACAAACACGGCGTGAAAGCGTACGGCTCGAGGAAGCCGGGGGGCTTGCCCTGATCAGATGACGCTCCTGCAGGAACGGCGGGGCACAGACCGCTTCAGGGCACACCCGCTAACCGGGTTGAGCTTCCAGCCAGGACCTGCAATGGCATCTGTCATGAAACAGGTCAGCGAGATCATTCTCAAAGTCGTCGAGCGCGCGCCCGAGTGGATCCGCAAGGACCTTGCTGGCGGCGATGCGTCGGCGCGCGTAAGGGCCGAGGAAGCCCTTGCGGCAATGATTGCCGATGCGATTGCCAAGGCGAACCCGCAATATTGCGGTGCTACCCCGCAAGCATGATGTGCTGGCGGATAATGGCCCGACACTCGATGTTCCGGTATGCCTGTTTGTGACCCGGAAGCCTCGTACGTTGGAGCCACCGAGTGGGTCTGGAATCGGCTGTCTCCCTGCAGTGATACAGACCCGGCGAGAACATTGAAAGGCTGGTCGAGGGGCTGCTCTTTCGGCTGAAAGAGCAGCCCTTTCCAGTGCCTGAAATCGCGCAGGGCTTAGATCTTTCCTGGCCCGGATTTACAAGCGTTCGTGGCGAATTCGCCGGTGCACTGATGCTTATCGGCCCGGTTGAACTTGCGTGCTTTAAATGGCGTGCAGCCGTTCGACGTTCGCTCGGTCGGCTACCATCTCGGTGAGCTGGTCGTGCTCGGCGAGGATGCGCTCGATTTCCTGGCGCTTTTCAAAGACGAGCTTGGCAACGCCGGCGGTCATGCCGCCCTCGTCACCGACACGACCAAGGACGGCTGCAAGGTCCTTGAGAGTCGCCTCTTCAAGACTGGCATGGAGACCGCCTTTGGAATCGCGAAATGCAACGCACTGACTGGCCATGAGATGCCTCCTACATGACGTTTGCGGCATGGGCAGCAAACGCAAGCACGGGGCGGATAGTTTGCAAAGTCGATGCCCCGCAACCTGTAGATTGCGCCGTTCCTTGCGATGCGACAATCGCAAAAGCTGCAACTGCACGTCGTGCCTCGAAACGGGACGAGGGCGCCATATCTCTTACCTCTGGGTGCACGCAAGCCGCCCGCGGTAACGCGCTCCTGGCCGTAGAGGGGCTGCGCGAAACGGTTTCCTGGCGGCCATGGGCCCTAACCTATTTTGCCTACCCCTTGGCAATTTAGATTTCCTGCTCCTTGAACGTCACCGTCGCTTGGGGATCTTGGGGGCCTTGGCCGACGCCACCTGTCATCGGACCTACCACGCATGTCTTGGGATCGAACGATCCTGCGGCATACATGGTGACGGGAGTTCCATCGGGGCCGCTGGTCCGAAACTGCACAACAGCTGAGGCCGCCTTCCCATTCTTTGGAACGACAGCCTGGAAATCCACGAAGTCGAAGGATGACGTGCCCGGCGGCAGCGCCGCGCTCACGCGTTGCACGAGCTCATTGAGGAACGCGGCATTCCGGGATCGGCAAATGTCATTCGGAATTGCTGCGTAGAGATTGGCCTTGCGGATGGAGTAGCTGGTGGGCGCGGTGCTCGGGGCAGGGGCCTGTGTGCTCGATCCGCATGCACAAAGCATCGTAAGCAGCGCAACAGGCCAAGCGGCCGCTCCGCGATTTGGCCTTGTCAATCCAGATCGATTGCGCGCGCGCATGGCTGCTTCCTCCCCCTTCGCCCCATATCTTTCAGGATCTTCGCTGGCGCAGTCAATGCAGCAAACGTTGGAGAGGACACGAAGGCTGACCTCGTGCACCAGAGGGTGTACGAGGTCAGCGATTGGGTTTGGTTTGCGGTTTCGACGGAGCCTGTACCATCAGAATGAAAAGCTGAACGATTCAATTCAAGATCAGAGCTGGGACTTGCAAAACGACGAGGTCGGCTCGCCCAGATCGGTGCCCCAGCTTTCCATTTGGTCACGCACGATGCCCCTGAGTTTCTGCAGGCACGCGATCTCGGCTTGGCGTTGCGCCGATACGGCGACACGGCTTGAAATAGCCTGTTCGAGCCGTTCTTCCTCTCTGGCAAAGTATGCGAGGATTTTGCTTTGCATGACGCGAGGCTACCCGCTCGATTGCGATCCGAATCTGGCATTCCAGGCTGTGGGCGCCGTGCTGCACCAGTGCCTGTTGTCAGGATAACCGGGCAGGGTGCCGGTATGGGTCACCCAGGAAGACAGTATCGCCTGCTTCACCTCGGGCTCTGGCTGAGGTCTTGGTGTAAACTCATAAGGATGTCGCGAACGGGTGAGGGACATTCGTTTGCCTCCTTCAATCCAGTTTTTTCCTCTCCAGCGGCCTTTCGCCGCGCAGGAGATGTAAGTCTCCACCCGTTCAGGTCAACTCCTCTGAAGGTGTATGGCTCGCAATTTCATGCCTCGGCTCTGGGTCAGTGCAGCTTCACGCCGTGACCAAGCTGCACCTTGGCGGGGATGCTCGCCTTCCACGTCTTGCAGATGCGCTCGAGCGGTACGCCGCAATCATCGCACAGCGCGGCATCGCCTTCTTCATCCTGACGGCGCAGGTGTTCGTGGGGACCATCGAGTTCAAGCGGATAAGCCTTGCCGGCTTCATCCTCGTGCCGTTCGCCATCTGGAACCGGAACAGCTTCCTCGCTGAGAGCGTTCTTGGTAACGTAGGTTCCTCAGGCATCAAGGTCATGGTGCTCGCCGTGATCGTTGGTATCAGCTCCAATATCTTCGCCGAGTTCACTGCTGCCCTCCAGGGCCAAGAGCCTTGTCCGCCTTACCCGCCGCGCAGCACGCGTTCCTCAAGCAAGGTACGGAAGTCACGGCGGCTATCGGCTACAATCAGCACGGTGATAATCGCGTCATCCGGCAGGTAAATCACGCGATACGGAGGCAGCGACAGTTGGCGGTAGGCACGGATCCCCAGCGCCTCCAGTTCGGGCGGCACGGGACCGCGCTCGGGATATGCGGCCAGTCCCTCGATGCCTTTCACGAGCCGATTGAGAAGAGCCTCGGCTCCATCGTTGCCTTCCGCTCCGCGCTGAACCATGCGACGCCGGTAAATGCCTGAGAGGTCATGCTCGGCACCCGCCGTCAGGCGCACCTCCAATTTAAGTTTCCCCAAGGATCAGCGGCCGCGGATACGGTCGGCCAAGCCTTCCACAGACTGCGTCAGCTCTACCGCCATCTCGTCCCTGCCAAGCGCCAGTAACTTGAGTAGCGCTAGGGTTTCCTGCGTCGCCTCATAGCTGCCGACGTCCTGTAAAACAGCCTTTGCCTCACCGTTTTGGGTAATGACCAATGGCGGTGCACCTTCGCCCAGTTCACGGATCAGGTCGGCGCTGTGCGCCTTGAGGTAGCTGATTGGCTTAATACGGGTTTCGAGGTTCATGTCGATCTTTCGGTCAGAATTTAGTCGGAATATAGGCTAAAGATGCACTTTCCTCAAGGCTTGTGCAGCCTTCGGTAAACGCCGACAAGGACGAACCCGCTTTCGCGGGAGAGTCGCGTGGAGTGAGGTACCGCGATAATGTGAGGCTTTGCGCGGGGCGAGCCCGGTGACTGAGCGTGCGAGTTCCTTCAATTGAGAGGAACTTGCCATGGCTACCATTTCCACCACCGCCCCAGTCACTCCACTGCGCCAGCGTATGCAGCATGACATGATGATGCGGGGTCTTCTGCCCCGAACCCAGGACCAATATATCCGGCATATGTGGCGCTTTTCTGCCTGGCTGGGGCGTCCGCCAGATACCGCCACGTCCGAGGATCTGCGCAACTTCCAGATCCAGCAGCACGAGAGCGGCGCCAGCGCGGGTACGATCAACGGTGCAGTCTCGGCGCTGCGCTTCTTCTATACGGTCACGCTGCGACGGCGTGATCTGGCGCGCGGTCTGGTCGCGACCCGCCGCCCGGACAATGTACGCGAGGTCTTGAGCGTCGAGGAGATGGCTCGCCTGCTCGAGGCCGCACCGGGCATCAAGTACAAGGCGGCGCTGGGCGTGGCCTATGGCGCCGGCCTGCGCGTGTCCGAGGCCGCGTATCTCAAGGTCGATGACATTGACAGCAAGCGCATGCTGATCCGCGTCGAACAGGGCAAGGGCGGCAAGGATCGCAACGCCATGCTTTCCCCGCAAAGGTGAAGTCTAGGACGGTGCCGCGGCGCCGTTCCAGCCATGTCGCCAAGCTCTTTCGGGCTTCTGTCATGATCTCAAACGGCACCGGTCTACCGGTCTTCTGCTGGATGACAGTCGAGCGGTTGTGGATGCTCCCGCCGCTGGTGATATCTCCGATCTTGATCTTCACGAGGTCGCAGCCGTGCAGCTTGCTGTCGAGCGCCAGGTCGAACAACGCCCGATCGCGCAGTCGCTTGTGCTCGTCGAGGTAGAACCGGATGGCCCAGATGTCGCGTGGCTTGAGCGGGCGCTTGGGTCCGACATTCTGACCTGCGTTCCAAGGGCGCCGTTCATGCACGGCAGGGTCTAGGTCTGAGTATCCCATGGTGCTTCTCCAATGGCCGGAATGGCCACTCTGGAGGATACCGGATTTCGAAGCTGCGAATTGCGCGGCTCCTTGCGAAGTTGCATCTGGAAACAGAATATCGCCGAAGCGGCAATGCCTATGCTTTCGTGAGCATCGGAAGGGTGGGCCTGAGCTGCATATGTGTCATTGACATATATGCCATTGGCGCATATATATTCTAGGCATGACCAGCTTGCAGATCGTGGTGGAACTGCCCGAGTTTCTGCGGCGGGCCAAGGCGATCATGTCCGACGAGGACCGTGCTGCGCTCGTGAACTATATCGCCGCCAACCCGGAAACGGGCATCTCGCTAGGTGGTGGGCTGCGCAAAGTCCGTATCGCTCGCGAGGGCGGCGGGAAGAGTGGCGGCTACCGGACCATCTATGTGTTCGGCGGCGTGCAGATACCCATATTCCTCGTCACCGTGTTCGCCAAGAACGAAAAGGACAACTTGACCAAAGCCGAGCAGGCGGAGCTGATCGCGATGAGCAAGGCCTTGCTCGCACGCTATGGAGACCGGATATGAGCGCCTATGACAGCATCAGACAGGGTTTGAACGAGGCACTGGCCTTCGGGGAAGGCAAGGAGACCGGTGCGCGCATCCGCCAGGTGGAGGTGCCCACGGTTGACGTCGCCGCGATCCGGGCCAGCACCGGCCTGTCGCAGGGCGCGTTTGCGCGCAGCATCGGCGTTGCCAAAGGTACGCTGCTCAACTGGGAGCACGGCCGCCGACGTCCCTCCGGCCCAGCTCAGGTATTGCTCGCCATGATCGCCAAGAAGCCTTCGCTGGTCAGCGAGTTGCTACGCTAATAGCTTCTGTCCGCCCGGCGACGCGGAATGCCGCCCTCGCCGCCAAAGCTGACATAGCTCCTGCGGCCGAAGTGCGCCCACCGTTGCCGTTCGGCTCCGGCTTTCCAGCGCCAGGCAGCGGACCTTCAGCTATGACGCGGTCTGCGGACGATCCGGAAAGTCCGCTATTGAGAGCGATGTGGCTATAAGCGGACATCAATGGCTTCCCCGCATACCCGGCCGCGCGTTATGAGACGAAATGGCCGCAGCCGGCATCGAGGAGCTGGGAAAGCGGATCATCGTCTCCAACATACCCCTGCGGCAGCAGTGGTGAGCTTGCTGGCTTACCTTCGACCCTGAACCAGCCCGCTGCGATCCTCTCCACACTCCGCTCGAACGACGTTCTTGCGCTCGGGGCACTGTGGATGCAGGAGATGCTCCTTCCAGACAGATCGGGGAGCCGCACGTGGGGGAGCCGCCGTCCTTATGTTGCGATCAGCCGCTCTATCCGATCAGTGCCACGGCGCTTGATCATGCTTGGGGACGCGCGTGAAAGCTAGTCTATCCTTCCCCGACTTGCTGTCCTCCTTCAGCTGCGCGTTGATCCGCGGCACGTTGATCCGCCAATGATCATGGGTGCGGCGGCTGACCCGGATCCGCGCCGCATCCATCGTGCGGGTCGCCCACCGCGCGCAGGCGCGGCTCGCGGTCGCCATGAACAGCTCGAAGGCACCGAATTGCGCGACGGGGTCTTCCTCGTCGACAAATCTCGTGAGCCAATGCTTGGCTCGCTTGCTCGCGTCATATCGCGCCCGGGCGGCCCTGCGGACCTGCTCCAGCCAGCGAGGCAGCGCGGCCGGCAGGATCCGATCATCCCACAGTGCTTCGGTCGCGGCGTCGCTGTCGAGTTCGCCGGCAAGCACTAACGCGCGCGCGCAGTCATAGGTTGGGCGACCGAACATCGCGCCGATCATGTCGACCAGCTGCGATTGCGCGTTCTGACGGCGCAGACTCGACGCCACTTCGAAGAGCTGCTGATCGAGATGCACCATGCCCATGGCCTCGCCGCGCAGCGGCTCCGTGACGCTGTTCAACGGAAGGTCGAATATCATGAACCGCAGATCGTCCGACTTCACGCTGGAATCGTTCATGCTGGCGATCAGCGCGCGCCAGACGGCTGCACCCGCCGGGTTGCCGACGCGCAGCAGCGCACGGCACAGCTCAATGATCGCCTTGTCAGAGCTGAAGAGCATATGGCCCAGATCGACCCACCCCCTGGCAATGACCGGAGAGAGCCATGCCTCGATCTCGGTAGACCGTTCGGCAACGAGGCGATCGAAAGACCGTCTGTCATCCACGGAATGAGCAAACCCGACGCTTTGGCGCGGGGGGTCGAGTTCGGAGCGCACGCGGCTGCGAACATGATCAGCGAACGCGTCGACATAGCGCGCTTCGTCCGGCCACTGGCGCGCGAGATAACCGAGCAGGAGCGGCGCGATCTCGCTCGGGCGATTATCGCCCGCGATCGGGTCGGCGCGGGCCAGGGCGGCACTGCCCTGAACAGCCTCGTCACCAGCGGCGTCACCTGCCGTCCAGCCGCCATTGCGCAGGATATTGCACAAGGCGTTGTCGGGCGCGTGTTGTGCGACACGCATTGCCGCGGTCCGCACCTCGGCACTCTCGTGACGCAGCAGCGCGGCGACCGGCGGATAGCCTGCCGGCATATCGGATAGATCACCACTGGCCAGCAAGCTGAGCCAGAGCGCCAGCAGGCGGGGCTCGGCCGCGGGATCGAGCACAGGCGAGAGCGCGGCGAAGTCTTCCGCGGAGAAGGGCTTGAGAAAATCGCTGCTGGACTTGAGCCAGGTCGGTCCGTCGGGCATCGCGCGGAAGGCTGCGAGCTGTTCGGCGCTCGTCGCCTCGGCCAGCGCCAGCGCCGCGATGCTCGCGTTTATCGCGGTGCGCCGATCACTGCCCTGATCGGGCGGCATGCGCAGCGTCGACCGAAAGATCGAGGCAATGCCGTTGGTAACGGCCTCGTCATGCGCGACCCAGCAGGCGCCCCATCCGGCGATGATCTTGCTGATGTCGTGCCGGCCAGTGTCGATGCCGGTCGTCCGCGCGAGGTAATCGTTGAGCAGATCGGGCGCCCACCGGGCCAGCACACTGCGAAGCGGCGCAACCATGTCAAATCGGCGGTCGCCATCGGTGGCGATCATGTCCTGCGCCGCCGCGCGCAGCATGGCCTCCGCCTCGCCGTTAAGCCGTGCCTCCGGATCGGTCGCGGCATCGGCCAGGTCGGTGGCATAGCGCAGCGCGATCTCGCCCCATCCGGACTTGCGGTCAGGCGGCGAATAGGTCCAGAGCCATGTGCCGTCCGCGGTGGCTTCTACACTGGACTCACGGCCGAAGCGCCGCGGCGGTCGTTCGCCGTGCGGCCGGGCGGACGGATCGAGCGAAGCCAAGGCGGCCAGCAACCGGTCGGCTGCGGCGCCGGCATGCGGGTCCGCGACGGCGCGGAGCCGGCTTGCCTCGGCGACGATCGCCTGCTCGGCGGCCGCCGCATCCTCGCAATTGGCGCGCAGTAGCCATTCGAAGCGGTCGCGGCGATAATGCATTTCGCGGGTGATCTCGACGACGACCGCATAGGTGGCGAGCGCCTCTGCAAATGGCGCGCGCGGCAGATAGGAGATGGCGCAAAGGAGCGTGTCGGCCACCGAGAGATAGTCGTCGTCGGGTTCGATCAGGACGAGCGGCGGTAGATCGCCGCGGACCGCATTCCAAGCGAGCACGCGCTGCGCCACCGCCGGCCCCGCGACCTCGGCTTCCGGCTCCGTGCCATTGACGACATCGCGCCAGCCGAAGCTCTCGCTTAGCCAGAGCGTCGCGCGTGCCGTGAATGCGGCCATCACGGCGGGATAAGCCTCGGCGGCATTGACCATCCCAGCCAGGTGGACGTTGCGGTCGTCGTGCAATTGCTCGCGATCGCGCCAGACCCGTTCGGTGCGGTCGAGGAAATATGCGGGGTCTTCCGTGATCAGTCGGGTGTAGCGCTTGAGTTCGTTGCCATAGAAATTGTCACTACCAAGCCAAGTATCAAGCAGCACACGGCGCGCGACCTCGCTGCATTCCGGCGCGATCGTCGCGAAGGAGGCCGCGATCCCGATCACGGTCACGCCCAGCTGCAAACCGCGCAGATCGTCGACGAATGCTTCGATCCGGTGCCCGACCGCCTCGGCGGTGTCGAGCGACTGGACGGCGCGCGCCAGCGCGAGGCCCATGGCGATCGGCGCCAGGTCTGGGTTGACCCGGAAGCGGTTGGGTTCGCCCGGGATCGGCGCGAACCAGACGCCGCTGACGATCGCGCTGATCGTGGCTTCGGAACTGGCGACGCCGCTTTCGACGGCAAGCGTCTCGCCAATCTCGCGGCGCAGGACGGTGATGTCCGGGGATGCAGCCGAACGGACGGTCGCTCCGATCTCGGCGATGAGGTTGCGCATCTCTTGGTCGTCGAGACTGGGATAGATGCGGTCCCTGAAATCCTCGTAGACGAGACGCTCGGGGGTGATGTCGCCGCTGCCCGACAGCCGCTGCCAGTGGCGCAGAGCGAGCGCACAAAGCCGCGGCACTTTCATCAAGGGAACGAGCGCAGGATCGAGCCGATCGCGCTTCATGCCTGCTCGGCCGAGGATCTGGTCGAGTTCAGAATCACTAAAGGGGCCGACGGGAACTTCGGTGCAGGCGATCCCGGCACCCTGAAAACCGCCCGAAACGCGCCGCCAATGGTCGTTGCGATCGGTCATGACGAGATCGACAGCGCCGGCCCATGGGGCAAGCATCAGTTCGGAGGCAAGCGTCGCCCAGTCGGCTGCGTCGAAGCGCTCGTTGAGCCCATCGACGATCAACACGATCCGGGTTGCGGTCGCTGCCGCGCACCAGCGCCGCGCGCGTCGCGCCCACCAGGCCGCATCGCGAATGCCGAACACCTGGAAGAGCGCCGATCCTAGGATCTCGTCGGGACTGGCCGAGGCGATGAACCGCGCCGGGACGATGAGCGTGAGCGGCAGGGGCGTTCCGGCAAGCTCGCGGTCCAGCCACCAGCTGAGCGCGGCCCAGGTCTTGCCCATGCCTTCGCTGCCCAGAAGCGCCAGCGGGAGCCTCGTCCCAGCACCGTCCCACCAGCCAGCGATCGCCTGGCGCAGTTCGGGGCGATCGATGCGAATGATCGCGGGATCGGTGAGGTTTGTGTAGCGGCCAATCCGTGCCGAGGCAGCGGGCATGCTGGCCATATGGCCGCGAACATGGTGCGCCACGGCGTCGCGCGCGTTGCCATAGCCCAGCGCCGGCGCGCATAGCTGGCGATGCAGGTCCGCACTTTGCCGGTCGTAGCTGACATGACCGCGCGCGCTGGCCAGGACCCCTTCGATCTCCGGGGTAAAGGCCACATAGGCGCGCAGAATGTCGTCATGCTGGGCACAAAGCATCAGCAGGCCGGGCAGGAGTTCGGCGGAGTCCGGCCAATCGAGGATCAAGACCTCGATGCCCAGCGCCATGCCTTTGGCGATAAGGTTCGAACGATCCGGCTCCCTGACCTCCCGGCTCGCGGCGAGGATCCAGAGTTCGAGATCGGGATGGGCGCTCGCCGCATCGTCGAGCTTGCTGCGGGTTTCGTCGGCGGGCAGCGGAGTCTGGGCGCCATAGCGCTTGGTCTCGACCGCCATCACGTTGGCATGGCCGTCGGCGTCGGTCCGTGCGTCGATTCCGCCCTGTGGGCCTGATTTGGCGAGGGTGAAGCGTTGCCCGGTCTCGCGCGACAGAAGATCTCGCACGAGATTTTCGAAGCTGCCCTCGCCGCTCGCAGGTATGGCCCGCAACGCCGCGACGAGCGCGTTGTCGGGTCCGTCTTCTGGATCCAGTGGCGCAGATACCATGTTAGACTTTCGCCAATCGTTCGTATCTTGCTGAGCGCATTGGAGTTGCTCAGCGCATTCGAGACGATAATGTTAGGCAAGCGGGAACGAAATTGGAACGGAAGATAACGCCAGATCAGGAACGCGATGCCGAAGCGCCGTCCGGTGACCTGTGGAATCTGATGCCGAGTGACAGGCGCATCAATCAACACCAGAAGCGCGACCGCCTCCCGTCCCAAGCCGCTTTGGTGGACGCGCGGCCGCGGATCGTCGCCTGGTGGCAGGAAGCCTGGCTCGAAATCCTGCCCTCGGTGCGCGTCTCCTGCGCGAGGTCGCGGTGGCGCTCCCGGTTGACGCCGTGGAGGAAATGGAGAAGCTGCACGCTCTCGGCGATATTTTCGTGGCACTCGAATGGCGGCGGCTGCGGCAGGACCAGCAGGTGCCGGAATGGACCCATCCGCGTGCGCTCGCCACGCATGATATGGCAGCCACCCGATGATCCCCAAGACATTTGAAGCGATCGAGCGCGTTGATCTCGAAGCCCTAGTGGCCAATCAGGTCGCCGAACGGCGAACGCTGGAGTTCAAGCGCGACCTGCCGGGCCCGAGCGAGAGCGCGCGCAAGGAGTTTCTCGCTGACATCACCTCCTTCGCCAACGCGCAAGGCGGAGACATCCTGTTCGGTATCGACGCCCCGCGTGGCGTCGCCTTGGCGATCGCGGGTTTGACGACCGACGACCCCGACAAGGAACTGCTCCGCTGGGAAGACATCCTGCTGGCCGGTGTCGAGCCCAGGCTGCCGGGCGTCCGGATGCGCTGGATCGACTGCGGCGCGCAAGCCGGCGTGATGCTGATCCGCGTGCAGGGCAGCACGATCGCACCGCATCGTGTGATCCTCGCGCGCAGCAACCGCTTTTATGGCCGTAAGAGCAACGGCAAGTACGAAATGGACACGCAGGAACTGCGCGAGGCGTTCACGGCCAGCGAAGCCTTGCCCACCCGGCTGCGGGCATTGCACCTGGACGCTGTCGATGCCGCGCTGCGCGGCGAATTGCCGATCGGTCTCGGCAGCGACCCCACGGCGATCGTCTCGTTGATTCCGGTCGCCTATTTCCGCGAAGCGCGCGACCTTCCGATTACGGTGGAGACCGCGCTCGCGCCGCACAAGCCGAGCGGTTACATCGACGCGGTCCGGATGATCGAGGGTGTCCTATTGCACACCAATCCAGGCGAGACCAATGCGGTTCGCTCCTATGCGATGACCCACAGGCAGGGTCGGACTGACATGGTCTGGACGATCGGCCGCATAGTGAACGAGCTGCGCAAGGAGGAGATCAAGCTGGTCTGGCCCAAGCGGTTCGAGGACGGGCTGCTTGATGCGGCGAATTCCGGCGCGGCCAAGCTCGCCCAGTTCGGCATCGAGGGGCCATGGGTGGTCCATGTCACGATCACTGGGATCAAGGACTACAATCTTGTGCTGAGTAACGAACATATCTCCGACCCGGCGTGGCGAAGTCAGGCAACACTGCCGCCACTGATGGTGGAGCGCATGAACCGCGCGGCGCTACTACCGCTTCTGCGCGCCTTTTGGCTGGCTTTCGGCGTGGAACGGCCGATGAATCCATTTGGCAGCGATCAGTGAGAGACGGGAGTGGCGCCGCTGGCCTCTGATCCGCGCGGCTAGCAGCGATGGCCTGGAGGGCTTCCGGTCCTTTTGCAATCGGTGGCCGTAACGCGGCGATGCGACTGGCACCGGAAGCCAACGTCCGCTTTTTGAAGCCTGTAGAAGGCCGCTGAATGCCTATATCTGCTTCTCCTGGCACCGCAGACTTCGTAAAGCAATGTTAGCTCCGCGGCTGCGCTCGCCAAAACCTGCCGGTCTGCAATCGGCAACGTTGCGGTCAATTCGATGGGTGAATTTAGGGCAAGGTTCGACGGAGCCAACGTGATCTGGAAACGACCGGTTTGTTGGCGCTTTCGGAATCCATGCAAATTGCGCCAACGAGCACTGGGTGTTCCTCACTAACTGCACGATTGCCGACCACGGCTTCCGGATGGCGCGATCGCGCATGATGTCTTACCATCGATTAGCAATTGCGGCCTTGTCGAAGGCGGCGCGCTATCCCAAGTGACAGAGAGAACGGGAACCTGCAGATTTGAGTCCCAACGATTATGCCCATGAGCTGAACAGGCAGCTTATTTATCTGATCTCGTTTGTGCGGTCAGTAAACGAACTTGACCTTGCCGCTGCGCTCTTGGGCGAGTTTAGAGGCATGCAGGACGCCGGCTGGTCAACCGTGCAGACGGCCCATGAGGCCTTTACAGAGATGCAGGCTCTGGGCTCGCAAAAGGAGCCGCTCACAACCGCACAGTATCGCCAAATGCTCTGCCTCTACACTCACCTTGCGGAGGCGGGTGGCGTGTATGAAAGCCTGATCAACCTTATTGGCGTCATTCAGCTTAAGCCTTACAACCTCTGGCCATTCCAGGACCTTGTGCGTGTCAAGAAATCGCCGGGCCGTGTTATCGGGCCAAATGCGAACGCCATGTTTCGGCGATTGGCTGAACAAGCTGCCGGAATAGGTATGAGCCGGCTGTCCGAACTCCTGGAAATGACGTTTAGGGACGACATTCGGAACGGAATCGCTCATGCCGACTATATCATTGGGCGAGATGGACTTCGGCTGCGCCGGCGTAATGGCGGCAATCCCTTCGTATTGAGCCATCCTGAAGTGAACGAAGCGCTGAACGTAGGAATGATGTTCTTTGATTTGCTAAAGCAACTGCTCGGGCAGGCCGCACAATTCTTCCGTCCCGCACGCACGATCATCGGCCGGTTCAGCTTAAATCCGCCAATGCCATGGACGGTCGAGCTGAAAGAGGACGGGAGCTTTTCCATCAGTGGCAGTTCGCCCGGTCCACGCACTGACGCAACATTCGACCGGCAAGAAAGAATCAACAACCGCTTGGGAGGCCGAGTCATGATGGCTTATGCATGCTCTCCTAGCGTCTGGGGTGATCTGCAGGCCGAGATTAGGGCCCTCGGTTTTGAGGTGCCGATCGTCGAGTTGGATGCGACCCAGCTTGCGGAACTCGAAGTCGCGATTGCACAGCACGGCCTAGGTAAGCACCCGGAGCTGCCCGAAGAAGGGCTTCTGCTGGCCATGCCGCAGGGTTTCTGCCGAATTGCAGATATCGACACATTCCATGCCGAACTTCCCGAAGTCGAAGAGCTTGAGATTTCCTGACGGCGACAGAAACGTAAACGCCGACAGAACCCGGCCTTGTGCGGATCGGGGATGTTGTGAATTTCGCGGGGCAGATGGAGGCCTTGCGAATGGATATTGAGCAGTCAAACGAGCCTTGTATGAGCGATCGCCGGGATGGCGGAGCGGTTGTACGTGTGGAGCGACGTCGGCGTTGGAGTGACGAGGAAAAGCTCGCGATCCTGAAGGAAACGACGCAGCCTGGAGCCATCATGGCGGTTGTTGCGCGCCGCCACGGGATCGGGACCGGCCAACTTTACACGTGGCGCAAGCAACTGCTGAAAGGCGCGATGGCGGGGTTCGTGCCCGTCGAGCTCATGAGTTCTGGGCTGCCAGGCAAGTTGTCGGAGATTGGACGGATCGAGATCAGAGGGAACGGCGGTCTCACGGTTTTGGTCGACAAGCTGGTCGATCGGGCTGCGTTGAAGCTGGTTCTCGAGGTGGTCGGGGAGATCGATCGTTGAGCCTGACGCTTCCGCCGTCGGCGAAGATCTATCTGTCGCTCGCCCCGTGCGACATGAGGAAGGGCTTGGATGGTCTTTCCACGCAGGTTCGCAACATCCTGCAGCTTGACCCATTCTCCGGCGCTGTGTTCCTGTTTCGCGGGAAGCGCGGCGACAGATTGAAGGCCCTGGTCTGGGACGGATCGGGGCTTTGCCTTTATGCAAAACGTCTCGAACGCGGGAAGTTCGTGTGGCCGCGAACCCAGGATGGGGTTGCAGTGAGGCTCTCGGGCGCGCAGTTGGCGATGTTGATCGAAGGCCTGGATTGGCGCCAGGCGATCGTGCACGACGAGGTGGTCGCACCGACCCTCGCGTGAGCGATGAAAGTCTTAGAAAACTGAGGTTTTTCGTAGGATTGCCGGGACGTTTCCGCTATAGTCCCGGGTATGCGGTTCGACCTTGATCGCCTCCCCACAGACCCGGTTCTTCTGCAGAAAATGCTGCGGGAGATGGCTGAGGCCATGGAGTTGGAGCGGGCCGAATTGAAGACGGCGAAGGAAACCGTCAAAGCCCAGAACCTGACGATAGAGAAGCTCGAGCATCGCCTTGCCCGGTTGTTGCGGGTCCAGTTCGGTCGCAGCTCCGAAAAGATGGACATCGCGCAGTTGCGCCTGATGTTCGAGGAGGTCGATACTCCCGCACCTGCCAATGATGATGCTCCGGTAGCAGCAAAGCCGCAGTCGGCACGCAAGGCCAGGATCCGCGCGCCGATCCCCGCGCACATCCCGCGCCAGACGACGGAGCATCACCCCGGTCCATGTGCCGGTGGCTGCGGTGGCCCCGAGACGACGATCAGCGAGGACGTCACCGAGGTCCTGGACTACGTTCCGGCCCGCTTCCGCGTACTGCGGCATGTTCGCCCCCGCATCGCCTGCCGGACCTGCGAGCAAATCCGTCAGGCTCCAGCCATCGATCTGCCGCTGCCCAAGGTCATGGCAAGCAGCGCCGTGCTCGCGCATCTCGTCGTCAGCCGCTTCGCCGACCATCAACCCTGGTACCGCCAGTCGGTGATCCTGCGTCGGCAAGGCGTGCACATCGATCGCGATGTGATGGGGCGCTGGGCTCGCAAACTGGCCTGGTTGATGGCGCCGCTCGGTGAGCGGCTGCTCTCCTATGTCCTCGAAGCGCCCAAGGTGCACGGTGACGAGACGCCGGTTACTTTGCTGGCCGGCGAGGATGGCAGCCACACCGCGTACTTCTGGGTCTATCTGCGCGATGGGCGTTCAAGCGGTGATATGAGCCCGCCCGCCGTGGCCTACCGCTTCAGCACCGGCCGCGGCGGCGAGCACCCCCAAGCCCACCTTGCGGGATATCAAGGCTATCTCCAGGCGGATGGATATTCCGGCTACAACGCGCTCTACCGCGATCCCAAAACCAAGGCTCCGCGCGATGTGACCGAAGTGGGATGTTGGGCCCATGCCCGGCGCAAGTTCACCGACATCCTGGGAAAGACGCCATCATCAATCGCCGCCGAGGCGGTCGTCCGGATCGGCGAACTCTTCGCCATCGAGCGCGATATCAAGGGCGCACCACCTAACAAACGGCGACGCGTTCGCCAGAACCTTGCCCGCCCCAAACTGGCGGCCTTGCGGTCGTGGCTGGAAGCGCAGATGAAAGGCCTGTCTTCGGATAGCGCCTTGGCGAAAGCATGCCGATATCCGCTCAATCGATGGGCGGCAATGATCCGCTATTGCGACGATGGTCTGCTCGAAATCAGCAACAACCTTGTCGAGAACGCGCTGCGCGGGGTCGCTCTCGGGCGCCGCAATTGGATGTTCGTGGGCTCAACCACGGGCGGGGACGCCTCGGCGCTGTTCTTCTCACTGGTCGAAACATGCAAACTTAACGGCATCGAGCCCGAAGCCTGGTTTACCGACGTCATCGAGCGCATCGGCAATCACCCGATCAATCGAATCGATGAGCTGCTGCCATGGCGCTGGCAGGCGCTACGCGATACTGCTCAGGCCGCATGACTACCTCACAGCCTCTCTCCGCCCTGTTCGCTCCCCTCAACTGGGATCCAGATCTCTTGCCGCCATTAGAGATGGACGGCTACCTGACCGGCGTCCTGGTGACGCCCGAGTTGGAAATCGCTGACTGGATTGCTGACTTGTGGACAGCGATCCCCCCTGTCACGGACAAGGCAAGGATCCAGCAAGCTCTCGCTGCCGTTCTGGCACGGTTTAAAGCGATCGAAGCAGACCTCCAAAAGGGATGGCCAGGCTATCAGCCCAGCTTCTGCGAGCGGGGCAAGAAAGCGGACCATGACAGGGTCCGGGGATGGATGAAGGGCTTCTACAAGGCCATGACGATCCATCCGGAATACTGGACGGATATCGCCGACGACGAGCGCACCGCAACGTTCCTTGGCCTAATCGTCGGCTTCATCGAGACGGACGAGCAGATCGAAGAACGCGATGACGCGGACGACATCCGCGATGAACACGCTGAGCTTCTACCACGCGCCATCGTCGGCATGAGATCGCTGGCCCTGCTTCATGATGGCGACGCAAATGGACTCAGGTCCATCCAGGCAAACAAGATTGGTCGTAACGATCCTTGCCCCTGCGGATCGGGCAAGAAGTACAAGCGCTGCTGCGCAGCCTAGACGCCAAGCGTCAAGGCCGGGTTCCGTCGGCGCTTACACAGAAACGTAGGATCGTTCAGACCGTGACCGTCTATCTTACGGCGCTCTTTGGCGATGAACGTAAGGCGGCTTTCATGGAGTCGATTTGAGCCGCTCTAAGTCCGGAATTCAGGCGGCCCGGGCCACCGAATGAGCTCATTTACCGAAGGAAGCAGTCCGACCAGAGCCGGTCGCTCACATCAGTTACGGCGAACGTCAGGTATTGGCGGAATCTGCCGATTAGGCTGCAAGGAGCAGCTGGTCGACAGTGCGACCCATCACCGGTCACTCTTGCAGGTTGGCCTGCTCCTGAAAGTGGACGCGGTCAAGCTGGCCGAAAGGAGCGGACCACGGCCGCCTGTGGTCCCGTGGTCCGCAGTTCGAAGTCGCTTCTGAAAAGGTTTCGACCGTCCGGTTTTCTTGCAGCCGACACAGCAAGTTCAAAGCCGGCGGGATCGAGCCAGCGGATTCTGTCGCCATCCTTTATCGGTATGACGGCATACCGCTGCCGATGCCCCAGCGTCCCGGTGAGTTCGGCGCTAAGCAATTCGGGAGGCGTTTCCGACGCATCCCGCCGGGGCAGACTTGCCTGCCAGCGCTGGAACAGCTGCGGGTCGATGCGATCCTCGCTATCCGGCTCCTCGAGGTCGTCCTCAAGCCAAGCATCGAACTCCGGGCGTCGAGCCGTTGCTGCCTCTCTGGTTCGAGCCAGTCCCTGGGCAAGACAGAAGGCAACGAACGGATCATGGGTGCCCCAGCGCAGCAATTCCCGCGCCCAGAAGCCGAACCATGGCAAGCCGGCGGTTTGTTTCCAGTCCGCTAGCGTCGGGGTTGTCGTAGCGTCAGGCGCGCCATCAGACCAAGCTTTCGCCACGACAGCACCAATTGCGACCCCGAGTCGGAATTCAAGGTTGTCAGCCACGAAGCGTTGCCATGCGCGCAGGTTTTCCGCGTCCGGGCCGTTGGCGCCCGGCTCGTTCATCCACCAGACCAGCACATCGTTCCATCGGTCGAGCAGCGCCCGATCCCCAAGCGTCGGGCGCACCCGGAACCCAAAACCCTTATCACCTTCGAGGAGATTCCCGATTGCCTCGAATAGGTCGACCCGCCCTTCGGCGTCGAGCGCTCCATAGTCGAGAGCGCCAGCGATCAACGCCAGGATCTGCGCCGCAACGGCCTCGAAACGCCGCCCCACCCAAGGCGTGAAGCCATATTGATAGAGCCGCTGCCGCTCGCCAGCGTCCGGATAGATATGCCCGATGATCCCACTGCCGCGACGGATGAACGCCGCTTCCAGCCAAGCTTCCTGAGCGGTCGCAACTGCGGTGAATGTCTTTGCCCATAGCACGCGCAGTTGCTCTTCGGCGCGCGCTGGCGTCATTGCAGCCTCATCGTCGCGTTCATTTTCGGCCAGCGCGGTCAGCAGCACACTGTCGAGTTCGTCCATTGCATCGGCAAGGCGCGATGTCGGATCGCTGGCTCCTGTTCCGGCATCGAAGCTGACGGTGCCGGGAGCCGTTCGCTCCAGCCAACCCATGAAAGCGTCGGGCGCTACTCCCAGCAATTCATTGGCCTTGCGCCAGATTCGGGTTAGCAGGAGCGCCAGCGGGCTTTCCGCCGCATCGGCTTCCTGTTCCTCAGCCAGCAACCGGCGGGTCAAATCCTCATAGTCAGCGGTCCATTCGCGAAGTTGTCGTTCCTGAACGGGTCGGGAGGCCCTCGGCTCCATCGAAGGCGCTGTCGTCGAAATCCGCGTCGGCAATGCCACCAGAGTCATGCCCTCAATACCGCGCGCAGCGCCAGGTCGGCCAGCTCGACCCGCAAGGTTACGAAACTCCGAGGTGGAGAACGGCGCGATGATCGGCTCTTCCTTGACCGGATCCCAGGAGCGCCGCTTGAGCGACGTCAGGAAAATGAGGTCGAAGGGGAGGTTTACGCCCTCGGTCAACGTTGCTGTCGCAACGGTGATCGGACAGATTTTCCTATCAATCATCCCGACCATCAGGCGGCGCAGCCGCTGCGGCATCTGGCCATGGCTGGTGGCGATACCGCGGTCGAGCAGGAACAGTTCGAAGGAATCGGCTCCGCAATAATCCAGGCAGGCGGCGCGGGCCTCGTCGAAGCGGTCGCCCAAGATGCCTTCGGGCCTCTCGAACGCGACGATCGCTTCCCAGGCGCCGAGCGCCAAGGCCTCGCTGAGCCAGCGCATTGTCTGCTCCGGTTCCTGCGCTACCGAAATCAGGATGCGTTGGTCTTCTTGGGCCAGATGCAAAGCCGTCCAAAGGACGCTCAGACTATTGAAATGGTTCAGGCTATTGCGCCACTGCGACGGCAGGAGCGGCATGGGGGCAAATCGCAGCGGAAGATAGACGGGATTTTCCTGTCCGCGCAGATAGAGCGGCTTGCCATTCATCAGATCGAGCAGGATCTGCCCCGACGATCCCGGTGCGGTCTCGAGTACGCCGATCACCTGACGCGTGCTCCGGTATCGGACACCGACGGCCTTGGCATCGGCGTGACCCTCGATCCATCGCGCTACCGGGCCGGATGCGCCGCCCGCAACCGCCGTCAGCGCGATGCGGGTTACCTCGGGACGCTGGGCAAGAATGCGCGAGATGAGATTTTCGAGGCGGAGCGACCGATTGCTGTGGTCGGAGAAGCTGACCGCCGTTGCCTCACTGGCTTCGGGCACGACCTGATGGGCTTCATCGATGATCAGCAGCGAAAGCCGCGCGATCAACAGTTTGCCCAGATAGCGCAGCAGGGCATCGGCTTTCTCGACGGTAGCGATCAGGACCACCGGTTCGGCACTGGTCAGCCAAGCATCGGTGATGCCCCAGTCCGCGCCGCCATAGAGGCCGGTAACGATGACGTCGCCGCGCAGTTCGGAACTGAGCTTGGCTTCCACCTCGCCGGCCAGTGCCCTTGATGGGACGATATAGAGCGCCAAGGAACCAAGCCCATCGCCGGGCGCCTTGAGCAGCAATTCCTTGATCAGGGCCAGATTGGCGACAAGCGTCTTGCCTGACCCGGTCGGGGTGCAGAGCGCGAAACTCGACTCCCGTAAAAGCCGGTCGACCCCGTGCAACTGAGACGTCCAGAGGATGCCTCGGTTGCGGCTGAACTGGTCGCGGGCATAGCGTAGCAGACGACCGGTGCGCTCCGGACGCAAAGCGGCAAGCTGTCGTAGCGGCGTAAAAATAGACGCAGCGACATATCGGTCGGCTACCTGCCGCATCAGGCCGATCACCAGCGCCGCGTCATGGCTGAACAACCGGTTGGCGAGGTCATCCATCGCTCGGAGCTTGGCCATCGCGGGCGCCAAACGTTCATCATCGCCCCGCCGTAGGCTGTCTGCAATCAGGCCGAGGGAGCGCACAAGCTCGATGGTAACGGTCCAAAGGAAACCGGGCGCATCGTCTTCATCGTGCATGGCGGCGAAGAGGACGTTCGCGGCGTCCGCGCCTGTCAGCCCAGGATTGGCTTGCCAGAAGGCACCGCCGCGCTCAACGACCCTGTCGAAATCGGCGCGCAGGAAGGCAGCGTAGAGACGGACACCTTCATGCTCGCTCTCGATCTGATCGAGCAACCCCGACGCCATTGCGGGCAAGCCGCCCAGTTGGTATGCCGCAGCAGCGAGAAGCTCGATCGGTACGATGCCCCGCACATCATCGTCGGCCCGCGCGAGCCATTCGAGAATCTCGCCGGTCCGGCGGTAGCAATCGATCGCTTTGGAAGACTCGCTGCCTTCAATCGTGCTGAATATATGCGCAGCATGGAGCAAGCGGCGCGCATCCTCTAACTGGCTCACGGATTCGCGTTCGCTCCAGCCAATCGCTGGCACCTGCCAAGTGGTTTGCAGACAGCGGACATAAGCGCGGGCTTGGGGCCGCGTGAGCGCATTCTCGATGGCAAGCGCCTGTCGGATCTGTTCGGCGAGAGCGAGCCTTTCCTCGTCGAGCGCCGCCATCAGTCGTCACTCCAGAGAAGGGCGTAAAGCTCATCGATCAAGCTGTCGCCATCTTCCAATATCACCTCGACGACCTGGAGGTCCCGTCCAGCGTTATAGTCGGCGGGCACTTCCTCCCAGCCGACCAAGGTTTCGGCCTGCTGACGTTTGGCAGCGCCGTTGCCGCAGATCACGACAAGGTCGGTGCGCTCCGGCCGTGGCCCGAGTTGCAGCACAGCGCGGTCGATCGACAGGATCGTGGCCGCATGGCCTTCACGATCACGCTGTTCGAGCAGGAACTGCAATTGCCGCAGGCCGTGCGGAATAGCAGTGTCGCGATTCATCTCGAACCAGATGCCCTTGCCATTATGCTCTAGTTCGTCCGTGTCGGGATTGCGCACCTTCTTGCCGTGCAGCAGGGCCGCAACTGCCGATTCGGTCAATGTCTTGCGCCACTTGGCTTCGCCGGCAATGACCCGAACAACTTCGCCGCCGCCATTCAACGCGATGCCGACAAAATCGGTGCCGTGGCGACCATAGATTTCCCGCACGCGCTCCGGATCGAAGCGTAGTGCCCAGAGATATTTCTCGACATCATCATGTTCGCGGAACAGGAAGATCGGCACGCGCCAAGCATGTTTGCCGATGAATTCGTCGTGATATGCTTCTGTCACAAGGCCGGCCATCACTTCCCCGAACAGCCCCCTGAGCGCCTTGGACGGCAAGCAGTTGGGATAGGCGATGGCAGGCGCCGCCGCCCCATCGGGATGAAGACTGATACCGATCTTGCGGTGGAAATATTCGCGCGCGTCGAGATGCGCTGATTCGAAATAGGGACGCAGCGCTGCGATGAGATCGTCATCGATCTCCTGTTTCTGTTCGAGCAAGAGGTGGCCGTAATTGCCGCCACGCACTGATCCATAGGCCTCAAGCCAGGTTTCGAGCGCTTCCTTGGGAGGCGGGCAATTATGCATCGCCCTTCTCCCCGGAAGGAGGCACTAACCGTTCGCACTTTGCGAGAAAGAAACGCTCGCTCCACAGCTCGAGCGATTTGGCTTCGGTGGGGCGCAGGAACCGGCGCACATCCTCTGCCGCCGCTTTCCAGTCGATCATCGCAATCGTGTCGCCCAGCACCTGTTTCAGCCAGCTCATGTCGACGGCGACGCTCTCGTCGCCCGCCCACGGGCCGGCCTGGATCAGCGCGGTGCGGAGCAGCTGCAGATTGGGCGGGGTCCCCTTGGCGACATACCAGGAGAAATCATACCAATCCCTGCCTTTGAGGAAGCCACGGCACAACAGCGCATGGATCTTGAGCGCGAAATTGGATGGCAGATCCTGATGATGAACTTCATGGTCGGTCGGGAAGTCGAGATAGGTCGTGTCCTCGCCTGAACCGGCGGGCGGGTTGACGTCGATTTCTAGTTTGATGCGGATCGTTCGCGGCTTGCCCGGCCCGGCGAAAGACAGGTCGAGCTGGCTGGCAAGCGAATCATTCTTGAGCAGTGCCTGGCGGATCGCGCTCTCCATCTTCGCCTTTGGAAGTGCGTCGAGTTTCAGCCCGAACTGTTCGAACACCTCGACCAGCACCTTGAGATAGGGCGACCAGTCGAAATTCGGATCGGGTTTACGCAGCAGGAAATCGAGATCTTCGGAAAAGCGCGGCAAACCATGAAGGATACGCAGCGAGGTGCCGCCCTGGAACAGCGCGACGTCGAAGAAGTCGCCGCGCCAAAGCGCATAGAGCGCAATCTCCTGGAGGATTTCCTTGACGGCATTCTCCTCCTCGAGTGCATTGCTTGCCTCGTAACGGCGCAGCTTGTCCCGAATGATGTCAATCATGGTTGGAAACCTTCCGGCTCATCGCCAGGGCACCTTCAAGGGCCGTGAGGAAGGCTTTCACCGCCTTGTGCTTGTAGACGCACCTGAGTTTGGCGAAGTCCTTGCGTCCGAGCGAGACCAGGTGTTCCTCGTCGATCCGCAGGCCATGGATGAGCCAGTCGAGGCCGCTCCAGGTTTCCTTGCGCAGGGCGGCGAGATCCATCAGTGCGCGCAGCGGCTGCGCGATGAATGCCGCGTGCTTACCCATCTCCACTCGATCGACAGCGGTCAGGAAACGATAATCGGCGATCGCCAAGGGATGGAAATCGAATATGCCGAAGCCAGTGGTCTCATAATGCAGCGTCTTGCGCCCGGGGGTAACGCTGGCAGTGGTGAAGACACCCTCCGGAATCCAGCCGTGCCAGGCCAGCGCGCTTTCTAACGAAATATAGCTGCCCGGTACGAGGTTCTGGGAAATCGTGAAGGGATGGATCGTCTCGCTGCGATAGCGTTGTCCTAGAAGATAGACCCCGCGCTTGACCCGTAGCAGCGAGCCGTCCTTGAGCGCACGGTTGACGAGGCCATAGCGACGCGCATCTCCGCCGCCCAGCAAGCGCGCAAGCTGGCGTTCGCTCAGGACATGATCGGCGAGGCCCGCCGCGGTGATCTGTTGTGCCAAGGATGACATGAAATTCCTGATACTTCCAAATTATGAAAGTTTCCAGAAATTCTTGGCCCTCTTGGCATAATACGAGAATGTCAGCGTACTGCTACAGGGAACGTCGCGCGATCATACCGCAATTCGGCACGCGCCTGCCGAAGGATCTGAGGGTAGAGCGTCACCCAAGATCGTCGGGTGCAGATCGTGCGGAAGCCGAAAGGCCCTCAAGCGCCGAGTGGAAACGCCACAGGCTGTTCGTCGCCGGAGGGCAACTCTGGAGACAGATGTCCCAGGATCATGGCCTAGTTTGATCAGCGGATCCGTGTCCGCCGGATCGACGCCAACCAATTCTTTACGCCGGTCCAGCAATGCGCCACTAAATTTGACGCCTGATCATCGCCTATCTGCCTTCTTTGCCGCCTTCGCGCAGCCGGGGCATCCAGAGATAATGTCCAGCGTGTCGGAATAGTGAAACGGAATGAAGATCGTCATGCCGGCGGTATCGATGGCGTCATAGGCAAGCGCCCCCACCGCCCTGCCATTAAGTAATGCGGGGCGCTGGAGAATGTCGGAGAGCGGCAAGTCATCGGGGTTGAATATCCTCACGTCACCCGGCTGGCGGGCATAGGCCTCTTCATTATCGCCGGGTCTGCCTGCTGCGAGATCTGTGGCCCGAATCCAGTTGATCGATTCAGCGGTGCGGCACCAGTCGCCGACCATGCTCAACTTATCGTCGGCTATCTTTCGTGTGTAATCGCCATGGATCGAGCACTCCCGCAGCTCGGCGAATGCGCCCATGTGGAATGCGTAAGATTGGGGCCCTGCTATAAGCGGAAGGTTGAAATATCTCTCAACGAGTGGCGGTGAAACCTCCGTCGCACGGAGCAATTCCATCAGCATGCTGTAGAACGTGTAGAGGCCATTGCCCTGATCCGGCGCCATATGGATGGCTGGTTCTGCAACGCTTTCCAACTCGTGATTGTGCAGAAGCCCCTCCCGGTCGGTGCCGATGCCAAAGGTTCCGACATTGAGAACCGTGACCGAGTTGGGCCAGACGCTGTAAGGGTTGTCGTTCGTAAAATCGGAAAGGATTCGCCGGATCTCCGGCTGCTCGATGTCGGTCGCGTAGGCGAAAATCATCCCGAACCCGCGTCGGGACAGCTTCTGCCCTGTGCTCACGATCACGCGCGGTCTCACCGGATTGAGGGTTTTGAATGATTTGATGTTGTCCAAGGCGCTAACCAACACCTTCGCGTTGAGCCGGGATTTGACCTGGATCACCCCATAGACCGATTCGATCGGGAGCACTTCGAACACGCTGTCCCGCCGCATGAGGCTGAAGCTGTCGAGAGGGTCGATCAGCGCGATGTCGATCTCCTGGCTCGAATGCCCCGTCGTGGAAGCGGCTCGGAAACTCGATCGGGAGAGACCGTAGCGTTTCGGAAGAAATCCGTTGTCTTCCAGGAAACCTCGCAAGAGATTCTCGCGAATGGCTCCCACGTCGCGAGGATGATCGACGTCGCCGCTTTCCTCGAATGCGCGTGTCATCCGCGCTTGCGCGTAGGCGAATTCCCGGTCGAGCCCGTGGAAGGTTCGCTCCTTCGACCGCAAGGCGCTGGCACGTTCACTCAGGTCGATGATTGCGGCCCGGGCGTCTTCGACCAACGCCTTGGCCTCTCGGTCAGACTCGATCTGCGCCTTGGTCCGGCGCTTGCGCTTGGGTGTCTCTGCCATGGGTGCTTGTTAAGCAGGACACCTGAAAGAGCGCCAGATCATTCCTGTCGCGCCGATCTCGATCAGGCGTCGGCCACTAACGGAGACGCGATTTGGTGATGTTCTCTCCCTGGGAAATGGACTGCGCCGTCTTCACCTGCTGCCGGATGAAATCGGGCGCCAGTCGGATCGTGGCACTGAATGTCACGTCCTCTTGGACCACCGTGTAGTAGGTCAGCCTTTCTCGTTAAGAGCGGCAAGAAGCTACCGCCTTTGAACGTCGGGTCTTGACGGCCGCTGCCGTTCGGAGTGCCTCGCCGGAACGTCGGGAATGTCCCAGAGCCAGTCCATCACGTCGATGCATCGGCCCGATGAATGTGGGGCAGGTAATAGGGAGCTCAAATTGGGCTCGGAATGTCCGCTCTTCAGGCGGGTGTGGTCCTCACCATACACATGAGGGCGGGCAGGGGTAGGCGCTGTCCTGATCCTGGCACTCTTCGATGCTTGTAATTCCGGCAGAAATCCCCATGCTATTGAATACTGCGCGCATTCGTATTTCGTAGGCGCGCGCGGCAGAGAGGCCATGCGCGCTCCCGCTTACATGACGGGAGGGGTGCTGTGGACCTCAACGAACTATTTTCCCGCCACCAGATCGCGCTGATCCGCGCGGATCGAACCGAAACCTCCAGCGAGCATCGCCGATATGCCGCACAGGCAGACTGCTTCGCTTCGCGACTCGGCGCGCTGCAGCAGCACCTTGGTGCCCGCACACCCCCGCTGGCGGCCGCTCGCGGGAGGCTCTCGCCATGAGCCGGGCGATGAATGTGGCTCTCACCGAAGCCGAAGTCATCGCGCACTGTGAGGGGGCGGACGTCGCCATCAGCGCGATCGAGCCGCTGCCCGCCGGCGGCACCCATGTGGTCACTGTAACCGGCGACGGCGCCGCGATCATGCGGCGCGTGCTCGCCAAGCACCTGATCGAGGGCCGAGTGAAACGTTTCGCTTTCATGCATTCGCGCCCCACGCCGCTTTCCTATTGAACGGAATCCCGGCCGCGGCGCGGCGACCGGCATCAAGCCTGCCGTCGCAGTTTCACCAACGTTTCGTCGAGACTCGACAGGTAGCGTGAGCGGTCGGCATTGCTGAATGGGGGCGGTCCACCCACGATATCGCCACCGACGCGCAGGTCGGCCATGATCGCCCTTGTCGCGATGGCGCTGCCTATCGATGAACTGGTGAATAGCTTGCCGGTCGGAGCGCTGACCGCCGCCCCGAGTTTCAGGCAGCGGTCCGCCAGCACGATGTCCGCCGTGATTACGACAGTGCCTGTGGTGGCATGCTCGACGATCCAGTCATCCGCTGCGTCGAAGGCGTCGCTCACTACCTTGCGCGAAATGAGCGGATCGCGCGGCACGCGGATCGGGCTGTTGCTTATGACAACGACCGGTACCTTGTAGCGGGCAGCAACCCGGTAGGTCTCGTCCTTTACCGGACAGGCGTCGGCATCGATTAGAATCTGGATCATGTCTTCCCATAGCGACACAGCACGCCAATGGCTAAGCGGCACATCGCGCTTTCGTCTGCTCCCGCGTGCGCCGAGTGCAATGACTTGTTTCGCACGGACGCGGCCAAACTGCGGCCATCGCACACATTCGAATCCCAAAACGGCGGAATGAGAGATCGGTGGCGGAAAGTGCCCCTTCACGTAGACCGCAAGATCTGCCTTTCAGTCTTTGAGAAGTTCGAGAAGCCTGGCCGTCTTGATCGTGGCGAAGGTCGAGAAAGCGTCGGAAATGGCATAGGGCAGGAGGATGCGCTCCCCGACTTTCATGCCGCCGCACGAATAGACAACATTGGGAACATACCCCTGTCGCTCGGCAATTTCCGGCTGGACGAGCGGTTCGCGCGAGCGAGCGATCACACGCGACGGGTCCTGCTTGTCGAGGAGGACGGCACCGATCGAATAGTGGCGCACGGGTCCGACGCCGTGGGTGAAGAGAAGCCAGCCCTCGTCAAGCTCTATGGGTGAGCCGCAATTGCCGATCTGGACAAACTCCCACGGATATTTGGGCTTCATGATCACCTCGCCCAGCCCCCAATCGTAAAGAGTGTCGGAGGTGATGAGGTGAAGGCTTTCATTGTCGTGGCGCGCGATCATCGCGTAGCGTCCGCCGATCTTGCGGGGAAACAGCGCCATGCCCTTGTTGCGCGCCGCAACGCCTTTGAGTGGTGCCATCCGAAACGAAAGGAAATCGCTGGTTTCAAGCAGTTCGGAACGAATGCCGCGACCGCTGTAGGCGGTATAGGTCGCATAATAGGTGGTTCGTCCCTCATCCCTGAAAGCCACGAAGCGGGCGTCCTCGATCCCGTTCGCCTGCATATCGGTGACGGGGAAGATCACCCGCTCGGCAATATCGCTGTCGGGATCGAAGGTGAGTTCCAGATGATCGCCGAGACGGGCCGTCACCTCCGGCGTGCCGGCAAGCCGTTCGGGCGGGTCGATGAAGACCGTTCCGTCGGCGGCCAGTACTCCAGACCGGAAGGTCAGGGACGAGATGTGGCCTTCGCCGACCGCGCGCAGGCTCAGAATGAAGCGGCCGCAATCCTCGGCCAATCCCGACTGGTCCGGATGCAGCACGATGCTGGGGTTGAAAAGGGCGGCCGCCTCGAAACTGTATTCATGGAGGAAATAGGCGCCGACGAGTTGGCGCTGCGCTTTCGAAAAGGCCGCGTGGCTGGCAAGGGCGTCCTCCATTTCCGCCGCGCGCCGTTCGAAGATCGCAGGCAGATTTCGGTGCCGGTCGTCGAAGTTCCGCAGCGTTGCGGCAAGCAGTTCCAGCGTTTCGTCCTCCCCAAGGGCGAGGACGCGATCGACGATGTGATTGGCCCGCGTCTTGTCGACGGGGTTCAGATCTCTGGGTTCGACCGCAGGCCGGAACGGGCGAACGACGACGCGCGATGGATCGGGCCGCAGATGGAGCGCCTGCCGATTGAAGAAAGGCGAATGCGGTGTGCCAGCCTCACGCATCGACGGTGCCTATCGGCAGCGGTGTGGTCGCGCGCATGGCCCGTGGTGCTGCGGTCGGGCACCCCGCGTCATCCAGCCGCTTCATATCGGCCAGCCCAAGCAGATAGGACAGCGTCGATTCCGCTCCCCGGTTTTCGTTGGCCCGGTCGGGATGAAGCCCATCGCGGCAACTCCCGGTTGCGACATCGACAAGCTCGACGGCCAGGTCGTTCGCGCCGAGAAACCAGGCGAAGGCACGCTCCGACTCCGCTCGCCACGGGAAATCGGGATCGACGCCCCGCGCCGCGATACAGGCCGCAATCGTTGCACACGCTTCCAGGGGCTGTTGATCGAAAGGCTGCGGCGTACTGCGGGGTGGCTGCAGGAAACCGTGCGATCCGACAGGCCGGAAATGCCCCTGCGGCGCGGTCTGCATCGCAATGAGCCAGTGCAGGCTGCGGAGCCCGGCATCGACGAGATGCGGCGCGCCCGTAGCGCCCCCCGTGACGATCAGGGATTGGGGCAACCGCGCATTGTCATAGCTCAGGCCATCCTCGAACCATGTCCATTCCGGGGTTTCGTTCGCCCGCAGCAGTCCTTCCAGGCGGCCGGCGAGCTGAACCCGCGTCCGCGCAGCCGCGTGATCTTCGGGGTATGCGGCACAATAGGAAACGAGACCGAGCAGGGTGAACGCCCATGCGCGCGGGGATGTGAAGGCTGCCACGCCTTCCAGCGCTTCGCAGAAGAGCCCCTTCGCCCAGCGCGCGCGTCCCGGCGCACAGGCATGTGCGCTATAGGTGCCGAGCGCCCAAAGCGTGCGTCCGTGGCTGTCCTCCGATCCCGCGGGCTCCAGCCATTGCCGGTTGAACCCCATGAAGTTGCGAAAGCGCCGGTTGTCGGGATTCCAGCCATGCTGGATAAAGGCCGCGAATGTCGACGACAGGCGGCCGGCAAGCGGCGCATCGGGTCCCCCGGCAAGGCTGCAGCACAGCAGCAGCGCTCGCGCATTGTCATCAATGCAATATCCATGGTCGCGGTCGGGTATGGCATGGACAGCATGCTGGAACATACCAGTGTCGTCGCACATGGCGGTAAAATGTTCGAGGGCCATCGCCGGGAGCGTTGGATCGAGCAGCGCACACGATATTTTCGGGGCGGGACCGGCGGGCGTGCCCGGCCCGGGGCATGTCGCAAGCCTGCCCTCTCGGCAGGCCGCGCGAAAGCTGGCGGCATAGCGGTGCGCCGTATTGGCCCATGTCATTGGACGGCTGGCGGCATAGGCTTTGCGCCCCATCGCCAGACGCTGCGTCTCGTCACCCAGGAGGGCCGCTATCGCCGGTCCGAAGCCGGCAGGATTGTCGAACGGGACCAGCACGCCCGATCCGTCGGCCAGCAGTTCGGCGGCATGCCAATAGGGCGTGGAGACGACCGGGCGGCCCACGCCGTGCGAATAGGCCAGAGTGCCCGAGGTCATTTGCGATTCCACCAGATAGGGCGTGGCATAGACATCGCACATGGCGATGTGCTCGAGCAGTGCGGGGCGATCGACGAAGCGGTTGATGAAGACGACATGGTCGTCGAGGCCAAGCTCGTGAACGCGGTCCACCAGGCTGTCGCGATATCGCTCCCCCTCTTCGGCGTGCAATATCGGATGAGTCGCGCCCATCACCACATAAACGACGTCGGGGGATCGCTTGACGATTTCCGGCATCGCCTCGACTATCGTTTCGATTCCCTTGTTCGGGCTGATCAGCCCAAAGGTCAGGATGACCCTGCGCCCGGCAAAACCCAAGCGTTCTTTCGCGTCCCGTGACGAAACGAGCGGAACATCGGGAATGCCGTGCCCGATGATATCGATCCGGTCCGGGTCGGCGCCGTAGGTTTCGATCAGTATCTTACGGGCCTTGCGGGCCATGACGATCACGCGAGCGGATGCTGCGATTATGGCATCCATGACCCGGCGCTGCGCCGCGCTCGGCCGGTCGAGCACCGTGTGCAATGTGGTGACGAGCGGAGCGTCGAGCCTGGCGATCAGGTCGAGGACGAGCGCGCCCGCGTCACCGCCAAAGATGCCGTACTCATGCTGCAGGCAAACGAGATCGAACCCTTCGCGGTTGATGAAGTCTGCGCCTGCCCGATAGTCGCCAGATTCCTCCTGCCGGATCGTCTTTCCGACGATTGAAGGAAAGGCGTGGTCAGCACCCGGCTCGCACATCGCGACAATTGTCGTTTCGGCGATCTCGTCGAGCGCCCCGACCGCAAGTTCCAGGTCGCTCGTGAAGGTGGCTATGCCGCAGCGGCGCGGAAGGGCATTGCCGATAAAGGCGATCCGGAGCGCGGGTGTGTGCAAGCCATCTCAGTGCTTGCCTTTCGGCTTGACGATCATCTTTACCGCGGACGTTTCCTGGACCGCGAGTGCCGTGGGCGACTTCGGCTTTGCCACCTTGGGCTTGCGAAGCTCGCGATTGCTGCGTTTTTGTGATTTGGCCATTTCAGACGGCTCCAGCTTGGTTGTTCCGGATCGATAGGTCGGCAGAAGGCCGCAGGTGGGAAAATGCAATCAGCCGCCCCGTCGCATTCCGGGGGAAATAGGGACGGTGGCGATAAGGGAAAGATCCCAGGCACAGGCCGATGGTTTCGATCGTGCGTCCGTATCTATCGATCTCCGTCGGATCGGTCGCGGCGGAATATCGCATCAGCGCGATTTGTTCGTCCTGAAGTAATTGATTGAGGCACATGGCGCGCGCTCCTGCATCAAGCGAGGGTAAAAACTTATCCCTCTGTCACGTGGAGCTTGTTCGAAATCAGGTGATGAAGGCTCTTTAGCACATGGACGAAATATCACTGCACGAATTCAGGAATAATATTTGGAGTTCGGACAGGCGCGGCAGCCGGATCCTTACAATGCGAATGGGGACCCGCACAAAATCCCTTTTTTAATCAGCAATCCTATAGGATAGCTGCGTTTCACCGTTCGCGATCCCTGGAGCTTGGCCGCTATCGGCTCCTCGATCCTGTCGGGGAGCCGATGCGGGCACATGAACATCCGACCGCTTTCGACGATGCCTCCCGAGCCTCTGAACGGCAGGAATGTTGGCGACTTCAGGCAGGAGGCAGGGGGCGCGCGCGCCGGCAGGAGCCGACCAACGCACAAGCCGTTCCGGTGAATCCACAAGAATGTCGGCTCTCGCCGAAACCGGTCACAGTAGGGCCAAACGGCGGCCGAACAGGTGCCGCGCCCACTTCTGCCGGTCGCGAAGCAGTGGCTCGCCACCTTAAGGCGATCGTTGGCTTATGCGGGTTCGGTTCTGCCATCCCCATCGAGCATGGTCAGAAACCGTCGTGCGTCCCACCCTTCACGTATGATCAGCCCCTCCTTGAGAAGCCTTTCGAATTGAAGCTCATCCACAGGGGCGGCAATCAGGTAGCCCTGCCCGACCGAGCAGCCTAGCGCCCGCATGATCGCTCGCTCGGCCTCTGTCTCGATTCCTTCGGCGACGACGCGGATGTCCAGCGCCGCGCCCAGCTTGATAATGCTTTCGACAATGACTCGCTTGGCCGCGCTGTGCGCCACGTCATGAACAAAGCTGCGATCGATCTTGATCTCGCTAAGCGGAAAACGCTCCAGATAGCGCAGGTTGGAATAACCAGTGCCAAAGTCGTCAATTGCAATGCCCACGCCCAGGCGCCGCAATTGCTCAAAGGTTCGGCGGATAGCGGCCGGCTCAGGGATCAACAGATTCTCGGTCAGTTCCAGCGTTAGCCATTCGCCTCGGCAGCCAGTCTCCTCAAGCATCCGTTCGACAAAGGCGGCCATGTCCCGCCGCGTAAATTCTATCACTGACACGTTGTAGGCGAAACGAAACGGCGTGCGACGCCCACGGTTGACCCGCACGGCGTACATCGCGAGCGTGCGCAGGCCCCACGCGCCTATCTCCATTATGGTGCCGGTGTCCTCAGCGACGCTGATGAAACGGGCAGGCGGCTGAAGGCCGAATGCGCCGTGATTCCATCGCAGCAGGGCTTCGGCGCCGACCAAGTCGCCAGAGCCGAGGTCGACTTGCGGCTGGTAGTGGAACAGCAGTTCCTCGTTAGTGACAGCAGTTTGCAGTTCGTTCGCCAACCGGATGCGGTTGTGCGCGTCCCGCTCGTCCGCCGCCGCAAACGGAAGCGGTGGGTGGGCAGGCATGGCCTTGGATCGTTGTAACGCCGCGCCGGCCTGCCGCACTAGCTTAAGCGGGTCGGTGTTACCGAACCCGATCGTGAAGCCAGCGGCGAACTGCACCGCGAGGGAAGCACCAGGAAGGATAAAGCGCGGCCTCAACTGCGCCAAGACGCCGGTGACGACGCTTGAAGCGCGACTGGTGTCGTCGAGTTCGAACGCGAGCGCAAAGCTGTTGGTCCCCGTACGGGATATGGCAACCGCCGGTTGCGTCGCGAGACGTGCGGCTACTGATTGAAGGAGGGCATCGCCAACATCATGGCCAAAACCGCTATTAACATCATGAAACCGCAGAATATCGAGCTTGACGAGCAGCAGGACGGAGTTCGCTGACCCTTCGATTGCCGCGAGCCTGTCGAGCAGACCGTAGCGGTCGAGCAGGCCGGTCAGTCTATCGATACCCGCTGCATGCGTGACATCGCGGATCAGGCCAACGAAATGCGTGAGATGCCCGTCATCATCCCGAAGTGGCTCCAGACGCAGCGCATTGAGAAACATCGTGCCGTCCCGCCGGTAATTGCGCAGTGTCACCGAACAGGAATGCCCTTCCGCCAGTGCGGCGCGGATTTCGGCGATCTCGGGTTGGAGCCGGTCGCTCCCCTGGAGATAGCGGCAATTCTTGCCGATCGCCTCTGCGGCCGGATAACCGGTGATCATCTCGAAGGCCGGGTTTACCTGCATGATCGGCTGTCCTCGCAGGCGCATGTCGGCAATAAGCATACCATCGCTGGAATGGGTGAACGCCAGCAACGATGCAATTTGAGGGACCACTGGCTCGATTGGCCGCTTCTTCAACGGGGGCCACCTAATCGGCGTGAACGAGGAGCGTACCGAGGCCGGGCCTTCGGCGTCTTCTGTTTCACGCGACATTGCGCGGACACGTCCCGAATTCTGACGAAGCACCCGCGCATTCCGGATTTTTTTGCTGCTCTAGGCGTAGCGGATCAAGTTGCATGTCACGGCCTCCGGGCGCAATGATGCGACCCCGGCACAAGCGCTACAACTTCGCTGGAGCGTCATTTCAGGACAAATCGGCGGCACTTTCGTCTTCAGTCGCCTTTCCAGAGCCTGCGGTTTGGAAACGGAGCCGATATTGCAACGGCGCGACTCCGATCCTGCGCAGAAATGCTCGTCTGAGCGTCGTTGTTGATCCAAAGCCAGCGGCATAGGCAATCGCCTTGATCGGATGGGTGCTATCCTCGAGCAGGCGCCGAGCAATATCGATCCGGGTCAATTCGACATAAGTGGCCGGGTTTATGCCTAACTCTGCGCGGAACAGCCTGGCCAAGTGGCGCGGACTGACGTTGGCGACGTCGGCCAGCGCCTCAAGACGCAGGTTCGCGCGCGGACTCTCAAGGATGTGCATTCTTACCCGGTCGATCGGGCCAGCGCCCGCGACTTGCGACGTTAAGGCCTCGCTGAACTGCGACTGCCCGCCGGGCCGCTTCAGAAAGACGACCAGCCGCCGCGCCACCCAAAGCGCCAGCGCGCGCCCATGATCCTCCTCGATCAGTGAGAACGCGAGATCAATTGCGGCTGTCACCCCGGCGGAGCTGAAAACTGGCCCGTCGCGAACAAAAATGCGGTCGGAATCGACCCGAATGTCTGGATAGTCTGCCGCAAGGTGATCGGCATATTGCCAGTGAGTTGTAGCGCATCGTCCCGACAACAACCCGGCATCAGCCAGCAGGAAGGCGCCCGTACAGGTGGAGCCATATCGCCGCGAATGCAGGGCCTGCTCCCGCAGCCACTGCGTGACGTCCTTGCTTGGACGAGCGGGAAGGCCATACGGTCCGACGACGATCAAGGTGTCGGAGGGTTGGCTCACATCCGAGATACCCGCATCGGGCACATATTTCACGCCAGAGGCGCTCTCCTCGGCAATGCCTCGCTCGGTCACCAGTCTAACGCGATAGCTATCGCCAGAGGCCATCTTGCAGTTAGCCTCGAAAAGCGCGTCGCGTATGCCGGCGATTTCAAGCAGATGCACGTTGCTGGGGGCGAAAATTGTAATGAGCACGGCCTGAGCTCCGCTTGGCGACGGCGTTGGAGGCCGCTGCTCACAATAACAAGTAGTCACTATGGCGCGAAATTCCAGAATGGTTCCAATCTATCCGGAGATTTTACCTTTAGATCCCCTTCGCCCAACTGTTCACCAATTGCCAACCCGGCGGCGACGCGTGGACGGTGTCTATATCTCTTGTGTGCATTTCCACTGCGAATGATGGCGGCCTATTCATCCTCAACGCGGTGACCTGCCTGGCGGCACATCGTGGCCGCTGGGGCATACTAACATCGAGAACACGGTCCGATATCTCGGCGTCGACATCGACGACGCACTCACCTTGTTTGAGCGGACCGAAATCTGAGCTTTTACCAGCTCCTCGATCACCTCGGGGAGCTGGTCTAACAGCATGAATGACCGGCCGCTATCAACGAGCAATTTCGAGCAGGCGAACGTCCGGTCTTCAGGCGGCTCCCGTCGGCCCGACCGGCCGCGAGCGAACGGCAGCATTTCAAACTTTTAATCCGGAAGGCGCCGTTCCGGACCCGCCCTTCGGCGCTCTAGAGCGGACCGGGCGCAAGGTCCCACTATTAGCAGTTCGCTTCTGGCGGCAGCCGACCAATCCACGTCATTTGGAACCAACGATATGGACGGCGGCTTGTGACTCTTCGCTGACCTTGGGAAGGTCCGCTTCCGAACGTGAAGAGCGCGCCGATGACGCGGATCCCCGGACGGGAAAGCTGACTCAATGCGACAGTTCGGAACGCCGCCTTATAATGCTGTTGGCGCTGCTTAGGACCTGACTTTTCGCCTTGACCCCATCTATGCATTGCTAGTTTGATCTCTAGCATAAGCTGTGGGAGGCGACTTTGAGTGAACCTGGCGATTGGGTAGATATGCGGCTTGCGGCGGCCATAAAGGCGGCGACTACAAGCGACCATGTATTTCCAAGCGCGGTTGCTGCCGAATTCCGCAAGCTTCTTGCAGGGCCTCTGCAAGAAGCAAGGAAGCCTGCTGAGTTGGATGAGATAGCCACCTTGCTTATCTCTGCAAACCGGGGCTGCAGATGAGGCTGCGCTCCATCAGCCTCCAATGGTTTCGGGGAGCAGCAGAGAGTGCAACGCTCGAACTCGGTGGGCGCTCTGCGGCGATCTACGGGACTAACGGCGCGGGCAAGAGTTCTTTCGTGGACGGCATTGAGGTCATGCTCGGCGGCGGGAAAGTCGGCCATCTCAGCCACGAGTATGCCGGCCGAAACCAAGAGAAGGGGCTGCTGAACACGGTACGCCCGGCTGGGCAGCAAACAGTGGTGAAGATCACCCTGACCGACGGGTCGTCTCAGACGCTGACATGGCAGGCTGGCGCTCCGACGCGGGCCCAGCAAGGCGCGACGGGGATTGAGCATTGGGACTACCGCCGCACGGCACTCCGACAGGAGAAACTGTCAGGGTTCATCCGGGCCACCAAGGGCGACAAGTACGGTGCCGTTTTGCCACTTCTTGGGCTGTCCCATCTGGAGACGGCGGCCGAGAACCTACACAAGCTGGTGAAAGCCATCGAACGACAAGGCGATTTGCCTGCCCTCCGTGCCAAGCTGGACCTCGCGGCCGACCGCCGCAAAGAGGTGTTTGGTGAGCAAACGAATGATCAGCTCCTTGCTCGCTTGGAGCAGCTTCGCCTCATCTACGCGCCGAAGCAGGCTGTGGAGTCTCGAACGAAAACCGTGGCCGATGTGCTGGTTGCCATCGACGACCAGATCGCCTCCCTCAGCGCCGACCAACGGCGGGCAGCAGCGGTTGGCGAGATTGGTGGGAGCGACCTAGAAACTAGCTTAGCGAAAGTCTCGGAGGCTGCGTCAAGGATTGCAGAAGTGGCCGAGCCTCTCATTAAGGAACGCCTCGAAGTTTTGAGCGCCGCAGATGGTTTCGCGTCAGCGGGAGGCGACCTCCAAGGCCGCATCGCTTGCCCGGCTTGCGGCAGGGAAGTCGACGCTGACGAGTTCCGGGAGCATGTGGCCAATGAGCGAGACCGGCTGTCAGCAGCTCAGAAAATGTATGACGAGCATCGGGCGGCCGTCGGGGAAGTATGCGAGGAAGTCGCCCGCCTGCGGACCATTTTCGGAAAGGAGGACTTAGCCGGTTGGCGGACTGGCCTATCAGCCTGCCTTGCTGAGCATGCCGCTTACCTCGCGGCGCTCGTACCTGCCGACCTGAGAAACACGTGCGGTCCGGAAGATATTACGGAGCTTCAGGCGAAGGTTCTGCCAGTTGTCGCGCGGGCGGCCGAGGACGCCAAAGCCTCTCCCCCACAGGTTCAGACTCTGGTGGATCATCAGGGGGAGGGTAGGGTTCTCCAAGCGTCCCTGAAGGCTGGCGCACTGCGGGCGGGATTGAACCGAGCCGACGCCCTGATCAGACTCGTCAAGGAGCTAGAGGCTGGGGTCAGGGAGGAAACTGCGGAGCGGGCGCGCACGACCTTTGAAAGCATTTCCGGTGACTTGCAGCGGTATTGGAAAGTCCTCCAGCCCAATGACGTGATCACGGACGTGCGGCTCGTGGTACCTAAGGATAATGACAAAGCCGTGGAAGTCGCTCTCCGGTTTCACGGGAAAGCTCAAGATAGCCCGCGCCTTACCCTCTCGGAAGGTCAGCGCAACGCTCTCGGGCTCTGCATCTTTCTGGCAATGGCGCACAAGGCTGCGGATAAGGACTGTCCCATTATCCTCGACGATGTGGTCATCAGTTTCGACCGCGAACATCGCTCAAGGGTTGGGGCTTTGCTGCGGCAGGAATTTGCGGACCGGCAGGTCGTCCTGCTGACCCATGACCGAGAATGGTATTTCGAGCTGCAGCGTACCTTGCCTGGAACACACTGGGGGTTCCAGCGGCTTCGACCGTTCACCACGCCGATCTCCGGGATCACCTTCGCAGACCACGGCCTGGACATTAGGGCGGCGAAGGCGCGGGCGAAGACGGAGCCTGAAGAAGCGTTGGGAAACGTCCGCCGGTTGATGGATGTGGCGCTTAGTGAGGTGGCGGAGAGGATCGGTCTAGCCGTCCCGCATATGCGGGGCGATGACAACGACCACCGCACCGCTGGTCAGTTCCTCGTGGCTCTGGAGCGCGCGGCCACCAAATCCTTCCGCAAGAAAGCTGGGGACGCTTACGTTCCTAACGCTGACGCTCTCGCTGCGATCCAGAAGACGAAGCCTGAGCTGGCAATCTGGGGAAACCGAGGGACCCATACTTTCAGCGGCAGCACGACCGAAGCGGAGGAGCTGATCGACGGATGCGAGGCCGTCCTCGAAGCTTTCATGTGTGATGATTGTGGGACCCCGGTCGGCGTTTATGATTCGACAGGAGCCAAGGTCGAATGCCGGTGCGGGAACCTGCAATGGCGGCCGGGGTAGCTCCAAACGTCGAATATCGGTGAGTCCCGTTTCGGAAGAGACACGGATGTCGACTATTGGCATAATCAGCCATTCAGCAGTGAGACCGCGAATGGCGGCCTCGTCCCAAAGGCCCACCAAAGTTGGCTCCCCGCCAGTGGTGCGGGGAGCCAACGGTTCAAATTTCGGTATTCTCGGCGAGGGCAAGCGCGTCTTCCACGTCGATCCCAAGATACCGCACCGTATTTTCGATCTTGCTATGACCGAGCAGGATCTGGACGGCGCGCAAGTTGCCGGTTGCCGGGTAGATGATCGACGCCTTCG
>NZ_BLTI01000006.1:0-380690 GCF_017312445.1 Novosphingobium sp. PY1 | reverse complement strand
ATTTGTGACGCAGTAAGACTAGACGACCAGGCATTTATTCACTTCATGACCGTATTCCAGTCGATCGTGTAACCGGCAGCTGAAAGTTCGCGCGCCAGCTCCTGCTTCCAGCCATTGCTTTCATCCATCACGGTCCAAACCACTCCGGCGAAGTCACTAGGAATGTTGACCGTGCCGCGCTGGAAGGCGCACACGCGGTCGCGGCCCAGCTTGCCAATAAAATAGCCCAGCTCAAGAAGGACGTTCTGTCTGGCGCGGGGTTCCGGGGTCTCTCCCTTCTTGCAGCCCTCATCGTCCGGGGTCAGCAGAACGACGGCAAATCCGACATCGCTATTGGTCTCCACCTTCTCGATGACGGTGCGGCCGCGATTGGCCTGCTCATGCAGGATGATCGGGGCGAACCCGATTTTCTCCAGATAGCGGGCAACCGTCTCGCGCGCCTCGCCGTCATGGCCGTGGACGATGAACACTTTGTTGTTTTGTGGCGAAGGGAGCGCCAGCGCCGGGGCAGAGCTGCCGTGACTCATGACATAGGCCTTATAATCTCGGGCGAAGGGAATGATGACCTGGGACGTAACGGCGCGAACATCGCCGATGATCTTGCGGCCCGTGTAATAGTAGGTGTGCCCGAAACTCGCCATGTCGTGCGGCTTTTCCGCAAACCGCTCGATGAGCAGCAGAGTCAGACCGAGCACTTTCTCAGGTTCCACCGGCCAGGCCAGCTTGTCACCACCAGCCATGCCGCCACGCGGTTCATTTTCAGCCAGGAAGGCATCGAGGTCCAACCCGTCGGTCAACTGCTCGTTATAGGGCACCAACTCCGGGTTCTTCAGCAAATGCGCCAGCGTCTTCAGCGGACGATCGTAGCTCTGATATTGGGCGCTCTGAAGGTCGAGCACCGCATTATTGATTTGTTCAAACAGGTCGGGATTAGTGCTCATTGGTCGCTATCGCCCTCCATACGGGCCTGCGCGGCACGTTCAATAATCGCGTCACGATAGCGCTCCTTCATACCTTCCATCATCGGCGCGACAATGGGATTGGAAGCGTAGTCTCCGAGGCGCTCGTCGATCATGGCTTCCATCTGGGCGATGGCCGCCTCGATGCTGCCCGGATCGTTGGGATTGAAATTGACGGCACCCAGTTCGCCGTCGATCGCGGCGATGGCCTTCTGGGCGTCGTCGAGCGTGCGGGTCAGTTTATCGAGACCAGTGATCTTAACCATGGGGTGCTCCTTGAATGAGCCTGTAGTCGATCCTACGCCCATGGCCGGGCGAATGGATGTGTCAGGGGACCCCTTCGAGGCGGGATCGTGGATGGATGCTGTTGCAGGAAACCCTCGCAAGTCTCGCGCACAGCGCTACATAATCGAACATAGGACGTGGCGGCGTCATCCTGCCCTTATGGAAGGGGCCGATGCTTCTGGCCGAAGCGCCACGTCCTACGCCCTGACAGGCTGTGGTGGACCGCAGCCCTCAAACCTTATGCCGATGCCCGGCGATGCTTGGGCAGGGCAACCGCCTTGCGGCGCTTCTGGTTCTCCTGCTTCATCTCGGTGAATTCCGGCTCCAGCTCCTTCAATCGCTTCACCAGTCCGGACAGGTCGTACTCGTTGCTGGTCTTGCCGCGCCCAGGCCGGGTGCGCTCGATACGCTGTACAAGGCCGGCACTTTCCAGCTCGGCGATCTGCCGCTGCACCTGCCGCTCGCTCATGCCCATGCGCTCGGCCAGCAGCTGCTTCTTCGGCCAAGGCCGTTGCGCAGCGTCCCACCAGATGTCGGCCAGGTGCATGATGATGTTGAACTGCACTGGGTTGATGCCAAGCCGTGCCTGCGCCTGCATGAGCAGCGACGGCACAATACAGAAACCCAGGTCCATGACCGGCTTGCCGTATTTCTTCTCCGACGCCTTGCGGGTGTCGGCCTTTGGCTTGATTGGCACGACCTTGGTGGGCTTGATAGATGAGACGATTTTGACCATGTTGCGTTACCTCGTTGAACGCAATATGTGTCGATTTCTGGCTACTTGCAATGGTAGCCGACTAGACTTCTATGTCCGATCGCGCATAGACACCAGCGTCCGGTTAGGACAGGTCGCCCACGTCCGATGAATCAGGACAGCCGGTTAACCTGCACATCGGCATAAGGGCATACGAACATAGCACTCTAGGCAGACCGGTCGCGGATGACCGGTCGGCCGAGACAATTCCAGCGCCACGTGCGTTTAGAATTTGAATGAACGCCGCGAACGGCAGCTTCCGCCCTGCGGCTTCCAGTAGCCGACAATCCGCTTACGGCCCAGTCTCGGGCGTGGATGGAAGTTGCCCCGGCACGCCGTGAATGTCCGACTTGGTCATGAGCTGCCTTTCACCGCTGACTATGAGAAAGACGGCTTTGTCCCAGGCCACGTCATTCCAGTGCGTCTGCCCAGCGATGAATGGCAAGTTTCAGTGAACGCATTTCGACCGTGTACGACGGCTGCTGCGGCGAGAACCCGTACACCAGCAGTGGACGGGATTCGCCTCCCAAAGCACAAAGCTCCGATCCTGACTTTGGTAAGAAATTGTTCCCGAGTACGGTCGTCACTTTCCAGTCAGTAATGTCGGGTCGGTTGCGGATTAAGATTAAAGAGCTCGATGCGATTTCTCCCGGCGTCCTTTGCCGCATAGAGGGCTTGGTCCGCTCGTTGAAGCAACTCGAGTATGGTAATGCGATCGCCGTGCGATGCAGTCATTCCAATGCTGACGGTGATTGGTAGGTAACGACCTTCCGCAACCAGCATTGCTTCGTTGCTGATGGCCTGCCGAATGCGTTCAGCGATCATGCTGCCTTGACGCATGGAACAATCTGGGATCACAAGCGCAAACTCCTCGCCTCCCAGTCGCCCGAATAGATCACAGGCTCGCAAGCAGCGCTTTACCCTGTGTACGAACTCGATCAGCACAGCATCGCCTGCGGCATGACCAAAATTGTCATTGATGCGCTTGAAATGATCGATGTCCATCATGAGCACCAAGGCAACTCCTGTTGCTCCAGTAAGGAGTTCCTCAGCCCGAGCCAAGAATGCACGGCGATTGGCAATGTGCGTCAGCGGGTCGAGGTTCGCCACAGTTTCCAGACCCGCAAAGGCGGATCTCCTCGTTGCACTCGACACAGCCTGCATGACCGGGGAGAGGAGGAGGAGAGAAACCCCAAGCCTGAAGGATACCAGGCTAAAGGAGTCAGGCCCTTGATTTATAGAGGGCAAGTAAACCATGACCCATGCGGACATAACCCAGTAGCCGCTAACGCTAGTCAGCAACGCAGTGACAAAGACCGAATAGGTAAGACCACACCAAAGCAGAGCAGGGACGACAAACAAGATGGCCCCGGGGCCACCGATAAAGACGCCCGCGAGACTGGAAAGGCAAAGCGCGGCAAATGGGGCAAATTCGCTCAGTGTTGGCCGCCGAAAGGGCAAGGCATGGACAGAGGGGGGCGGTGCCGCCAGAATGAGCGGTAGCACGGTAACGAAGTTGGCCAGTTCGGTAACGCACCAGAACTCCCAGCCATCTTTTGCACTACCGCCAAACAGAATAGGATTGGCGATCATACCTCCGAAACCGGCAGCCATTCCACCTGCCAGCGAGCCCAGAAGGAGGAAAGGAACCGACGTCTGGTCCTTCAGCAGCAGAATCGAAGGGGGCAGGCGTCTCAGGACCAGGAAGGCAGCAGCAATGCTGGCAAGGTTCGCCGCGTTCAACAGCACCGCCTTTTGCAGACTTGACCCCGTGAGGAGGTCCGCGGCCAAGAATGCCAAAGCACCTGCCAACCATCCCGAGATGGTCCGGCTTGCTGGCAAGCGCAGCAAAATACCAACCATCAGGGCGTTTGCTGGCCAAAAAGTAGCAAGGAGTCCAATGGGCCTGGTCAAAATGCCTAGAAGGCAGGCGGCAAAAACCACTACCGCGAGAGTCCCTGCCGCTGCCGGGCCGTTAAAATGTAGATTCCCCGGCGCCTTCTGCGCTTCTGCTATCTGGATGTTAAGCATCGTTAACCATGACTAACGGCAAAATCGCTAGGCACAAGGCAATTACGTCCAATCCATTGGCCTGCCAGGGCGTCGTGGCGAACGAAGTAGACACGGTCGCTGATACTGTTGAAAGACCCACGTGACTGCAAGCTTTTCGCCATCACACTGGACACAGTTTACATGGACGGCTGTGGTGTCGGTATTTACATAATCCTTATTATCATCTCCAATGTCTTTAAGCGCTAAGTAGAAATGACACCCCTCTGCTAGATAGAAATGACACCTTCAGGTGTCGTCAGTGGAACAGCGGTGACATGGTTCTCCTACCGGTTGGGAGAACGCGGCGATGACGGTGCTGGCAATGAGCCATGGCGAGCATTCGCGATTTGATACGCTGATGCGCGTTGAGCGCGGCAAGCTGCGGGTCCCGGCATAATACTCCACGGCTGTTCCTCTCATGATGCTTTGGGCCGATCGCTCGGACCCCGTTTTCAACACCATCATTCTGAGGCACAGCCACCCAACCTGGCTACCGTTTGAGACGCCCGCCCATTACGGCATCTAGCCTTACGGATTATTCCTGTGCCCTGAGGCCTGCCGCGGCGATGCCGGCGAGTGCGCATGCCTCATCGTTATCGCCCGTGTCCCCCGTCACGCCGACCGCGCCAAGCGGCTCGCCCTCGGCATCGACCACAATCACGCCACCGACGGCCGGTATCACGCCATCGGGGCTGATTTGCCCGAGCGAACCGACGAATGCCGGCCATTGTGCGGCCATGTCCCTTATCCTGCGGCTAGACATGCCAAGCGCCAGCGCCCCGGCCGCCTTTCCGCACGCGATCTTCTGCCGCAGCATGGAAGTGCCATCCTGGCGTTGAAAGGCGATCATATGCCCGCCCGGATCAAGTACCGCTACGCTGAGCGGCTTGAGGCCCGACTGGCTGGCCATCTCAAATGCGGCCGCGATTATAGTATTCGCTTGGGAAAGACTGATACGGTTCATGCTGGTATCCCTTTTCAAGGTGACCACAATATTATGGTGCCGGCCATGGCGGGGTGCCGGTCTACCGGACGCTTCAGCGCAGAAAATTGCGAACACGTTCGCCGAACAGGAATATGTGTCGGCGCGCCCCATTCCTGTAAGGGCTCTGTTGCGAACATTGATGCGGCCACCAAGATTGGACACTTGGATTGGCAGGGTCAGTTGCGATGAACGATTTCAAAGTGCGGCATTTTACCGGATAGGTCATCCTGTGGGCGGTGTGCTGGTATTGTCGATACGGCATCAGCTATCGTGATCTCGAGGAAATGCTGGCCGAGCGTGGGATCGATGTCGATCATACGACCATTTATCGCTGGGTGCAGCGCTTCGCGCCTGAAGGACTGGGAGAAGCCGACGAAACTCAACACAGATAAGGCGCCAAGTTACGGGGCCGCGATCGCCGAGCTGAAACGCGAAGGCAAACTGGCGGCTGAAACCGAGCACCGGCAGGTGAAATATCTGAACAACGTTCTCGAGGCCGACCATGGCAAACGCGAGATACTGATCAAGCCTATGCGCGGCTTCAAGTCGATGCCCACGGCATACGCAACGATCAAAGGTTTCGAGGTCATGCGCGCCTTACGCAAAGGGCAGGCTCGGCCATCGTGCCTACAGCCAGGGATCGTGGGGGAGGTGCGCCTGGTTGAAAGAGCATTCGGAATTGGGCCGTCAGCCCTGACCGAAACCATGACTATGCTCAATCAGCATTTCGCCAATGCTGCCTGATCCCCCAAAAGGCGACGTACCGCTCGCCGCACCCCAATGTTCGCAACAGAGCCTCTTGCGCGGTCCATGGTCCTTTGGTGCATCGCGCCAGCGCAGCCCGTTGCGGTTCACGAAGATGATCCCGCTCAAAACCCGGCGATCATCAACCCGGGGCTTACCGTGGTTCCTCGGAAAGGACGGCTCAAGCCGCGCCGTCTGTTCGTCCGTCAGCCAGAACAAGTCATTCAAATCCAGTCTCCTCAAAGAGCCTGAATCACATCTCGCCTCTCATATCAATGGTGCCTGACCCAAAGCGTCGAGGCAAACGCCGCGGCGAAAGTGGTAGGCAAATTGTAGCCTTTCCCGCAAGCCCGGCCCGCTGACCATCGCAGCGCCAGCGCCGATCATCCATTTGAAGCCTGCGCTCAGGCGCTTTCCCTGGCGATCAGCCTGAAGCCGACATCGATGGGATGGTCCGGGAGCGCCGAACCCTCCCCGTAGCGGCGGATTGCCGCGATGGCTTCGCGCGCTATGCGTCGCCCGTCGACATCCATCGTCGTGATGGTTGGCCGCATCTCACCCGCGATCGAGCTGTTGCCGAAACCGACCACAGCCACATCTTCCGGCACGCGAAGTCCTGCAGCTTGCGCTTCGACGATCAACCCCTGGGCGAGATAGTCCGATCCGCAAACGACTACGTCGGGCATCTCAGGAAGGCGCCGGACGTCTGCGAACACCCGGCGGCCGTGGCCGAAGCGAGAGGGAATGTCGACCGTCGCATGGGTCACGTTACTTCCGCCCAAGGTCTGCCATTCCTCGACGAAACCGTCACGGCGGACACCGGCCCGAGCGCCATCGGCGGTGACCAGATGAGGCCGCCTGTAGCCGCGCGACATCAGAAAGCGCGCCATGTCGCTACCGGCATCCCGGTGCGAGAAGCCGATCGCCAATCCAACCGGGTGCTCGGGCAATTCCCATATCTGGATGAACAGCGTTGTGCTGCGCGATACCAGGGCAGGAATGGAGGCATCGATCGGACCGCTCGAAATGATCGCATCGACCTTGCGACTGAGCGCCGCGCGGATCAGTTCGTTTGTGCGCGCAGCCGAAACGCCGGTGAGGCCCAGCATGACCGTGAAGCCGCCCGACGAAAGCTCTTCGACCATCGCTTCGATCGTATCGTTGAAGATCGAATCGACGAGGTGCGGGATCAACACCGCCACCATCTTGGACCTGCTGGACGCGAGGCCGCCGGCCAAGAGGTTCGGAATGTAGCCGACCTCTGCGATCGCCGCCCTGATCCGCTCGGCAGTCGCCGCGGCAACCACTTTGGGATTGTTGACGAAGCGGCTTACAGTCGCGCTGGAAACGCCAGCCCGCAATGCGACGTCGTCGAGTGTAGGTACCTTTTCAGGGATTTCGGCCATGCCCTTCCATACGCGCGATCATTCCGGTTACGCAATCGCCCTGCAAATCAATCGAACCGCAAGGGCACTGAAAGAGCGCCAATTTCTGGCCACCGGCTCATCACGATCTCTCCATCCAAATCGAATTGCTTCGTCGCGACGAGCAACTCCTCGAGGGCCACGCGCAATTGCATTCGCCCGATATGCAGCCCGGGGCAGTTGTGCGGGCCCCGTCCGAAAGCAAGATGCTCAGCGATATTGGGGCGGTCCATGATGAATTCGCCCGGGTTTGGAAATACGGCCTCGTCGCGATTTGCGGAGGCATAGACCAGCGCCACCGCTTCGTCCTTGTCGATCATGCGCCCCCCCATTTCAACCGGACAGACCGGCGTGCGCGCAAATCCACGGTAAGGCGTATAAAGCCTCAGGAATTCCTCGATCGCCGAAGGGATGAGCGAAGGATCTGACCGCAAGCGCTGCTGCAGCGCAAGATCCCGCGAAAGGTGAACGGCAATACTGCCGATCATCACCATTGGCGCAACCATCCCCACCACCAGCACCTGCCGAACGGTGCCGAGAACCAGTTCGTCGGGCAACGGCTCGCCTTCATGGCGTGCGGCAAGCAAGGCGCTTGTCGGATCGATGGCCGGATCCTGCGGCTCGCGATGACGCAGGGCGATGAGGTCGCGGGCCATTTCATAAAGCCGAAGACTGGTTTCCTTCATCGATTCCGGCTTGGTGGAGTGAACCGCGAGGATGAACGCCCTGCCCGCATCGTGCAGGGTCGCGAGCGATTCCTCAGGCATGCGCATCCATTCACCGAAGACGTGGACGGGCAGATGGCTCGAGAACTCGACGCAGATGTCGCCGCCGCCCTTGGCGACCATCGGCGCCAGCAGTTCGCGCGCCAAGGTGCGCGTATGGGGGGCGAGCGCCTCTGCGCGCTCCTGCGAAAGCAACGGATTGAGCGCCTTGCGATACGGCGTGTGCTCTGGCGGATTGAGGTGGAGCGGAGGTCGGCGGCCCGTGAACGCCACTTTCGGAACGACGTTCTGCACCGAGGTGACGAAGAGCGGATCGGATGCGGCGCGCTTGACGTCATCGTAGCGGGTCAGGGCCCAGAAGCCACCCAGGCCATCGGTATGGGCCACCGGGCATTCGCGGCGCAGGCGCGCATATTCGGCGTGCGCGCTGTCGAAATCCTCGGGCCGTTCGGGATCGAAGTCTTGCATGATCTCTTTCATGTCGGTGCTAATACGGCATCGACGCGAGCTTATGCAAGCGCTATCATAGGCGTAAACGGGAGATTGGAACTTTGTCTTCGCAACCAGCAGCGGCCGATCTTGAGCAGGCGATCGGGCGCAAAGTGCTTGTCCGTCTGGTCATACCTTGCGCCCTTTATATCCTCATCGGCGCGATCGACCGGACCAATGTCAGCTTCGCTGCGCTGCAGATGAACCAGGACCTCGGTTTATCGGGAAGCGAGTATGGCTTCGGCGCAGGCGTGCTGTTCATCGGCTACATGCTCGCAAAATATCCCAGCGTGCTGGTATACGAACGTATCGGAATGCACCGCTGGCTGGCGATGATCACGCTCGCCTGGGGACTTTCCTCATGCGCGATGGCAGGCGTGCGCAACGAATGGGAACTCTATGGCCTGCGAGTCATCATCGGCATTACCGAAGGCGGACTTTCTTCTGGGCTGATGCTGTACCTGAGCCATTGGGCCCCCGAGCGGTATCGCGCGTCCATCCTTGCCATTCCGATCACCTCGATCTCGATAGCGCAAGTCATCGGAGCCCCGATTTCGGGCATGCTGCTGGATGCAACCAACCCGTTCGGCATGCCGGGCTGGCGCTTCATGTTCCTTGTCGAAGCGCTTCCCGCGCTGGCCCTGGCGGTCTTCGCCTGGCTGCATTTCCCTGACCGCCCGGCCAACGCGAAATGGCTCGACAGCGCGGAACGCAACTGGTTGGCGACGAACGTCAGGGGCGCGAAACGCGAATCCTCAGGCGATCGCGATGGCGGCCGCTGGGACATGTTGTCCAGCCCCGTCGGATGGACCTGCGCCGCGATCTGGTTCTGCATTCTGGCCAGCAATTACGGGGTCATGTTCTGGCTGCCGCAGGTCGTAAAGGGGATGACTGGCCTGAGCGCGACCCAGACCGGGATCGTCGTTGCCCTGCCCTGGGCCGCCAGCGCCGTGGGATTGCTGCTTAATGCACGGCATTCGGATCGAACCGGCGAACGCTATCTTCACGTTGCCCTGCCCGCGCTGGCCGGAGGTTGCGGCCTGCTGATCGCCTTCCTGGCCGGGCCGGGCCTGTTGGGTCTCACCGCCCTGACCATCGGGGGCGCCTGCACCGGGTGTACGGTGGCGGCTTTCTGGGCGATTCCGATCCGATTGATGAAGCCGGCAGCCCTCGCCATGGGCATCGTGGTCATCAACATGTTTGGCAGTCTCGCGGGCGCGACAGTTCCGGCGCTGATGGGCGTGCTCCAGCAGATGAGCGGGTCGTTCCTGCCACCCACCCTGCTGCTGTTCGGCATCGCCGTGGCCTGTGCCGGATTGTGCCTTGTCGCGCGATCGGCTGATCGTCGCGCACGGGGCTAGGCCCCACGGTGATGGAGCGCAACAACAGGAAGCTGGTCCTGCTTGCGGGAATTGCAGCGATGGGATCGATGGCAATCCACATGCTGGTGCCGGCGCTCCCGATGATCGCCGCCGACTTTGCCGTCGGTCCCGGCGAGGCGCAGCATATCCTGGGCTTCTACCTGTTTTTCCTGGGGGCAGGCCAGCTTGTGGCCGGGCAGTTCGTCGACCGGATAGGCCGGCGGCCCGTTCTTCTTGCCGGGCTGATGGCCTATACCGCCGGTGCTTTCGCTGCCTTTCTGGCCCCCTCCTTGTCCGCGCTCCTGGCGGCGCGCGTGCTGCAAGCGGCGGGCGGCGCGGCGGGTGTGGTGACCGCGCGGGTGATCGTGAGCGACGATGCATCGCCGGGCGAAGGCGCCGCCCGGCAGGCAACGCTGATGATGGTCGTGCTGATTTCGCCCGCACTTTCTCCGGTTGTCGGCGGTCTGATTGCTTCCTCGTCAGGATGGCGCGGCGTGTTTGTCCTCCTCGCCCTTGCCGGTCTCTTCGCCCTTGTCGCGGCGTGGATCGCAATCGCCGAGTCCCGCCCCGGGGACGGCGAAGCCATGCCGGCGCGAAGTCTCGTCCTGTCGCTGTGGGCAGGCTATCACAGACTGCTGACCGACCGCGCTTTCCTGGGTGCGGCGGGAACCCTCGCGGCGATGAGTTCGGCGCTCTACATCTTCCTTGCGAATGCGCCGTTTCTTCTCGAGAGCCGATACGGTCTCTCGCCGGACGAGGTCGGCATCGCCTTTCTTTTCGTCGCCGTCGGCGGCATTGCCGGCTCTCGCCTCGTGGCACTACTGGAACGCCGCACTGATGCCTTGGCAGCAGGAGTTGCATTGGGGGTGACGGGCTCGGTGGCAGCGCTTGCAGGCGACCTTTCGGGCCTGACCGGTCCCGCCGCGCTTATCGCGCCCCTCATTCTGCTCGGCGTCAGCGCCGGAGTAGCCGGTCCGGCAGGCATCGGACGCGCCATTGCCGTCAACCCATCGCTGGCCGGAACCGCAGCAAGCCTCGCAGGCGCCGGCCAGATGCTGATTAGCTCTCTTGCGATAACGGTTATCTCGTGGTTTTCGCCGGTCGGATCGTCCAAACTGTGCATTGCGCTTGTAATCGCGACCGCCATCGCTGCAGGCTGCGCGGCCTTGGCCCGCCCTCGAAAGACGACCTGAACGCCCCCTGCAATTCGGGTTTGCAAGGGCTTACATTTGTCGTAAAGAGCCAATCATAAAGACAGACCGATGGGAGGTTACCAATGCCAGTTTCCGTTTTTACGCGATCCAGTATCGCGGCCCTGCTTTGCAGCGTTGCAGTTCCCGCGCTCGCCCAGACCGCCACTGAGGGCGCTTCGGGCAGCCAGGCGAGCAAAGCCCTCGACGAAATCATCGTAACCGCGGAACGCCGCGAGCAGAGCCTTCAGGACATTCCCATTTCGGCCACGGTCCTTACCGGGGACCAGCTCGCGCAGAAGGGCGTCACGAACCTCAACGATATCCAGCAGGTGGCGCCGTCGATCGCCATCAATACCTTCAATCGCTCCACCTTCATCAACATCCGCGGCGTGGGTATCGCCCAGTCCGCGCCGACGTCGAACCCCGGTGTCGCCTACTATATCGATGGCCAGCTCATCCCGCACGAGCAGTTCATCGGGTTCAGCTTCTACGACATCGGTTCGCTGGAAGTGCTGCGCGGCCCCCAAGGTACTCTGACGGGTCAGAACTCGACCGGCGGCGCCATCTACGTGCGCACGCCGGACCCGAGTTTCGACGATGTTTCGGGCTATGTCGATGCCACCGCCTCGAACTATGACCGCTATCGCGTGGTCGGCGCGATCAACGTCGGCGGCGAAAGCGTCGCCCTGCGGATTGCGGCAGTTCACGAGGAACGCGACAGCTTCACCAGGAACATTGCTGACAACGCCCAGAGCCAGCCCGGCAACCTCAACATGGACGCGGTGCGCGCGACATTGCGTCTGCAGGGGATGGACAGCAGGTTGAACGTGCATGTGCGCGGTGAATACTTCGACGTGCGGTCCGACAACAATGCCGTGAAGAACCGCAACGACGCGATCACCAGCGCCCCCTTCGTGATCGAGGAGGACGGCCGTTCCTACCAGAACCAGGCCGGTTATCGCATCGGCGGCGAGATCCGGTACGATGTCAGCGAAGCGATGCAGGCCCGCGCCCTCGTTTCCTGGCAGGACGGTTTCACTCACGACCAGACCGACGGCGATCGCACCGCCACGGCCCTACCGGTCCCCGCCAACCTGCCGACGAGCAGCGCCAACACCAGGCTCTATCCCGGCCGCGTCAGCAATGCCTCTACCGAATTCAAGACCCTGATCGGCGAGCTCAACCTCCTCTCCACCGGGAACGGCCCGTTCCAATGGGTGGTCGGAGCCTTTGCGCTCGACGAAACCGTCCCTGTCTCGCTATACCGGGACAATCGTCACACCACCGATTTCGTAGTGTCCAACAGCGATATCGTGACCACTGCCAAGAACACGTCCTATTCGCTGTTCGGGCAGGCGAACTGGTTCGTGACGCCCCAGATCGAACTGATTGCAGGTGGCCGCTACAGCTGGGACAAGCAGGTCTACACCCGCTTCGCCGTTCCGGGGCCGCCCATTCCACTGCCCTATGTCAGCGCAGCCTCTTCGCACCAGCTGACCGGCAAGCTGGGGGTCAATTACCACTTCGACGACAACAACATGCTCTACCTCACGGCATCGAAGGGCTACAAGGCCGGCGGCGTCAATCTGACGCCCAACACGCCCGACTTCCTGCCCGAGCGCAACTTCGTGTACGAGGCCGGCTTCAAGACCGAGCTGCTCGACCGGCACCTGCGCGTGAACGGCGACGTGTTCTATTCGGTCTACAAGGACATCCAGCTCTCCAGCCTGCTGAACGGTCTTCCGGTCACGCAGAACGCCCTTGGCGGCCACTCCAAGGGTGGTGAGATCGAAATCACCGGCCAGTTCGGCGGCCTCGCCTTCAATCTTGGCGCGGGATACCTAGACGCCAAGTTCAGCAACTCGGGCTGCATTACCGACACCAACGCACCCGGGACCGACGCAGGATGCCCCACTGGCCTGCGCTTCGTGCCCAAGGGCCGCGTCCTGCCGTTCTCTCCCGATTGGACGATCAACGGCGGAATCCAGTACACCTTCCCGGTCGGCGGGATCGACGTGACGCCACGCGTCCAGTGGTCGCACGTGGGCGACCAGAACGCGACGCCATTCCCCAGCTTCAACACGCTGGTGCCTTCGCGCGACCTGTTCGACGCGCGCCTCACCTTCGATCTGGGATCGAAGTACAAGTTGGAAGCCTTCGTCAACAACCTGACGGACAAGACCTATATCGCTACCCAGATCCAGAACAGCTCTAGCGCCGATGGCGGCATCATCTACGGCGCACCGCGCACCTACGGCGTGCGGATCAAGGTCGCATTCGGCGACTGAGGCAAGACCATTGGCTAGACACAGGTTCTCCGTCCAATCGGTCTTTCTGCTCCTGGCCACGGTGATCGGGGCGGCTGCGGTTTCGATCGCAGCCGCCCGGCCCCCTCTTCCGCGGTGGTGGTCACCGGGCGAGGGCCGGGTATTTCCCGAACAGCTTGACTACCAAAACGACGAGGGCACCCTCCGCCTGCTCCTTACCGGCGGGAAGCTGGACACGAAGGGGCATCCTTTCTTCGAACCGATCGGCCGCAATGGCCGCGCCTGCGTGACTTGCCACCAGCCTGCCGACGCGATGAGCCTGTCTGCACAATCCGCCCGCGAACGATGGGATGCGACCGGAGGCAAGGACCCCCTCTTCGCGGCTTACGACGGCTCCAATTGCCCATCGTTGCCCCAGGGAGCGCGCGCTTCACATTCGCTACTGCTCGATCGCGGCCTTATCCGCATCGAGCGCGCCTGGCCAGTGCGCGAATGGAATGGCAAAGCGGTCACGCCCGATTTCACCATCACCGTCGTGCGCGATCCCAATGGCTGCAACAGCGGCCCCGACCATGGTCCGGAACATGGCAACATCTCGGTCTACCGCCGCCCTCGCCCCGTCGCGAACATGAAATACCTGCTCGCAGCAGGCTTCCCGTTCGATCCCAAGCAGGGGTACGCCCTGCCGATCGACCCGCGCACCGGCAAGATGATGTCGGGCAACATCATGGCCGACAACCGCACAGGCACCCTGCGCCTTCAGATGGAGGACGCAGGATCGACCCACTTGCAGATGTTGAAGCGTCTTGGCGAGGCCGATATCTCGCGGATCGAGGATTTCGAGAAGCGTATCTTCACCGCCCAGCAGGTTGGCAAAGAGGCAGGTGCGCTCGATACGCTTGGCGCGAAGGGCGGTCCGGCGCACTTGCGCGATTCCGAGCCGGGAGCGCTTGGCAGCATCGGTGAACCGGTGTGGAGCGAATTCGCGAAGTGGGAGGACATTTCCCCCGAAGACGCGAAGACGCTCACCCCCGCGCAACTCGCCTTTCGTCAGTCAGTGGCGCGCGGCGCCAAGGTTTTTCGCGACAAGACTTTCCTGATTTCCGACACCGCCGGCATCAATTCGCGGATCGGGTTCGGCAACCCGGTCAGAAACTCCTGCGTCTTCTGTCACAACATGAGCCAGATGGGGAACGACGTTGCTCCGGGCCAGGTCGACCTGGGGACGACGACGATGCCGTTCGCCGATCCGATGCCCGACTTGCCACTGTTCCGGATCACCTGCCTGAAGGCGCCCCATCCCCACTATGGCCGCGTGTTCTATACAATGGATCCCGGTTTTGCGCTGACCAGCGGACGCTGCGGCGACGTCGGCAAGATCACGCTACAGTCCATGCGGGGTCTGGCTGCCAGAGCCCCCTATTTCTCCAACGGCCTGGCCAAGGATCTGCGCGGCGTCGTCGACTATTACGACCGTCGCTACGACATCGGTTACACCGAGCAAGAGAAGCGCGATCTGGTCAATTTGATGAGCGTGCTATGAAGTCACTTGCAACCCTCGTGGCGCTGGTCGCCTCGCTCGCAGCCCCGGCGCAGGATACCGGCGAGCTGGTGCGCATCGTCACCTGCCCGGTCTACCGCGACACCGATGCAGGCCGCAAATCCGGCTGCTGGCTCGCCACGGATCGAGAAAGCGGCCAGCGCTACGATGTCAGTTGGTCGCCTTACAAACCGGACTGGAACTACGCCATCCTTGTCGAGGGCCGCGTCTCGGAAGAACCGCCGACGCCTTGCGGCGACACCGTGCTGCGGCCCGTGCGCACCTCGCGCCTTTACGAGATCCCCTGCACCCGCCACATGCTACCTGCAGAGGCCTATCCCGGCCGCAAATACAAGCTGCAGGGTCGTTATATCGATCCGCTCTCGGTGCCGCGCAAAACGCCCCCCGGGCCTTACGCCCAGCGCACCTTCACCGCCTATTTCGAGTACGGCAACGACTTCCTGATCTACCAGTACGACGACTACCTGCTGGACAACGCTGCGACCTGGATCAGGGCTGCCAAGCCCGGCAAGCTGGTCGTCACGGGATTTGCCGCGACCGATCCTGTCGAAGTGTCCGGTGTCACGCTCGCCGAGCCTGTGGAACTTGCCCGGCAGCGGGCGGAAACTATCGCCGAAACGCTGCGACGGCTTGTGCCCGGCATTCCCGTAGAGACACGCTGGCAAGCCGGAACGACCCGAAGCGACGATCCGGATGCCGATACGATACCCGGTCAGGCCGAACGACGCGTGGAAATCCGCGCAGTGTTCTAAATACGCACATATCACCAGACGGCGACTTGGCCGCCGTCGTTTCGATGGCGGTTTCGCGCCCCATCCGCGCCGTTCCCGGCGGCAAGGCCTGCCCCTGAAAGTTGTCGTTAGTTCGAGCGGGGGCCGATATCCGCTTGTCGTTGGCCCGCAATCGGTGTTGGATCATCAGCCAGCGAAAGAAACACTGAGCGATAGGTAAGTGGGGCTGGCAGGGTGGAACCTCATTGATTGACCTGGAGACGGCCACATGGCTAATCGTCGCGGCGCTCTATCTTGCGGTGATAGTCCGCGCGATCCTGCTCGACGGGCGCGATTCCTATGCGCGAGCGGCGTGGTTGCTACTGCTGATCGCCCTGCCCGTGATCGGCGTGATCCTGTACCTTCTGTTTGGCGAACCTTGGATTTCGCGGGGTTTCCGGGAGCGCGGGCAGCGCGTATATGAAGAGTTCCTCCCGTTCGCTCCCCGGTCGGCACAACAGGCCGGCACCGCGGGTTTGGCCACTAACGCCTTCCGGACCTTCGAGGCCGCATCGCACTGGCCGGTTTCGACTGGAAACACGGCGCGTATCGCGCCTGATTCCGATACCGGGGTCGCAATGCTCGTCGCGGATATCGATACTGCAGAGCAGTCGGTTCACCTGTCTTTCTACATCTGGCTAGGCGACAATAACGGCACGAAGGTCGTGGAGGCCGTATGCCGCGCCGCCCGGCGAGGGGTAACGTGCCGTATCGTTGCCGACGCGATCGGATCACGTTCACTGATCCACTCCGCGCGCTGGAGCGCGATGCGCGATGCCGGGGCGCGGCTTTGCAGCTCGCTCCAGGCGCCGCTAGGCTTGGGCTTTCTCGTGGGGCATCGCACCGATCTGCGCAATCACCGCAAGATTGCCGTCATCGACGGCCGCGTTACGTACTGCGGCAGCCAGAATTGCGCCGATCCGGCGTTTCTCGTCAAACGAAGGTTCGCACCTTGGGTCGATATTCTCGTCCGCTACGAAGGGCCGGTGGCACGTCAGGCCGACATCATCTTTGCCTCTGCATGGACTGCCGAAACGGGAGAGGATCTGCGTCCATACATGACCATGGATCCGCCGCAGCCTTCAGCCGATGGTTTCGCCGCAATCGCCACCGGGACAGGGCCACTCTCGCCACGCGGAACGATGACCGACATGTTCGTGGCCGTGCTCGCGGCAGCGAAAGTCAGCGTGACGATCACGACGCCGTACTTCGCGCCCGATCCGCCGCTGATCGGCGCGATAGTCGCAGCAGCGCGACGCGGGGTAGAGGTTCGTATCGTCTTTCCACGTCGTAACGATAACCGGATCGTCGGAGCCATCAGCCGTGCCTACTATCCGGTTCTTGCAAAAGCCGGGGTACGCATCTTCGAATATTACGGCGGACTGCTGCATGCGAAGACGGTCGTGGTAGACGATGCCCTGGCCTTGATCGGGTCTTCCAATATGGATCGCCGCAGCCTGGAACTGAATTTCGAGAACAACATCCTGTTCGAGTCAGCCGAGCTTGCGGTTCAGTTACGCGATCGTCAGCAGCGTTGGCTCAAGGAAGCCATCGAGATCGACCGCGGCGATGCCACCAACCGAGCGATAGCACGCCGCTTTGTCGACAATCTGCTGACCATGACCGCTGCACTGTTCTGAATCCGGTTCTGCAGGGCATCGTATCTTTGGACGCCCATTCCTGATCCGCTGCACGACAGGTTCTGGATTTCGCGATGAGGCGGGCAGTCCTGGCGTGCCAGCCACCTGAATTGCGGGAATACGGCGCAAATCAGGCGTTCGAAGAAAAACATCCTTGTTGCTGACACCTTTCATGGAATATCGGTTCGCGACATGACTTTGCCATCGATAGCGGCCCGGGATGTCCCGCCGACGGAAGTTACCGCCGCGTCAGGAGGGTGGGGGCCATCGCGGGTGCTGCTCGATCTCACCGAGTATTTCAATCCGAGCCATTTCTGGGGCGCGTTCGCGCTCGGCATGCTGTTCCTGCTCTTCGGCTTCGCGCTGAGCTGGCTGCTTCGCCGAGCCGTAGTGACCCTGATCGATCACGATCCCAACGAACGGATCGACCGGATGACGATCAGCTTCATCCAGCATCTGGCGACTTTCGTCATGTGGATCGTCCTGGCGCTTCTGTTTTCCCATCTCGTGCCTTCCCTGAACAAGCTGACGACGTCACTGCTCGCAGGGGTCAGCATCGTCTCGGTCGTGGTCGGATTTGCCGCGCAGTCCACGCTGGGCAATCTGGTTTCCGGCATCAGTCTCGTGATCTACAAGCCGTTTCGTCGCGGCGACCGTCTGCAACTGACGGCACCGACAGGGCTCGAGACGGGAATCGTGGAGGAGCTCTCGCTTGGCTACACCGTGCTACGCACCTTCGATAATCGGCGTATCGTCCTTTCCAACGGCACGATCGCAAACCAGATCATGATCAACCTGTCCTCGGTCGATCTCAAGGTCATGATGTCGCTGACAATCTCGATCGGCTACGCGTCCGATATCGACAAGGCTCGCCAGATCGTACTCGATCTGGCGCAAGCGCATGAAGGCGTTAAGGAAGTTGTCGGATGCCCGGTGATCAACCTTGGTGGATCGAGCGTGGATCTCTCACTTCGCGCCTGGTGCCCGGATGCAGCAACCTCAAAATCGGTCGAATACGATTTGCTAGAACAGATCAAGAAGCGGTTCGACGAAGCCGGGATCGAGATACCCTACGCATACCAGAATGTCGTGCTCACTGGGCAGGTTTCCGTCGGCGATGCCGACCCGGACGGAGTTACCGGGCCTCCGCGTTGACCCATCTATCCTGATTCAGCATATTGACCTTGCAACATGGACTTGAGTCGATCGGCGCTCTGTCGCTCTGCGCGGTCTAGGCGAACAGTTGGCCGACGTCCTGGCAGCTTTCCAGCGCAAGGATCCTGTCAGCAAGGGAACTGGCTGTCCGTGCAGGCAATGGCACTTCTGCCCGCGCGGCACAGTCGATGAACTTCTCGACCAGTTGCGCCTCGCTGAGCGGCATCTGCGGGCTGCCGCGCGCGGTTGTACACCCGGCCGAAAATGACCGCCCGTCGGCCAGTTCGATGCGGATCGAACCGCCCACCCCTCGTGCGCGCGCGCCAGTCTGACGGTCGGCCGCTGCCACGACCTTGCCTGCCAGCGCAAGCAGGGCAGGATCGCAAAGCGTCTCGGCGCCAAAGTCATCGAGCCCCACCCCTCCCCTCGCAATCGCCAGGGCAACGGTGAAAGGAATGGAGAACTTCGCGTCGATGGCAGTTTCAGGAGCCGCCTTGCGCGCCGGCGGTTCGGTCAACATCCGCTGCACGTCGTCGATCCCGACATGAATCGCTTCAATCTGCGGCGGCGTCAGGTCGTGGTCCTCGCGCAGGGCCAAAGCCATTTCGATGAACGGATGCGTCCCCCGGCAACTGGGCCAGGGCTTGAAGGTCAGTTCCTCGATGCACAGGCGCTGCCCAAGATCACCGGCCAATGCCTCTGGATCGAATGCTCCACCAGCATAGAGAGCGTAAAAGCCGGCCTCGCCTTCCAGCGGGCGTTCGAATCCCGCAACGCCGGCCCGCGCCAGTAGGGCGGCCTGGACGCTTGCCTGAGCGGGAAAAGCCTCTCGGACCGCGCGAATGACCGTGCCGGCACTGTGCTTTAGCTCGCCCGGGATCGTCACCTGACACATGGCGAGCGAGATTGCGCTGCGCACTTGTCGGGGCGAGCAGCCGAGCAACTTGGCCGCGCCGGCTGCCGCTCCTATACCGGCAAGGATCGGCGGCGGATACCAACCGCCCGCTTCCATCGGCCTGCGCAGTGCAAGCCCCAGGCGGCACGAGACTTCGCAACCGGCGACAAGTGCGGCCATAAACCGCTCGCCGTCGACCGATCCGTGGCTTTGCGCCAGTGCCAGCAGGGCCGGCACGAGGCTGGCGTTCGGATGCCCGGGTGCGCGGTCGAAGGCATCCTCATAATCAAGCGCATGGGCCATGGCGCCATTGGCAAAGGCCGCCATCTGCGGCGGTGCCGTCTTTCCCGTGCCAAGGATACGGCATGGCCCCTCACCTTCGGCAAGGGCGATAAAGGGCCGGACCTCCGGCGACAGTCCGCTTGCAGCGAGAATGACACCACTGGCATCGAGCAGGACGTGCCGCGCCGCTGCCACAGTCGACTCGGGCAGGTCGCCGAACGCGAGATCACTAACCCACTGACAGAGCGTGTCGCTCACATGGTCGCCTGTCTCACGCATCCTATGATCCCATCATGCGTTCGAGAAACGGATCATCCACGCACTTCCACGAAGATGCCGAATCGGTCCGCCCCTTGCCATCGTATCGAGCCGATTGCGGAAAAGGGCATAGCTTTCGCGTGAACGGGGCTGCGCCTTCTGACTTCCGGGCGGCGACGATGCTTTCAGGCGCAAGGCCATCTTCCACCCAGTGGATCAATGCCCAGAGCATGTCGCGCGAAGGGTCGCGATCGTCCGGCACCGGGATCTGGGCGGAGGCGCCGAAGATGTCGGCGCCTGGCCCACCCCGACAATGGTACATGCCCGGCACCATGAACAGGCGCACCGACCGCGCAAGCTGTTCCTTTCCGCCGTTGGCCTGCGCCAGCGCTGCGTAGAAGTCGATTGTCGGGCCGGCATTGACCGAGGGATCCTGCCAACCCTGATACATGATAGCCTTGCCGCCACTGGCGATGAATGGCGCAATCGCAGTCCTGTCCGCCCTTAATTCGGGCATCTTGCGATTGGCAGCGGCAAGATCTGCACGGCGACGGAAGGTCATTTCATCCCAGTCTGGATTGCCGAAAACACCGTCCGCCCACATGGCCCTCAGCAAGGGCGAAGGAGGTCCGGGACGGGTTCTCACGCCGGGAAACAAGCCCTTGTCCATCGGGCGCCCCTGCTCGTCCGGCATCGGCGCAATGATCGCGTCGAGCATGGCAAGCTTGGGCGCGCTCAGGCATTCGCCGGTCTGGCCAGGCTTGCAGAGTAACGTAGCCGTATCGAAGCGGCAGGCGGCGGGATTTTCCATGATGCCGTCGCTAACCCCGTCGAGACCATCGCATTGCTGCGTGACGCGCGTCTCGTACAAGTGCCAGTCGGCATCGGTCAGCGCCGCTTCGGGTCGCCGTTTCTGCTCCAGCGCGAACCACAGCATGCGTACCGATTGCAGAGGCATGTAGGGGCCCGGCGCACCGGCAATCACGCCATCGTAGTCGCCCGGATACGTCTCCATTTCCTTGAGCGCCTGGCGCCCGCCGCCCGAGCAGCCGGTAAAGTAGGACCGATTGGCAGGCCGCCCGTAAAATCGCTCCGCAAGCGCCTTTGCGGCCCGGGTCGTCAGGTGAAGAGCGCGGTGCGTATAATCCGTCCGCGCCTTCGCATCGGTCATCCAGTGCGCCTGGCTTGCCTTGTGCCCGCTATCGGTGCTTACCACCGCAAATCCTTGCGAAATGCGCAGGCTCATGTCGCGGTAGTTGAAAACACCGGCGTCCCCGCCGACGCCTGCCCCCAGCAGGCGCCCGTTCCATTGCTCGGGCAACCAAAGCTCGAATCCGATATTGCCTTCGATGCGCCCTTCCACCCGGCACATCGGAACCTTGATCGGCACCGGGGTATAGAAGGTCTCCTGCCGGGGCATCCAGACCGGCGCCGGATCTATCGCAACTGCCGCGTCCACCGTAACCTCGCCGTGCGAGCCGCGAAGGCTCGCACAGCTGCTCGCCTGCGGGGAACCCGCTGCAGCAAGGATGAGGGAGAGAAGCGAGGCAAGAGGCATCAGAACTTGACCCCCGCGGTCATGGAGATCAGCCTCGGGACGGGGTTCGCCGACTGCGGATCGTATCCGCGCTGGGTGTCGACGAAGGGGGGATCGCGGTCGAACAGATTCCTCACGTCCAGGCCGACATGGAAGGCGCTCGTCACATCGACGCCAAGGTTGACGTCGAACGTATCGTAGGAGGAGACCTTCTGGACAGGGGTCACGGTGTTGTTCTCGTAGCCGTCGAGGTGGTTCCAGACGATCCGGGCGCTGAACTTGCCGAAGCGGGCGCCGAGGTCGGCCTGCGAGCGGAACTTCTGGGGGAAGTTGATCGTGCCGCGCACGCCTGTCAGCCCTGCACCGGGCACCGATTCGAAATCGTACTTGGTGAAATAGGTTCCTTGAGCGCTCGCGTCGAATTGAACCGCACCGATCGCCCAGTCGAGATATAAACCGAAATCCAGTCCGGCGACCACTGAACGCCCGAGATTTTGACGGCGTCCATCGGCAATGAACGTCACATTGGTTTCGTCGATCGGCGCGTTGATCGGAAGGCCCGAAGCAATCAGGTCCTGCACCTGTGCCGCGGACGGGTTCAGGATGACGAACGAACTGTAAAGCGGATTGGTCAGCAACCCGGGCGTGCCCCTGAGCGCCTGGATCTGGTTCTTGTAGTCGATATGGAAGTAGGTGAGCGTTGCACGCAGGCCGCGAACCGGTGCGATATCCCCGCCGACCGACCACGTCGTCGCGGTTTCTGGCTTGAGATCCGGATTGCCGCCGGCAATGCCGATGCCGCGCTGGTTGCCGGCCGGCCCCGGCAGCAGGTCGTAATAGAGGCCGGCACCGCCCGCGACGGTCGACACTTCGGTAAAAGTAGGCGCTCTGAACGAGGTGCCGTAGCTTCCCCTGATCGTGACGGCGTCCACGGGCTTGTAGGTCAGGCCGATCTTGGGGTTCGAGGTGTGACCAAAGTCGCTGTACTTCTCGTAGCGGCCCGCGAGCGACAGCGAAAGCTGCTCGATACCGGACATCGCGTTGCCCGCACCCACGACCGGGACGAAAAGCTCGCCGAACACCGCCTTCACGTTGCGCGATCCGCCATCGGCGATATGCGCGGCCGAGACACTCGAGCCGATCTCAAGGTCGGTGAAGGTATACTCCTTGCGATACTCGGCGCCCACCGCCAGCCTTGCCGCGCCGCCCGGCAGTTCGAAGAGCGAGCCATCCATCTGCGCATTGACCACGCCGAGCCGCGTCTTGCCGGTGATGACGAACAGGCGATCGCGGATCGCCGCGATTGTCGCGGGATTGTTGGGCCCACCGAAGACGTTGAGGGCGGTAGCCGGATCGGTGTCGGCAAGTGCTGCGGCGAGAGCGCCCGAATTGATCCCTAGCCTGCGATCGGCAACGTCCTCGGATTCGCCGTGCGCATAGTAGACCGTGGCGCGCCAATCCCCGAAGGGGCGCGCTTCGATGCCGCCCATCAGATTCCAGGACGAGCCATGGTAGGGATTGAAGTCAGGCCCGACGGTCGGCACCAGCGAATAGGCAACGCTGACCGAGCTCGCCCCGGCGACGGGCGAGACAAAGAAGGGGTTGGTGCTCGGCACCGTGGCGTTGATCGTGTTCACCCCCGCAATCGTGCCGTCCCTGTAGGAATAGAACCCATCGGCGAACAGGCGAATGTCCGGGGTCAGATCCTGCGAGATGTTGCCTACCACGTTGTAGCGGTTCTGCTTGGGTATCACCGTGTCCTGAGCGTTGAGGAAACACTTGTTCGATGTGCCGGGCACAAGCGTTCCCACATTGGCCGCAGTGAGCCCGCCCTGCGGGATCGCGTAAGTGGTGCCCCCCACCGAAAGCGTGCCCGGATCGCAATTGGTGGTACGCAGGTCCCGGCCGCCGCGGGCGCGGTTATCGTCTTGGTACCAGTCCAGATCGTAGCCTCGCAGCGCGGAATTGTGCGTGAACTCGGCCGCGATCATGGCCGAGCCGCCATTCCACGTCTTGCCAATGACGCCCGCTATCTGCTGCTCGGCATACTTGCTGTCGGTCATGCCCAGACGCCCGCGCACTTCTACGCCGTCGAAATTCTTGCGCATTATGAAATTGACCACGCCCGCGATCGCGTCAGAGCCGTAGATTGCGGAGGCGCCGTCCGCGACAACTTCGACCCGTTCAAGCGCAATGGCGGGAATGACCGACGGGTCGGTGTACTGGCCCTGCGTTCCCTGCGGCGGGAATCGCTTGCCGTCGTAGAGCAGCAGCGTCGCATTGGTGCTGATCCCGCGAAGATTGATGCCGGCGCCGCGCGTCGCATTTGCCGCGCCGTTCTGCGCAGTCCCGCCATTGCGGTTCGCACCGAGCGAAACCACTTGCGGCACCCGGCGCAGCAGGTCGTTGGTCGAGGTAACAGGCTCCCGGGCGATCTCATCGGTTCCGATTGCGATGACGTTCGAGCCTACGGGGGCAACGCCGCGGATGCGGCTGCCCGTAACAATGATCGCCTCTATCTGCTTGTCGTCGGCAGACTTATTTATGACAGCGCTTGCATCATCGGTCGAACTTGCACTGTCCTGAGCCCATGCAGGCGCGGCCAGAGACGCCATTACAGCGCTTGCCGATACGCAGGTCGCCAGCTTTTTCACGACAGATTGCTTCATTTTTCTCTCCCCTTTTCCAAACCGGATCCGCACCGATCCGGCCATCGGACTTCAGTTCGTTTCCGCTCTGGCTCGCATGGCCGATACGGAAAGTCGCGGTGCGACAGACAACAGAACAATCGCTCCAATCAGGATGCCCGCTCCGACCAGCTCGGCAAGACGCGGCGCAGGCAAGCCAAAGAACGCAGCGAGAAGGATTGTCCCCCCGACCCCTGCAACCAGGCTCGCCGCACGTTCCAGCGGGACGCAATAGGCGTTCTCGCGCGGATCGAGCAGGATGATGATGGAGATTACGGAAATGACGGTCAGGGTGGCGCCGATGAAGGCAAGCGACCAGAGTGCTGGATCGCTCCAGATCTTGACGAAGCCCCAGGCCAGCTCGCCCGACTGCCCGCCTATGCCCGAAGCGGAAAGCAGGCCCAGTGCCACGACCGACAAGGGCAAGGCAATCATCTTCTCTTCGACGAAGTAGCGCCTTACCGATGCCGGATCGCCGCTCTTGGCAATCTTGGTCATGACCGCCAGACGGATGAAATAACCCAGCGTATAGAGCAGGATCGTGACGATCGCGATCGGCGGGAGCTTCAATCCGCCTCGATCGGCAAGAGTGATGAACAGCGCGAGCAAGACCATGGCGAGAGCCGTCCAGCTCCACCAGCGCACCCGGCGTCCGAAGATCATGTCAACGAGCGGCGCGATGATCAGGATGTCGCCGCGCATGAGCAGCTGGATGAACGGAATGCTGACACCCTGAAAGGTGAAGGACAGCGGAACGGTGAACAGGATCAGCGCGGTCCCGATGCCCGACAGCAGCGTGTATCGCGTCGGAACCGGAAGGCGGGCCCTGCCGATCGTGACGGCATGCGCATCGCGGTGCCAGCCCGAAAGCCAGATAAAGCCGTAAGTCAGCACCATGCTGATGATGAGCGAGGCCGGCAGGGTCTCAAGGCCCGTAAGCGGCCGCTCCAGGTTACCGTGCGGCACGGACGTGACGTACTTGGTGACCATCACATTGGGCAGGTAGCTCAAGAGGTAGAGCATGACCCAGGCTTCGAGCGGAACCGAAAGCAGAGGACTGCGCTTCATGCCACGCCCTCGATCTCGACGATTTCGCCCTCGATCCGGTACCGCGCGTTGAGTCCCGCCTCTTCGGTGACGGCCCGCATGTAGTCGAGCGTCTGCGTGAACTCGTCGCTGCCTGCTGCGGTAAACCGGGGTACGGCGTCACGACCGATGTAAAGCGGCTGGAACCCGGCCCTCGTCATCTTGCCGTCCGCAATTTCGATCCGTGCGACCATGCCGAGGCGGGATGCTGTCGGAAAGTTGTAGAGCCCCCCGAAGTCCGGCTCCCACTCTTCCGCCAGGACGCGTATTTCGTTCCAGCTCTTCGAAGCGGCATGCGCCTCGTCCATGCGCAAGTCGGTGGCGAAGTTAGAAAGCGAATAGAACACGGGCTTGCCGTCGATCACTTCGCACCCCTTGAGGATGTGCGCGTGTCCACCGAAGATCGCATCCGCCCCGGCAGCAATCGCCGCGCGGGCGACGTCGCGCTGGTACTCGGCGATTTCGGCACGTACGAAATGGATGCCCCAGTGCTGCGACACGAATACGAGGTCGGCCTCGGCCTTGGCCGCGCGAATATCCGCCTCCATCGCAGCAAGATCTTCGCGATGCGGATAAGTGTGAATGCGTGCCGGTGTACCGGGCTGATCGTGTTCTATCTGTTCATAGACCGTGAATGCCCGCATCGGCGCGCAGCCGGCCCGGCGTTCATCCGCCCAATATCCTTGCGGCAGAATGCTCGAATAGGCGAGTACGGCAATGCGTGTACCATCGCCCAGCGTGAACCTTGCCGGCCTGCGCGCTTCGCGAATGTCCTTGCCGGCGCCAACGACACGCAGGCCAGCGGAATCGAGATTGGCCCGGGTTTCGAAAAAGGCCTCGACTCCCCAGTCCATGCAATGGTTGCCCGCCATCGAAATGCAATTGAACCCGGCGCGCGCGAGTGCAGCCGCCCCCTCAGGCCTTGCGAGGACGGCATGTCGAGCCTGCGGAAGGCGCGTTCCGCGTTCGGCAAAACTGGTTTCCAACTGACCGAAGGTGACATCGGCTGCCTGCAGCGCATCGCGCGTCGCCACGAAGCTCTCGTCGTAAACCTCGCGATCCATCGCAAGGTCTCCGGTGGCCAGGAACAGATGTGTCATGAATGACCGCAGAGCGCCGGAGCGGCAGCCTCGATGGTGAAGCGCAAGAGCATGCCGACTTCTCCCCTCTCTCATTATGATTGTAATGACGTATAGCTATGCTACATCTCTACGCAAGCGCTTGCAAGGCGCAATTACCCCCCGGGAAGTTGGAGGATTTCAATGCTTTCGACACGCAAAGCCGCTTTCGTTGCCATGATCTTCACAGCAGGCATCGCTGTTGCCGCAGGAGCGCAGGAAACCGCTCGCCCCAGTCCGGCCGACATGGCGGCCGCCCAGGCGAAGCGCGACGCAATTCCCGATACCGCCGGCGACGGCCCCTTCCCCGCCGTTATGGAGATGGACCCTTCGCTCCCCGATCATGTCATCTATCGGCCCAGGGATCTGTCAGCGATGGGTGACAGGAAACTCGCGGTGCTTGCGTGGGGCAACGGCGGTTGTTCAGACGACGGGGCCAGCGCGCGGCTCCATCTCGCGGAAATCGCATCCTACGGCTATCTGGTCATTGCACCGGGCGAAATCCGCAGCGGCCCGCATGCCATGTCTCCCCGAAAGCCCTCCCGCAGCGCCGGCGCAGATGGCCAGTTGCCGCCGCCCGCCACGACAGCTGAGGATGTCCGTGCCGGAATCGATTGGGCAATTGCCCAGGCCGGCAAGTCGGACAGTCCCTATGCCGGCCACATCGCCATAGACCAGATCGCCGTGGCAGGCCACAGTTGCGGTGGCTTGCAGGCCATTGAACTGGCCCCCGATCCCCGCGTGAAGACGGTGATGATCGACAATTCGGGCGTCTTCAACGATGGGATTCAGGCCATCGCGGGGATGCACGTCGACAAGGCCATGCTCGGCGGATTTCACACGCCCACGCTCTACATTCTGGGTGGGCCGACCGATATCGCCTATGCCAACGGCGTGGATGATTTCTCACGGATTGAAAAGGTGCCCGCGGTCCTGCTCAACCTGCCGGTAGGCCATGGAGGCACATTCTTCGAGCCGATGGGCGGCGCGGTCGCTCACGTGGCGGTCGACTGGCTCGAATGGCAGCTGCGCGGGGACAGGACAGCGGCTCGCACCTTCAAGGGACAGAACTGCCGCCTGTGCAGCGGAACAGACTGGACAATCGAGAAGAAGCGGATCGATTGACAGGCGACTATTGGCAGCTGCGGCCGCGGAAACACGGGCGCAGCATCGGCGGCGGATCGTAGGCAATGAAGGGAGCTCCGGGGCGGGACCACCGCCCCGCTTCGAGCCTTCCCTCCAGGGTATCCAGCGCGGCCAGTATTTCGTCCTGCGAAAATGCGCAGTGACCGCTTCTCCGCACATAGAGCGATTGGACCAGAGTGCTGGGCGCAGCCTTGCCGTAAGCCCGTTGCAGCGACGGGGACGTCATGCCGTCGCCGATAGCCTGAACAGCGAGGAGGGGGACGCGCGGGTTCGCATCGGGCGTGTAATGCGCCATCATATAGCTGACGGCCTGCGGCTTTGCCGAAATCCTCTCGGCACTGGCCAGTCGCGCAAGATCGTCATCGAGATCGAGTCCGGCGCTGCGATAGAGCCGTTCCACGAATGCGCTGCGCCCGGACTTTTCAAGCTGACGACGATAATCGATGCCGGTGTTCCATGAGAATGGCCCTCCCGCACGGGTCTCCTGATCCTCCCTCGGCAGCATCACCCCCATGGCAAATGCCTTGGCTATTTCGTCGACCTGTGCCTCGAAGTCATCGCCAGACGGCTCCGGGCTGTCAGGACCCGTCCATCCCGGTATACCGGCCAGCACCCCGGCCAGGGCAATGCGCGCCCTGCCATCAGCCGACGTTTGCGCCTGCGCGACGGCAGCGGCGACGCGGCGGCCATTGGCCATGTCGTCTTTCACACCGACCAACTGGATTCCTTCGTTCGGAGCGACCAGCGTGCGGAAGGCGAATGCGCCGTCCAGCGCCATGTTCATCATGCCGACGGCTCCGCCGATGGAACTGCACAGGGCAAGGGCCCCATCTATGCGCGGCTTGTCCTGTTCAGCCAGAGCGCTGGTCACCAGCCCGCCCATGGACATGCCCCATCCGATCACCCGGCGCGGCTTGCCGTACTTGCGTGTGAATTCGTCCACCACGAGGTTCTGAGCCGGGACGGCGTCCGCGAGGGCCCAACCGCCGGACCCGTAGTCCGACCCGGCCAGCGCATATCCGCGCGCCAGCAGGGGTACAATGAAACGATCCGGAGCCGCCTCGGGTGCGCCCGCTTTGCGCGCATAACCTCGGCTCCAGACCAGCAAGGTGCCATTCCAGTGCTCCGGCACCCGCACCGACCACAGGACATCGCCTCGCAGATGCGCCGCGTTGACTGAACCCTCAGCAGCCAGAACCGGCGAGGCGAAATGGGGCGCGCATGCTGCCTGCGAAACGGCGAGTGCGGCACAGCACAGCCAACGCAAGTGTCCGAAAGCCATGAACTTCTCCATTTGCTGGTGCCACGTACGTATGATCTCAATGAAGTCATAGCAAGCGCTTACATCGTTCGAAGGAAGCGATGATCGCCTCGCTTGTCGGGTCCGGTTGTCCCAGGACCAAAATCAGGTCTCAGTTCAAATGCACATGGCCTGCAACTGGCCCGGCGATCCCGCTGCCTGCATCTTGAAGCGGGGTACCCGAAGCCGCGGGTTCGGTCTGGTCGGTCGCCAGTCTGTCTCGCCGCAAGCGGCTCAACGCTCGGTCGACGATGACGGCCAGAATGAATGAGGCCGGGATTGCGAGGAAGACCGATAGCTTCGAAATCGACATCAGAGTCATCACCGGCACGTGAACCGCGTACAAGGGGAAGGAAATTTCGCCCAGCTTCTTCGCGACAGCCGGAGGCTCCCACTTCAGTGCGGCAGCGATCATGACGGGGCACAGGATCAGGACGAAAGCCAGATCCATGAATATGTTGCGAACGCCGCTCAACTCCGATCCCATGAACACAACGGGCATTGTCAGATAGGCGAGTGGGGCAGGAATGCTGATCGGAGGATCATCCCTCCAAAGTCGATAAAGGACGATGCCGAGCGGATAGCTCATCAAGACCCGGGGCAGACCGCCTGCGAAGCCAAACGCTCCCAGACCGTCGACGTGAAGGATCGGCGCAGTCAAACCCCTGCCGATGAACACGGCGCCCATTGCAAAGACACACAGCACGAGAAGCCTTGTCCTCACCCGCCAGAAAAGAAGCGTGTGCATGAGGTTTGCCACCAGCTCGTAGAAGATCGACCAAGCTGCGACATTGTATGGATAGGGACTCCAGGCAGCCCAGTACGGCAGCAGTGCCATGTTGAAAGCAAAAGACAGGACCGCAATGCCGGTCAGCCCCATGCCTGTCAGTGCCGCGGGAATGCCGAGGAGAAATGCGAATGCCATGACGGGCCAGAGCCGCGCATAGCGAAGGAACATGAAGCGGGCCGCCCCCAGTCCGGTAGCGAAGCGGCCTTCATAGGTCCTGGCCATGACGTAACCGGACAGCATGAAGAAGAAATCGACCGCGAGATAGGCATTGTTGGACGTCATGCCGACGCGATCAATGTTGATGTGATGGAGCAGAACGCTCACAGCCGCGATGCCGCGCAGAGCATCAAGTCCATTGAGCCGCTTCATCGCCTCGAGATTCAAAAAATGCGCGGCGGAGACAATTTAATTTATTGTAATAACGCCGGAATGAAGACTTTTTCCAAGTCTGACCGTCGCGTCAGGACCATGCGACAGTACTGAAAATACGCTAAGGATGAGGGCAGGTCGGGTTGCGTTCCGAGCAGGTAGACCTGGGCCTGAGCCAAGGCTTCATAAACAATTCTTAGCCGCTTCGACTTTCCCAGCCAGGGATGTGGTTGTCCAGATGCAGTTTCAGAATCCTAAGCTGCCTTTGCGCTGGCCAATTTTCCGGATCGTAGATCGCCTGGGTTGCAATCCCGGCGACACTGCTCAGCAGTGCCTGCGCGACGAGCCGGGATTGCTCGTCATCCGGCATGGCGCCTGAGTTGACGATCGCGCGGTGAAACAGATCCACGGATTCGCGGCTGCGCTGGCGTTGTTCCTGGAGAAACGTTTCATCTGCAGTCGCGAGACCCCAGAAGGCCAGCCAGATGCGCCAGCTTTCGACCCGTTCCTCGTCGAGTGGCAGAACGGAAGCGAGGCTGTCGAGAAGTGCGCTTCCTTCGCGCGAGACTTCCTCGACACGCGCGACGGTCCTTTCCATGCGCATGCGATAGGCTGACATCAGCAGCTCGTGCTTGCTCTTGAAGTAGTGCGAGACGATCGAGGTACTGTAACCGGCGAGCCGCGCGATATCCCGGACCTTGGTCCCTTCGATACCGTCGCGTGCGATAAGCTTCGCGGCGATTTCGGCGACGGCCCGGCGGCGGGCTGAGTGATCGACAATCTTCGGCATCAACCCACTGCTTGTTCAACATCGTTCGATCTACGGTGACAGCCCTCACCGCACAACTATCCGTCTTGCGCCTCGCAGCACCACTTCATGCATTGAAGGCCGGTTACAGGCACTCCATAGCGAGGCGAATGGAAGCCGAGAAGATCACGCCCGGAACCGCCGCCTATCGGCTTTTGTGCATCGCCATGCTGTTTGCCGGCCTTTCGACATTCGCGCTGCTTTACTGCACCCAGCCCCTGATGCCATTGTTCAGCAAGACTTACGGCGTGGCGGCTGAGGAAGCGAGCCTTGCAGTATCGCTGGCGACAGGGCCGATGGCCTTCGTGCTGCTGGTCGCAGGCAAGCTATCCGACAGGCTGGGTCGCCGGCCCATGATGATCGCTTCGCTGCTGGCCGCGGCGGCACTGACCACCCTGCTCGGCCTGTTGCCGAACTGGCAAAGCCTACTCGCGGCGCGATTCCTGTGCGGACTGGCGCTTGCAGGCGTCCCGGCCGTCGCGATGGCCTATATTAGCGAGGAGGTCGAGGATGGCGCCGTCGGCCGTGCGATGGGGCTTTATATCGGCGGCTCCGCGATCGGGGGCATGAGCGGACGACTGCTGGTGAGCGTGCTGACCGAATACTTCGGCTGGCGCGATGCGCTGGGCATTACGGGCATTGCCGGGCTGATCATTGCGGCTCTTTTCTGGAAGATCCTGCCCCCTTCGCGACAATTCATCCCGCGCCGCCACTCCTGGGGCAGCTATATAGCCGGCTTCCGGCACCTGTTCGCCGACAAGGCCCTGCCCTGGCTGTTTGTGGAAGCGTTCCTGATCATGGGGGCTTTCATCAGCATCTACAATTATGCCGGTTATCGCCTGCTTGCCCCACCCTATGCACTGTCTCAGGCCCAAGTCGGGCTCATCTTCCTGCTCTATCTGCTCGGTTCAATCAGCTCTGCGGTCGCGGGCCATTTCTCCGGGGTGTTCGGACCCCGCAAATGTCTTTGGCTGCCGCTTGTCCTCTTCGTCCTCGGCATTGCACTGACTGCAACGAGCCCCTTGCCGCTGATCATCGCCGGAATAGGGATCGTCACGATTGCGTTCTTTGCCGCGCACGCGATCGCTTCGGCCTGGGTCGGGCGGCGCGCACGCAGGGATCGTGCGCAGGCGACAGCGTGCTACCTGTTTTTCTACTATTTGGGATCGAGCGTTCTTGGATCTGCGGGTGGCTATGCCTGGACCGGGGTGGGCTGGAACGGGGTCACGTTCTTCTCGTGCACCCTCGTGCTCACAGCGCTCGCCATCGCATTCCGGCTCTACCGCGTTGCACCGCTTCCCTCACCAGTTCCCGAAACCAGCCCGATCGCGGCCGAGTGAAGCAAATCAGTCAAGCGGCGCCGATGCGCAGCAGCTTGGCGTGCAGGGACTGCTGGTCGAAAGGCTTGATGACGTATTCGTCGGCCCCGGCCTCTATCCCCTTGCGGATATCGTCGGTGTTGGAATAAGTGGTGCAGAACATGACCTTTGGCCGGCGGTTGCCCTGCATTCCCCGCAAGGAGGTCACGAATTCCAAGCCGCTCATGACCGGCATGTTCCAGTCCACCATGAAGAGATCGGGCATCGCCGAGCGGCATTGGACAAGCGCTTCTTCGCCATTTTCCGCTTCGCTGACTTTATAGGCCAGCCCCTCCAGAATGCGCCAGGCGACCTTTCGGATGACACGCGAGTCATCGATGAGCAAGCAGCGCCGCTTCGTGACAGGCTCCGGTGTTTCGACTGCGCCGTCCTCGGGCCGCGGCTGCAACCGGGCACGCTTGATCAGACCCTCAAGAATGGCTGTCACTCCCCTGTCTCAGGAATTGTCCTGGTCGCTCAAGATATGTGCGATCGTCTTGGCCCGGTCGATCACTTGCTGGTGATCCTCCACGGGTACCGTGGCTTCGGCCTCGGACCTCGCGGCCCTCTCCGCAGGCGTCTATCGGAGGTCAAGGAACTGACCGACCGCACCAGCAGGGCGGCGGAAGAAGCTTCGCAACAGATCCGCGTCATCCAGGAATCGACCGAATGCAGCGTCGCAGCACTGCGCGCAATCGGCAAGGACATCGAGGAACTGGAAGCGACTTCGGTTTCGATTGCCGCGACCGTGGACCAGCAATCGATCGCAGGGCAAGATCTCGCGCGCAGCATCGACCTGGCCGCACGCAGTGCGGACGACGTAACCTCCAATATCGAGCAGGTCCGCGAAACGTCGCTGTCGACAGGCGCAGCCGCGTCGCAGGTGCTGACGTCCTCGACCGAAATCGAACAGCAGGCGATCATGCTCAAGTTGCAGGTCGATCAGTTCCTGCAGCATGTTCGGACGCCGGACGAAAATGCGCAGCAATCGCGCCAGCGAGTCTCCCATCCTGAAGATCTGTCGGAACTCCTCGTCGCCGGCTGACTGGCTTGCCATTCCGGGCTACCGTGAATGCCAAGGTACACCGGGCCAGAGCACTTAAATCGATCTCGCCAGTTGACCTTGAATAGCGCTATCATTACTCCGACAAGATAAGCGGCCACCAGAAAGCCGTCCGCACTTCGGCCCCACGCGGAGAGGATAGTGAGAAGTCGATGAGCGTTCCAGTCGGCAACCCGGCCAGACCTTTGCGTCACCCTCTCGGCGCGGGCAAGGATCACTTCTCGGTGACCCGCCGCAAGCTGTTGACGGGCACGGCGAGTGCAGCAGCGGCCACGGCATTGGGCGAACTTGGCTCACCTGTGCCATCCGGTGCGGCACCGATACCGACGGCCCGGGATCGCCTGTGGTATTGTCAGCCGGCGCGTGAGTGGACCGAGGCCCTTCCGGTGGGTAACGGCCGGATCGGCGCCATGGTATTCGGCGGAACCGGATTGGAACACCTCCAGCTCAATGAGGATACGCTTTGGACCGGGGGGCCCTACAATCCGGTAAATCCCTCAGCGCGCGAGGCACTTCCGCAAATCCGGCGATTGATCGAACAAGGACATTTTACCCAAGCGCAAACCCTGGCGGATGCAAGGCTCATGGCTCGCCCCTTGAGCCAGATGGCCTACCAGACCTTCGGCGACCTGACGATAGCAATGCCTCACCTCGGCCCCATCGAGCAGGGAAGCTACTTGCGAGAACTGGATCTCGATGCAGCCCTTGCCGCGACAACCTTCAAGGCCGATGGCGTTTCCTGGTCCCGCAAGGTGATCGCATCGCCCGATCATCAGGTCATTGCGGTGCACTTGTCCGCCGATCGACCAGGCAGGATGCACTGTCTCGTCGGGTTGGGGGCGCCTCACGACGGAGTGCTTTCGATCGATGGCGGCACGCTGATCTTCGGTGGGCGGAACAACGCGGCGCACGGTGTGGAGGGAGCCTTGCGCTTCGAGGCACGGGCACGCGTTCTGCCTCAAGGCGGAAGGATTTCGGTCAGCGACAACACGCTTGCAGTGGAAGGCGCCGACGCCGTGACGATCCTGATCGCCATGGCAACCAGCTATCGTCAGTTCGACGATGTCGGCGGAGACCCGTCGCAGATCACGCGCGGTCAGATAGAAGCTGCCAGTCGCCATTCCTTTGCGCGTATCGCGGCCGACACCGCCGCGTCGCACCGACGGCTCTATCGCCGCGTCTCTCTCGATCTGGGGGAGACCCCGGCTGCGCACCGTCCCACTGACGAACGTATTCGGACCAGTGAGGCATCACAGGACAGCGCCCTCGCTGCGCTCTACTTCCAATATGGACGTTATCTGCTGATCTGCTCATCGCGGCCGGGGAGCCAGCCTGCCAATCTGCAGGGTATCTGGAACGACAGTGACGACCCGCCGTGGGGGTCCAAGTACACGATCAATATCAATACTGAAATGAACTACTGGCCCGCCGAACCAACCGCACTAGGCGAATGCGTCGCCCCCCTCGTGGCGCTGGTGCGCGATCTTGCGCAGACCGGTGCGAGCACCGCTCGGGAGATGTACGGCGCACGTGGGTGGGTCGCACATCACAATACGGACTTGTGGCGAGCCACTGCGCCGATCGATGGAGCAGCGTGGGGTCTATGGCCGATGGGCGGCGCCTGGCTTTGCACGCATCTATGGGACCATTACGATTATCACCGCGACACGGCATTCCTGCGCTCTGTCTATCCCCTGTTGCGGGGAGCGGCGCTGTTTTTTCTCGACACATTGCAGCGTGATCCGGCCAGCGGATATCTCGTCACCAATCCGTCGATCTCACCCGAAAACGAGCATCCCGGCGGGGCGTCGGTGTGCGCCGGGCCCTCCGTCGACCGGCAGATCCTGCGCGACCTCTTCGCACAGACGGCGAGGGCTGCGACTATCCTGGGCCTGGATGATGACTTGTCTGCGCAGATCCTCGACACGAGCAGGCGGCTCGCTCCCGACGAGATCGGGGCTCAAGGTCAATTGCAGGAGTGGCTGGAGGACTGGGATTCCTCAGCGCCCGAGCCGCATCACCGCCACGTTTCCCACCTCTACGGGCTTTTCCCCAGCCACCAGATCAACCTCGATGAGACGCCCGATCTAGCCATGGCCGCGCGCAAGTCACTTGAATTGCGCGGCGACGAATCCACCGGTTGGGCAACGGCATGGCGCGCCAATCTATGGGCTCGCCTGCGCGAGGGCGATCATGCGCACCGTATCCTGCGCTACCTTCTCGGTCCCGACCGGACCTATCCCAATATGTTCGACGCGCATCCCCCATTCCAGATCGACGGAAATTTCGGCGGCGCAGCGGCGATTGCCGAGATGCTTGTCCAGTGCCGCGATGATGAGATCCGCCTTCTGCCTGCCCTTCCCCGCGCGTGGCCGGATGGCTCCGTAAGAGGCTTGCGCATACGCGGCGCCTGCAAGGTCAGCCTGGAATGGCGCGCTGGCGAACTTGTCTGCGCAAGACTGATCAGTCGCATTGCGGGAATGCGGATCGTCCATCTGAACGAGCGCAGCGCTGAAGTGGAACTGGTCCCAGGGCGACCCGTCACGCTGAACGGGCCGCTGCTGAGGACCTGAACAGTGGTTACTTCGGCAGCGTAACCGCCTTGTCGACCGAGAAATCGGCCGATTGCGTCGCGGCACTGAAGCCCGGCTGACCGCTTCCCACCGTCACCCTGTAATGGCCTTTCAACACCTTGCGAACGCCATCCGGGGTGACCGAGCTGAGATCGCGCGGGGAAAGAGTGAAGGTTACGTGACGCGTTTCTCCCGGTTGCAGCGACACTTTCTGGAATCCGCGCAAGGCGATGTTGGGCGTGCCGGGTGCATCGGGGAAATCGAGATAGAGCTGAACGGCATCGCCGCCGGCGCGCTGGCCGGTGTTGCTCACCTGCGTGGTTACCCGAATGCCATCTTGCGCCCCGCCCGAAGCAGGTTCAACTGCCACCGGGCCATAGCCGAATGTCGTGTAACTGAGACCGTAGCCGAAGGGATAGACCGCTTTCCCGGTGAAGTAGCGATAGGTTCGCCCTTTCATGTCGTAATCGTCGAAGGGAGGCAGATCCTCGACGCTGCGATAGAAGGTCAGGGGCAGCTTCCCGGTCGGATTGGCCTTGCCAGTCAGAACATTGGCAATGGCAAGCCCCCCCGACTGGCCCGGATACCATGCCTCCAGGATAGCATCGGCGTTTTCCTTCGCCCAATGCAAGTTGATCGGGCTGCCGTTCATGGCCACGACGATCAGCGGTTTACCGGTTGCCTTCGCCTGCTCAAGCAACTCTCGCTGGTCCGCCGGAATATCGAGGGTGGTCTTGTCGCCGCCCTTGAACCCCGGAATCTCGATCGGCGATTCTTCTGCTTCCAGATCGGACGTAAGGCCGACCACAGCGACAAGGACATCGGCCGCCTGAGCAGCGCGGCGCATGTCACCGGCGGGGTCCGTCGAAATCCGCTTCCAGGCAAAACCGATCCCGGCCGTGCCGGTATGCGCCTCGCCGATGATCCGGACCGGATAGCGATGCCCTTTCTCAAGGGTTAGCGTCTTCATGGTCGGCAGGCTGCCCCATTGGGCATCCTTGAGGTCCACGAACGGCTTACCGTCGAACTCCATCCGACCGCTCTGGAAGCCGGAAAGCCCGAGGCGATAAGTGCCGCTCTCCGGCGGCACGAGGTAGCCTGTCCAGACCACCCGGTGATGATCGGAGACCTGCGCCAGATCAAGGCTCCGTCCGTCGACGCTTCGCTCTCGGCGGGTCACGACCGGCTTTTCGGAGAACTTAACGGTCTTCAGGTATTCGTCACGCTTCCCCGGATCGAAGAGCTTGGGCGGCGTGCCCTGCACATTGTAGTAGCGCGCCGTGAGACCCGGCTTGCCATCGTCGCTCACCAGTGCCGATTCCGGCACCGGATCGCCATCGGTCACAGTCTCGCCGAAGGGCACGTAGGAAACAGTTGCCTTCGGCATGGCCTGTCGCAATCCGTCGACCACCGAGATCGGCGGGGCCGAAATAGTCGAGGAATAATTGCCCCGAAGCACGCGGGTGGCATCACCGAAGGGACCGATCACGGCCACTTTCATTCCGGCAGTCTGGAACGGCAGGATTCCGTCATTCTTGAGAAGCACCAGGCTCTCTTCCGCGGCCTTGAGCGCCAGCGCCCCATGGGCCGGGGTGCCGACATCGGCGGCAGAGGACGTAAAGGTGCTCAACTTGCGCACGCCCGGCAAGTCGCCATTGCGCAGCCGAGCGGAGAAGAGGCGGATGAGTGTCCTGTCGACATCGCTTAACGTGATCAGGCCGCGCTCCAGCGCCTCGCGATAGCGGTCGGTCAATCCGTCGGTGTCGGACAGGGTCCATGTGTGGCATTCGCTGTCGACGCCCATGCGCATGGCGGCAGCGACGGCTGCTGCGCCATCAGGCGCATACTTGTGATTGTCGCTGATGTCCTTCACCGCATCGCAGTCGGACACGACGTAGCCCTGGAAGCCCCAAGCATCGACAAGGTGCTCTTGCAGAAGTTCCTGGCTGGCGCAGGCTGGTTGTCCGTCGACGCGGTTGTAGGCGCACATGACCGAACCGGCCCTGCCCTCGACGATAGCGGCGCGGAAAGCGGGGAGGTATGTGTCCTCCAGATCGTGGCGCGAGACGAAGACATTGGCGTGATGGCGCGTCGATTCCGGACCGTTATGGACAGCGAAGTGCTTTGGCGTGGCGATCACATCCGGAAGATCGGGATCGGGCCCCTGCATCCCTTCCACGAAGGACACGCCCATGCGCGCTGTCAGATAGGGATCCTCTCCATATGTTTCCTGCCCGCGGCCCCAGCGCGGATCACGGAAGATGTTGATGTTGGGAGACCATGTGTCGAGCCCGGTGCCAATGCGCCCCATCCGGCCCGTCTTGCGTGCCAGTGCGTGAAGTCCTCGGACTTCGGTGCTGATTGCACCGGCAACATCCTTCACAAGCGACGCATCGAAAGTAGCGGCAAGGCCAATGGGCTCGGGAAAGTTGGTCGTCGGAAGGGAACCCAGCGCCCCATGCAGCGATTCCGTCCACCAGTTGTAGGCCGGAATGTCGAGACGCGGAATGGCCGGAGCGGTATTCAGCAACTGACCCAGTTTTTCATCCAGCGTCATCTTTGCGACGAGATCCGCCGCCATGGCTCTGGCCTTCGCGCGCACTGGCGAGATCCCGGTCATGGAACCGGCCTCCTGTGCCGCTACGGAAACCGGCGAAATTGCGACAGGGAACACCATGACACCGGCAAGGAGCAGGGACGTCAACCGGTGAAGGCGCGATGGGGGGTGAGTCATGCGTATTCCTCGTCGTTTGCTGGAATGGTTCGTGCTCTGGAATGGTGAGAAACTTACGTGGGCAGTTCGGTCAGCTCACACCGGGAGGCTCCACAACACCCGCAAGCCCCGTCGAGACGCTTGCGGACGGCAACTCGTGCGCCATCCGCACGTTCGAAAGGGATGAATTCCCCCTGCAACTGCACCCGCGACAGGATCGCCTTCAGACCGGCTGCAAACCATGATCGACGATCTTCCGGATCAGGTCCCTGTGACGGGGAAGCCCTGCCCGCAGCCGCTGCGTCTGAGCCGCGTTTTCTCGCATGGCCCTGGCGGCAAGTCCGGCGTCGCCTGCCAGAGCTTCGTGCTCCACCTCCGTGCGGAAACCCATGCCGTAAAGGACATATTGATAGCTTGCCGGAGGAAATACTTCCTCAACCCGGTCGAACTCGTCGTGGAACCACGGGCCCTGGTATTTCCAGAGGAGCAGAAGCTCCTGCAATCTTTCGGGAATGGATTCGGGCCGCAGGTTGTCCTGCCAGAACGCGCTGTCCCTGCGCTGCGTCAGGACATAGTGAAGCTTGAGGAAGTCGATGATCCTGCCCCAACGATAGTCGGTGGTGGCGTTGAACCGCCGCGCGATGGGGTCCATGACCTCGCGGCAGGCGGGCATCTGCTCGGCAATCAATTTGGCCGACAGCTCGATCAGGACGATGGCGGAGGCTTCCAGCGGCTCGAGGAATCCCGCAGCCAGGCCGACAGCCACGCAATTGCGCTTCCAAAAAGTCTCGCGGTGGCCAGAGCGGATCGGGATCTTGCGGATCGGCAGATCCTTGCCCGCAGCGCCAAGATAGGTGCGCAATTCGCGCTCGGCATCGTCACCGCTCGTGTGATCGCTGGAATAGACATAGCCGATACCGCGCCGGGTCGGCAGCCCGATGTCCCAGATCCACCCGGCGGACTGCGCGGTGGATATGGTGTGCGAGGCTATCGCGCTCGTCTCGCTTTCGTAAGGCAGTTGAACCGCCAGCGCCGTGTCGCAAAACAACACATCGCTGCAATCCTTGAATGGCACGCCCAGCGCTTCGCCGATCAGCAGCGCCTTGAAGCCGGTGCAGTCGATGAAAAGATCGCCTTCGATTTCACCGGCCTGCTCGGTGACCACACTCTTGATATCGCCATCTTCGGTCATTTCGACACGCTGGACGTCTGCCAGAACATGGCGAACGCCAAGCTTCTGCGTACAATGACGCTGCAGGAAGGGCGCGAACTTGCCCGCATCGAGGTGATAGGCATAGTTCGCCAGCGCTTCGAATTCGGGTGTTGCGATGGTCTTGGGGGCAAGGCCATCGTCGCAGATGCGCCCTTGCGGACAAACCGCGTCGCAAAAGCTGCTTTCGCCATTTGCCAACCAGTGCGGAGCGAGGTTCAGTTGCGCGAAAGACTGAGGCAGCATCAACGGGTGGTAATACGCGTCATCGTGCGCGCCGGTGGTCCAGCGGGCGAACTTGGCTCCCTGCTTGAAGGCCGCATCGCATTCCCGGAAAAAGTCCGTTTCCGATACGCCGATCTTGGCCAGCGTCGTCCGCAAGGTCGGCCAGGTCCCCTCGCCCACGCCAATGATCGGCGTATTCGGCGATTCGATGAGGGTAACCGAAAATCCGCCAGGCATCCGGCTGAGGTGCCTGGCGGCGATCACGCCGGCGGTAAGCCATCCGGCCGTGCCGCCGCCAACGATAACGATCTTCTTGGTGGGTCGCTGCATGAGCTGAGGCAAAACCAGTTTGCCGGAGGTGTCAATCCTTTCGACACCTCCGGCCAGGGAGGAGCTAGAAGCGGTAACGGACACCCGCGGTGAAGCGGCGACCGTAACCGTAAACGTCAAGCAACTGGTTCTTGTAGCGACCGTGCGTGCTTTGCGTTTCGTTGGTCAGGTTCAGGATCTCGCCGAAGACGTTCAGGCCTTCGGTGATCTGGTAGCTGGTGCTGAGGTCGATCTGCGTGCTGGCATTCACGAAGGTCGGCTCGGCTCCGAAGGCACCGGTGTTCTGAACCTGTCCGAACTGGAGCAGATACTCGTCACGCCAATTGAGCGCTGCGCGGAACTCGAACCCGTACTTGTCGAAGAAGCCGACGAAGTTTGCCGAATTCGCAAGGCCGGTGACAGCAAAGCCGCTCTGGCTGATGTCGCTGCGGTCATAGGGCTTGTTGGTATCGACGAATGTGGCGTTTGCGATGAAGCCAAAGCCGGAGTCACCGAAGGTATGCTGCAAGGCAAGCTCGATGCCGCGAACGGTGGCATCAGGACCATTGAGGCGCTGAGAAACCGTAAACTGCGCAGGCTGCCCTGTCGACGGATCGACGACACCGTTGATCGTCTGACGCTGCGTGCCCTGAACGATAAAGTTCGAGACGTTCTTGAGGAAGAGGTTGACTGCGAAATAGGAATTTCGCTGGTAATACCATTCCGCCGCAAGATCGAAATTGTCCGAAAGATAGGGCTTCAGGGTCGGGTTTCCGCCATCGGCCGTGAGCGCGCCGATACGCTGGCCGGTACCGATGTTGAGAACCGGAGTCAGCAAGTTGAGCGTCGGCCGGGTCAAGGTACGTGACGCATCGAAGCGCAGGACGAGATCCGGCATGACCTCTAGTTTCACATCAACAGCGGGCAGGAAGTAGCTGTAATTGTTCTTGGTCGTGACCGGCTGCACCGGGCCGAAATTGACCGTCAGCAGGGTGGGATCGGTCGTGCTCGGCGTGATCGACAATGGCAGGCGGCCGAGGCCGCTTGAGCTCAAGTGCGTCGTTTCCTGGCGCATGCCCGCCGTGAAGGTGAATGGCATCCCCGCCAGTTCGGTCTCGAACCGGGCCTTCAGGAAGAGCGACCAGGTCTTTTCGCTTATGTTGCGGTAGCTACCAACATCGTCAGCGACATCGAACGTGCCGGTGAAATCGCCATTGCAGCATCCGTAGTTGTAGCCTGGAATATTGCCAGCCTGTGGATTGCCCAGCGACGTCAGGAAGTTCTGATAGTCGACCGCGTTGAAATTGATCAACGTAGGCGGCAGCATTCCGTCAAATCCGGGAATGAAACCGCCGGTTCCCACCATTCCGTTGTAGAGATCCAGCGGAATTGCAACACCACCGCTGGTGCCCGAAGCTGGGCCATAGCCGGAATAGGCCTGCCAGAAGTTGTTCCCGAATGTATTGGCGCTACGGAACTTGAAGGTATCATCGAGGTAGGTCCCCCCGAAGGTCAAGGTCAAGTCGTCCTGGGTCCACTTGCCCGACAGCCGGGCCTGCTTGATTGTATCCGTATTCTTGTTGGCGATATTGACGGTGACATGCGAACCGATGACCGACGTGTCGGCCCAGCGGCTTGGATCGCCATTCGCACCATAGTCATGGAGCGAGGGGAACGCACCGCTGCTGTTGCCATCGATGGAGATACCCAGCGTCGGGCCAATGCCGAAGCCATAGCCGATGTCCGCACCGCGCGAGCTGATCCGGCCGTCCGGATTGAGCCAGCTCTTCGAGAAGCTGCCATCGGCCTCGACTTCGAAGTTGTCGCTGACGTTCCACTTGACATTGAGGCCAGTCTGATTGGTTCGACGCAGGTTGCTGGCGCGCTCAGCCGTGAAGTCGGTCTGCGAACCTGCCTGCGTGAAGTCCAAAGGTACGCCGTTGTCGTCGAGAACGACGTTGCGCAGCGAACCCTGGTTGAACCAGATACCGAAGCCAAACGTATTCGAATTGATGCGCTGCTCGGTATAGTTGTCGTCGAGCGTAAGCAGAATGTCGTCGGAAGGACGCCATTGCAGCGCGATCCGTCCATCGATGCGCTCATCCTTGGTATAGGTCTGCTGGGCGCCGTACTGCTGCTCGAAGAAACCCACGACCGACTTGACCTGGCTGGGATCAGCCGTCGTATCGTCCGTGGGATTACAGACGGCCGCCGTGCTGCCCTGAAGCTGGCAAGGCGCGTAGAAGCCGCCCGGAAAGCCATGCACGTAGACGTTGTTGGTGCGCGTATCGTGGCGGGTATAGATGACATCGGCGAGAATGCCGAAGGTATTGTCGGCGAAGGTGTCGCTGATCAGCAATCCGACAGAGGGCACGACCTTCTTGGCATAGTTCTGGATCGATCCGGATGCGCTCGCAGCCATGTGGAAGCCGGGCCTGTCGAGCGGCTTGGGATAGGCGATATCGATGGTGGCACCGATCGAATTCGAGCCTACCGCTACGTCCGGCGTCTTGTATACAGCCAGCGACCCGATGAAATCGGAACCGACCGTGCTGAAATCGATGGAACGGCCGCCGGTTGCCGTCGAAAGGCGACGACCATCGACCAGCGTCTCGTTGAAGTCGCCGCCAAAACCGCGAATGGTCACGCCATTGGCTTCGCCGCGCGGTCCGTCGCGCTGGATCGAAACGCCCGGAAGGCGCTGAAGCGATGCCGCCACGTTAGAGTCAGGAAACTTGCCGATTTCTTCAGAAGAGATGACGTCTACTACGCCAGGGGCTTCGCGCTTGGCATCAAGATTGCGCTGCAACGAACCGCGAATACCGGTGACGATAATGACGCCGTTCTCGCCATCACGGGCTTGCGGAGCGGTATTTCCGGCCTCGCCTCCCGCTTCCTGCGCATAAGCAGGAGCCGTGAGCGCAAAGGCGAGGACGCCCGATGCACTGGCTGCAAAAAGACCATGCCTAAGGCGACTGCTCAAAGTTCGGCCAGTATGATTGGAAATCATCATATCCCCTCCATGCCCTTTTATGTATCGACCGCGTTGATCCGGTTCGATCAGACATCGCTTGCGCGACAGATAGAAATTAACTTGTCCAGAGAGGCCGACGCTGCCAGCCGTCATCAGCACGGCGCTTCGCCCTGATCCTCCCCGATTCCTTTCTTCTGACCAATTCGTAGCACCGGAAGGTAGCGCTATCAATAGTCTTTTGTAGGTGTATTGATTAAAGTTCTGCAGTGCTTGGCGAGAGCCGGTTTTTGCGCTATTTGCTGCGGAATACGGCGATAAGAAGCACCGATTTACGCCGTCTGCAGCATGCGGACGCCGTCCGGGAGAGAAGAATATGGCAAATCAATTGGTAGCGCTAAATTCCCATGAACATCGGAGCTTGCGCTTGCGGCAACGGCATTCCGAAGCGGCGCATTTCACCGAAATCATGCCGAGTGAATTTGCCGGCGCGGCCGCGAGCTGTCCGATCCTGCTGGCAAAGAGCCCGGAGACCGGCGCCTTCTATGTTGGCGCCATGTTCGGCTTCAAGCCGGGTGAGAACCTGCTTTCCGACCATCGGGATGGTGCTGCGCCCGCATACCGGACGCTGGACCAGCAGCGCGAGGGTTTTTACGTATCGGAGGATGAAATCGCCATCGACCCGACCTGCCCCAGGTTCAGCGAATACGAAGGAGAACTCTTATTCGATATGGATGGGCGGCCCGCCACGCCTTTACGCCATATTCGGCGGGTCCTGACTCAACTGGTAACCGGCAAGCGCGAATCAGAAACCTTCACTGCCACCCTCCTGCGCCTCAAGTTGATCGAGCCGATCGATATTTCACTGAATTTCGACGATGGCGAGAAGCTGGTGCTGCAAGGCCTCTATACAGTTAGCCTTGATACGGTGAATGAACTGGAAGACGCTGCGGTGCTCGACTTGTTTCGCAAGGGCTATCTTCAACTGATCTACACCATGGTCGGCTCGCTCAAGCATGTCAGCGCCCTGGCCCATATTCGCAATCACCGACTCAGCCGGGCTGCTTGAAAGCGATGCCGGAAGAATCGGTTGCCGAGATTTCTCTCGAAGAGATTTCCGGTCCGGAGGCATTTCAAAGGAATGTCATCGAGCCGTGCCAACCGGTCATCCTGCGCAAGGGTTGCGCCGATTGGCCCGCGCATAGAGTGGCGACGAAGTCCGACCGAGACCTGCGGGAATACCTTTGTGCGTTTGACAGTGGGCAGCCGGCAATGGCTTTCGTTGGCGACACCTCGATCGCAGCCCGGTATCATTACGGTTCGCACCGCGATGGTTTCAATTTCGAGCGTGAAACCATGGCCATCGGCCCCGCATTGGATCGGATTGCCCAGTGCGCCGAGAATCCGTCACTGGGCTCTGTCTACATGGGATCGCTCCCGGCCGAGGTCCACTTGCCCGGCTTCGCCGAAGAAAACGTACTGCCCTTTGTGCCGCCGACTGCAAGGCCACGAGTCTGGATAGGCAATGCGTCGACAGTCGCATGTCACTACGACACGTTCGACAACGTCGCTTGTGTAGTGGCCGGCCGACGAACATTCACACTCTTTCCTCCCGAAGCCGTCAGCGATCTTTATGTCGGCCCGATCGATCACACGATGGCGGGCCAGCCTGTAAGCCTGGCCACTGGATCAAGCCGCGAAGATCCACAATATCCTCGCTTCGAAGCCATCCGCGATCGTGCGCTGGTCGTCGAATTGGAGCCGGGTGACGCGCTCTATCTTCCCAAGCTGTGGTGGCATCAGGTAGAGGCGCAAGGCGATCTCAATCTGCTCGTCAATTACTGGTGGGACGCTTTCGCTGCCGGACCCGATGCACCATTCACGACCATGATGCTGGCCATGATTGCCATCGCCGAACGTCCTGCGCCTGAACGTGCGGCCTGGCGGGCGTTTTTCGATCACTATGTTTTCCGTCCGAACGGTCATCCCCTGGCTCATCTGCCGGCAGAGCAACATGGCATCCTCGGCCCGCTCGATCAGGGGAATTACGGCAGGATACGGGCGATGGTCATGCAATTGCTGCGGGGCAGCTGAGCGCAATCCGCAAGGGTCGAAAAGAAGGGCGGAACCGCAACCGCGATCCCGCCCAGTTCGCCCGTCAGGCATTCGGACTAATTTCTCAAGGGAAACTCGTAGACCACTATCGAGATCGGCGGGACCGACAGCGCCCCCTGATACGGCATTGCCTGGCTACTGGTAATCGTGACTTGAGGCGTAGCGCCGACCTTGTTTGCAGCGTCTACCGACTTACCGGTCAACACCCAGCGCTCGCCGGCTCCCGCGATCGAGAGCCCCTTGAAAGAGAGATCTGCCGACTGCTTCTGGAACGTGGCGTTGACCAGGCCGATGCGTAACGACTTGCCGTCCGGACCCAGTGCAGCGATGATGTCCAGCGGATAAGTCGGACTGCCGGCGCGCACTTGCGGATGATCGTAACCGACCGGGTAACGGGGCTCCGGCTGCGGCGAATTTCCGGTAACTGCCAAGGGAACCGTGCCTTCACCGAAATGCTCACCGTATAATTTGAACACGAGACCGGTGCTGTTGAGAACCGAGTCGGTGGCCGTGATGTCCATCGTCGATGCCCCAGTGGTGAAGGCACTCATCTTCAGAAAATCGGTATGGCGCAGCATCTCCTGCATGACCATTGCATAGGCCAGTGCTGACTTCAGGTTGGCGCCGCCGAAGTAGGCATATTCGTCGATCGACAGGAAGATATGGTCCTTGTCGATCCTGGGGAACCGTTGCCGATAGATATCCCAGATTTCCGCTTTCATTCTCACCTGATTCGAAGGCGAACGCGCGTACTCCATGAGTTCGGCATCGGCCGGTGCGTCAGGGCGCTTTTCCGCTGAGTCATACCAGTGCTCACTAACGCCGTCGAAGTTCCCCCACGCCTTGGCGAACAGTCCGCCAGTCCAGTCTTCCTCGGTTCCAAACTTGTGACGGATACTTTCCAATGACGGGTTTTCCTTGGTATCGCGCGGCTTGAGCTGATCGGGCATCGCACCCGATCCAATCAGAACGATCGACGGATCGACAGCCCGCATGGCTTCCGCAAAGCGGTTATGCTTGATCATGAAATAGTCAAGCGTCGTCCGGCCGATCTGCCACCAGCCATAGGGTTCATTGCCGATGTTCCAGTACTTGACCGCATAAGGCTTCGGGTGCCCGTTCGCGGCCCGCCTGGCTCCCCATTCACTGGTGGCCGGACCGTTGAGATATTCGACTTCCTCGGCAGCAGAATGGGCATCGCCAAGACCGGCATTGACCGTGACATAAGGATCGACACCGAGAATCTGCGTCAATTTCATCCATTCGTCCATGCCGAGGTCGTTTGGTTGCATGGCGCTCCAAGCATGGTCGAACATCGGAGCACGCTTGTCGCGCGGGCCCAGTGCGCCGTGCCAGTCCCAATCGGACAGGAAGTTTCCGCCGGGTAGACGCCACATGCCGGAATTCAGCGAACGGGCAATCGCTGTCGTATCGGCGCGCCAGCCATCGATATTGTCATCGGGCATGAGGGAGATCGCATCGACCCTGAAGGTGCCGGAGCCTGTACCGGTGATCTCCAATCGCGCATCGCTCGCGTCAGTATTGGGCGAGAAGGCGAATTCGGCTTTCTGCCAACCGCGTCGGGGAGCCTGGAGCGCCACGACCATGCGATCCGCGCGTCCTTTGCCCCAAACCAGTGCGACCTGAACCTTGACACCGGGATCCCCCGACAGCCAGAGGTGGCCGACATAGCGCTTACCGGCCGCGATGCCGATACCCGATTGGCCGAGGCCGCGCACTTCCTTGCCCTGGACAACGACTTTGGGGGACTGCTTGCCAACGAATGGATCGGAGGTATCCATTTCCACGGCACCGTCATTTCCGATGGGACGCCATTTCCTGTAGGTTACTCCCGGCCTGCCCTCCGGGTTCGGCGGCGGGGGCACGTCTTTCGCTGCGGTCACAACCGGATAGTAGAACTTGCGGTCATCGAGCATCTCGGCCCAGAGGCTGCGCGCCACAAGGCCTCCAATGGGCTCGATGAACATGCCATAGGCATGGCGCGTCACCGGCTCCGACCGGTTGCGGGCGTCGATCGTTGCGCTAACGGTATCGGGTGTCTGCGCCCGGATTGTCGCGGGCAGCGCTATCGATGCGCCCAGTGCCAGAACCAGCCCTGTGCACGCGCCATTCAGCGCAATCCGCATGGCATTCTCTCCCCATTTTCACTCTGAGTTATTAGTGTACCAGCGATTCTATGATATCGCTACCTCAAATACATACTCAGGCGACCTCAGGGAGGCGTCCGGCTTATATATCTGTAATACCGCCATTAATATCGCACGAAAGGCGTGTTTGGCCAGCGCCGTGAACACCAATCATTACGATCTGCAATTGACACTCAGAATATTTACGCTGACAAAACGGCCATTACCGGGCCGACGTGTTTCGAAACTCAGATCCGGTACCATTCGCAAGGGGACAGGATGAGATGGCGCAATTCCGCGAAGTGATGTCTTTTGCCGTGCAAGGCCTCAGCGGCATGGCGACGTGCTGGTCGAGGCCGTCGCGACCATTCATGGTATCGACGGCGCTGGCACTCGCATCGGTAGCCTTGCCCGGGCATGCGCAAGTGCAGACCCTGGTGCCCACGCCAGTGGCGGGAGCGAAACCGGCTACGGTTGAGCGCATCAAGGTCCATTCCATTGCGATCGAAGGGAATCTCGAAGGCGAATCCGCAGATCGGGATGTCGTCGTCATTCTTCCACCAAGCTACGGCAAGGAGCCGAGCAGGCGCTATCCGGTTGTCTATGCGCTTCACGGCTACTCTATCGGTGCAGAACAATGGATGAAGGAAATCCACGTTCCCCAGACAGTCGAAGGCGCCTTTGCGGAAGGTGCAGCAGAGATGATCGTGGTCCTGCCGGACAGCAAGACCGCCTATAACGGATCGATGTATTCCAGTTCGCAGACGACCGGCGATTTCGAGACGTTCGTTTCGCGCGATCTCGTGGGTTATGTCGACAGTCATTACCGCACACTTCGTGACAGGCGCAGCCGCGGGCTGGTTGGGCACTCAATGGGTGGCTACGGAGCGACGCGGATCGGGCTGAAGCATGCCGACGTATTCGGGGCGCTCTATCTTATGAGCCCATGCTGTCTTTCGGTGCGCGATCCGCAGAGCTTCGAGCCGGACCTGGAGGCCAAGGTGGCCCAGCTCAGGATGCCAGCCGATTCGGAGGACTTGTCGTTCGGCCCGCGCGGAGCGCTGGCCATGGCTGCGGCATGGTCTCCCAATCCCCGAAATCCGCCCCTCTATCTCGACCTGCCGGTAAAAGATGGCACGGCCCGGCCTGAAATCATCGCCAAGTGGATGGCCAATTCCCCCCTCGCCTTCGCCGATCAGTACATCGACAACCTGCGCAAGTACGCGGCGATTGCCATGGATGTCGGCGATCAGGACGGATTGAAGGTGGATACCCGAAAATTGCACGCCCTGTTCGACAGCTACGGCATCGCCAACAGCCTCGAGATCTATCCGGGCACGCATACCAGCGCGGTGGCCAATCGGTTCCAGAATCACGTCATGCCTTTTTTCAGCGCCCACCTCGCCCATTGATCGCGCTGCAACGCTGGACCCTGCGGATATGCGCCTGACAATTCTTGCCGCGGCGGCCGCCCTGTGCGCCTGCACATTCTCCCGAACCCCCGCCATGGCGCAGGTCTGGCAGGCCGATCAGGGCGATGGCACATTCCGCAATCCGGTGCTTTACGCTGACTATCCCGACCCCGACATCATTCGCGTGGGCGAAGATTTCTATTTTTCCACCACGACTTTCGTGAACACTCCCGGTATCACCATCCTGCATTCGAAGGACCTGGTGAACTGGGAATTCTACAGTCATGTGGTCCAACGTATCGATGGCACGCCGGCCTATGATCTGAAGGGCGGCAATGGATACAGACGCGGACTCTATGCAACGAGCCTGCGTCACCATCGGGGCATGTTTTACCTTGCGGTGACGCCCGTGGGGCTCAATACCCGTATCTACTATGCCCCGGATCCGCGCGGTCCCTGGCAATATCACGAACTGAACCGCGAGGCGTTCGATCCCGGCTTGTTCATCGATGACGATGGTACAGGCTATATCGCCACAGCTGTCAATTCGGACGGCACAATCACGCTGCTGACGCTCGCTCGCGATTTCGACAGGATCGTGGGTTCGCGCAAGATCCATTTCGTACCGGGCGGCGAGGGTTCCAAGATCGTCAAGCGCAACGGATGGTATTACATTTTCAACGCCGTGCCGCCGCGCATGGCGCTTACGGTTTCGCGCTCGCGCAACCTCTCTGGCCCCTGGGAAACCCGAGAGCAGATTGACGACAGGACCGGTGGCCACCAAGGCGCGCTTGTCGACCTGCCTGACGGTCGCTGGTTCGGCTTTGTCATGGCCGATGCCGGTTCGATAGGGCGAATGACCAACCTCAGTCCCGTGTTCTGGAAGGATGACTGGCCCATCTGGGGCACACCGGAAGAACCGGGAAAAGTGCCCGGACGGGCGCGCAAGCCGATCGATGGATTTGCGCCATCGCAGCTCGCCGCGTCGGACGGATTCACGCAAGCCCGGCTTGGTATGCAGTGGCAATGGAACCATAATCCGGATGATAGTGCATGGTCCCTCAACGAGCGGCCGGGATGGCTGAGACTTCATGCGATGCGTGCGGATAACCTCTGGTCGGCGCGTAATACGCTGGTGCAGAAGGCCCAGGGACCGCGCAGCCGCGCCGTCGTGAAACTCGACATCGCAGGCTTGCAAAAAGGCGATCGGTGCGGGTTCGGCACTTTCGGGCAATACAGTGCGACCATCGCTGCAAGCCGCGATCCCAAGGGGCGCCCGTTCCTGACCATGGGCCTTCTGGAAAGCACGCAGAGCGGCCCGCGCGAGGAAGTGAAGGTGGCCGGAACAGCTATCGCGGGCTCGGAACTTTGGCTTTCCGTCAATGCCGATTTCACGAGGGACAAGGCCAGCATGGCCTACAGCCTCGATGGTAAGGACTGGGTCCCGCTTGGAGGCACGTTTCCGCTCGCCTTCGCTTGGCGGACCGGCACGTTCCAGGGCGAACAGTTCGCGCTCTCCTGCTTCAACACGCAGGGCGAGGGCGGCTTTCTCGATATAGACAGCTTCATACTCCAACCGGGAGATCCCGAATGAAACGAGGTTTTCGCCTCCTTGGCGCGGTTGCCATCCTGGCTCTGACCGTGACTGCGGCCCATGCCGACGAACTCGATCCGAAAGGCGATTGGACCGCCTATGATAAAGGCAATGCCGCCCTGCCACCGATGGGATGGAACAGTTGGAACGCCTTTGCTCTCGAAATCAATGAAGCCAAGATTCTCGGCGCTGCCGAAACCATCGTCACATCCGGGCTGGCTGCGAAGGGCTATCGCTATGTCGACCTTGACGAAGGCTGGTGGGCTCGGCGCGGGGCAGACGGCCGTCTCGTCATCCGCACCGACCGTTTCCCTTCGGCAATCCGTAGCGACGGGACGACCAGCTTTCGCCCGCTGACGGACAAGCTGCACGCCATGGGACTAAAAGCCGGCATCTACTCGGAGATCGGGCGCAATTCCTGCGGTCAGATCTACAGCGAGGAAAAGGCCAGTCTGCCCAGCGGCACCGTGGCCGAGCGCGAAGTGGGCCTTTACGATCACGTCGACCGGGATATCGGCCTCTATTTCGCGGAGTGGGGCTTCGACCTGATCAAGGTGGATGGCTGCGGCATCAGGGGCCTGCCGCAGGGGAGCCCGCGCGTGGCCTCCGGAGAGTTTCGCGCCTTTCCGCCGCTGATCGATTCCGATTCGCTGGGCCGGACGAACATTCCGGCGGTGCGTGCCCTGTTCGACAAGGTGGCCGACGCCCTGGAACGCTACAATCCCGACAACGACTTCGTGTTCTCGCTATGCATCTGGGGATCGGCCGATGTGCGCTCCTGGGCGAAGAACGTCGGGAACCTCTCTCGCACCAGCGAGGATATCTTCCCGATCTGGGGCCGCATGCTGTTCAACATGGATAGCACTTCGCGGCGAGCCCTCTACGCACAGCCCGGATCGTGGAACGACCCGGACATGCTTTATATTGGCAGCGGGGAATTCGACGCGGATCATCTGACCGAGGCACGCACCCATTTCTCGATGTGGGCAATGCTCAACGCCCCCCTGATCATCGGCTACGACTTGCGCCATGCCGCGCCCGAGCTGATGGCGATCCTCGGCAATGAACGGATCATCGCGCTCGATCAGGATCCGGCCGGAAATCAGGCGGTACTGGCCTACGACTCCGACGATGTGCAAATCTATGCCAAGACTCTTGCCGACGGCACCAAGGGCGTAGCGATCCTCAATCGCACCTCCGCGCCGCTGGACGCCGTGCTCACCGCCGAACACCTCAAGTTCCTCGCGGACGCCCAGATCGAACTCACCGATCTTTGGACGGGCAGGACCGCGCAGTTCAAGGGCGAGCAGAAGTTCAGGCTGGCCCCGCGCGAGACGCTGGTATTCAAGGCGAAGGGCAAGCGCGTGCTGGCCGATGGCTACTATCTGTCGGAAATGCCGGGCAGCGTGAATCCGGCCGTGGATGGTGTTACCGTTCCGCAAGCAGAACCGATGACCCATCGCGCGATCCTGCCCTGGCAGTCAACCCACGGCAATGGAGAACATCCGCGCTATGGCGGTTGGGGCGGCGCCCAGGCGGATGCAACACCATATGGCGAGGAACTGGCCGTTTCCGGGCAACGTTACCAAAACGGGATCGGAGTTCTTGCAAATTCGCGACTGGAAATCCGCAATGCCGGATACAAGCACTTTTCCGCTGAGGTCGGTGTGGATGACAGCGCGCGGGACAGGAGCGAGCCTGTGACATTCTTGGTCTACGGCGATGGCAGGTTGCTTGCCCGGTCCGAACCCAAGCGCTTCGGCGAGGCTCCCTCCACGATCAAGGCTGACGTCTCGGGTGCAAAGCTTGTGGAGATCGTCGCCCGGACCGCGACGCCTGTGCGTTTTCCCGATCCCGTGACTTGGGGCAATGCTGCCCTGACCCACTGATCTGGAGGGACTTGGCGGCCCACCTCGGTCGGGTGGGCCGCTGCCATTTCCTTATTCGTCAAGCCGAAAGACCGCGACGGACTTGGCCGGAAGGTCCACGGTGACCTTGTTATTGCGCACCGTTCCGGAGATCGGTCTTGGCACGACCACATCGGGACCATCGAAGCTGTTTATCGAATTGACCTTTGGGCCGGTCAATACTTCGCCTGCCAGCGCCTTTATCGTCAATCCATCGAAGCTGGCGGAGATCGTCGCCTTTCGTGAGGGGTCGAGATTTGTCACGGACAGCCAGAGCTTGCCGTCCCTTCCGCGCGCGGCAATCGCATCGACGCGCGGCAGTTCAACGCTTCCTTCACGATAGGTGCCAGCGTCGAAACTCACCGGTACGAAGCGCGCATCCTGAAACGGCACATACATCTTGTAAATGTAATAGGTAGGCGTCAGCAGCATCTTTTCGTCCTGGGTCAGGATCATGGCCTGCAGGACGTTCACCATCTGGGCGATGTTCGTCATCCGCACGCGATCGGCATGACGGGCAAAGATGTTGAGGTTCAGGGCCGCGATGATCGCATCGCGCAGCGAGTTCTGCTGGATCAGGAACCCCGGGTTGGTGCCCGGTGCGGGTTCCAGCCAGACGCCCCACTCATCGACCACCAGCGGAACTTTCTTGTCCGGATCGTACTTGTCCATGATGGCGGAATGGCTGGCGATCATGGCGTCCATCCCCAGCGTTTCCTTGACGAGCGAGGCATAAGCATCCCGGCCGAAATCGGTGCTCGACATCGATGGCGGCCAACCGCCAGTCGTGTAGGAGTGTAGTGAAAGGCCCTCGATATTCCAGGCCCAGTCGTGCTGCGTCCAGGTCTTCATGACCTGCTCTGTATAGGCTGTATCCGGACCATTGGGCCCCACGGCTATACGCTGCATGGGAGCCGTGCCCTTTTCCATCTGCTCGGGCCGGTAGTTGCGGACAAAGCGGGCGTAGCGCTTCATCAGATCCGTATAGTATTCTGGGCGCATGGCGCCGCCGCATGACCAACTCTCGTTGCCGAGGCCGAGATAGCGAACCTTGTAGGGCTCCGGATGACCGTTCGCCGCCCGCTCCTTGCCCGCAGCGCTGCTGGCAGGCGCTGTCATGTAGGCGAGCCAGTCCGCGGCTTCCTGCACCGTGCCGGAACCGACATTCACCGAAATGTAGGCTTCGCTGTCTATCTGGCTGACAAAATCCATGAATTCGTCCGTTCCGAATGTATTCGGCTCGCCCGAGTCGCCCCAGTTCGCGTTGACCGTCGCACGGCGCGCACTTTGCGGTCCGATCCCGTCACGCCAGTGATACTCGTCGGCAAAGCAGCCACCCGGCCACCGGACATTGGGCACCTTTATAGCCTTCAGTGCGCTGACCACGTCCTTGCGAATACCCCGAACATTGGGGATCTCCGAATCCTTGCCTACCCAGACTCCGCCATAGATTCCGTAGCCGAGGTGCTCTGCAAATTGACCGAAGACATTCCGGTCAATCGTGGCACCGATCTTGTCAGCCTCGACCTCGACCGGAATGACATCATCATCGCTGGCGGCTGAGGCCGCCTGTGCAAGCGACATCAGGCCCAAGGTCGCGGCATACCGCCATCCTGTTCGGTACATTCTTTCCTCTCCGCAAAATGTGACATGCCCGGCAGCACATCGATGCTTCAATCAAATTGATCCTTGCATTTTCGCACCCTGCATTCACGGATACCGTGACTTTCCATGTTCACCGGTTGAATTAATCGATCTGCTTGCACAGACCTCTTGCGCAGTTGCTGGATTCTGTTTTAGGTAGCGCTAACAAAATGGCAAGTCCGCATGTTGGGCGGGTGAGAGGAAAACTGATGAACGATAGCGGGCAAGACAATGTCAGGATGTCGCTGGTCGGCGCAATCGTCGCGGTTGCGACTATCGGCGGATTGCTTTTCGGTTATGACAGTGGCGCAGTCAACGGAACCCAGGCAGGTCTTCGGGACGCTTTCGCGCTCGACGACGCCGGGCTTGGCTTCACCGTCGGCTCTCTGCTGATCGGCTGCGCCGCCGGCGCCTTCCTGGCCGGACGTCTGGCAGACGCCATGGGGCGCAAGCGGGTCATGATGATTTCGGCAGTCATCTTCCTGATCGGTGCCCTCATCCAGGGTCTGACGCCCGATCACACGATCTTCGTGATTGCACGCTTTGCCGGCGGCATGGCAGTGGGCGCGGCCAGCGTTCTTTCTCCGGCCTACATTTCGGAAGTCGCCCCCGCTCACATGCGCGGCCGCCTTACATCGGTTCAACAGGTCATGATCATCACCGGCCTGACGCTGGCTTTCGTGGTGAACTACTTCCTGGCTCAGGCAGCGGGCGATTCGCTGGGCATGATCGGCGGTCATCCTGCCTGGCGCTGGATGTACCTTGCACAATCGGTGCCAGCGGCGGTCTACCTGATCGCGCTATTCACCATTCCTGAAAGCCCGCGCTATCTTGTCAGCCGCAAGCGCGACACCGAAGCGGAAGCCATTCTCGCAAGGTTGTTCGGCGCCTTCTCGGCAAGCGCCAAGGTCAAGGAAATCCGGGCCAGCTTCTCGCACGACCACCGCCCGCGCCTGCGTGACGTCATGGCACCCGGCACAATCCTGCGGCCGATTGTGTGGGCCGGGCTCGTTCTGGCGGTTTTCCAGCAACTCGTCGGCATCAACGTGATCTTCTACTACGGCGAAACCCTGTGGAAGCTCGCCGGTGCGTCCGAGGAGACTGCCCTGCAACGCAACATCGTATCCGGTATCGTATCCATTGCGGCCTGTTTCGTGGCCATGGGCCTTGTCGATCGGATCGGACGCAAGCCGCTCCTGCTGATAGGCTCGGCCGGCATGACAGTGACGCTGGGCACAATGACCTGGGTCTTTACCAGCGGAACGCTCGATGCGGCAGGTAACCTGGTGCTGGATCAGTCGATCGGCCTGGTCGCGCTGGTCGCAGCCAATCTCTACGTTATCTTCTTCAACGTGAGCTGGGGCCCGGTCATGTGGGTCATGCTGGGTGAAATGTTCCCCAATCAGTTGCGCGGCTCGGCTCTCGCCGTGTGCGGTCTTGCCCAGTGGGCCGCGAACTACGCAGTGGTCCAGTCCTTCCCCGGTATGGCAAGTGGCTTGGGCCTTGGCCTCACTTACGCGTTCTACACCATCTGCGCCGCCATCAGCTTCTTCCTCGTGCGCTCTTTCATCAATGAAACGAGAGGCAAGGAACTGGAAGAAATGGAGGGCTGGGACGAACGCTGAACCTCTCCCCCCGAGGCCGGGGAACTCTCTCTCCTCCTCCCCGGCACAAAGAAGGGCGCGGTCTTACAGTGCGGAAAGGCCGCGCCCTTCCATTTCCAGGATACGAGAACGGAGGCTTCATGGTGCAGATGGATCGATCGTACGGCACGTCCCGGCAGCTATCGAATGCGCGAGTTGACGCTGATGAGCCCGTAGAAGGGCCAAACATTGCGGATAAGAGCCATTACGCGCCCATCATTTGCTTGCGGTATGCCGGAAACCGGTACTAGATCGCAACATGGCGAAGGATGACGCAACAAGCCGGAAAAAGAGGGGCAACCGCAAGCAATTAGGTCGGCCGACGATTGCCGACGTGGCGCGCTTGGCAGGTTGCTCGCCGATGACGGTCAGCCGCGTGATCAACCACGAAGCAAGCGTACGCGAAGACACCCGCAAGGTTGTGCAGGCGGCGATAGAACAGCTCAACTATTCGCCCAACCGCGCCGCCCGAAGCCTGGCCGGCGCGTCGCAATTACGCATTGCGCTGCTCTACACCAACCCGTCTGCTTCCTATCTCAGCGAATTCCTGATGGGCTGTCTGGAAGAAGCGAGCCACAGTGACGTTCACCTCGTAGTCGAACGCTGCGCGTTCGGCGAAGACGAAGACGAAGTCATCCGACGTCTCACGAAAAGCGGCATCGACGGTTTCCTTCTGCCCCCACCTCTGAGCGACGAAAAGCCGCTTCTGGAACTGCTTCGCCAGTTGGACAGTCGTGCCGTTCTGGTCGGCCCGGGCACGGCGGAAGCAGACGACTGGGCGGTAATGATCGATGAGTATCAAGCCGCCTATGACATGACGAACCACATTATCGGGCTTGGCCACAAGCGCATCGGTTTCGTCATCGGCAACCCCCACCAGACGGCAAGCGGACAACGCCTGTCCGGCTATCTTGACGCGATGGCGGCGGCCGGGCTCGATGTACCTGAAGGTCTCGTGCGGCAGGGTCTCTTCACATATCGCTCGGGCATCGATGCAGCCATGTACCTGCTCGACCAGCCAGATCCCCCTACCGCGATTTTCGCCTCCAACGACGACATGGCGGCAGCCGCAGTGGCGGTGGCGCAGCGCCGTCACCTCGACGTGCCGCTAGACCTTACGGTTTGCGGCTTTGACGATACGCCGATTGCCAGCACGATCTGGCCTGAGCTGACGACCATCCGCCAGCCCATCCATGAGATGGCAAGCAAGGCGCTCGAAATGCTGGCCACTGAACTGCGGGCAGAACGTAGCGGCAAACCCGGCGTTCCCGTGCATCTCAAGCTCGATTACTCGATCGTGCGGCGCCAGTCCGACAACGCGCCGGGCCTTGCCCGCAAGGCCATGAGGGGCAGCAGGCAGGAGGAATGATACCCCCCGTAACGGCATCCACAATGCGGGCCTGTTCAGCGCGAGGCGATATCGAGTTCGAAACCGGGTAAGGGCATGGCCTTGTCATCGTATGCGTTGACGACCGGGCTGTCGGCCCAGGCGTAGCGAACACGGGTCGCAGGCTTCCCATCGTCAGCCAGCAGCACGCTGGCGCCGTCCACCCGCGCCGCTGCATAGCGGCAGGTCGACTGGGTATCGCCGCACAGTTCGAATGCGAGCGGGCTGCTTGCGCTCCATGCGACGAGCTTCCCAGCAACACCGGCAAAGCGGACCCGCACATTTTCTCCGTCGCGCATGGCATTCACCGGCTCAGGCAAGGCAATGCCTTGCGCTGCAAGGGCAAGCCGATGGCCGAGCACCTGTTTGTTGGCAGGATGGATATCGGTGCGCTCACCTATGTCGATGGCAGTCACCAGTTCGGCGTTCTTGTCAGCCAAGACCGATTGACGCTGCTCTTCGCGCAAGTCTGCCCAACCGGAATTGGTCGGAGCCAGTTGCACCGGCCCATAGTTGGCAAGCTGAACCACGAGCATACGCATGTCTGATGAGAACTGTTTGCGCCAGCCTGCAAAGAGTTCGCGCATGCGGTCGCGATAACCGGGAAGGTCGACATCGCTCTCACCCTGATACCATGCCGCGCCCTTGAGCGCGACATGGCCTAGCGGCGCGACCATGGCATTATGGCGAACGCCGATACCGGCATTGGTATCCCAGGGACTGCGCGGGGGAAGCTCCTTCATCGGTGCCTTGCTGTAGCGCCAACCGTCAGCCAGCGGAACCGCGGCCCCACCGGCGGGCGTGAGGCTCAACTTGTCCGCAGGCGAAGTAAATCCGCCCGTGCTCCACGTATTGGTGGCGGCAACGATGATTTCATTCCTCCCCGGCTTGAGAAAGCGAGCGGGCACTTCATAATTACGCTCGACGTCCCAACCGAAGGTATTGCCGACCGGATGGCCGTTGACCCAGGTCATGTCGATTTCGTCGATGACGCCAAGCGACAGTTTGGCCCCACCTTTCGCCTGAGCCGGAGTCAGATCGACTTCCCTGCGCAGCCAGACGGTTCCGATCGGGCTTTCGACAAGGGGCGAGCCCTTCCATTCGTTCCATACGCTGATCTGCGGCACGGGCTGCCATTGCAGACTGTCCGGCTTGACCCAGGGCGCCGTGCCGCCGGAATGCTGAAGATACCAGTTCTCCCAGGTGGGAGCGAAACGCGCGACTGTACCCAGTTCATCCGAACCGAACGATTGCAGCATGTCCATCTGCTCGGCGCCGTAAAGAGCCTTGCCGCTTTCGGGAGTGAGCCAGACGCGGATTTGCGAACCGCCATAACTGGAATTGATCACGCCCACGGGCACGCCAAGGGTGGCGCGCAGCTCGCGCGCCATGAAATAGCAGGCGGCGGAAAAATCGCGAACTGTATCGGGAGCGGCTGCCGCCCACTGTGCAGGCGTGCTGAAACGCGCTTGCGGACTTACCGCTGATCCGTCGGGTACGCGCAGCAAGCGCAAGCCATCGTCCGCAGATGATGCGATTTCCGTGGCGGCATTGAGGCCCTGTTGCACCATGAAGGCCATGTTGGACTGCCCCGAGCACAGCCAGACATCGCCCACCAGCAGATCGCGGACCTGACGGTTGCCGACCGTGAGGGTGAGAGGAGACCGGCTTGCTTCATGGGCCTTGAACTTCAGCGTGAAATACCCGTCGCTGCCTGCCACGGCTTCGCTGCTCTCATCGCCGAGCGAGCCGCTTACGCGCTCACCGGGATCGGCGCGCCCTTCAACTGCAATCGGCTTGCCGCGCTGGATCACTGCATGATCGGTCCAGTACGGTGAAAGAGCGGGAGCCGCGAGGGCCGGCATTGAGGTACCGAGAAGGGCAAGCGCCAGGGGAATGCGATAGGTCATTTCATCTCCACCGGTGTCGTGGCCAATCCGGCCACTTCGCTGCGGAAGGTAAAGAGCCCGCCTGCCTGCGGCTGGGCTTCCAACGCGGCCCCATCGAGGCCCTTTCGCGCGGTCGTGACGAAGGCAGTCCGCAGATCCGCTCCGCCAAAGGCAAGTTTGGTGACGTTTGCGACCGGCAAGGGCACGGTTTCCAATAGCCGCCCCTCAGGTGAATAGCGGGCCACTGCCCAGCCATTCCAAAGGCCGGTCCACACGCATCCTTCGGCATCGACGACAGGACCGTCCGGATAGGCCTCGGCAAAATCCTGCGCGATGTCCGCGAAGAGGCGGGGTGCGCCAGGCAAGCCGTCTTCGCCCAGCTCCGCTACGTATATCTTTCTGCCAAGGGTATCGGCGAAGTAGACGAGGTCTGCGTTTCCGTTCACCGCCGGACCGTTGGTAATGGTGACGCCCGTAGGACCGACCGCGACGATGGAGCCGCGTTCATAGCGATAGAAGCGCCCTGTTTCCTGCTGCTCGCCATCATCCATCGATCCGAACCACACGCGCCCTGCCCGGTCGGTGCAGGCATCGTTGAGGCGATTGTCCGCCGGTTCGCCGGGAACCGTCGCCGTCTTCTCAAAATGCCCCAGATGCGGATCGATCAGGTGCAGGCCGCTCTTCAGTCCGGCAAGCAACCGACCAGCACTGGTCGGAAGGACCCAACCCACCTGGTCGGGTGCATCGATCCGGCGCGATGTGCCGCCTTCAGGATCGAAGCGCCATACCGCGTGCCCCTTGATGTCGACGAACCACAAGCACTGACGCGCCGTGTCCCAGACAGGCCCCTCGCCCAGCATCGCGCCGGCATCGAGGGCAAGCGATACCGGGCCGCTCACCGCCATCCGGCATCCACCCAGTAATTGTGCGATGTGCAGAACCGCCCGTCATCGGATGCCAGAAACAGCGCCATGGCAGCAATGTCCTGCGGCTGAATACGACCGTCCAGACATTGCGCAGCGACAATCTCGGCCTCACCCTCGGGCGAGTACCACTGCATCTGCCGCGGCGTCTGGACATTGCCGGGAATCACCGAATTCACGCGAATGCCGGAACGGCCCAATTCCCGCGCGAGACTGCGTGTGAGACCCTCTATGGCCGCCTTTGCAGTCTGGTAGATGACCAGGTCTTCAAGGCCGAGATGCCAGCTGATCGATCCGAGGTTGATGATGCTACCGCTGCCGGCTGCCTTCATCGCCGGGATCACGGCCTTTGCGGCGAAGAACTGATGCCGCAGGTTCACTGCCATGCGTTCGTCCCAATAATCGGGCGTGATGTCTTCAATTGCGTGGCGGTCGTCGTTTCCAGCATTGTTGATCAGGACATCGCAGCCGCCAAGGGAAGTGAGCATCTTGTCGAGCACCTGACCAAAGGCTTCGATATCGGTTATGTCGCAAAGCTCGAAGTCCGGCTTGAACGGTGCATTCGCAAGTCTCTTGACCAGGGCCAGCGACGCCTCTTCCTGGATGTCCAGGAAAGTCACCTGCGCACCTTGGAGGGTAAACGCCTCGACCATGCCCTCACCGATACCGGAAGCGCCACCGGTTACGATCACCCGCTTGCCCGACAGGCTCGGATAGATCGCGTGCCGCGCCTCGACGTTCGCTTTATCTGCCATTATCTGAGCCGACCTGTCGCAGCTGTGTTTTTCATTACCATACTGGTTCATTCCTTATCGACGCTTTCGGCACTTCTGACCGGCAACTGCGCCTGTCCGGTCGGATAGCTACCGTGTGCCATGCGCTTCAGACCTTCTCGATCAGGCCTCGCGCGGCGAGATTTCGCATCAGGGCCGCAATGCCCATCGTCCAGGGGGGAGCTTCACGGGAAGTGGTTACCACATTGGACAGGCTTCCGAGCTTTTCCGAACGAATGGTGACCTTGTCGCCGAGCTTGTGCGTGAACCCACCGCCGGGCGTGTCGCGATCCTGGGTCGGCGCGAACAGTGTGCCACAAAAGAGCACGAAACCATCCGGATAGTGATGCTCGCTCAAAGTCTGGTTCACCAGATCGAGCGGATCGCGGCTGATCTCGCTCATTCGGTTCGTGCCTTCGAGCCGATACCCGTCGGTGCCCTCGATCAGAAGGTCGACATTTGCGGAACGCACATCGTCGATCGTGAAACCGTCGTCGAAAAGACGGATAAAAGGGCCGATCGAGCAGGACGCGGTATTGTCCTTGGCCTTGGACAGCAGAAGCGCCGAACGACCCTCGAAATCGCGGAGATTGACGTCGTTGCCGAGGGTCGCGCCGACAACCGTGCCACTCGCATCGGCGACAAGCACCACTTCGGGTTCGGGATTGTTCCAGCTCGAATCCGAGCGCACGCCAATCAGTGCGCCATGGCCGACCGTCGAAAGAACCGGCGATTTGGAAAAGACTTCGGCGTCGGGTCCGATCGCGACCTCAAGATATTGCGACCACATACCCTGATCGATCAGCGCAGTCTTGAGCGCAATGGCCTCGTCGCTTCCCGGAACGACGGACCGGATGCCGCTGCCGACACGCTCTTCCAGCAGATCGCGGATTTCGGCGGCCTTCGCCGCATCCCCGCGCGCCCGTTCCTCGATCACCCTCTCGATTGCAGAGAGGGCAAAGGTGACGCCGCAGGCCTTGATGCACTGCAGATCGACAGGTGAAATCAGGCGCCAGCCTTCGGGCAGGCCGTCCTGCACTGCACCGATGTGGCGCCCACCCGAGAAGCTGCGCCGCGCGACGGCACCCGACATCGTCGCAACCTGCTCGGTAATGTCGAACAATTCGCCATTCCGGATTGCGATAACATGGGGCCCGCACTCACTTTCTGCACGTCCGGCGAACAAGCCTTCGCGGAAATCCGCGGGCAGGATATCTACTAGATTGTCGGGCATTGACCCCGAATCCCCTCCGTTTGATAGCGCTATCATAGATTGATTCATGCCTTTCGGCAAGTCCTGCACGTTCGATAATGGCAAGTATTCGCCTATTGATTAGCGGAGGCCTGCTGCGCGAATGGACCGATTACAGTTCCGGTGAACAAACCGCCGTGCACAGAAGCCATGTGTTCAACGTTCTGGCCGCGCACAAGATATCGCCAGTCGCCCTGCCCTGCCGGACGCCAGGCGAAGTCGGCGGTTCCCCGGTCGAGAGAAATGGCGAATTCGACCGGTCCTCCATCCGATAAGGGCATGCTGGCAACGGTTACGCCGCTTTCAGGCTGATCCGCGCTGCGCCTTTCGCGCAAGGCTATCCTTTGCTGCCCCTCGACCCTCGTGATCCCGATGCTGATGAAATGGTCTTCGTTCATAAAGGCCATCAGGCCGGCATAGTCGTCGTCCCGTTCGGGCGTAAAGGCAATCTGCGCGCTGACGCGTGCCGTCTGCTGGCGCAGGCGCCGACCGAGAAAGGCGGGCTGCCCATCCAGGCTCCCCGGCGCGACCGGGCGTGCCGTCAGGTCCAGCCCATTGTCGATCCGATACCACGGCGGTCCCGACGGATCGCGCAGTTGCAGCCATTGCGCCGCCAGTTCTCGACCGGCGAACGTGTCCCGCCAGCGAGTCCAGTCCACTTTACCGTCGGTGGCTAGGGCCGGCCGCTTTGCCGTCAGGGGAACGGCGGCGCCTTTAGGCAGGATCAAGGGCCAACCGTTCTTCCAGGTCACCGGGAGTAGAAACGTTTCGCGACCGAGCAGCGTCGACTGCCCTTCGAAGGGCACTGTGGCAAGGAAGACCGCCCACCAGCTGCCATCGTCCAGACTCACGAAGTCCGCGTGGCCGGTCGCTTCGACACGCGAGGGGCGATCCGCCGGCAGATCGCGCTGCGTCAGGATCGGATTGACCGGACCGGCTTCATAAGGGCCATCGGCCCGCCGCGAGCGATAAATGGTCTGCGAATGGTCCTCTGCAGTGCCTCCTTCGGCAGCTGTCAGGTAATACCATCCGTCGTGCTTGAAGATATGCGGTCCCTCGGCCCAGATTGGCTTGTCTTCAGGATGCACTCCGCCATCGACCAGGACCTTGCGCGGGCCGAACATCTTGCCCGAGGCAAGATCGATGCGCTGGATCCAGATGGCGCGATGCCCCTCATAACGGGGTTCGCCTTCGGGCGCACCATTGTTGACCACCCATGCGCTGCCGTCCTCGTCGACGAACAGCGACGGGTCGATGCCTTCGAAGTCTAGCCAGACCGGATCGGACCAGGGACCCTCAGGCCGGTCCGCCACGAGCATGAAGTTTCCGCCACATCGCACGCATGTGTCGAGAATGCGAAACTTGCCGCCGTAATGGCTGATGGCGGGTGCGAATACCGCATCGTTGGTACGCATGCCCTTGAAGGAAAACATGCCGGGCCGGTCGATGGCGTTCCCGATCTGCCGCCAGTTCACAAGGTCGCGGCTGTGGTAGATCGGGATCCCCGGAAACCAGGCGAAGGTCGAATTGACGAGGTAGAAGTCCTTGCCCACCTTCACCAGCGAAGGATCGGGCTGGAAGCCGGGCAGGACTGGATTGCGGAATTCGCCCGGAGCCGTATCTGGCTGGGGACCAGCCTGATATTCCACCTCGGCTACGTGCGCGACAGGTTGTGCGGCGATGGCTCCCGGCAAACTGGCCGCGGCCATGGCAAGGATCAGGTACCTGCTGCGGATCACGTTGCTCTCCTTCTTGTCTCGTTCGCCAAAGTCATGGATTGCCCGGGGCATCGGGAAAGCGCAGGGCCTCGTACCAATCGAGCCCATGCGCAGGTGGCCGGGCTCCGGACGGCAAGGGGCAGCCGCAGACCGTGCTGAAATAGGCGATAGACGCATCGCGCCACCAACGCGCTTCGCGCTTCTGGATCGCCAGGAATTGCGCAACATCGCGATGGCGCTGCGCATCGACATAAGGTGACAGTTCGGCCCACTGCGCAGCCATCGCGTCCACCCCGGCAACGCCGCGATCGTACCGCGCGACCAGTTCGGCCCACAATGTGCTGCCGGACCGTGTCCGAAATTCCCACGGAAGATGATGGAACCAAAGCAGGTAGTCTTCATTGCCTGTCGCGGGATCCGCCCATTGCGCCGCGACGCTCGGCGCGTATTGGGCCAATGCATTGCTGCCTGTTGCCATCCGGTCAAAGCCGATACCCGACTTGTCTGCGCGGTTGTAATAGGTTGGGTTCCATTCGGGTCGCGGCAGATCCGATACCCACGGGGCCGGTCCGTAATGATGTCCGGTGCCCATCTGGTGGGCAAGCCCAAGTGGGGTCATGTAATCGACTACGGTCTGCCGGCTGCCGACCATCATCTCCGCCAGAGGCACTGTAAAGGCGGGATCACGGCTAAAAGTCTGGGCGGCCCATTCGCGCGCGATAGCATCGGCTGTCAGCTCCGGGTACCAGGCGAGCCGACCAAAGGCATACCAATTGGCCTGATCGAAATGCCCGCCCGTCCAGTTGCGGTCAGATCCCGTATTCGCGACGCCAGCCATGCCACCCTGCGCCAAAGTCTGCGCTACGCTGAGGGTCCGGTTGCCCTTGCCATGGCCGGTATCCGCATCCAACGTTTCGGTCCAGAGCGGTGCGAGGAACGCAAGATGGGTCGCAAAGCCCAGATATTCCTTGGTGATCTGTGCTTCCAGCATCATTCTGGTGTGCGGCATTGCGCCGAACAGGGGGTGAAACGGTTCGCGCGGCTGGAAATCAAGGGGGCCGTTCTTGACCTGAAGGATCACATTGTCGGCGAATTTTCCGTCAAGAGGCTTGAATTCCTCATAGGCGAGTTTGACCCGATCGGTCTCCGAACCGCTTGCGTAGACGAAGGCACGCCAGATCACCGTGCCTCGACTTCCGAGCGCCTGCGCCAGCATGTTCGCGCCATCGGCATGGGTGCGACCATAGTCCTGCGGACCGGGCTGGCCTTCCGAATTGGCTTTGACCAGGAATCCGCCGAAGTCGGGAATGGAGGTATAGATCTCGTCGGCCTTTTCCTTCCACCAACGGCGAACTTGCGGATCGAGCGGGTCGGCAGTGGTCAGTCCGCCCAGGTCGCGGGGAGCAGAAAAGCGCGCTGACAGGAATACGCGGATGCCGAAGGGGCGCCATGCATTCGCCAGGCGGGCGAGCTTTTCGATGTAACGCGGCGTCAGCATCAGGGGCGACGCATTGACGTTGTTCACGACCACCCCATTGATCCCGACCGACGCGTTGGCGCGGGCGTAATCGATGAGGCGCGGATCGAGATGATCCGGAAGCAACCACCAGTCGAATATCGAGCGGCCGGCATAGCCGCGCTCCACAAAGCCATCGGGGTCATCCCAATGGTCCAGCATTCGCAGCGGAAGGGCAGGAGCCGAGGTCAGATCGATGGCGTCCAGATCCTCGCCGCTCGCCACATGACGCAGCAGCGCAAAGCTGCCGTAGAGGAGCCCGATATCGTCATTGGCGGCGATGACGACACGGCCATCATGCCCCAGTGCAATACGATAGGCCCCGCTCGGCAATCCTGCCAGCGGCCTTGCCAGACCGGCATCTTGTCCGAAAAGGCGCCCGGCCCGGGCGAGGACTGGCGCTTCGCCCTTACCCGACTGACCGAGCATGGCCTCCAAGCCGCGCGCCAGCTCCGCTTGAGCAGCCTGCGTGATCGGCGAGGATTTGCCGAGCAGTTCAGGAGTACCAAGGCGCGCGTTCACCGCGCTTGCGGTTGCCTCGTCCAAGGGAGCGTACCGCAGCCAAAGCGCATAGCCGTCTTCGGCGCGGGCAGGCCCTGCCTGGATCGCGCACAGCGATACCAACAGCAACATGCCAATGCGCGCAAGGATCGACACCTGTCCGGCGCCAGAAGCGAAACCTCTCCCAATCATTCTGGTAGCGCTATCATACGGGCGCGCACAGTCAAGTCTCGATAGTTCGGCTTGCAAATGAGGTCATGGTAGCGCTATCTATCACGCGATGAGGTGGGGAATGGACCCATATCGCGGAGAGGAATAGATGCGCAGATCCCATGTTTTGTTCATAAGAACCGCGATTCTCGCGGGGGCGGCGGCAGCGATAGCCGGTTGCTCCAAGCCGGAGGAAGCACCCAAGGCGCAAGAGACGGACAAGTACATCGCGCAGCCTCTCGTCACCGAGATCTTTACTGCGGACCCTTCGGCCCATGTATTCGACGGGAAGCTCTACATTTATCCCAGCCACGACATCGATACCGGAATTCCCGACGATGACCTGGGCAATCAATATGCGATGCGTGACTATCGCGTATTGGAGCTGGACAAGCCCGGCGGGAAAGTAGCCATCGGGCCAGTCGCGCTGGATGTGGACGATGTGCCCTGGGCCAGCAAGAGCATGTGGGCGCCTGACGCGGCATACAAGAACGGCACCTATTTTCTCTACTTCCCGGCCAAGGACAAGGACGGAATCTTTCATATCGGGGTGGCGACCAGCGACCACCCGATGGGTCCGTTCAAGGCGGAACCCGAACCGATCAAGTCCAGCTTCTCCATGGACCCTGCGGTATTCACGGACGATGACGGTACCAGCTACATGTATTTCGGCGGCATCTGGGGCGGACAGCTACAGAAATGGGCGAGCGGGAAATACGATCCCTCGATCGGCGATGTCGATCTGAAGCAGGACGACAAACCCGCCCTGATGCCGAAGGTCGCCAAGATGGCGCCGGACATGAAGGAATTCGCCGAAGCGCCCCGCGATGCAGTGATACTCGACACGGACGGCAAACCCGTACTTGGCGGCGATCACGACAAGCGCTTCTTCGAAGCCTCGTGGATGTACAAGCGCGGCGGCAAATACTACTTCACCTACTCGACCGGCGATACGCATTTTCTCAACTATGCGATCGGCGACAATCCATACGGACCGTTCACATATACCGGGCACATACTGCTGCCGGTGCAGGGCTGGACTTCACACCATTCGATAGTCGATTGGGATGGCAAGACCTGGTTGCTCTTCCACGACACGCAGTTGAGCGGGAAGAACCACCTACGCAACGTCAAGATGACCGAGCTGCATTTCAATGCCGACGGGACGATCCGGACGATCGATCCCTTCAAGCACTGATTTTCCATTGAAAAGGGCCCGGTTCCCGCCCGCATCGGGCAGGAACCGGGCCCTTCGCATTGCGGCTTTTGAGATCGGATAGACCGTAGCCGGAGTCGGGAGGCGTACGCCGAATCCGGGCCCTGCGGAGTGATGGAGCGCGGAGCGAAATCCATCACTCCTGCCCTCCATCACTCCGTGTTTAGTGGTTATCGCGCGGCAGGCCCATGGTCTGGGCGATGCGCTGGTATTTTTCGGATCCTTCAAGGATGGCGCCGGTATCCATTTGTCCGACGATGCTGCGCTGGATCTCCTGCCAGGGTGTTTGCGACGCGGGATAGGGATAGCCGCCGCTTGCTTCCAGGTCGGCGCGGCGCTGTGCCAGTTCCTCGTCGGATATGAGGACGTTGACGGAGCCCTTGCCCAGGTCGATCCGGACGCGGTCTCCGGTGCGCAGGAGGGCGAGGCCGCCCATGGCCGCGGCTTCCGGGCTGGCGTTGAGGATCGAAGGGCTGCCGCTCGTGCCCGACTGGCGGCCATCGCCGATGCACGGCAGGGCCGAGATGCCCTCGGTAATGAGGTAGGCAGGCGGGCGCATGTTCACAACTTCGGCGGCTCCGGGATAGCCGATGGGGCCGGCTCCGCGCATGAACAGCAGCGTTTCGCTGGTGATGCCGGTTGCGGGATCGTCGATGCGGTGGTGGTAGTCTTCCGGGCCGTCGAACACCACGACCGGGCCTTCGAAGGCATCGGGGTCTGCCGGGTTGGAAAGATAGCGTTCGCGAAACTCCGCGGAGATCACGCTGGTCTTCATGATCGCGGCGTCGAACAGGTTGCCCGACAGGACCAAAAAGCCGGCTTCCTCGACCAGCGGCTGGTCGAAGGTCTTGATGACGCGCTCGTCCTCGATGGTGGCATTGCGGCAGTTATCGCCCATGGTCCTGCCGTTGACGGTCATGGCCCCCTCATTGATCAGGCCCTGCTTGATGAGCTGGGCGACCACTGCGGGCACGCCGCCGGCGCGGTAATAGTCCTCGCCAAGGTACTCACCGGCCGGTTGCAGGTTGACCAGCAGCGGGATCTTGTGGCCGATGCGTTCCCAGTCCTTGAGCGGCAGGTCGACGCCGATGTGGCGGGCGATCGCGGCGAGATGGATCGGGGCATTGGTCGAGCCGCCGATGGCGGCGTTGACGGCGATGGCGTTGTGGAATGCCTCGAGCGTCAGGATGTCCGAGGGCTTGAGATCCTCGTGCACCATTTCGACCACGCGCTTGCCGGTGTGGTAGGCACATTCCTGCCGGTCGCGATAGGGCGCGGGGATCGCCGCCGAGCCCGGCAGCATCATGCCCAATGCCTCGGCCAGCGAATTCATCGTCGTGGCCGTGCCCATCGTGTTGCAGTATCCCGTCGAGGGTGCGGACGAGGCGACGAGCTTGATGAAGCCTTCGTCGTCGAGTTCGCCTGCTGCCAGCATCTGCCGGCCCTTCCACACGATGGTGCCCGAACCGGTCCGCTCGCCCTTGTGCCAGCCATTGAGCATGGGGCCGACCGAGAGCGCAATCGCCGGGATGTTGACCGTTGCCGCGGCCATGAGCAGCGCCGGGGTCGTCTTGTCGCAGCCGGTGGTCAGGACCACGCCGTCGATCGGATAACCGTAGAGCGCTTCGACGAGTCCGAGATAGGTCAGGTTACGGTCGAGGCCGGCGGTCGGACGCTTGCCGGTCTCCTGGATCGGATGGACCGGGAACTCGATGGCGATGCCGCCGGCTTCGCGGATGCCTTCGCGGATGCGCTCGGCCAACACGATGTGGTGGCGGTTGCAGGGCGACAGGTCGCTGCCGGTCTGGGCGATGCCGATGATCGGCTTGCCCGACCGCAGTTCCTCCAGGCTGAGGCCGAAGTTCAGGTACCGCTCGAGGTAGAGCGAGGTCATGTCGATATTGTCGGGATTATCGAACCAGGCGCGCGATCTCAGCTTCGGGGATGGCGCCTTGGGAGGATTCTGGTTTGTCATGGCGGTTCGTTTCGATCAGCGCGAGGTGGAGAGGCGATAGATCATGACATGCCGGTAAGGCTTGCCGGGATCGACACGGGCGGAGACGAAGTCGGGATGATTGGGCGCATCGGGGAACTTCTGCGGTTCGAGCGCGATGCCATCGCCCATCCGGTACAGGTGGCCCTGCTTGCCCACCAGCGTCCCGTCGAGGAAATTGCCGGAGTAAAATTGCACGCCCGGCTCGGTGGTGAGCACTTCGAGCACGCGGCCCGACACGGGGTCCTCGAGCCTTGCGGCAAGCTGCGGCGTGGCGGTCACGCCCTTATCGAGCGCGAAGTTGTGGTCATAACCCCTGCCGAAGACGATCTGCCGGTCGGTTCCATCGCGCAGTCCGTCCGCGACGCGGCGCGACTGGCGAAAATCGAACACGCTTCCCTCGACCGGGCGCAGTTCGCCGGTCGGGATCAGGTCCGCATTGACCGGCGTGAACCGGCTGGCCGGGATCGTCAGCATCTGGCCCGTCGCGCCATCGCTCGACCCCTCGCCGGCCATGTCGAAGATCGCGTGATTGGTCATGTTGATGACTGTTGGCCTGTCGGTCCTGGCCTCGAAGGCAATGCCGAGGTTTCCGGCCTCGTCGAGGGTGTAGGTAACCGTGGCGACGACCTTGCCCGGATAGCCTGCATCGCCGTCCGGGCTGACGTGGCTCAGCACGACGCTGGCGGTCGGACCGGACTTCACGGAGACGACCTGCCACGCGACCTTGTCGAAGCCATGACCGCCGCCGTGGAGGCTGTTGTGGTCGTCGTTGAGGGGCAGCTGGTAGGTCTTTCCGTCGAGCGTGAAGCGGCCACCGGCGATGCGATTGGCATAGCGGCCAACCGTCACGCCAAAGTAATTGGGATGCTCGACATAGTCGGACAGCGTGTCATACCCGAGGACTACGTCGGCGATCTTGCCATGGTTGTCCGGCGCAAGCAGCTTCTGCAGGGTGGCGCCGTAGGACAGGATCGTGGCCGAGATGCCGTTGTCGGCCTTCAGGGTGATCGCGCTCACTTCGGTGCCATCGGCCAGGGCTCCGGCGATTTCGCGCTTCGCCTCGGCCGCATGCGCGGATGGGCAAAGGCCTGTCGCCATGACTGCCAGGGCCGCGCCGGCCAGTGCCTTTTTCAGATTCCTCATTCCCGATCGCTCCAGACCCTGCGTGGAATTTTTGCGGCCCATTGACGGGGCCCACACCGCGATATAGTCCGACAAATGGAAAAAGCGCAAGCCGGTTCGCAAAGGAAGTCGCGCGGACCCCGTTCGAGAGGATAGACATGCCTACAGTTGTCTCGTCGTCCGGCACATCCGCCGAAACCGCGCAGGAAACCGCAATTCGCTATGGCCCGGCGCTGACCCTGCTTGCCAGCCTCTTCTTCATGTGGGGGTTCATCACCGTCATCAACAACACGCTGCTTCCGCATCTGCGCAGCGTGTTCGAGCTCAATTACACCCAGACCACGCTGATCGAGTCGGTCTGGTTCATCGCCTACTTTGTCGCCTCGATTCCTTCGGCCAAGCTGATCGAGCGCATCGGCTACAAGATGTCCCTGGTCGTGGGCCTGCTCATCATGGCCGCGGGCGCGCTGGGCATGATGCTGGCAGCCAGCATCCCGTCCTACGGCGTCACCTTGACGATGCTGTTCGTGATCGCCAGCGGGATCACGCTCCTGCAGGTGGCGGCAAACCCCTATGTCGCCATCGTCGGCAAGCCCGAGACCGCCTCTTCGCGCCTCAACCTGGTGCAGGCACTCAACTCGGCCGGAACCATGCTCGCCCCGCTCTTCGGCGCCTACCTGATCCTGGGCCGCTCCAAGAGCGGCACCTCGGCGGTGGGTACGGTGCTCAGCGAAGCCGAGCGCATGGCCGATGCCCAATCGGTGATCCTGCCCTACGGGCTGGTCGCGGTGGTGCTCGTAGTCCTCGCCATCGTCATCGCCCGCTTCCCGCTGCCCGCCATGGGCACCTCCAATGCCCGCGTGGCCAAGGAAGAGCGCAAGCACCTGTCCTTGTGGAGCCACCGCAACCTGGTCTTCGGCATCCCCGCCATCTTCATCTACCTGATCGCGGAGATCGGCGTGGCCAACCTCTTCGTGAACTTCGTCAGCCAGCCCGACATCGCCAACCTGACCCATGAACAGGCCGGTCGCTACCTCACGTTCCTGTGGGGCGGCATGATGGTCGGCCGTTTCGCCGGCTCGGCGATCATGCAGCGCTTCGATGCCGCGAAAGTCCTCGCCGTCTTTTCCGTCGGCGCCTTCGTGGTGATGCTGGTCACCAGCTTCGCGCACGGCCCGGTCGCGATGTGGTCGCTGATCCTCGTGGGCCTGTTCCACTCGATCATGTTCCCGACCATCTTCACCCTTGGCATCAAGGGGCTGGGGCCGCTTACGGAGGAAGGTTCGGGGCTGCTGGTAATGGCCATCGCGGGCGGCGCGCTTGTGATCGTGCAAGGCTGGATCGCCGACAACTACGGCCTCCAGACCTCCTTCCTGCTGACCGCGGCCTGCGAACTCTACGTGCTGTTCTATGCGCTGTGGGGCAGCAAGCCGACGCATGCCCTGCCCGATGAGGTGCTCGAAGCACAGCCGGTCTGAACCAGCGACCAGGGACATTCCTCCTGAGCAAAAGGGACCGGATTGCACGCAGGGCCGGCGACCATGTCATCGGCCCTGTGCCTGTCTCGATGCAGGGAAGGATCGGCGCGCGGCCCTCGCCGTCGTCAGGGACGCATTGCGCTGCGGGTATCGTCCAGCGCCAGCTCGACCAGCACGTTCATCGCTTCGGCGGCGGCATCGCCGTCCCCGGCGGCAATCGCCTCATAGACCTTGGTGTGATCGGGTATCGGACTGCGCGGCAGCGCGCGCGCGCGCAACTTGAACTGCGTCGTCCAATTGACCGCCGCTCCGATGCTGGCACTCAGGACCATGAGCGCCTGATTGCCGGTGGCGTGCAGGATCGCTGCATGGAAATCCCTGTCGGCCGCGCGCCCCGCCTCGGTCGTGAGCGTATGGCTGCGCATTTCCGCCAGGGCGGTTTTCATGGCCTTGAGGTCGGCCTTGTCGCGCCGATTCGCCGCCAGGCGGGCTGCCGCCGGTTCGACGATGGCGCGCAGCTCGAACAGGCTGCGTACGAACTCGATGTCCGGTTCGCCGGCAAAGGCCCAACCCAGCACTTCGGGATCGAGCAGGTTCCAGCGCTCGCGCGGAAGCACGCGCGTTCCCGCCTTGGGCCGGCTTGCCACCAGCCCCTTGGCGGTAAGCACCTGGATCGCCTCGCGATAGGCACTGCGGGAAACCTGGAGCTCCTCGGCAAAGGCGACTTCACCGGACAGAACATCGCCGGGCGCATATTTGCCCGACAAGATGTCCGTCCCCAGCTTATGCGCAATCGCACCGTGCAGACGCCGACCCGGACCACGGGGTTCCTCGCCAGGCCTTGCAGCATCCTTTTCCTTGCTCAGTTCAGCATCCGTCACGATTTTCCTTACCTCCGCAAGCGACCCTATCAGCCCTCCTGCAAGGAAGGAACGACAAACATTGCGTTTATCGCCAGCTCGGAATATGTCGGAGTAAATAGGGAGACCCCGAATGACAGATTTCCGATCCGTAGCGGCTGAAACCGGTCAGCCCCATGGCGAGCCCTTCAACGTCGATGGTCCTGCACAAGTTGCGCAGGCCTGCGACAGGGCCGACGCCGCCTTCGATGCCTATCGCGCCACGAGCCGTGAAGAACGGGCCGCCTTCCTCGAACGAATCGCCCAGGAGATCCTCGCCATCGGCGATTCGCTGATCGAGGCCGCGATGACCGAGAGCGGCCTGCCCCGTGCACGCCTCGAAGGCGAACGCGGCCGTACCGTCGGGCAGCTTCGCATGTTCGCCGACGTCGTGCGCAAGGGCCTCTGGCAACAGCTGCGCATCGATCCCGCCATGCCCGAGCGTCAGCCCCTGCCGCGGCCGGACCTGCGCCTGCGCATGATCCCGGTCGGGCCCGTCGCCGTATTCGGAGCCTCGAACTTTCCGCTCGCCTTCTCGACTGCCGGAGGCGACACGGCCTCGGCGCTGGCAGCCGGCTGCCCGGTCGTCGTGAAGGGACACCCGGCCCACCCGATCACCGGTGGACTGGTCGCACAGGCGATCACCAGGGCTGTTGCTGCCTGCGGACTTCCGGAAGGTGTCTTCCAGCACCTCGTCGGCCCCTCGAACGACTTGGGCGCCGCGCTCGTCAGCGATCCGCGCATCATGGCGGTCGGCTTCACCGGCTCGCGCAGCGGCGGCCTGGCCCTCGCCCGCATCGCCCAGGCCCGCGAAGTGCCGATCCCGGTCTATGCCGAGATGTCGAGCATCAATCCGGTCCTGCTCCTGCCTGAAGCGCTCAAGGCGCGCGGCGAGGCACTGGGCACGGCCTTCGTCGCTTCGCTAACGATGGGCGCAGGCCAGTTCTGCACCAATCCCGGTCTCATCCTGGCCATCGCGGGCGAAGGCCTCGACGCCTTCATGGCGGCCGCCACGGGCAGCGTATCTCAGGCAAAGCCGCAGACGATGCTGACCGCTGGCATTCGCGAGGCCTATGCCAAGGGCGTCGAGACGCTTTCAGGTTGTCCGGGCGTCGAGACGCTGGCGCGCGGGGAAGACGGCGATCGCACCCACGGCGGGGCCGTCCTGTTCCAGACCACCGGCGAGGCGTTCCTCGCCGACAAGGCCATGGGCCACGAGGTCTTCGGCGCCTCCTCCATTATCGTGCGCTGCAAGGACGAAGCCGAACTCGCCAAGGTACTCGCCGGTCTCGAAGGCCAGCTCACCGCCACCCTCCACATGGACGCCGCCGACGAAGACCTGGCCGCGCGCCTCCTGCCGGTGCTGGAGCGCAAGGTCGGCCGGATCCTTGCCAATGGCTGGCCGACGGGCGTCGAAGTGTGCCACGCAATGGTCCATGGCGGCCCCTTCCCGGCCACGTCCGACCCGCGCACCACGTCGGTGGGCAGCATGGCCATCGACCGCTTCCTGCGGCCGGTCAGCTACCAGAACCTGGCGCAAGACGTCCTACCCGCGGAACTGCGCGACAGCGCCAAGGGCGACGGCGCACCGCGTCTGATCGACGGCACCCTCAAGCTCGGTTGACCACCCCCACCTTCTGCCCGGCGCGCGCCGATGAATGAGCGCGCGCCGCGGCCCGGGAGAGAATCATGACTTTTCTTCGCCTGCTCCAGCATCGCGCGGTCGACGGTTCGCGATCCGTCATTCTTGCCGAAGGCAACACCGCCCATTTTCTTGAGGGCGTCACCTCGGTGCGCGAACTGGCGCTGCGCGCGATCGCTGCGGGCGACACGCTGGCCGATACCGCTAAGGCATGCGGGCAAGGCGCCGCCGTCGACATCCGCGCCGAGTTCGACGCGGGCCGCCTGATCGCGCCGATCGACCACGAAGACCCGGCGCACCTGATCCTTTCGGGCACCGGCCTGACCCATCTCGGTTCGGCCGAAGGCCGCGACAAGATGCACCGCGAGGCCATGGCCAGCCAGGCGCAGACCGATTCCATGCGCATGTTCCTCGAAGGCCTGGAAGGCGGAAAGCCCGCTCCGGGCGAAGTCGGCCAGCAGCCGGAATGGTTCTACAAGGGCGACGGCTCGCAGCTCGTCGGCCCGAACGATCCGCTGCTCATGCCCGCCTTCGCCAAGGACGGCAGCGAGGAACCGGAAGTCGCCGGCATCTACATCGTCGGCGAGGACGGCGCGCCCTATCGCATCGGCTTCGCGCTCGCCAACGAGTATTCAGATCATGTGACCGAGCGGCACAATTACCTCTGGCTCGCCCATTCCAAGCTCCGGCAGGCAGCCTTGGGCCCCGAACTGCTGCTGGGGCCTGCACCAGCAGGCATCGAAGGCACAAGCCGGATCCTGCGCGACGGAAAGACACTTTGGGAAAAGCCGTTCCTTTCCGGCGAGGCGAACATGTCGCACACCATCGCCAACCTGGAACACCATCATTTCAAGTACAACCTGTTCTGCCGCTCCGGCGACGTTCACGTCCACTTCTTCGGCACCGCCACGCTCTCGTTCAGCGACGGCGTGACGACGCAGGAAGGCGACGTCTTCGAGATCTCGGCGTTCCCCTTCACGCTGCCGGTATCCAATCCGCTCGTACGCGCTCAGGAGCGCACCGTTACGGTCAGGACGCTCTGAACCATGGACCCGATCCGCATTGCCGTCGTCGGCCTAGGCAAGATCGCCCGGGACCAGCATCTGCCGGCCATCGCCGGGAACGCCGCCTTCAGCCTCGCCGCAACCGTCAGCCCCGATGATCCCGGGTTGGACGGCGTTGCCCACTTTGCCGGCCTCGAGGAACTGCTGGAGCACGGCCCGGCCATCGACGCCGTCTCGCTGTGCACTCCGCCGCAGGTCCGCTACGACCTCGCCGCGCTGGCGCTGAAGCGCGGCGCCCACGTCTTCCTCGAAAAGCCCCCGGGCGCAACGCTCAGCGAAGTCGTCGCCTTGCGCGAGCGCGCCGACAAGGTCGGCGTCTCCCTGTTCGCGGCATGGCATTCGCGCTTCGCCGCAGGCGTCGCACCGGCGCGCGCATGGCTCGCCGAGCGAAGGATCGATACCGTATCCATCGTCTGGCGCGAGGACGTTCGCGTCTGGCATCCCGGGCAGGCGTGGATCTGGGAACCCGGCGGGTTGGGCGTGTTCGACCCGGGCATCAACGCCCTGTCCATATTGACCCATATCCTGCCGCGCCCGGTCTTCCTCAAGACCGCCACGCTCAGCATACCCGAAAACCGCGCAGCCCCGATTGCAGCAGACCTGAACTTGCGCGACACGGCAGGCGCTCACATCCACATGGACCTCGACTGGCGCCAGACCGGCCCGCAAAGCTGGGACATCGTCGTCGAAACCGACGCCGGAACGCTCAAGCTCTCCAGCGGCGGCGCAGTGCTGGCCCTGCCCGGACGAACCGAGCGCAACGAAGACCTCGAATATCCCGGGCTCTACGCTCGCTTCGCAAACCTCATCCGCGGCGGACGCAGCGACGTGGATCTCGATCCCCTGCGCCTCGTCGCCGATGCCTTCCTGCGCGCACAACGCATGACCACAGACCCTTTTCACGACTGATTCCCAAAGGGAGGAGAGAACACGATGCTGAAGGCCCTTCGCCAAGCGACGAAGCTGCTGTTGCTGGGCGCGACTGCGCTTGCCGGCGTCGCCCAGGCCGATACCGGCGGGAAGTCGACAACGGCGACCATCTATGCCGATACGCCTGGCCCGGTCTACAACAAGGATATCTTCACTCAGTTCGCCGAACACCTGGGCAACGGGATCTACGGAGGCCTGTGGGTGGGCAAGGACAGCAAGATCCCCAATACCAACGGCTTTCGCAACGATGTGGTAAGCGCCCTTCGCGACCTCTCGGTGCCCGTGATCCGCTGGCCGGGCGGATGCTTTGCCGACGAATATCACTGGCGCGAAGGCATCGGCCCGCAGAACGAACGCCCGGTCAAGGTCAATACCCATTGGGGCGGCGTAACCGAACCCAACAGCGTAGGCACGCACGAGTTCTTCGAGCTTGTGCGCCAGGTGGGCGCGCAGGCCTACGTGGCCGGCAATGTGGGCAACGGTTCGCCGCGCGAGATGGCTGAATGGGTCGAGTACATGACCGCCCCCGCAGGCAGCCTTGCCGACGAACGTGCCAGGAACGGCCACAAGGAACCCTGGGCGGTTCCTTATTTTGGCGTGGGCAATGAGCTGTGGGGCTGCGGCGGCAATATGCGCGCGGAATACGCCGCCGACGTGACGCGCCGCTATGCAACCTTCATCAAGGCCCCTGCCGGGACCAGCATCCTTAAGGTGGCCGCAGGCGCGAATGGCGACGACTACGACTGGACCGAGACGCTGATGCGCGTCGCCGCACAAACGCTCGATGGCCTGTCCTTGCACTACTACGTGCTGCCCGATGGCGGCTGGCCGCCGCGCGCGCCTGCCGTCGGTTTCGACGAAAGCGCCTGGGCCGACACCCTGCATGAAGCCTGGCGCATGGATGAGCTCATCACCAGGCACAGCGCCATCATGGACAAGTACGATCCGGAAAAGCGCATGTTCCTGGCCGTCGATGAATGGGGGGCATGGTACGCGCAGGACCCGGGAACCCATCCCGGCTTCCTGCGCCAGCAGAACACCCTGCGCGATGCGCTGATCGCCGCGATCAACCTCGACATCTTCGCCAAGCACGCAGACCGCGTGCGCATGACCGCCATTGCCCAGATGGTCAACGTGCTGCAGGCAATGATCCTGACCGATGGCGACAAGATGGTCCTGACGCCGACGTACCACGTGTTCGAGATGTACAAGCCCTGGCAGGACGCCACTGTGCTGCCGATCGATATCGACACCCCCACTTACGCCAAGGGCAAGTACACCTTGCCCGCCGTGAGCGGATCGGCGGTCAAGGCAAAGGACGGCAAGATCCACATCGGTCTTTCCAATGCCGACCCCAATCAGTCGAATACCGTGACGATTGCACTCGATGGCGTAAGCGCGAAGCGGGTGTCGGGCCGCGTCCTCACAGCCGCGAAGATCGATGCGCACAATACCTTCGATGCCCCGCAGGCAGTAAGGCCCGCATCCTTCCACGGAGCGAGCATCAAGGGCGGCAAACTCATCGTTACCTTGCCGGCCAAGTCGGTCGTCGTGCTCGATCTACAATGAGCGAGGCCTACGTTCTCGGCGACTGGGGAACCAGTCGCCTGCGGCTCTACCGGATGAGCGGCGCGGACCCGACTGCAAGGCTCAACGGCCCCGGAACGGGCGCGCTGGAAATCAGCGCCGAGAGCGTGCTGGCCGAAAGGCTGGAGGTATGGCTTGGCGAAGGCCGTCTGGCAGACGTCACCCTGTGCGGCATGGCCGGGGCACCCGGGGCACTTCTGCCCACAGGCTATGCCCCATGTCCCGCGGATGCGAACTCATGGTTGGCCTCACGCGCGACCACGCAAGTCGCGGGCGTGAATGTTGCGGTTCTGCCGGGCCTGAGTTGCCGCACCGAAGCCGGGGTGCCGGAAGTCATGCGCGGCGAGGAAACCCAGGTCTTCGGCGCACTCGTGCTGGAGCCGTCTCTCGCCCAAGGTGAAAACATCGTCGTGCTGCCGGGCACGCACAGCAAGTGGGTCCGGCTGCGTAACGGGTCCATTACCGGATTTCGAACCCATCCTACCGGCGAGCTCTTTGCGCTGCTGGCCGGCCAGTCGACCTTGACCGGGCCCGACATGGCCGGCGACGGCACTTTCCAAGACGGCTTTGCACGCGGTCTGGTGCGGTCGCACGAGCCGTTCACTTCGGCCCTTTTCGAGGCGCGAGCCGCGCGCATGCTCGACGGCAAGTCGAAGGACTGGTCGCGCGGCTACCTCTCCGGCCTGCTGATCGGTGGCGAGGTCAGGGCCGAGGCCGGGGCGGGATCGGACATCGTCCTGATCGGCGACCCATCGCTGTGCAAGCTTTATGAGGACGGCCTGCTCAGCTTGGGCTGCAAGGCCACGCGCATCGACGGCGATGCAGCGGTTGTGGCCGGGCTGCGACTTGCAAGAGGACCCAAGTCATGAAGATCGAAGACGCCCTGGCAACTGGAGCCCCGCCCATCGCCGCCATCCTGCGCGGCATCAGGCCGCCCGAGGCAGTCGCGGTCGGAAATGCGCTGATCGAGGCGGGCATCCGCATCATCGAAGTGCCGTTCAATTCGCCCGATCCAGCGGCCTCGATCGCGGCCATGGCCGATGCGCTTGGCGACCGCGCCGCGATCGGCGGCGGCACGGTGATTTCCGCCGCCCTGGCTGAAACCCTTGGCGGCGCGGGCGGGGCCTTCATGGTGTCGCCCAACGTCGATCCCGCCGTCATCGCCCGCTCGATCGCATTGGGCATGGACGTGCTTCCGGGTTTCCTCACGCCGACCGAGGCCTTTGCCGCCATCGATGCCGGGGCACGGGACCTGAAGCTCTTTCCCGGCTCTTCGCTGGGCAGCGGCTATATCAAGGCCATCGGTGAAGTCCTGCCCAAGCACGTGCGCATCTGGGCCGTAGGCGGCGTGGGACCGGCAAATCTGGCCGAATACCGGGCCGCCGGCTGTTTCGGTATCGGCGTGGGAAGCAGTCTCTACAAGCCAGGATTCGATGCCGACACCGTCGGTGCAAAGGCGCGCGAGATCGTCGCTGCCTGGCACGCTGCGAGCGCCTGATCAAGGCTAAGACGTCTCTCATCCTGGCTGGGCGCTTGGCCTGTGCGCCGGTGTCGCCAGTGCCGAGGCGCAACGGACGCCGCAGAACCACGACAGCGCCTCGCTCACCTTCAATGCGCAGCATTCAGGCGATCTGACGGCACACGATCCGGTGATCATCCGCGAAGGCGACACCTACTATGTGTGACCTGACTGTTACCTGTCGCAGTCGCCCTGACATGAACACCACGGGCCTGCCCACAATGGACCCACTCCATTTTGCAGGTCTTCGTCTTCGCGAACACGAGCGCTCCTTCCCGCAATGGTTGCTGACTACCGGCTCGGCACTGACACACGACTGTAATCGATTTCACCCTGTAGCGTCATCTTTCGCAGCTAGTGCGCCCGAACTTCGGCGGCACGGTCGCACGCCGGCAAGTAGCAGGGATTTCGATGAAGAACTTGATCACGGTAAGCTGGATCGCGCTTGCGTTCACGGGCGCGCCGGCCATGGCCCAGACAGCCGCAGCCGAGGCTGTAACCTCGAGCCAATCGGACGCTATAGTCGTTACCGGCACCCGCGAACGCTCGCGCACCATCTTCGAGACACTCGCCCCGATTGATTCGCTGAGCCAGGATGCCGTGCGTTCAAGCGTTTCGGGCGATCTGAACGACACTCTCGCCCAGTTGCTGCCATCCTACAATATCCAGCGCCTTCCGGCCGCGGACGGCCAGGCCTTTGTGCGTCCGGCTACCCTGCGCGGGCTTTCCGCCGACCAGACGCTCGTCCTCTTGAATGGCAAGCGCTACCACCGCTCGGCGCTGCTCGGCACGCGCGGGGCCCAGGCCGCCGATCTCGCCAGCATTCCCTCACTGGCGATCAAGCGCATCGAGGTACTTCGCGACGGTGCAGCGGCGCAGTATGGTTCGGATGCGATTGCCGGCGTCATCAACATCATCCTCGAAGACGAGCCGGGCATGAGCGCGTATTCGCAGTTCTCGCAATACTATGAGGGCGATGGCAACGAGTACCAGGTCGGCGCGCGGGGCGGCATCGCGCTCGGCGACAGGGGCAGCATTGTCCTTACCGGCCAGTACGACCACGCCGAGGCAACCTCGCGCACCCGCCAGCGCGCCGATGCCGAAGCGTTGCAAGAAGCTAACCCCGATCTTGACGTGCCCAATCCCGTCCAGCGCTGGGGCCAGCCAGACGAGGAGCGCATTCATGGCTCACTCGATGCACGCTACGAATTTTCCGAGGCGATCGAAGTCTATGGCTTCGTCACGGCGCAGGACGGCGACGGCGTAACCCACTTCAACTGGCGCAATCCCACTGCGACAGCCAGCGTCTTCAAGGACACCGCGGCCTTTCCCGGGTTCAACTTCGCCCAGTGGTACCCTGCCGGTTTCACGCCGCGCTTTTCCACCCGGTACAGCGACATCCAGAGCTCTGCCGGACTGCGCGGCGAGATTGCCCCTGCCTTCACTTATGACCTGAGCGGGTCATATGGCCGCAGCACGATCGAATACGGCATGACCGAAAGCCTCAACGCCTCGATGGGACCGGACAGCCCGACCGGCTTCTACATCGGCAAGCTGGAACAGCGTGAGTTCAACCTCAATGCCGACTTCGTCTATCGCCTCGATGTCGGCTCGACCGAACCGATCAACGTTGCCTTCGGCGCGGAACGCCGCCGGGAGACCTATGAGGTCGGCCAGGGTGACGACGCGTCGTGGACCATCGGCCAGGGCGCAGCCGAAGGCCTCGCTTCCAGCTCGAACGGCTATCCCGGCTTCGGACCGGATCGGGTCGGCACCTGGCACCAGACAAGCTACGCCGGTTACCTCGATCTCGAATGGCGGCCTGTCGACATGCTGACCCTGGGTGCGGCAGGGCGATACGAGGATTTCTCCTCATTCGGCGACACCTTCAACTACAAGCTGTCGGCCCGCGTGGACCCGATCGAGGGTCTAGGCATCCGGGCGACCTGGTCGACCGGCTTCCGCGCGCCCACACCGGCCCAGCTCAACACCCGCGCCACCACGCAGGGTCTAGATACGACAACGATGACGATCTACACGCAAGGTCGCCTCTCGCCATCCGATCCTCTGGCGATTGCGCTGGGAGCCAGGCCCCTGACGCCCGAGAAATCGCGCTCCTTGACCGGCGGGGTGACCTTCCAGACCGGCTTCGGCCTGTCAGGCAGCGTCGATCTCTACCAGATAAAGCTCATGGACCGTTTCAGCCAGTCGGCCACGTTCGCCGTGCCTGCGGACTACAACAACGTCGAGGGCTATTCAGCCATCAGTTACTTCACCAACGATTTCGACACCCGCACCCGCGGCATCGATGCCGTATTGTCCTATGTCACGCAGCTTGGCGCGGGACGTCTGAAGGCCAATCTCGCCTACAACTACAATGAGACGAAGGTGACTTCGGGCACCAGCGCGGCGATTTCCAATGAAACCCAGCGGGTGCGTTTCGAGAACGCTCTGCCCCACCACAACGGCACCGCTTCGCTGGGATATGACGTGGCGGGCTTCGAAGTCCTCGCCCGGGCGCGCTACTACGGTCCCTGGACCGATGTCTCGGGGAATGCGACCGGCGAGATCTTCCAGAAGTTCGGATCGATGGTGCTGTTCGACCTGTCGGCCGCCTACACGTTCAATGAACACTTTTCGCTGCGGGTCGGGGCGGAGAACATCTTCGATTCCTATCCTGACGAGGCGACGTTTCAGGCAGTTCGCGGCCTGATATATTCGCGCAACGCGCCCTACGACACCGATGGCGGCCAGTACTACGTCCGCCTGGGAGTGAACTTCTGATGATCGACACCCGCACACCCCGCCGCACTGTCCTCAAGGGCGCACTTGGCTTTGCCTCGCTGACGGTCGGAACGAAAGGGGTGGCGGGTGCCGTTCAACCGCATCTCCCGGTCGAAACCGGCGACGAGGAGGCTTTCTGGCAGGCCATCGCGGGGCAGTACGACGTCACGCGCGAGGTCGTTCAGGTGGAAAACGGGAATTGGGGCATGATGCCCCGGCCCGTTTTCACGGCCTACCAGGAACACCTCGCGCGCGTGAATCGCGATACCAGCTACTATTCGCGCCGGGGCTTCGGCCGCGATGCAATGGCGGTCCGCGAGGAGATCGCCGATGCGCTGGGGGTTCAGCCCGACGAGATCGCCTTTACGCGCAATGCCACCGAGGCCCTCAAGGCGCTCATTCTAGGCTACAATCAGCTCAAGCCGGGCGAGGCGGTGCTCTATTCCGACCTCGATTACGATTCCATGCAGGCTTCGATGGATAGCCTCGCCGCGCGGTGCAAAGCCCGCGTGGTTCGCATCGCTTTGCCCGAACCGGCAAGCCATCAAGGCCTTCTCGCGGCCTACACGCAGGCTCTGGACGAGAATCCGCACGTCAGGTTGCTGCTGCTTACCCGGATCGGACACCGCACGGGCCTGGCTGTGCCGGTGCGCGAAATCGCTGCCATGGCCCGCGCCCGCGGGGTCGACACGATCGTCGATGCAGCGCACTCATGGTACCAGATCGATGGCGACATCGCCGCGATGGATTGCGACTTCGTAGGGGTAAACGGCCACAAGTGGCTCGGCGCCCCGCTCGGCCTCGGCGTGATCCACATTCGCCGGGGCGCCCTGCACAAGATCGATCCGGACCCCGCCGAGAAAGGCGATGCCGGTGTGTTCAGCCGGGTCCACACCGGAACCACGGATATCTCCGCTTTGCTGACTGCACCTGTCGCCCTCGCCTTTCATGCCCGGATCGGATCGGAGCGCCGGACCCGGCGCCTGCGCGCGTTGCGCAGCCGATGGGTGGACCAGGTGCGAACTATCGCCAATGTGCAGATCCTGACGCCCGAAGACCCGGAGCTGTCCGCTTCGATCACTTCGTTCCGGCTCAAAGGCCGCACCAGTGTGCAGGCTAACAAGGCCCTCGCGAAGCAGTTGCTCGACCGACACGGGATCTTCTCCGTCCACCGCGACGGCGTCGCTTCGGGAGCTTGTGTGCGGATCACTCCCGCACTGTTCAATTCCATGGCTGAAATGGACAAGGTTGCTGCCGCCATCGCCGCGATCGCATCGAACTGATCCACTGGCTTCTGCCCGGGAAGCCGGCAATTCGCCACGAGACGCACGGCCGGATTACGCCCTGACCCGGACGGACTTCCTGCCGAACCTGCGTTGGTTCCCACTGCCCATAGCAGGCTTACATCTGGGGACGGCAGGGCTTCCCGTCGTACTGATGCCGGTTCAGGACGTAGGCCTTGCCGTTCCAGCGCTCTACCGGGAAGCAGAAGCCCGGACCGCCGATTTCGATATCCGGCCAGCCACCCACGCCCCTGGTGGCGAGGAATGTCGGGATGCCGGTCCCGCCGGTGATGTTCTTCCAGCTGCCGTCGGCCTGCTTGCTGACGATCGTGTAGCCGGTTCCCGTCATGCCGAAGCAATAGGTGCCGCCTTCGGTGATCACCGCTTCGGGTCGTCCATCGCCGTTGAGATCGCGCACGGTGTCGATTTGTCCGGGCGAATAACTGGGCGTACCGGGATCGCCGCAAGCGGACCATTGACCGCCCTGAAGCGTGAAACCGGCAGCGCGAAAAGCGGCGGCGCGGTCCTTCGCCGTCAAGTTCGCCTGGGCCAGCACCGGGGATGCAAGCAAGGCCAGGGACACAACGAGAGCGCAACGAAGCCACATGTCATCCTCCACGAACGCTGCGCTGCATCCATAGCACGCTGACGCATGCGAGCAGAAGCGCTTCTCTATGGGTAGTGACCGACGCGACCCGCTTAGCCGGAGAGCATCGAAGAGCACCAGTGCCGAAGAGCTGCCTCAATCGGAATGCACGACGCGGAACACCGCGCCGGATCCGGCGTCGCGCACCAAATCGACGCCGGTGCCGTCCCAATGATAGTCGAGATGACGGCCCTGAACGGGCTCGAAAGCGCCATCGGGGTAGAACAGGGCAGCGCATTGTCCGCCGCGATGCCGGATACTGGGATAGACGATGCCATCGGAACCAGCGGCCCTGAGCGTGGCCGCGAGGCCTTGCGACGCGGCATAACTGTCGGGATCTAGCGCGCGTTTGTCTGCGGCGCTGTCCCTCATGTCATGCAAGTCGGCGCCGACCGAGAGGACGATCTCCCGGAACTGCGAAGTCCAGCCCGGCGCTTCGGCCGTGCGGGCCATGAAGCGGGCATGGTGATGGATCGTCTCGAACAGCGCTGTTTCGAACCCATTGCCGACATAGAGTACGCCGTAGCTGCCATCGGTGAAGCGACTGGGCCGGTCGGTGCTGACGTGGGTGAAGGGTGCCATCAGGTAGGACGCGCCGTTTCCGCCGACCCGGCGTTCGACCGGCACCAGATCGAGATTGCCGATCGTCGTCATGATGCGCGGATTGGTCTTCTGCTCCGCCGAGATCAGCAGCGGCCAGTCTGCAGGGTCGGCAATATCCTCGAACAGGTCGATCGGCGGATAGGTACTGCGGATGATCCGGACCGCATCTTTCCACTCGACCCGGCTAACCTGCAGAGCCTCGGGCCCGGTCACCAGGCGCCGCGTTCGGCATCGAGATAGCGGCGCACCCGCATGAGATCGGTCAGCTCTCCGCCAAGCATGATATCGAGCGCACTCGCACCGGCAAAAGCGGCGTTGTCCGCCTTGATCCAGGCATAACCGCGCCGGGCTTCGGAAAAGATGATTCGCAGCGCCTTGTGTATCCCCATCAGGTTCGAAAGCCGTGCCGCCCCGTCGCGCGAGATGCGTCCGGGCCCTTCGGCCTTCCAGCGCCGATAAGTGCGTACGGGCATGTCGAGCAGCGTCGCTGCCTGCTCGTCGGTCAGGTCCCATCTGGCGAACAGGTTCAACACGGCACGGAACATCGCCGCGGACTCGTCCTGGGTCACCGGGTCGGGCCGGAAGACCCCGGGGGCTGTATCAATGGGTTCCAGAGCCAGCATGGCAGTTCTCCATATGGCACCATATAGTACATTCGATGCCAAATGGCAATATTGCAGGGCCTGGCTTCAGCGCCCTCAGGTTTTGCCCTCACAAGACTGAATGATCTTGTTCAAACCGAGCCTGTCGATCGCCGTGGCAAAGGACTGCACCGGCGAGTGAACCCGTTCAGCTATCCAACAATCTCAGAGCCTGCCCCACCAGCGCTTCCGCGAGCTCTTCACGATCCGGCTCAGGTTCCGGCGTGCGAATCATCGAGCGGTTGGTCTGCAATGCAAAGCCGAACACCGCACACCATAACGTTGCGCAGCGAATGCTGCGTTCCCGGTCCGAAAGATCGGGCGCCACGGCCATCATGAGCTCATGCAGGCGCCGAAATCCAAGATCCTGCACTTCCTGGATCTCTGGCGCGAGCCCCTCGCGTACAAGCTCGCTTTCGTACATCAGGGCAAAGATGCGCCGGTTTCCGGAAGCAAAACGCAGGAAATTCAGCAACTGGCCACGCAGGTTTTCGCGCGGATCAGTGTCGTCCACGCCTATGTGCGCATCCGCGAACATGGAATGGTAACCGTCGACAGCCACTGCCAGCAGAAGGGCGCGCCGATCCGGAAAATGGTGGTAGGGCGCAGCGGAACTGACCCCGATCTCTTCAGCAAGGCGCCGCATCGACAGGTTTTCGTAGCCTTCGCGCACGATGAAGGCCTTGGCCGCATCCAGCAGCTCCTGCCGCAAATCTTCGCGGTGATACGGTTTGCCTCTTCTTTTCCCGGGCGTTCGCTTCGTTGCCATGTTGCTCATGTGCGGCGTTACGTACCCGTTAGCAAGCCTGAAGACACTTATAAATAGCACCGCTTAATTTATGGCTTGCGGACCAAATTAACATCGCTTAAATGGTGGCCAACTAAGCGGTGATTAAAACATTGCCGCATCAGGGGGGAGAATACCTGTGACAGGCTTCCGGTACGGCGTTTCACTGTACAGCTATACCGACGACTTCGGCACCGTCATGACGCTGGACGACGCGTTCGATCATGTGGCAGACACCGGGGCGACGGGTATCGAGATCCTGGGCGAGACGAGCGTGCCGCTCTATCCCGAACCGCCTGCCGCATGGCTCGACCACTGGTTCGCACAGCTCGATCGCTACAAACTCGAGCCGACCAACTTTGCCTGCTGGGTCGACACGCGCATCCAGATCGACCGCAACATGAACGTCGAGGAAGGCGCCGCCCAGATCACTCAGGACCTGCGCCTGGCCCACCGCCTCGGCTTCAAGTTCATCCGCCCCAAGTTCGGCGTGATTGACCACGAACTGACACCCGATCCGATCTGGGAAGGTGCAGTCGAGCGCAATCTCGATCTGGCGCAGCAGCTCGATCTGGTGATCCTGCCCGAGATCCATTCGCCCACCCCGATCCGCCACCCGGTGACCGACGCCTATGTCAACTTCATCGAGCGCACGGGGACGCAGCACTTCGGCCTGATGATCGATACCGGCATTTTCCAGGATCGTCCGATCGACAAATGGGGCGGAGGCGAGACCGATGAAATCAAGAAGGGCGCGCTGAGCTTTCTCAACGGCATCAAGGTGCCGGTCGAGCATCTCGAGGACGTGATCCAGTACGTGCCGTTCATCCAAGCCAAGTTCCACCACATCGATGAAACGCTGCACGACCACCAGATCCCGTGGGAGCGCATTGTACCGATGCTCAAGAAGCTGGGCTACTCGGGCTATCTTTCGAGCGAGTACGAGGGCGAGCGCGCGCCATGGGTGGCGATAGAGCAGGTGCGCCGCCAGCACGCACTGATCCGCCAACTCGAAGAGGAATACGATGCGTCTCATCCGGGGATGGCTCAAGGGGGGACGGCCAATGCTTGAACGCACACATATCCAGAGCACCGGTTTTCGTAACATCGGCCCCGAAGGCGCACGCACCGGTTTCGAATTGCGCATCCGTCAGGCCAACTATCGCTCGTCCCGTCTCAGCCTGATCGAAGGCGTAGACATCACGGTCGACGGGGTTCTCTACCCTGCCGCACACAACCGCTTTCGCCTCGGCGACAGGGAATACACGCGCAGCGAGCTGAACGAGGCGACCGAGACGCGGCTCTACGTCGGCGACTATTTCACAGTCGTCGTTCCCAAGGCAGGCGGGCTGACGCGCGGCGTGCATCTCGTCGGTAGCGCGATAAGCTACCGCCACCCCTATTTCCCGCCTGAATTCCAGCCCGCTATCGCGCGAAACGAGCGCCACGCAACGATTATCCTGTCCTGAACCGGAAGGGTCCCTGGGACACGACGCCGGATGCGCGGACCGGCAACAAATACACAAATCCGCGAGAATTTTTCTGGGAGGACAAACATATGAACATGAGAAGCAGGAATAGGCTTGTACTGTCCGCATCGGTTGCCGCCATGGCACTGTTTGCATCGGCACCTGCCCTTGCACAGACTGCCGATGAGCAGGCCTCGGGGGAGGCTTCGACACCTGGCGAAATCATCGTCACTGCGCAGCGCCGAAGCGAGAATGTACTCAAGGTTCCCGTCAGCGTGACCGTCGTCGGTGCCGAGCAGTTGACCCAGCGCGGCGCGAACGACCTTACCGCCGTCACCAAGCTTGCGCCGAGCCTTCAGGTCCAGCAGGACAACACCTTCTCGGTGCGCGGGGTCGGTACGGCCACATTCTCGAACACGGTTGAAGCCAGCGTCTCGCAGGTGATCGATGAAGTCGTCCTCGGCAATCGGGAATTCGCAGCAAACGCATTCTACGACATCGCGCGCGTTGAAGTGCTGAACGGGCCGCAAGGCCTGCTGTTCGGCAAGAATGCCTCGGCCGGCCTCGTCAACATCACCACCAACAAGCCGAAGCTTGGTGAGATGACGTTTAGCGCCGATGGGGAACTGGTCCAGCGCGCGCGCCCCGGCAATGACGGCACTGGCTTCCAGATCCGTTCCACTGCCAACGTGCCGGTGGGTGAGAACGCCGCCCTGCGCCTGAACTTGATTTACAGCGATCAGGACCCGATCACGGTTTCGCAGGTCAACCCGGCCGTCCGCAACGACCTTGGCCTGGAGAACCTGGGCGTGCGCGCCAAGTTCCTGTACGAGCCGAGCGACACCCTCTCGGTCTACGTGATCGGCGACTACAACCGTCAGCGCGGCATTACCGGCAGGTACGACATCACTTTCCGTGAGTTCGGCCCCGGCAGCCAGTATCCCGATCGCGGCCTGGTCGCCGGCCCCGAAAACTTCACTTTTGCGGCCGAAGCACCGAACTACCGCGACAGCGATACGGGCGGTCTCCAGGCGAATATCAACCTCGCGCTGGGCAATGGCATGGACCTGACCAGCATCACCGCGTGGAAGCAGGCCAAGACCGACTTCCAGTTCGACTCCGACCAGACGCCGTTCAACTTCTTCAGCTACAATTCTTCGAACCAGAAGTACGACCAGTTCTCACAGGAACTGCGCCTTGCCCTGCCTAGCGAAAGCGTCCTTTCCGGCCAGTTTGGGCTCTATTATTACCGGTCTGTCGGAAACACCGCCGGCTTCCGCGGCGGTAACAACGGCCTGCCCGATTTCGTCGCCGTGGGCTTTCCGTTCTGCGTCGGCGCGACCGTCACTGCAGGGCCACCACCCGCGTGCAACGTGAGCAATGCCTCGTTCCTCGGGCAGGACTACCAATACCGGCTGGTGAACAATAGCTACGCCGGTTTCGGCCAGTTGAGCTACCAGCTGACCGATGCGTTCAAGCTGACTGCCGGCGCTCGCCTGACCTACGAAAAGGCGCAGATCGACCTGAGCGAGAACTTCGGCCAGTACTTCGTAACGTTGGGCGTGCCGAGCAATGTCACCAAGCAGTCCACCGACGCGACGGACCTCAGCTACAGGGTCGGGTTCGACTGGCAGGCGACGCCGGACCTCATGGTCTATGGTTTCTACGGAGAAGGCTTCAAGGGGCCGGGCTTCTCGAACACGGCACCTGCCCCCAACGCGGATCTGGCCGTGCGCCCAGAGATCTCTCGCGGCGGCGAGCTGGGCATCAAGGGCAAGGCGCTGGACGGCGCGCTGACGTTCAGCCTCTCGGCCTTCTACACGAAGTTCTATGACTTGCAGGTCCAGGCCTTCGTGCAGTCACTGCGCACTTTCGTGCTCGGCAATGCCGCAACCGCAACGACCAAGGGCCTGGACTTCTCGTTCCAGGCGCGGCCTTTCGAGGGACTGACGCTCTCGGGTTCGGCAGCCTATGCCGATGCGACCTTCGACGATTACCCCGGCGCCCAGTGCTATCCGACACAGACGACCGACGGCTGCAAGGCCGACGTCAACTCGTCGCTGCCGGACTTCGTCGGCACGTTCAACGCCAAGGGCTACCAGCTGCCTCTGTCCTCGAAGTTCACCGCCACTCTCGGCGCTGAATATGCAGCGCCGATCTCGGACGCGCTCGAGGCGCAGTTCGGGCTCGGCTACTACCACCGCTCGCCGCAGTCGGCGGGGATCGGTGCGCCGTTCACGATCCCCACCTGGGACACGATCGACCTGCGCGCCGGCATCAAGGCCGAGAACTGGAACATCAGCCTGTTCTGCAAGAACTGCACTAACGAGATTCGCCCGATCTCGATCGGGTCTGACGGCGGCGATGCCAACCCCATCGGTACGGCGCCGCCAGTGCTGACGCTCAACCAGCGCTTCAGCTTCGATTCCGTGCGCACGATCGGTGTGCGTGCCGGTATCAACTTCTGATGCGACAAGGGCCGCCGCCCGATGGTGGCGGCCCTTATCACTCCGTATCCGGCCGGGCCCGGAGCGCGGCTGACCCTACGAGCAGGATGATAGTCATGGCCTTACCCGCACTTCGCAGCCCGTTTCTGACTCTCGGGTTGCTCCTGATTGCGGCCGGCTCGCCCGCCGCAGCGCAGACGGGCATTTCCACCGAAACGGTTGCTGCACCGGCGCAGCCGAACACCATCGTTCTGCAAACCGCGGAAAAGGTCGACCGCGAGATCTGGCATATGAGCGAAAGCGGCCGCTATGCCGTGCGCAACGTGACAAGGCCGACGTTGACTGCTTTCAGGCCCGTGGGCCAGCCTTCGCCTGCATCCGTGATCATTGCACCGGGGGGCGCCTTTCTTGGTCTCGAGATGGACAAGGAAGGTTGGGAAGTGGCGCGTTGGTTCGCCAATCGTGGCGTAACCGCCTTCGTCCTCAAATACCGCACGCTACCCACACCGCCCGACCAGAAAGTCTTCGTCGCGGAGCTGGACAAGCTGATCGCCGGGGAAAAGAGCACCTTGGCCCCACCGTCTGACACGCCCACAAAGGCACTGGCCGATGGCCTTGCGGCGCTGCGTTATGTGCGCACTAACGCTGCGGAATACGGCATTAACCCGCAGCGCGTCGGCTTCATGGGCTTTTCTGCGGGAGGTTTCCTCTCGCGCAGCGTCGTTGAAAAGGGCGGTGAGGACCGGCCGGACTTCGTGGCGCCAATCTATCCCAATATGGCTGCGATGAATGTACCCGCCGATGCGCCACCCATGTTCGTGGCGATTGCTGCCGATGACTTCCTGCTTGCCCGTCAGGACGGTCTACCACTTCTGGAAAGCTATCGCGCCGCCGGAAAATCGATCGAGTTCCATCTCTATTCGAAAGGAGGTCACGGTTTCGGTGCCGGTCCGGTTGGATCGCCCGAGGAAGGATGGCTGGATCTGATGTATCGATGGATGCGCACCCAGGGAATGTTGAGCAAGGACAAGTGAATATGATCGATCGCCGCAATCTGATCGCGTCGGCCGCGGCGTTCGGCGCTTCTGCCGCCATGACCGGCAGCAGTGCCCTGGCCCGCACTGCCAAACCGAAGCCCATCGATCCGAAATTTCCGCAAGGTTTCCTCTGGGGCGCCGCCACAGCCGCGCATCAGGTCGAAGGCAACAATATCAATGCCGACCTCTGGCCAATCGAGAACGCGCCAGGAACGACCTTTGCGGATCGTTCGGGCGATGCGGCCAACAGCTTCGAGCTCTGGCGGGCAGATCTCGATCTGGTGAAGGGCATGGGCCTCAATTCCTATCGCTTCAGCCTCGAATGGGCACGGATCGAGCCCGATGAAGGGTACTTCTCCAACGCCATGCTCGATCACTACAAGGCAATGATCGATGGCTGCCGGGAACGAGGCCTCAACCCCGTCGTCACATTCAACCACTTCACCACGCCGCGCTGGTTTGCCGCCAGGGGAGGTTGGCACCACCCGGATTCCCCCGCGCTCTTCGCCCGTTTCTGCGACCGCGCCGCGCGCCATCTGTCGCAGGGCATGGCGCTTGCCACCACCCTCAACGAGCCCAACCTTGTAGGCGTGATCGGCGAGATCCTTCCGCCCCAGCTCGTGGCCGGCGACAAGGCGACGCAGGAAACCGTCGCGCAGCAACTGGGCGTGCCTCTCTATTCGCCTGGCGTTGCACTCTATGTGAAGGACCCGAAGACCTACCGCGCCAACATGATGGAAGCGCACAGGCTAGGCGTGGCTGCGATCAAGGCGATGCGCAGCGATCTCGACGTCGGGGTCAGCCTCGCGATCATCGACGATCAGGCGGCGGGCAAGCATTCGATGCGCGATGCGATCCGCGAGCGCTACTATGGCGAGTGGCTGCGCCTTGCGGCGCAAACCTGCGATTTCATCGGCGTGCAGAACTATGAACGCAAGGTCTGGAACGACAAGGGCGCGCTTCCCCCACCCGCCGATGCCCCCCGTAATGCTGCGGGCGCAGAAGTCTGGCCAGGCTCGCTCGCCGGTGCGGTGCGCTATGCTTGGGAAGCGACCAAGCTACCGGTCTACGTTACCGAACATGGCGTCAACACCGACGACGATGCCTTGCGCCAGTGGCTGATCCCGGCGGCGTTGACCGAGCTCAAGCGCGCGATGGACGAGGGTGTTCCGGTCCGAGGCTATTTCCACTGGTCGCTGATCGACAACTTCGAATGGGGCTTCGGCTATCACCACCACTTCGGCCTGCACTCCTTCGACCACGAGACCTTCAAACGGACGGCCAAACCGAGCGCAGCGGTGCTAGGCATGATCGCGCGGGCCAATAGCCTGTGATGACCAATGCAGGAAACTGACGGCACCAGCGCCCATGGTGAATCGAGCGCACAAGGAAACGAGAGCGATTTTGTGCGCGAGATGCTGGCACTTCCCGCTTGAGCATAAGGCAGAGCAGTCTTCGACTCTAATTGAATGGCATGATCCGAGCCCTGGATCATAGGTCCCAGGCCTACCCCCGCGCACTGAATTACGCGCACGAGTGCGGCCCCAGGTGGGATGGAGGCCGATTACGCTTCGTGCGTAGCCGGCACGCTCGCGCGCGCGCGGTCGCGCTGCGACAGTGCGCCGTTTCCGGCCTTATGCCGAAGCAGGCGACCGGGCATCGCGCCGGTGGGCTCGTCATACTCACGGGTGATGGCACCATTTACCATCGTCATGCGATAACCGCTCACGGGTTGAAGCAGTCTGCTGGCGCCCTGCGGCAGATCGTCGACTATGGTGGGCTTGCCTAGCTCGAGCTTGTCGAAATCGATGACATTGATGTCTGCGCGCATCCCGGGCTCCAGCGTCCCACGGTCGGCGATGCCCATGGAACGCGCAGTATCGTGCGACATCATGCGCACCACCTGCTCCAGGGGAATGATCGGACCGCGCGATCGATCGCGGGCCCAGTGGGTCAGCATGAAGCTGTTCATGGAACCGTCGCAGATGGTCATCACATGAGCGCCTGCATCCGATGCACCGAGGACGGTGGCGGGATGCTCGATCATCGGCTTGAGTTTATCCAGACCGCCGCCGACGTAATTGTTGATTGCAAGCAGCAGGCGCGGATGACGGCTGGTCTTCAGCATCATGTCGTACACGTATGACTGCGCAGTGGTGCCCGCAGCAGCGGCGAGGCCGGTGACGTTTACGCTGGCATCGGGTTCGTAGTTGGCCGTTTCCCCCAGATCGAAACAATTGTTCCAGTGCTGATTGAGGAACGCGCCGAAGGTACCTTCCGGGTCGGTCTCGCGCAGGATGCGCGCCTTGACCTGTGGGTCGGCAAGCGCTCCCAGCCACTTGTCGCGCGACAGGGTATCCTTCACCTCGCGAAAGCCCGGGCGCTCCATGAACGGGTGCGTGCCGAAGAAGCTGAGCAGCGCGCCGATACTGCGTCCGCTGACTTGCCCGAAAACGCGCGAGTGTCCGCCCGCGTTGATGCGGGCAGCCCAGTCGAGCTGTTCCTGCCAGTAGTCCGGATCGAGGTTGGGTTGCAGCAACAGCATGTGCAGGTCGACGCCGGTTTCCGCGACGATCCTGTCGAACATCGCCATCTCGGCTCGCAGGCCCTGTGGATCTTCACCGACTACGCCTGAGGGCGCGAACTCCATGACACCGCGATGCTGGGCGACGACACGGGCAATCGCCGTCAATTCCTCACGGTCTGCCTCGAAGTCGGGAGTCATGTCACCGTGTATGGTGCGGTGGACTGAAGTGCGCGAGCTGGATACCCCGAAGGCGCCGGCTTCCATTGCCTGGTCAACAAGTCCGGCCATGCGCGCGATCTCATCGGCATCGGCCTTGCGTCCGCAGCCAACCTTGTCGCCCAGCACGTATAGCCGCAGCGGCCCATGAGGCAGATAGCAGCCGATATCGAAACTGCGTGGCCTGGAGTCCAGAACGTCCAGATATTCGGGGAAGCTGGACCAATTCCACGCCAGACCGGCGTGGAGGGCACCTCCGGGTATTTCCTCCACTCCGTCCATGAGATCGATCAGGCGCCCCTCATCTCCTCGCGCGACCGGTGCGAAGCCGACACCGCAATTGCCCAGGATCGCGGTTGTCACGCCCGAACTGAATGACGGGTCGAGCAGCATGTCCCATGTAGCCTGGCCGTCGTAATGCGTGTGGATGTCCACCCAACCAGGGGTGACGAGCAGGCCAGTAGCGTCAATGGTCCGCCGGGCGGGGTCGGACACCTCTCCCACTGCGACGATGCGACCATCGACAATGCCAATGTCCGCCTCAAAACGCGGCCGCCCCGTACCGTCGACGACTTCGCCGCCCTTGATGAGTACGTCGAGCATAATCACATCTCCCGATTTTTTGAGGATCGTATGGCCTCTTGCCAGCCTGTCGCCCTATGCAAAGGGATAGTGACGCAGCGTGCAAACATGGCAGTCGTGACCTGGAATTGCGCCGATTGCCGCACATAGACGCCAGCGATCCGCAGCGGCGCGTTACCCAAGCCGCACGGCCGCAAGGCCCAGGAAGTCCTTCAGGCACATCTGACCGCGAACCAGGTTGAGAGCGATGGTTGCCATTTGTCGGAGTATTTGCTCTACAAACAGGTGCGAAATCAAATATGGAAAGATGAGGCATTCATGCCCGCAACCGATTTTTCAGGGCATTCGCGCCGCGATCTGCTCGTCAGCACAGGTCTTGCGGGGGCGACTGCGGGCCTTGCCACGATCCTGCCTGCGACAGCTCTTGCGGCGCAGAAGGCGGGAACGCAGGTCAAGCCCGCGCGGTTGGAACCGTTCGACCTGTCGGATGTGACCCTGGAGGAAGGGCCTTTCCTCCACGCCCAGCGCCTGACCGAAGCCTATCTGCTTCGCCTCCAGCCCGACCGGTTGCTGCATAATTTCAGAGTCAATGCGGGGCTTGCGCCAAGGGCAGCGGTCTACGGCGGATGGGAATCGGACGAGATCTGGGCCGACATCAACTGTCATGGCCATACCCTGGGGCATTACCTGTCGGCCTGCGCGCTGGCCTTTCGCTCGACGAACGACAGGCGCTTCAAACAGCGTGTCGATTATATTGCGAATGAGTTGGCCGCATGCCAGAAAGCGACCGGCTCGGGGCTTGTCTGCGCATTCCCGGATGGCCCGGCGCTTCTGGCAGCACACCTTCGTGGAGACAAGATCACCGGGGTCCCCTGGTACACGTTACACAAGGTTTACGCGGGCTTGCGCGACGGCGCGCTGCTTGCCGACAGCACGGTTTCCCGCGAGGTACTGATCCGACTGGCGGACTGGGGCGTGGTGGCCACACGGCCACTGACCGATGCGCAGTTCGAGACGATGCTGGCAACCGAACATGGCGGCATGAACGAAGTCTACGCCGATCTTTATGCCATGACCGGCAACGAGGATTACCGGGAACTGTCGCAGCGCTTCTCGCACAAGGCGGTCATGGACCCGCTAGTCCAGGGCCGTGACCTGCTCGACGGGATGCACGCCAACACACAAGTGCCCAAGATCGTCGGATTCCAGCGCGTCTACGAGATAACGGGCGACGACCGCTACGCGCAGGCGGCCAACTTCTTCTTCCGCACGGTAGCGCATACCCGCTCCTTCGCGACGGGCGGACATGGCGATAACGAGCATTTCTTCGCGATGGCCGATTTCGACAGGCACGTCTTCTCGGCCAAGGGCTCCGAAACGTGCTGCCAACATAACATGCTGAAGCTGGCGCGGCTGTTGTTCATGCAGGATCCGAACGCCGATTACGCAGACTATTACGAACGCACGCTTTACAACGGCATCCTTGCCTCGCAGGATCCGGACAGCGGCATGGTCACCTATTTCCAGGGCGCGCGGCCAGGCTACATGAAGCTCTATCACACGCCAGAGCACAGCTTCTGGTGCTGCACCGGAACGGGCATGGAGAACCATGTCAAATACCGGGACTCTATCTATTTCCACGACGAACGCTCGCTCTACGTGAACCTGTTCGTACCGTCCTCCGTCGCCTGGAAGGAGAAGGGTGCGGAACTGATCCAGCGCACGGCCTTCCCCGAAAAACCGACGACCGGCCTGCAATGGAAATTGCGCGCGCCTGCCAAGATCGCCTTGCAGTTGCGGCACCCGCGCTGGAGCCGAACGGCGGTGGTGCTGGTAAACGGGCAGGAGGTCGCGCGGTCGGCAACCGCAGGCAGCTATGTCGAGGTCGCGCGGACCTGGAAAGATGGCGACCGGGTCGAGCTGCAGCTGGAAATGGAGCCCACAGTGGAAAGCGCGCCGGCCGCGCCGGACATTGTCGCCTTTACATACGGCCCGATCGTGCTCGCGGGCGCACTGGGCCGCGAAGGATTGGCGCCGGAAGCTGACATCATCGTCAACGAGCGCAAGATCGGCGAATACAACAAGAGCGATGTGGCCGTCCCCATCATTGCAGGCGATCCCCACCTGGTGGCGCAGCGGCTGAGACCAGGAGCCGCGCCTCTCGAGTTCGCAATTGCGGCAGAGGATGGTTCGCCGATCCGGCTGATTCCCTATCACCGCATCGCGCACGAGCGTTATGCCACCTATTGGCGCGTGAAGCCTGCAGAGGCTTAGACTCCATGTTCGCCTGAGCTGACCCGCGCCTCCTGGGACCTTCTGCATTCGAGAGGGGCAACAGCACTGGCTGATTCCCCCATCAGGAATGGAAGACAGGCCGCATGCGCGCGAGCATGCCTGCCAACGGCTCCTCGCGTCAATTCAGGCGCTCCATCATGGTCAGTTGGTCTTGCGATAGTGAAGGGGATAGAGAGGCCGTTCGCTGTCGGCAGGCGTGCCGGGTCGCTGTGCCACGACCGCATCCATTGAGGAGGGAAGCTCGAACGGCAACGTGCCTTGCGCCTTGGTACGCCCGGCAAGAACGTCAAAAAGCGCGTCATCGCGAGCGCCGAAATCAGCGAGAAGCAGATTGGCCCTGCGCTTGAGCGGCGTCACGATGGCCGGCCGGTCCAGATAGATCGAAACGGCCAGCGGCAAACCTGGCGGAAGCGCCTCGATCGCGGCAATGTCCGGATCGCCCGGCGCGAAGGCAAGACTGCCTTCATGCTGCATCGAACCGAAGAAATAACCGGAATGAAGCATTTCGTGCGGTGCTGCCGTGCGCACCACCGCAAAGTCGGCCTTTGCCGGATCCGAGACCACCTCGTACCCGGCAGCCTTGGCAGCGGCCGGATCGACATTGCGCAGCCAAACGCGTCCGGAAGTTCTGCCCGCGATGTGACCGTCATCCTCCAGTCGCACCATCGCACGGCCCTGGGCGATGCGCGCAAGCTGCTTGTCATGCGGCGTTCCGGCGATCCTTTCGGCCTCTGCCGGATCTACGAAAGGGGCCTCGAACAGGCCCAGACGAAAGCTCTGGCGCAGAATGCGGCCCACGGCAGCGTCGACCTGAGACGGCGTGACAAGGCCGCTGCGAATGGCTTCGAGTAGCGGCCCGGTATCCATTACGCCACCGAACTGGTCGACCCCTACAGAGATCGCCCGCGCGAAGCGCTCGGGGCGGCTCAGGTCCTCTACGCCCCAGGCCATCGATATGCCTTCGAAGGTGGGGCGCTCACCCTTGGGAAATCCGTTACGGCAGATCTCGCCGCAGTCCGCAGTCACGCCCCAGTCGGTCAACACGACGCCGTCGAACCCGTAGCGGGTGCGCAGCAGATCATGGACCAGCACCTTGCTGTAAGCGGCACCGACCGGTTCTACCGCCTGCCCGTCTACCGTCAGTCCTTGCGCAATCGTATAGGCAGGCATCACCGCAGAGGGGTGCACCGCAAATGCCGCCTCGAACGGCTTGAGATGCTCTTTGAGTTCGGCTTCATCGACCGAAGCGAAACGCCCATAACGGTTATGCGCATCCCAACCGTCCCTGGCTGCCGCATAGCCGACGAAGTGCTTTGCCACGGTTGCGACGCCATCCCGGGTGAGACCGTCCGCGCTGCCTTGCAGGCCCTCCACCAGCACTGCCGCAAGCGGCGCCGCACTGGCCGGGCTCTCGCCAAGCGATCCGCTGATCCGCGCCCAGCGCGGCTCCGTTGCCAAATCAAGCTGCGGCCCCAGGAGCATTGAAATGCCCGTCGCGCGCAGATCCCGGCGAACGGTCGACGCAAACTGACTGGCAAGGGTCATATCGCCCAGACCGGCGAAGCCGGTCGTATCGGGCCATTCGCTGAAGCCGCCGCTTTGCACACCTGCGCCAATGGTGCTGGCAATATGATGGCGCGGATCAGTGGCGATGACGGCAGGAACACCGAGCCTGCCCTGTTCGGCCTCTTCCTGTATCGCGTTATTCGCCTGGGCGAACTGCGCCAGCGGCAGAACCAGCATCGAGTTGAGATGGGTAATACCCTGGGCGCGAACCATGTTCGTTACCATGCCCATGTCGTAACCGCTGGCCGGCTGCCCGAACGGTGCGTTCGAGAAAGCATTGGCGACTACCATCTGCCCGGCCTTCTCCTCGACGGTCATGCGTGACAAAAGATCGGCAGCACGCTCATCAGGCGAAAGACGCCAGTCTTCGTAAGCCGTGAGCACCCCGTTCCGGTCGAGATCGCGGAATTGCAGACCGTCCACCTCGATGACCGGAATGGACCGCGAGACGATCCGGGGCTGCGCGATCCGTTGCGCGCCAACAACTGGATGCTCGGCCACTGCAGCACAAGCTGCAAGGCTCAGTGCGACGCTGCATGAAATCGCCAAACTGGTAACGAAACGACGCAAGACTTTCATCTCCCGATCTTTCGGGAGAGTGGATCTCCCAACGTATTGCAATGCGACCCACGCGGCGAGCTGGCCGCGCGAGATGGAACAGGAACCCATACTGGCCATCTGCCATTTTCCAAACGCTTAGTTGTGATGGGTTCGGATCGGAAAAAGTTATAGTTGGGCAGCCAAGCCGGATGGCTGAACCCTCGCGGGACCGGCCTGCGCGCGGGCGAGAACGAGGCGAAGGCCCCCTCCGCCCTCCTGGTCGATCTTCGAGCAGGCGATGGCGAACCGGTCACCGCCATCCGCGAACGCGGTCAGGCGTATGTCATCGATCCTCGCTGCAAGTCTGCGATTTCCGGACATCCCTAGGCCATGATCCTGAGCTCTGCCCCGCTGGAGAAGCGCGTGCGATATTCACCGGGCGTAAGTCCCTGGATACGGCTGAAGATGCGGCGGAACGCGGCGGGGTCCTCATAACCTACCGACCAGGCGATCTGGTCGACTGTCCTGCGGGTGAACTCGAGCAGTTCGCGCGCCTTTCCCACGCGCAGGTGCTGGACATATTCGATCGGCTTGAGGCCGGTCGCGGACTTGAAGCGGCGCTGGAACGTACGCTCCTCAAGCTGGGCTTGGGCTGCCATGTCCGCCAGCGTCAGATGACGCACCGCCCGCGCTTGCAGCCAATGCTGGACCTTGAGGATCGGTTCGTCTCCGTGCGTCAGGCGGGGTGAGAAGCTGCTGAAGTGCCGCTGCTCGCGGCCAGCCGGGTCGATCAGCCAGAACTTGCCCGTCTCCACCATGATTGTGGGGCCGAGTACGCGGTCGATAAGGCGCAGCCCGAGGTCGGTCCAGGCCATGAGACCGGCTGCGGTGATGATGTCGCCGTCCTCGATCACGATCTTGTCGGCATCGACCAGGATTTCGGGGAAGCGGTCCCGTAACTGGTCGGCGAACAGCCAGTGTGTCGTAGCCCGCCGCCCCGAAAGCAGACCGGTCGCTGCCAGCAGGATGGCGCCGCCGCAATTCGAAGCCAGCGTGGTGCCCTGCGCATGGCGGTCGAGCAGCCAGCGCGCATAGGGCGCAGACTCGTCCGCATCGGGCGGTCCGGTCAGGCGGCCGGGAACGACCAGGATCGCAGGCTTCCCCGGCAGAGCCTCATGCGTGTCGAAGGTGCGCGAAAAGGTTCCATCGCGTGCTTTCGACCAGTGGCTGATCCGGATGATCGGCCCTCCGCGATCAGCGGAGAACGTCGAAGCCACGCCGAGCAGATCGGTCATCCCATGGACCATCGCGGCCTGGCAATGCTCGTAGAGTACGAGGCCGATTTCAGCTGCCACAGCATGAGCCACCATACGCCTTGCCCCTCGTCAGCTTCCACATGTCGGTTTCGGCCCCCTTTATGTCGCAACTGCCGATCCCGGGGGACAAGCGGTCAATCTATCTCCGAAGTCACGGCACGCAAAGAGCCGCGACACGAAACAACGCAAAGCCACGGAGCAGCACGATGACCACTATCACCACCGGCGACGGAACCCGGATTTTCTTCAAGGATTGGGGCGACAAGAACGCTCAGCCGATCGTCTTTTCCCATGGCTGGCCACTGTCGGCCGACGCCTGGGACGCACAGATGGTCTTTTTCGCCCAAGAAGGTTTCCGCACCATCGCTCACGATCGGCGCAGCCATGGCCGTTCAGACCAGGTCTGGGACGGAAACACGATGGACCAGTACGCCGACGACCTTGCGGAATTGATCGAGACGCTGGACCTGCACGACGTCATCCTCGTCGGTCATTCGACCGGTGGCGGCGAAGTCACCCGTTACATCGGCCGCCACGGAACGGGACGCGTGGCGAAAATCGCTCTGATCGGAGCGGTCCCGCCACTTATGCTGAAGACCGAGGCGAACCCTGGCGGGCTTCCCATCGCGGCCTTCGATGCAATCCGCGAGGGCACTTACGCAAATCGCAGCCAGTTCTTCCTGGACCTTACGGCGCCATTTTATGGTTTCAACCGCGAAGGCAAGACGATCAACGAGGGACTGCGTCAGGAATTCTGGCGCGAAGGCATGATGGGCGGGCTCAAGGGGCAGCTCGATTCGATCCGGGCTTTCTCCGCGAGCGACTTCCACGAAGACCTGGCCAGGTTCGACCGCCCAACCTTGGTAATCCATGGTGAAGACGACCAGATCGTCCCGATCGGCGCATCCGCGCTCGAGACGATCAAGATCGTCAAGGACGCCGTTCTCAAGCTCTACGAGGGCGCAGATCACGGTCTTGCCCAGACTCATCAGGACCGGTTCAACGCCGATCTCCTTGCCTTCATCCGCAACTGACGGGGCGCGGCGGCGAGCGGCCACCACGCCATCCCAACACGAAGGATCACGAACATGAACAAGGGTACTTATCTCATCACCGGAGCCTCCGACGGCATTGGCGCTGTTTATGCCGATCGCCTTGCACGGCGCGGACACGACCTCGTACTTGTCGCACGCCGCGGTGACAGGCTTGCCGACCTCGCCTCTCGCTTGAGTGCGAAGACCGGAATCCATGTCGAAATCATCGCCGCCGATCTGGCAGATCCCGATGGCCTAGCAACGGTGGAGGCGCGACTGCGCGATGACGAGACCATCATCGGGCTGGTCAACAATGCGGGAATTGCAGGCGAAACAACGCTGGTCGATGCCGATCCGGCTCATCTGACTTCGCTGGTGAACCTCAATGTCCTTGCCGTAACCCGGCTGACTGCGGCCATCGCACCGCGCCTATCAAGCGGGAAGTCGGGGACCATCATCAACATCACCTCCGTGACAGCGCTGATGCCCGACGGCTTTACGGCAGCCTATCCCGCCAGCAAGGCCTATGTGCTCGCCTTTACAGAGGCAGTTGCGGCAGAATTGACCCCAAAGGGCGTCCGGGTCCAGGCGGTGCTGCCCGGAATCACCCGCACGGCCATCTGGAGCGACGAGCAGATGGCGCATGTCGATCCCGAAATGGTGATGGACGTCGATGACATGGTCGATGCCGCTCTTGCCGGTCTCGACCTCGGCGAACGGATCACGATCCCGGCGTTACCCGACAATTCCGGCCTCGAGGCTTTCCTCGCTGCGCGGGGTGCACTGCGCCCGGGTCTTTCCCTGCGCGAGCCTGCCCCCCGCTACCGGCTCTGAACACCCCCAACAGGAGACATTGCCATGGGTACCTCCAAGCCGACCGGAACGATCGTACTCATCCACGGCGCCTGGCTGAATTCGCACAGCTGGGAAAGGGTGAAGACCCGTTACGAAGCCAAGGGCTTTACCGTCATTGCACCCGACTGGCCATTGGACGACCGCTCCCCGGAAGAACTTCGCGCGGCGCCATCCCCCGGGCTCGCCGAGCTAGGCCAGCGCCAGATCGTTGACCACTACGAGCGCATCATCAAGACTTTACCGGAGGCACCGATCCTGATCGGCCACTCGCTGGGCGGGGTCTTCGTGCAACATCTGCTCGATCGCGGCCTTGGCTCTGCGGGCGTGGCCATCGACCCTGCGCCCACCCCCGGGGTGCCGATCCACCTGCGCGCACTCGTCTCGGCTCTTCCGGTTTTCCTCGATCCGTTCAGTCGTTCGAAGGTCAAGACGATGTCCCGCCGGTTCTTTCGCAATCGGTTCGCGCAGACCGTAACTGCCGACAATGCAGACGCACTCTACGATCGCTACATCGTGCCGACCCCGGGGCGCGTCTACTGGGACGGGATCGTCAATCCGATGAGGATCGACTGGACCAACCCGGCAAGGCCCCCGTTGCTACTGATCAGCGGCGGCAAGGATCTCATCGCCGACGCCTCGATGACCCGGGCGATCTATCGCAAGCAACGCCGTGCACCGTCGCGAACGGAGTATGTGGAATTTCCCTTTCGGTCGCACTGGACGCTGCTCGACGAAGGATGGGAAGAGGTCGCCGATGCGGCGCTTGCCTGGGCGACGACAGCTTGATGCGCTGCCTGCAACCGCCCGATTGTCAGATACTTAGCGAAGCGTCATCAAGCGTGATTGCGACTGGTTTGTCCGGGTCATTTTCATAGTCATGCGTACACCGCCAGACCAATGGGCATGTTGCGCGTCGCTCGATGAGAGCAGGTCTCCCTCAAAGCCTCGCACGCAGGTCTGCTTCGGTGACGATCTCGATGCCAGCGCCAGCGTCGCGCAGCTTTTCGGCTTTGCGATGCTCAGCTTGCGCCGCTTCCCAGCGGCCGAAAGGCTGGTGCGTACTAATAACAAGCATCGTGGTGGTCGTTCCGACGCTGGAGACCACACGCGCACCATGGGCCGCCAGGAACTGTGCCAGAGCTTCGTCTCGCCGTTCTCCCAGGATCGCGATGCGATGACCTTTCAGCGGGCCGGTTTCAGCGGCGCGCGGCGCCTTTCCCGGCTTTGCGGGCTTGGCCAGCCAACCTGACAGGTCGATGCCGGTTTCCGCGATGGCCCTGACGATCACAGCGCCGGCCGCCCGCGCATCGCTGAGAGCATCGTGATGGCGGTGGCGGATTTTCAAATAGTCGGCGAGCGTATTCAGACGGTGATTGGGAAGCTGCGGCCACGCCTTCTTGGCCACGCGAACACTATCCAGCCACGTCGTTTCGATGAAAGGCAGATTGCCGATCCGGCAGGCAGCAGACAAGGCGCCCTTGTCAAACCCCGAATGGGCAACCGTCACACGGCCGGTCAGGTGCGCCGCGACGATCCCATGGATTGCACTGAAGGTCGGTTTCCCCGCCACATGTTCCGGTGAAATGCCATGAATGCCGACATTGAACGGAGAGAATTCATCTTTTGGATCGATCAGCGTTTCGTAAGCAAACACCTCGTTCCCGTCCCGAAAACCGACGATGCCGATCTGGCAGACACTGCTGACCCGCGCGCACGCTGTCTCGACGTCGACCACGACGAAGTCCGGCCTTTCGCCAGCGGAGCCAACCGGGACCGCATCCTGGCCGAAACCGTTCACGCGCGAGTAAACCGCCAGTTGTCTGCGCCGCTCGCCTCGGCATCAAAGCGGTAACCGTCGCTATCGAATCCGCGCATGTCATCGATGTTGGTGACGTGATGCTCGCACATCCAGCGTGCCATCATGCCCCGCGCGCGCTTGGCGCTGAAGCTGACGAAGCGGGGTCCATCCGGTCCCGGCTCACGGAAATCGACATCGATGACCCGAAGCCCCTTGAGCTTGCCCTTCACTGCCGCAAAGTATTCCTGGCTCGCAAGATTGAGCACCTCGCCGGATCCTTCCCGATTCACTTGCTCACAAAGCAGTTCGGCGATGCGATCGCCCCACCAGTCGGTCAGGCTCTTTCGACGCGGAGCCCAGCGTGTCCCCATTTCCAGGCGATAGGGCCGGATCGCATCCAGCGGCCGAAGGAGGCCATAGAGACCGGAGAGCATGCGCACGTGGTCCTGCGCAAAGATAACACCTGCTTCGTCAAGCGTGTGCGCTTCGAAGCCCGTGTAGACATCTCCGGCAAAGGCAAAGAGCGCCGGTCGCTCGGGCAGCGTTTCGAAGTTGTTGAAGCGATCCGCGTTCAGCTTGGCGAGGCGCGGCGAGATATGCATCAACTCGCTCAATCGCTTTTGCGACAGGTTGGCGGCTGACTTGGCGAGGCTGCCGGCTTCCTCGAGAAAATGCGGTTTCGTGGCACTCAATGGCGGCAGCGCACGCTCGAAATCGAGAGTTTTGGCGGGGGAGAGCAAGGCAATCATGCTGCGGTCCGTAACGCCTGCTTGGCGCCGCGTCAAAACGATGGTTCTCGACAGGTTTCCAGCCGCTCAAGGTTCAAGCCGGGGCAGTCAAAGGAATTACCGCCTCTGGCTGACGGTGCGCTCGGCACCGCTCCGTCAGCCAGTCGTCTTCGCAGCGTCGAAATCAGATACGGTTCAGCCCCATTTCGAGGTCTGCAATGATATCGTCGATATGCTCTATGCCGATCGATATGCGCACGACGTCAGGTCCCGCTCCTGCAGCTATGAGTTCGTCACCTTCAAGCTGGCTGTGTGTCGTCGAGGCCGGGTGGATGATGAGCGAGCGCGTATCGCCGATATTGGCGAGATGGCTGAAGAGCTTGACGCTGGAAACCAGTTTTACACCCGCCTCGAAGCCGCCTTTCAGCCCGAAGGTAAAGACCGCCCCTCCCCTGCCGCCGAGGTACTTGTCGGCAAGGGACTTGTAGCGATTGCCCTCCAGCGCTGCATAGGAAACCCATTCGACCTTTTCGTGCTGATCGAGCCATTTCGCGACCGCCAGGGCGTTATCACAGTGTCGCTCCATGCGCAGCGCCAGCGTCTCCATGCCGGTGAGCGCAAGCCACGCGTTCTGCGGCGCCAATGCAGGCCCCAAGTCGCGTAATCCAAGAACCCGGCAGGCGATTATGAAGGCAATCGGGCCGACCGGCGCCAGTGCATCGACGAGGATCGCCCCGTGATACGAGCCGTTCGGCTGCGTCAGGCTGGGAAACTTGTGCGCCTGCGCTTTCCAGTCGAACCGGCCGGAGTCGACGATCACGCCGCCCACGGAATTGCCATGGCCGTTGAGGAACTTGGTCGTCGAGTGGGTAACAATGTCCGCCCCATGTTCGAATGGACGGCACAGGATCGGACTGGCCATCGTATTGTCGACGATCAGGGGAACGCCGCCTTCATGGGCGATGTCTGCTATGGCCGCGATGTCGGTGACTACGCCGCCGGGATTGGCAAGGCTCTCGATGAAGACGCAGCGTGTCTTTTCGTCGATCGCTGCACGGACATTCTCGGGATCGTCGACATCGACGAAGCGGGTTTCCCAGCCGAACTTGCGAAATGCCTCGCCCATCTGGTTGAGCGAACCACCATAAAGCTTACGCGCGGCGACGATATTGCACCCCGGCTCCATCAAGGTGTGAAAGGCCACCAACTGCGCGGCGTGGCCGCTTGCCACGCCGAGCGCGCCGACACCACCCTCGAGTGCCGCGATCTTCTTCTCCAGCGCGTCGTTCGTGGGATTCATGATCCTCGAATAGATGTTGCCGAACTGCTTCAGCGCGAACAGATCCGCGGCATGCTCGGCACTGTCGAACACATAGCTTGCCGTCTGATAGATGGGCGTGATGCGAGCATTGGTCGTAGGATCGGGTTCGCACCCGGCATGCACGGTCATCGTTTCGAGCTTCAGGTCGGCCATCGCGTATCCAATCCGGTGTGTCATCGAGAAAGGCAGTAGCAGTTATCACGCCGCACTGACCACATCCATCTTTGGCATGCGTGGATGGGAGCTGGACAGATTCGAACCGAGGTTCCCGGAAAATCTGATCCGAGATCGTTGGCCTGAAGCCCGGCCCTTCAATAGTACTTGAGTGTCCCCCTCGAGTTGGCAGCACTTAGCATGCTCACCGATCCCGTTCGATTTTCGGCCGTGATCCGATCTCATCAAAAGCGGCTCTAACAGTGCAACGCGGCACGGTTGGCGCGGCTGCTCAGGCGGTTAGAAATCCGCTTGGCCCGTTGCCGCCGCCTCAGCGGCGCCAACGAGAGCCGGCTCGTCTTCGGGAACTTTAATTGAGTTCGCAGCTTATTCGTGAATAATCATAATTAGCGGAGAAGTGTGATGATCTGGACTATTGCTGTAATTCTCTTTGTCCTTTGGCTTCTGGGCTTCCTCGCATTCCATGTCGGTGGTGGGCTTATTCACATTCTGTTGGTCTTGGCCTTGATCGTTGTGGTCTATCAGCTTGTGACCGGACGGCGAGGGATCTAGTCGGCTCAATCCGACTTGCGGAATCCGTATCTCGTAGGTTCAGCGTGTGACCTCCGCAAGCCCAGGCGAACCTAGGCCCGCTTGGGCTTTTGCGTGGCAGCATTCAGCGCCACCGCTTCCCTGACCAGCGCCTTGAATGCCGAGCCGTCGACCACCGCTCCTTCGTGCAGGTCGATGGCCCGGCGCGTTGCGCCGTTGAATCCGGCATTGAACAATCCGGCGGGATCCTCAAGCGCCGCGCCCCGCGCGAAGGTCAGCTTGACGTAACTCTTGTAGACTTCGCCCGTGCAAATCAGCCCTGAATGTTCCCAGGTCGGCACACCCGAAGGGTTCGTTGGCTTGATCCACTTTACGGCTTCGACCACCTCGGGATCGGCCTCATGGATCAGTTTACGAACCCGTGCCAACATGTCGCCTCGCCAGTCACCGAGGCTCTCGAGTTTCGCGTCGATCATCGCCGATGACGAATTCCGGTCGCTCATGCACTCTCCTCCGTTGTCTTCCAGAACTGCTATGGTCTGGCCCGGGCGGTGGGCCGCGGCAAGATAGCCCGGCAGGGCGCATGACCCCGCCCCTGCACTACGATCCTTCGTTTTCAAGCGATGCGCCGAGCATGGCGGAAACGCGCATAGCGATTCAACAGATCGTTGATCAGCTGATCCTGCGTGAAGCCCGTTACGTCATGCGGTTGGTCCCCTTCCGATGTGTGTGCCATCGCCCGGTAGTGTCGCGGTTCCTTTTCATGAGCCTTGCGGGTTTCCGCCCAGACGAAACTCGGCAACAGGAAAGGACGATTGCGGATGGTATAACGAAAGGCGCCGCGTTCTCCGTGCGGAACCGTCAGTACCAGTTGTTCAGGGCTTTCGGCCACGTCGGGCACAAACCCGTTCTCCTGCATCTGCTCGGCGACGGCATTTAACGCGGGGCGGGCGGTCTCGCTCAGGAAGCGCCGGATATCCTCCGGAGGATAGTGGTGCATGATGGATGACAGGCGCTGCTGCCAACCAAGTTCCGCACGGGGCGCATTGGGTTCGGCCAGACTTAGATCGATGGATGTGCCCATCTGCTCCATCTGGAGCGCCCGAAAAAGCCCATAGCAGATGAATATCATGACCACCGCGAACGGCAGTGCGCTGGCGATTGCGGCGGTCTGGAGCGCCTGCAATCCGCCGGCAACCAGTAGAACGGCTGCGACACCTCCTGCACAAACCGCCCAGAATATCCGCTGCCAAACCGGAGGATTTTCTGCTGCGCCCGAGGTGATCATGTCGATCACCAGCGCGCCCGAATCCGCGGAAGTAACGAAAAAGGTGATTACCAACAGGGTCGCGAGAAAGGAGGTTATCGTGGATAGCGGCATCTGCGCGAGCGTCTCGAACAACGCCACCGGCAGGTTGTCGTTCACCGTTCGGGCGATCGGCGCCAGCCCGCCCATATCGAGCGCAATGGCGGTGTTGCCGAAAACGGTCATCCAGAGGAAGGTGAACAGCACGGGCACCAGCAAAACGCCGGTGGTAAATTCGCGAATCGTGCGACCGCGCGAAATCCGCGCAATGAACATTCCGACGAATGGCGACCATGCGATCCACCAACCCCAGTAGAACAGCGTCCAGTCGCCCAGCCACGGGTTCGGCTCATAAGCGTACATTCGGAATGTCCGCTGGACGACCGCACCGAGATAGGCGCCGAGGTTCTGGACGAAGGCCTGGAGGAGAAACACGGTCGATCCGGCGACAAGCACGAATCCAAGCAACAGCACCGCCAACACGATGTTGAGTTCGGACAAGCGCTTCACTCCCTTGTCCAATCCAAGCACGACCGACATCGTCGCTAGACCGGTAATCACCGCGATCAGCAGCAGCTGCACCGTCGTTGAAACCTGCAGGCCGAAAAGATAGCTGAAGCCGGCGTTCACCTGCAGGACGCCGAGGCCAAGTGATGTCGCCACGCCGAACATGGTGCCGAGCACGGCGAAAATGTCGATCGCATGCCCGATCGGTCCATAAATTCGGTTTCCAATGAGTGGGTAGAGTGCCGAACGGATGGTCAGCGGCAAGCCACGGCGGAAGGAGAAATACGCCAGCGCCAAGCCAACGACGATGTAGATCGCCCAAGCGTGCAGCCCCCAGTGGAAGAATGTCAGCACCAATGCCTGCTTCGCGGATTCGACGGTGCCCCCTTCGCCGATCGGCGGGTTGGCATAATGCTGAATCGGTTCGGCGACCCCGAAGAAGATCAATCCGATACCCATGCCCGCGCTGAATAGCATCGCGAACCACGACAGGTAGCTGTACTCCGGCTCGCTCTCGTCCGGGCCAAGCTTTACGTCGCCATGCCGGCTGACCATGAGGAAAATGACGAATATCAGAAAGCCGGCGACAGAGGCGATGTAGAACCATCCGAAGTCTTCGACGATGAAAGCCTGCACCGAGCCGAATACCTTGCCCGCCGCTTTGGGAAACAGTGCGCCGACGAGCGCAAACGCCAGGATAAGCACGGCGGAAATGTAGAAAACAGGTGCGTTGACTTCCAACCTTAGCTTCTTCGGCGGGGTTGCCGTCTCGAAGACCGGATCAGACAAGATGTTTTCCCCTTTTGAGTCGATGGCTCCCCCGCCAGTAACGCTGAGTTCCTGCGGAGGTTGCAAGATTGTCTGGATTTCTTGGCTGCGCAGGGTAGCAGCATCGTGATCGAGGTCCAACCGACTGTGAGCTGGCCTGTGGACCGGCCGCCGTGCAATGGCTCGACGTACTATGGCTCAGACAGCGATTGTTCCAGATGCCAGTGTCCGGGTATTGCCGCTTATCCAGACCTGCCCTTCCCCGTCGCGCTCCACCCCGATCCGCCCCTTGCGTCCCAGGGCAGTCCCTTGTGCAGCGGTGTGGGGCGCGTGGACCTGTCCACTGGCCAGCAGCCATTGCGCGAGGGAGGCATTGAGACTGCCGGTCACCGGATCTTCGATCAGGCCGCCAAACTTATCGCTGAAGATCGCGCGGACTTCGTACGCGACCGAGGCGCCCGGTGGATAAAAGCCGACAACACCGATATCGATGCGCTTGCCGTGGGATCGTGCCGGTTTGAGCGCCAGTACATCATCTGCTGACGCCAGCATGGCCGCAACCCAGCCCGGACCATTGTCCACCCACTGCGCGTCAACGATGGCGCTGCGGTCGACCCCCAGGACACCGGCAACCTCGGTCAGCGTAGCCTCGTCCACTTCGCCAGCTCGCACCGTGGGCGGGGCCGCAAAGGCCAGCGTGTCACCATCGCGGCGCAAGGCGACCAGGCCGGCACCACATTCCTGCACCACGATATCACTGGTCCTTGGCATACCGCCTGCCGTCAGCCAGGCATGGCACGTGCCAAGCGTCGGGTGGCCGGCAAATGGCAATTCGCGCTCCAGCGTGAAAATTCTGACCCGGTAGTCGGCCTGCTTGTTGGTCGGCGGAAGAAGGAACGTCGTCTCCGACAGGTTCAGCCAGCGCGTGATCTGTTGCATCTCGGCGGCATCGAGGGCGTAATCGGTAGTGACTACGGCAAGCGGGTTGCCGGTAAATGGCTCTTGGCCAAACACGTCGACAAGCTGGAAACTGGCGGTCATGACTGGGTACTCCGTATCGAGAGGTGCCGTGCGCCGATGACGCAAGCAAGAACAGCAAGCATGGCTACGACCATGCCCGGCGCGATCCGTTCACGCAGCAAGACCGCGACAAGCGCCAGCGCGGCAAAAGGCTGGAGAAGCTGCATTTGTCCCACCGCAGCGATCCCGCCCAGCGCCAGCCCGCGATACCAGCACATGAAGCCGATCAGCATGCTGAACAGCGTGACATAGCCCAGCCCCAGCCAAGCCGCCGTGCCGACCATAGTCCAGTCTGGCACCCGTGTTATCGCAACCGCGACAAGCGATACAGGGAGTGTCAGGACCAGCGCCCAGCAGATCACTTGCCACCCACCCAAACGGCGCGACAGCACACCTCCTTCGGCATAGCCCAGCCCGCAGATGGCTATGGCGGCCAGCATCAGGCCATCGCCCAAGAGGTTGGCGCCCGGCTGCAAGATCAGCGCATAGCCTGCCACCACACCGCCGCCTGTCAACGCCAACAGCCAGAAGCGTGGATCGGGCCTTTCACCTGCGCGCAGGACTCCGAAGCCAGCGGTGGCCAGTGGCAAGAGGCCCGTAAACAAGATGGAATGGGCCGTATCGATGTGGCGCAGTGCCAGCGCGGTCAACAATGGAAAGCCCACGATCACGCCAAGCGACACCACGGCCAGCGGCGCATAATCTCGCCGCGCAGGCCAAGGCTGGCGCAGCCCGATCAGCAGGGCAAGGCCGATCACCCCGGCAATCGCAGCGCGGGCCGCTGTCAGAAACCACGGGTCAATGCTGATGACAGCAAGTCGCGTTGCCGGAAGCGACCCGCTGAAGATCAGTATGCCCAATGCCCCCCATATCCATCCTTCGCTCGTCCGGTTCATTCTCTGCTCCTTTGTCACAGCCTGTTGACGCCGGAACGCAGCTGGGCAACAGAGACAGTCCGGTAAGGTTTGACCAAACTGTACTGCATAACCTGACGGTACAGCTTCTTGCGGAGTCGTTGATGGAACACCACCCAACGCTGGTTTCGCGCGTGATGGCCGACGTGCGCCGGCGCATAACGGCACGCAGTCTGGGGCCGGGGGCGAAATTACCCTCGATAAGGCAAATGGCGGAGGCCTCCGGCGTATCGAAATCCACCGTGGTCGAAGCCTATGAGCGACTGGTCGCCGAGGGGGCAATCGTATCCAGGCGCGGATCGGGGTTTTTCGTGACCTCGCACTCTGAACCGCTGTCTCTGGCCGATATTGCCCCCCGGCTTGACCGCGCCATCGATCCGTTCTGGGTGTCACGCCAGTCGCTGGAAAGCGGGGCGCAGATGCTCAAGCCCGGCTGTGGCTGGCTACCGCCGGACTGGCTGCCACAGGACGATGTCCGGCGCGCCTTGCGGGCGCTGGCGCGTGACAATCAAGCCAGCCTGTCGGATTATGGCACCCCGCTCGGCCTGCCAGCGCTTCGGCAATTGTTGGCCCGGCGGATGGCAGAGCGGGGCATCGATTCAGCGCCCGATCAGATACTGCTGACCGAAAGTGGCACCCAGGCGATTGACCTGCTGTGCCGCTTGCTGATCAACCCGGGCGATACGGTGCTGGTCGATGATCCGTGCTATTTCAATTTCCACGCCCTGCTGCACGCCCATCGCGCCAACATTGTCAGCGTGCCGATGACGCCGGAAGGAATCGATATCGCTGCATTCGAGCAGGCACTGATCGGCCATGCGCCCAAGCTCTACATCACCAATTCCGGCGTCCATAACCCGACCGGGGCAAGTCCCAGTCTGCAAACTGCACACCGACTGCTGAAACTGGCCGATGCCCATGACCTGACAATCATCGAGGATGACATCTTCGCCGATTTCGAAGACGAGCCCGCTCCGCGTCTTGCCGCTCTGGATGGTTTGGAGCGAGTGATCCACATTGGCAGCTTTTCCAAGACGCTGTCAGCATCGGTCCGCTGCGGCTATATTGCCATCCGCCGGGATTGGCTCGACCGATTGGTGGATCTGTCGATCGCCATCTCGTTCGGAGCGAGCCGGTTATCGAGCGAGGTCGTGCTGCGCGTCTTGCAGGATGGGGGCTACAGACGGCATCTCCAGAGCTTGCGCGGCCGCCTCGGACGGGCACGCACCGATGTCGCAGCGCGGTTGAACGACATGGGCATTGAGCCATGGCTGAAGCCGAGAGCGGGAATTTTCCTCTGGTGCCAGTTACCTGAAGGCATTGACGCCGCCGAGCTTGCCCGGGCGGGACTCGAGCGCGGCATTCTGCTGGCGCCGGGCAATGTATTCAGCCTGTCGCGCACCGCCGGGCGTTACATGCGCGTCAATGTCGCACAGACAGGTGATCCCGAGATCTTCGACTGGTTACGCGCGGCGACCATGCCCAGCGATCGACGCCCGGCACAATCGCCCCCGCACACCACTCAACTCGCGACATGAAGGCGGGTCAGATCGCTCGATAGGATGCACAGCAGGCGCGAGTGCGAAGCTCGCAATGCCTTAGTTCACTGCACTCTATCCCCAAGTCCTCATCGACATCTTACTGACCGACACGCTCGTCGATGTGGCGGCGGCGGTGCGAGCGTCCCCGCGCGCATCCGCGCCTTCGTGGATTTCCTCGCTGCGCATCTCAGCTGATCGAAGCGACATGGCACGGTGCCTGCAACGTCAGGAGTGCATGCCCGGTCGCACATAAATTGGGCACAGCGCGCGATTTTCTGTAAAGGGCCCTTTTTCCCCGGCGACCAACGACGAAAGAGAGAGACAGATTTGATGCGAGGATTCAAGGAACCGAGCTTTAATGAGCGGGTGGCTGCCGCAAACAGCGCCAAGGCCAAGGCCCTGGAAATGCTGAAGAACAAGCCCAAGCCCAGCGCGGCCGAACTCGCCGAGCGTGCCGAGCGCCGACGCGCCAAGGAAGCCGCCCAGGCGGAAATGCGCGCTGCCGCCAAAGCGGCTCGCGAAGCCGAGAAGGCCGCGAAGGAGCAGGCGGAACGCGACGCTGCCGAAGCCGCGGCGGCCGCTGCCGAAGAGGCTCGTGCTGCCGCTGCAGCTGCCCGGCCGAAGGTGCCGACCGCCGAAGAACTCAAGGCTGCACGCGACGCCCGTTATGCAGCCCGCAAAGCGCGCAAGCGATAGGATAGGGACCCGGTGACCCGGCACCTGCGCAGGTGCCGGGTCACCGGAGAGCGGTTGCGAAGTCGCTGGCCGAGAAGCCCGCATTGCCTCTACCGCAAGACGAGCTATGATCCCCCAGATGCAAGATCGACAGGATCATTTCGCCTACTGTGTCCAACTGTTTGGTGGCACGACGGCTTTTTCGCGGCGGCTCAGGATCGATGAGCGAGCCATCCGGCGGTTCATCAATGGGGAACGCCCCATCAGCGACGGTCTGCTTCGGGATACCGCAAAGGCATTGCGCGACCTCGCCTCAGAAGCCGGCGCGGCCGCAGAAACAATCTCCGCCGGTTTGACATCCCAACCAAGCGATCAGTGACCGGCGACGCCCAAACCTTCCATCGCACCTTGTAGGTGGGCGCGCGTAGCGGCTGGATATTTACCCGCCGCCCGCGCTGTCTTTCATTTCCACATAAGCCTTCTCTCGTGCGTCCGGCAGCAATGACAGAAGGTAGCGGCTTGCCTGCTTGTAAGTCAGAAACGACTGGCCATCGACGATGATGGGGACCGTGCGGCCGTTGTAGATCCTGCGCAGCAATCGCCGCTGCGGCCTACCCAGTGACTGATCGCATTCTTCGGTGATGGCGGTGTCCTGTCCTGGAGAGTTTCTGTTCGCTGTTACCATGGCCGGTTCAGGTAGGCGAGCTTGCTTCGATCACGCCCCCGACATGTGGTGTAAGTTTTGACGGCAGTGCTGCTGGTTGGCCACGCGCTTTCCATCTAGGCGGAGGCGCGGCAGGATGCCGGATCGCCCAGAAAGATGCCGACACAGCGTCGCGCATGGTCGCGCACCTGCCCGGGCGTAGGCAGCGGCAGGCCGACCAGCATGGCATTGTGCAGCGGCGACAGCGCCATGGCCACGAACAGCATCGTGCGTTCCAGTGCACCGTCCTCTTCCAGCCCGTGGCCGCGCAGGAAGACGGCGAGCGGCTCGATCATGTAATCGAGGTGTCCGCGCAGGATCGCTTCGCGCATTTCGGGAAATTCGCGGGCTTCGCCCGCCGCCAGAAGGCCCATGCCATAACTGTCGGCGCGCGACAGTTCGTCATGCAGGTCGAAGACATAGCGCTCCAGCCCCGAGCGCAGATCACCGCCCGCATCCGGAGCCAGCTTGGGAAACCTCTCAGCCCCGGCAATAACGCAGGCTTGGAACAGCGCCTGCTTGTCGGCGTGCCAAGCGTAGAGCGTGCGCTTGGTCACGCCGGCGGCCGCGGCCACTTCGTCCATGGTCGTGGCGCGATAGCCCTGCCGGACGAACATGCCGCGGGCCACGTCCAACAGATAAGCCATGCGGCGCCGGGTGGTCTCGGCCGAGGGCCGGCCGCGCCGGCCTCCTGCCGGGACCTTAGCCTCTCCACTCAGATGGTCTTGTGGCGCGTTCATCCGCTTTCTCTGCCGCGTTCGGCGCGCGGCGTAAATGGTGATTGCTAAATATACTCGACAGTATACCATAGCAAGAGACCGGCGAGTCAGAATGTCGGCAGATGGAGAGTTTGCCCATGCTTCCCCCAACGATGTCCTTGGCCCGCGTGCACGGACCGGGTGACGTACGGCTCGATACGGTGCCCGTGCCTACCTGCAGCCCCGGCGAGGTATTGGTTCGCATCGCCGCCTGCGGCGTTTGCGGCAGCGATCTTGGCTATATCGCGCAAGGCGGGCTGGGCGGCGGAGAGCCGCTGACCGCGCCGCTGCCGCTCGGTCATGAATTTGCCGGAACAGTGGTAACGGTCGGCCCCGGCGTGACCGGGATTGCGCCCGGTCTGCGCGTGGCGGTCAACCCGGATCGCGCGTTCATCGGTGGCGGCGGACCAGACGGCGCGATGGCGCCCTATGTCCGCGTATCGGGCGCTGAACTGGGCGAAACGCTGTTCCCCCTGCCCGACCACCTGCCCTTTGACGAAGCCGCGCTGGCCGAGCCGCTCTCAGTCGCGTTGCACGGGTTGCGCGTGGCGCGGGTGAAAGCGCCGGACAAGGTAGCAATTCTGGGCGCAGGGCCGATCGGCCTGTGCGCGCTGGTCATGTTGACCCATCTGGGCCTGCGCGACGTGGCTATCTTCGACCGCGTGGACGAACGGCTCGACCGCGCACTCGCGCTAGGCGCAGGGCTTGCGATCAACGTGCGTGTCGAATCCCTGACCGATGCGCTTGCACGTTTCCATGGCGGCGGCAAACGCTTCGGCAGCCGCTATGTCGATACCGACATCTTCGTCGATTGCGCCGGCTCCGCGCCGGCACTCGCCGAAGCGCTGGCGGTGGCAAAATACCGCGCCCGCGTAAGCGTGATCGCGCTACATCACAAACCGCTACCGCTCGATCTGTGGCGCCTGATGGCCAACGAGATCACCCTGTCCGGTTCTATCGCAGATGCCCGCGCGGCCGAATTCGGCGAAGCCGTAGCGATGCTGGCGCAAGCACGGCAGGAGCTATCCCCGCTGATCAGCCATCGCATCGATTTCGCCGGCTTTCACGAAGCCCTTGCCACTGCCGCCGACGCTGCCCGCGCGGCCAAGGTAGTGCTCACCTTTCCGGAGGCTGCATGACTCCTTTGCCCGCCATGATCCGCATAGACGACATGGCCGATCCGGTACTCACCCCCGCGCTCGTCGCCGCGCGCCAGGGCCCGGACGACCTGCCCGATTTTCCCACCGCTGCCGCGATTCTGGACCTCGCCATGGCGCAGACCGGCCTCACTGATTTCGGCGCGGACACCGGCTTTCGCGAACGGCTGACAGTCTTCCTGCAATCGCTTTACGAGGACCATGGCCTCAGTCGTGGCGGCAGGCTCAGCATTGTCGCTCAGGCAATTCGCGTAATGGCCAACCGGCTGCGGATCGAGGATCTCGTCAGGCGTCATCCCGAAATTACCGACGTGCCTGTCGAAAGGCCGATCTTCATCGCCGGGCTGCCGCGATCGGGCACCACTCACCTCGTCAACTGGCTGTCGCGCGATGACCGGCTCAATTCGCTGACGCTATGGGAAGCGGAAGAGCCGGTGCCCGCCGCCCCGGTCGCGCCGGGCGAAACCGACCCACGCATCCTGCGCTCGGCCGGGGTGTGGGCGGCCTTTGGCGCGATGCTTCCGCACATGTCGGCCATGCATGAAATGGCCGCCAACGACATCCACGAGGACAACGAACTGATGTTCATGGACCTCAACTGCTACAACTGGGAATTCCAGGCCAGGTTACCCCGCTGGATCGACCACTACCTCGCGCACGACCGCACCGAATCCTATGCCTATGAAAAGAAAGTACTTCAGGTCATCGCCTGGCATCGCGGGGGGCAGCCCGGCCAGCCCGGTCGTCGCCGCTGGCTGCTGAAATCGCCGCAACACATGGAAAACCTGTCCGCCATCAGGGCGGTGTTTCCCGACGCCACGATGGTCATCACCCACCGCGATCCGGTGAACGTGCTGCGCTCGCTGACAACCATGCTCGGCTACTCCGACCGCATCCGGCGCGAAAGCATCGATCCTCCCGCGCTGGCGCGGCTGTGGGCAGACCGCATCGAACGCCTCCTGCGTGCCTGTGTGGCACAGCGCAAAAGCTGGGGACCGGCCCAGTCGCTGGACGTTCCGTTCCACGACTACATGGCCGACCAGCAGGGCATGGCTCGCCGCATCTATGCACTGGCCGGCCTGGACCTGCCGGCCGAAACCGAGGCGCGGCTGACGAGCTACCTCTCCGAGAACCCGCGCCATGCCCACGGAAAGGTTCACTACGATCTCGAAGGCGTGTTCGGCATGGACGAGGCTGCGCTGCGCCAGCGCTTCGCCTTTTACTACGACCGCTTTCCGGTCCGACAGGAGAACTGATCATGGCCGCATCCGAAAAGGCTCGCGCGAGGCTCGTTTCCGGGCAGGCGTGGGACGATTTTTGCGACACGCTGAAGCTGGCGGGCCGCCATATCGCCGCGTTCGACGGGCCGCTGTCCGACCTAGACCGCGCCGAATGGTATCGCTTCATGACCCGGCTCACGCGGTCGAGCATGGAGCGGCTGATCGAGAACGCCGAACCCACCCGCCCGCGCCTGCGCGACATGGTGTGGCGGCAATCGATCAACGTGCAGACGGTGGATCAGGACCACCTCATGTGCCAATTCGACATGGCGCGCGATTACCGTATCACCGGCACGCGCGGCACGATCCCTTATTTCGTGATGGCAGTGCTGACCTGCCCCGCACCCGCAGCGCCAGGGGCGGTGGACTGGGCCGCGCAAGGGATCGAGGGGCTCAAGCGGTTCGATCCCTCCAACCTCAAGACCACCGGATTTCTCGCCAGCCAGCAACTGCACATCGAGCCCGACGGCACCTTCGAACTGATTCTGTCGCAGAACGATCCGGGCGACGGTCACAACTGGCTGCGCCTAACCCCTGAAACGAACTGCATCATGATACGTCTGGTGTGGAGCAACCGCGCCCGCGAAGTGGCCCCCGCGATAACCATCGAGCGCATCGACCATGCCGCGCCTGAACCAGTCACGCCCGCCCTGATCGCCGATGGACTGGCGTGGACCGGGCAAGCGGTGCTCGGATATGCCGAACTGGTACGCAACTGGTGGCAGGGCGCGCAGGGCAACTTTGCCGCGCGGCTCAACCGGCTCGACTACAGCCGCGCGCAATACCTTTCCAACGGCGGCGTACCCGACCGGCACGTCGCATTCGGCGGCTGGGAAAAACGCACGGACGAGGCGCTGGTGCTGGAATTCACCCCGCCGCCCTGCGAATACTGGAACTTCCAGTTGTGTAACATCTGGCAGGAAAACCTCGATACCTTCGAGGACGGCAACGGCTGGATCAACAACACGCGGCACTTGGTCGAACCCGATGGCACCGTGCGCGTCGTGATTGCCGAAGCCGATCCCGGCGTCGGCGGCAACTGGATTAACAGCTATGGCCACGAACGCGGCATCTGGGGCCTGCGCTTCGTGCAGACGCAGGCGACCGCCCAGGTACGTCTGTGGCGCGTACCGCTCACCGCCCTCGCGGACAGGGGGCTTGCCGCACTCGAGCCCGCCGAGGCTGTCGCCACCGGCCAGTTCGTCGATTGATTGCGCCATGAAAACGATCACAGATCTCGTGTTCTGTTCCCCGGCCTTGCCGGACGTGCCGCTGCTCGATCGCCTCGCCCCGGTCGCGGCGGCGGGGTTCACTGCACTGTCGCTGATGCCGGGCGATATCTGGACACTGGAAGAGGCCGGCATGGCCGCGCCTGAAATTGCTGCGCGCATTGCCGATGCCGGTCTCAAGGTGGCTGAACTGGACTGCACCGCCTGCTGGATGCCACGCCAGCGCACGCAGGGTGACAGCGACCCGCTTGCGCAGTTTCTGCGCGGGCTGACTCCGGACAAGGTCGTCGCCACCGCCGCCCGTATCGGCGCCGCCTCGCTTGTCGCCGTGGACTTGTCCAATACCCCTGCCCCGCTCGACGAAGCGGCTCAGAGCTTTGCCGAATTGTGCGATCATGCGGCGGAGCATGACCTGCCTGTGCAGATCGAATTCCTGCCCGTGGGCGGCATCCGCACTCTGTCGGAAGCATGGGCCATAGTCGAGGCGGCGGGCCGCGCCAACGGCGGCCTGACCATCGATGCATGGCACTTCTTCCGCAGCGGCTCGACACTTGACCAGCTGGCCAAGATCCCCAGCGATCGAATCCACACCGTGCAGTTGTGCGATGCCCCCGTGTTGCCGCAGGGCGACTTGTGGACCGAACTGATGACTGCACGCCTGCTTCCGGGCGAAGGCGCTCTGGACCTCGCCGGACTGGTCCGCACGCTAGATGCCATCGGCTCCTCAGCGCCGATGGGCGTGGAAGTTTTCAACATCCGCCAGAACAACCAGTCTTGCGCGCAAGTGGCGCGCGACTGGGCCAATGCCGCGCGCAGCGTTCTCGCCAAGGCAAGAGGAATTGCATGACCACTGACAAGTTCGGCGCCGCCGTCGTCGGCACGGGATTTGGCTTGTTCACCCACGTACGCGCCTTGCGAGACGCGGGGCTCGAAGTGCGCGCTATCATTGGCCGCGATCTTGAAAAGACCCGCACCCGCGCCGCGCCGCTGGACATTCCGCTGGCCGCCAACGACCTGCGTCGCGTGCTGGCCGATGACCCGGCAATCCGCCTCGTCACTGTCGCCACGCCGCCCCTGGCGCACTTCACACCGGTGATGCAGGCCATCGCCGCGGGCCGTGCGGTCGTCTGCGAAAAGCCTTTCGCGCGGGATCTGGCGCAGGCGCGCGAGATGCTCGCCGCTGCCGAACAGGCGGGCGTGATCCACGCGCTCGGCGCGGAATTCCGCTTCGATAGCGCGCAGGCCCTGCTGCGCCGCGTGGTACAATCGGGCACCATCGGGCAGCCGCTGATGTTCCATCGCATCTATCAGCAGCCCGGCGGCGATCCTGACGAGCCCCTGGCCGAGTGGTGGCTCGATGCCACCCAGGGTGGCGGCTTCTTGGGCGCGTTCGGCACGCACATGATCGACCAGGCACGCGGAACGGTAGGCGAGATCGCGCGCGTCAGCGCGGTGCTGCGCAAGCTCTCTCCCGGCCGCCCCACTCAGACCTCGGACGATTACTACACGATCCAGTTTCAAACTGCTTCGGGCTGCATGGGTCTGATCGAGGCGGCACTGGCCTTTCCCGGCCCCTTCGTCATGTCCACCAAGGTTGCCGGCACCGCCGGCACCGCGTGGATCCAGTCGGGCGCCGCGTTTGGCGAACCTGAGCAGGTCTGGCTCCAGGATGCGCAAGGTGCACGCCAGGTGTCGATGCCCGACGAACTCGTCAATGCCCCGCCCGAACCGTTCCCCATCGACGAACTGGTGCAGACCGAAATGGACCGCTGGCACAGTCAGGGTTTCGACGTCGCGCCTTATGCCAAGCTGTTCGCGCAAGTGAAGGCACGGCTCGAGGGGCGCGATCCGCCGCTGCCCGATCCTGCGGGCGATTTCCGCGATGCCGCCGCCAACCAGGCCATTCTCGATGCTGCGCAACGTTCGGACGCGGAGCGCCGCTGGATCGACGTGGAGGCAATCTGATGGGACCGCGACACGACTTCTCCGGCGCGCACGTACTCATCACCGGGGGCACCAGTGGCATCGGCGCCGCCTGCGCCGCACTGCTGCGCGATGCCGGGGCGGAAGTGACGATCACCGGAACGCGCGGCGGCCCCGGCGACTACGACACCGACCTATCCGGCTACCGCTATCTGCAACTCGACATCGAGGACAAGACGAACATCGACGCGGTGGCCGCATCGCTCCCCCGGCTCGACGTGCTTGTCAACAATGCCGGCATCGCCCTGCCCTCGCTAGGGCTGGACGAATGGGAACCCGATGTATTCAACCGCGCCGTGGCCATGCTGCTCAACGGCGCGTTCCGCATGGCGCAGCGTACAGTGGATCTTCTCGCACAAAGCGTGATCCCCGGCGGCGGATCGGTAATCGCCATCGCCTCGATGAGCAGCTTCTTCGGCATACCGGTGGTGCCCGGCTATGGCGCGGCCAAGACCGGTCTTGTCGGCTTGACGCGCACGATGGCGGCGCACTGGGGGCCGCGCGGCGTGCGCGCCAACGCGGTGGCTGCCGGCCTGACCCGCAGCCGCATGACCGCCGACACATTCGCGCAGGAGGCATGGACTGCCCCCACACTCGCCCGCACCCCGCTGGGCCGACTGGGAGAAGCCGGCGACATCGCGCAGGCCATCGCCTTCCTCGCCAGCCCGGCGGCCAGCTGGATCACCGGCCAGACCCTTGCCGTCGATGGCGGCTACACAATTTCCGGCTAAGCCGGACCCGAAGTGATTCCGCAGTGATTGCCCACCTACTTCGACCCGCCCGGAATGCGTGGCAAGAAGGTCGCTGCGCCATCAGGCTTCAACACGCGCGGCGGCGCCAAACATTGCGCGATGGCCCGGATCGTTGGCGCCTCCGGGCCGTAACCGTGGGTTTTCACGTCGCTTGCCAATACCGTCGCTCGCCTGCGCAGAAGGCTTTTGGCAGGGTCAAGATGAAACGATCCCGCCCATAAGGACGGGATCGTCGTGTCTTTCGGTACTGACCTAGTGCGATCAGAAGCGAGTCTGCACCGAAGTGTAGAAGAACCGGCCTTCCGCGCTCGCCAGACTTGCATCGTAGCCATAAGTCGCATCGAGGAAGGGCGGCTTGGAATCGAGCAGGTTGCGGACGCCGAAGCGGACGCGGGTTCCCTCCATCGGGCCATCCAAGAAGGTATGCTGGAGGTAGAGGTTCATCGTGAACCAGTCGTCCACCTTCCAGTATTCACCGGTATCATCCTGCACGACGCCTGTGTCGTAGTAGGAACTCACATAACGGCCGAAAAGACCCGCGCCCCAGCCACCGCTTTTCCAGGTGATCGTTCCCGATGCCTGCCACTTGGGACGCCCGTCCTTCTCGATCAGATCGCCGACCGCTTCGAGTGGAACGGCATCGCCAAGGGTCGAGCGGATGAGCGCTGCCTGATCAGACAGACCCTGGTAGGCCTTTTCGAGATAAGAGGCGTTGAACTTGAAGTTGAAGCTGCCCAGCGGGGTTTCCGGCGGCTGGTAGTACAGGCCGAAATCGATCCCGGCGCTGGTCCGCGTGTCGAGATTGGTGAAGATGTCGTCGATCTGCACCATCTCGCCGATCGGATCGAGACCGCTTCCCTGGTAGAAGGCAATATCGTCCGCCGTCGGATCGGCGCGCAGCACGCCGCTCACGCCCGATCCGCCCTGGAGCCGCGAGACATAGTCGAGCGCAGCGATGTTCTCTGCACCGAAAATGCCGACCAGATTGCGCTGCTTGATGTGCCAGTAATCCACGGTGAAGGTCAGCTCTCGCGTGGGCGTGAAGACCGCACCGACAGAATAGCTCGCGTTCTTCTCAGGCTTGAGTTGCCTGTTGCCGAAGCGGCGTTCCTCGACGCGGTCATTGCCCGAGCAGGCACCGAGGCTGGCGACGTCGCCCTTGTTCACGCTTGCCTGGCAGCGATAGTAGTCGATGACCGTGCTGACGCGAGTGGTCACTTCCGTGTTGAGTTGCTCGAGGTTCGGCGCGCGGAAACCTTCGGCATAGGAAACGCGAAGCTGGAGCTGGTCCACCGGATACCAGGACGCTGCGAACTTGGGCCGGAAAACACTGCCGACGTCGGAATAGTGTTCGAAACGTCCAGCCAGCTGCAGGTTGAGCGCGCGCACCAGCGGCACTTCCATGTCACGGCTGACCAATGGAACGGCGAGTTCGGAGAAGGCCGAGAAGACATTGCGCGAACCGCGGGAATCGGACGCAACACTCGATCCCATGATGTCCGAGGCATTGACCAGGTCGCCGGTCACAGCATCGATGTAGTTGGTCGTCCCGTCAAGCCGGTCGTCGTAGTCCTCACGATAGCTGGTCCGGCGCCATTCACCGCCCAGCGCAATACCGACATCGCCCGCGGGCAGCGAGAGGAGGCTGCCGTTCGACACCTTGAAATCCGCCAGGGCGAGCGTCGTCTTGCCGAACCGTGCCACGTCGACCAGAAAGCTGTCGATCGTCGCCTGCGGGTTGGCCGTGGCATCGCCCCAGTTGGGATCGGCCAGGCTGCCGCCGTTGAAGGGATTGTAGGCGCTGGAGTCGGTGCGGTTCAGGGCCTCGCTGAATAGCGTGTTGCTGACGCGGTCGAAGGTGATGTCCTTCGTCGTGGCTTCGGAATAGAGCGCTGCGGTATCCCAGTCCCAATTGCCCAGCGAGCCGCGGAACCCGCCCAGCAGGCGATAGGATTCGTTGTCGACCTGAATGTGTCGCAAGCCCGCATCAACGACGCGGTAATTGGTAAGCGTGAGATCCAGGCCTTCGTCGGGAATGGCAAAGCCGCTGATCCGGTTGGGATTGCCCAGCGCGCCGAGCGGGTTCCAATAGGCATCCTTGGAAATGGTGAACTGGGCCGAACTGAGGATCGAGGATTCCCCGCGATATTCCTCTGTCCGCGCGCGGTAATAGCCAAGTTCCGAATAGAATTCGAAATCGCCGAAATCATGAGTGATGAAGGCAAAGGCGTTGCCGCGCTTGATGCTGGGAGACATCGTGCGGGACTGGTTGATATTGTAGCGCAAGTCGCGATCGAGACTGCCGTCATCGATGCACAGGCCACTGCCAAGGCCGGTGCGGCAGCCCGATACCATGTCCGGCTGGATGTGGAAGACGCCGCCCGAACTGGTGAGACCGGAGATCGCCTGCGAGGCAGTGAACTGGCCCCACGGCGTACTGCTCGAACGGTTGTCGAAGCTGGTATCGCCCGCGAAGTCGGTGTCCTCGACGAAGGGACGCCGGTCGCTGGCGCCCGAATAGTCGAGTTCCCGCGCCCAGACTTTCGACGACTGGTAGTAGCTCAGCGAGAGCGAAACGTGCGTGCGGCCCTCGTTGAACGTCCAGCCTCCCTGCAGATCACCGCTGAACTTCATCTTGTCGGTGTTCTCGGCAAAGCCCATCTCGCCTGTCGCGCGCAGGCCTTCGAACTTGTCGTCCAGCACGGTGTTGATCACGCCGGCCACGGCATCGGAGCCGTAGATCGCCGAGGCGCCGTCATGCAGGACTTCCATCCGCTCGATCCCGCTGATCGGCAGCGCGTTCATGTTGACGGTGGAGACGGGAACCGAATCCTCGGTCTGGGTACCCGGGTGCTGCACGAGCCGGCGGCCGTTGAGCAGGACCAGGGTATTGCCCGAACCAATGCTGCGCAGGTTGACCGAAGCGACGTCGCCGCGCGCGGAATGGACACCGTTCCCCACGGTGTCGGTGCCGTTGAAATCCATTGTCCCGTTGGCGGGAAGCGCCTGAAGCAGGTCGGAGGCCGAAGTCGGTGCGATCGCGCCGATGTCCTCGCTGCTGACCACGGAGACCGGCAATTCGCCCGCGACCTTCGAATTCTTGATCTGCGAGCCAACCACGACAATCTCGCTGACCGGCTGCTCGTCCGGGGCGACAGTCTGCGCTTGCGTGGCCGGTACGCCTGCAAAGCAGGTTGTGAGCAGGAAAGAGGCCTTGAGGTAATTCAATCGCGTGCACGCCGTCATTGTCGATGTCCCCCTGATGGTGGTTTTCGCCAGACCGCCGGGATCGGGGCCTGAAACAAATCTGCAATGTTGATCCGGGATTCGTTTCCGTGCGTCCAATTCCGGTAGTTCCGCAGGACATAACCTTGGGCTATGATCAAGGCGGTCACATAAAATCGGAGCGGGACATGCGCTTACGACACATCGAGGTATTCCACGCCGTTTACGAGCACGGATCGATCAGCGAGGCGGCGCGCGCGCTCAATGTCTCGCAACCTTCGGTCAGCAAGGTTCTTCGCCATGCCGAGGACCAGCTCGGATATGAACTGTTCCAGCGCACCAAGGGTCGATTGATTGCCACCGAACCGGCACACGAACTGTTCGCCGAGGTTTCGGAAGTCTACACCCGACTCGGCCGCCTGACGCGCACGGCCAAGAACATCGGCAATCGCAAGGGCGGTCATTTGCGGGTTGCCGTGCTTCCCTCGATCGGTCTTGCCATCGCCCCGCGCGCGATCGCCCTTTTTCGCGAGCGCAATCCTGACGTGACATTCGAGATCACGACCCTGCACAGCCGCGAAGTGGAGAGGTTCCTTTACGAACGCGAATGCGACGTTGCCATCGGCTATCGTATTTCCCGGCAGGTCCACATGCGCCAGACGGCGCTGGGAAGCGCGGGCCTCGTGCTGGTTTCACCGCGCGCAGCCTTTGGAGACGAAAGCCGTGCCGTCCCGATCGAGGTGCTCGACGGACTGGATTTCGTAGGCCTGAGGGACAGCGGCCCACTTGCGGACGTGTTCGTCAATGAACTGACGCGGCTTGGCATCGCCCCGCGCGAGATTGTGACCTCGCACACCTATTACACCGCGCTCGCCCTGGTGCGCCAGGGTGTGGGCGTGACGGTTGCCGATGCCTTCACCGCGGCGGCCATGGCCGCGCCCGACCTGTCCTGCTACCGCCTCGCCCCCGACGTATCTGCGCCGATCGGCGCGGTCGCCCTGGAAAGCGCAGCGGCAGGTGAACTGATCGACCGTTTCATAGAGACGGTTCGGGAAGTCATCGAGGACGCGGCAGGTCACCATGAAGCGACCCTGGCAGGCCGACCCTCATAGACTAAGGTTATGCCCTCGCAAAGAACTGCTCATTGTCTTGCCTGCGCATCGGCCACAAACCTGATCTTCCTTCGCGGCAGCCCGGCAGATCCATCTTCCCGTGGTCGCCATGCCCAGTCGCACAAACCAGCGGAAGAGATCGCAGCTTGAGTGCCCTTGCCAGAATCTGTCGCTCCCCAAGCCATCTGCTTGCAGGCGGACTTGCGCTGATGCTGGCATCCATGCCAGGCATGGCCTGCGCGCAATCGCGCGAAGCCGCGATACGCGCTACCCTTGTCGATCCCGATCACAGTGTCGCCCCCGGCTGCGTGGCAGGTGTCTTTCAGAACGGCAATCTGCGCCAATCTGCCGCATCGGGATTTGCCGATCTGGCTTCGCAGCGTCCACTCGACACCACAACGCTGTTCTACGGCGCTTCGCTTTCCAAGCAGTTTACCGCACTCGCGGCGGCAACGTTGATCGCGCAAGGCAAGCTTGGCCTCGAAGACAACGTACGTAGCTACCTTCCAGAATTGCCCGCGTATGCGCGGCCAGTGACGGTAGAGATGCTCATGCACCACACTTCAGGCATCCGCGATTCCCTGGGACTGCTGCGCCTGGCCGGAATGGCCGATGTCGGCCGAGCCTCGAAGGAGCAGACGTTGGACCTGCTATTCAGGCAGACAGATACGGCCTTTGTCCCGGGAACGCAGTACAGCTACTCAAACGGCGGCTACCTGCTGCTCGCGGAAATCGTCGCGCGCGTTTCTGGTCAGCCCTTCGCGCAATATGCCCGCCAGGTGCTGTTCGATCCGATGGGCATGAAGCACGCCTATTTCCTTGACGACGGCAGTCCCCGGCCCGGCACTTTCGCCCATGGCTATGTGCCTGAAGGCGACGCCTTCGCCGCGCGCGACACTTTCCCGCGTTTCAGCGGATCGGGCGGACTGATGCTGTCGCTGGAAGACCTCGCCCGCTACGAACGGGATATCGAACACCGCCACCGGGTCTGGACCGAGGCGGTCGCGAAGATCATGCTGACACCGGGCAGGCTCGCCGATGGCACGCCGATCGACGACGGCAAGGGCCTCGCCTATGGCGGCGGCCTGCATATGGGCCGGCTCGGCGGGGAAAGCATCGTGCGCCACGGGGGATCGGCCGAAGCGTTCAAGCACGCCTACGTGCGCCTGCCCGAGCGGCACGCGGCCTTCGCGGTCCTGTGCAACCGGGGCGACTGGAAGGCCGCCGAGAAGCTGGATGAGGTCATGGCTGCGGCCGGAACCAGTCCGCCCGGCTACCCCAGGACCTATCCCTCGGGTCGTTTCCATTCCAAAGAGCTTGATAGCGATTACACGCTCGTAAGAGAGGGCTCTGCTCTGCTCGCCCGGATTACGTCTCCACTAGTTGCGGCGCCCCGCACGGTCCGCTTCGAGCCCGGCGAAGATGGCGCATTCCATGCAGGAGCCATGAGCCTGTGGCCCGGCACAAGTCCTGACAAAATCAGCGTAAGCCGCGGCCAGTCGGGCCGGATCCCCCTTACCCGCCGCACCGGATTGGAAGTCCCATGATCGCGAACAAGTCAACTCTTTGCGCGCTGGCGATACTCGCGGCAGCGGGCGTTCCTGCCCCTGCCCTGTCGCATGACGCCCCTGAAGAAACGACCGTCATCCGGGGCGGGACGATCTACGATGGTACTTCCGAGACCCCGATCGTCGGCGACGTCGTCATCGCGCGCGAGCAGATCGTCTACGTAGGCCCCAGCCGCAAACCTGCCGCAGGCGCACGGATTGTGGATGCCAAGGGAATGATCGTCGCCCCGGGCTTCATCGATCCGCATACCCACGCCCAACGCTTCCTTGACAGCGAGGATGGCGAGGGGCGGCTGAACCTGCCTTGGCTGATGCAGGGTGTGACGACGATCTTCTCTGGGGTGGACGGCGGAGGAACGCCCGAGGTCGCGGCATTTCTGGATGACATGGAGGCCCGCACTTTCGCCACGAACGTCGCGACTTATGTCGGCTTCGGGCCGGTCCGCCGCGCTGTCCTGGGTAACGCTGCGCGCTCGCCGAACGAGGCGGAATTGCAGGCGATGAAGGATCTGGTCGCACAAGGCATGTGCGAAGGCGCATTGGGGCTCTCCACCGGCCTGTTTTACGCGCCGCAAAGCTTCGCCAGGACCGCGGAGGTCACGGCTCTTGCCCGCGAGGCAGCGCGGCGCGGCGGCGTCTACGACACTCACCAGCGCGACGAAGCGACTTACACGATTGGCGTCGCTGCATCGGTGAACGAAGCGCTCACCATCGGCCGCGAAGCCGGACTTCCGGTCCATTTTGCACATATCAAGGTTCTGGGCGTCGACGTTCAGGGCAAGTCCGGCGAGATCATCGAGCAGATCGAAAAGGCTCGCGCCGCAGGCCAGGACGTCACTGCGGACCAGTACCCCTGGGACGCCTCGGGCACCAGCCTCCAGGCTGCACTGCTCCCCGGCTGGGCGCAGGATGGAGGGCGATCCGCGCTGCTCGGGCGCATTGACGATCCGGCCACGCGCGGGAAGATCGAAGCGGCGATGACGGAAAACATGCGGCGGCGTGGCGGACCCCATGCGCTGCTTCTGACCGATCCCGGCCACGAATGGACCTCGATGCGGCTCGACGAGATCGCCGCGAGGTGGAAAGTCGACCCCATCGCGGCCGCCTTGCGCATCATCCGCAACGGTGATCGCAGCGGCAAACTCGTATCGTTCAACATGGCCGAGAAGGACATTGCCGCCTTCATGCGCCGCCCCTGGGTGGTCACCAGTTCGGACGGATCGGAAGGCCATCCGCGCATGTATGCGAACTTTCCCCGCAAGTACGCCAAGTATGTTAAGCAGGACAAGGTGATCGACCTCGCCACCTTCATCAACAGCAGTACCGGGCGCACCGCGGACATGTTCGGCCTTGCTGACAGGGGGCACCTGAAGCCGGGCTACAAGGCCGACGTGGTGGTGTTCGATCCGGAAGGCTATCGCCCGGTGGCGACATACACCGCGCCGCGCGAACTTTCAGAAGGCGTGCGCGATCTGTTCGTGAACGGGCAGGCGGCGATCCTCGATGGCAAGTTGACGGGCCTCGCTCCGGGGCAGGCAATCCGTCATCGGCCGCCGCCGGGCACCTGCCCCTCCTGAATTCAGGCACACGCCGCCCGCCTGCCTGACTCGTTTCCAGGCGCCTTGAAGGTTCGGGCGGACGCAAACCGTAGTACAAGAGGAATACGATGAAACATTCGCAACCAGCGAAGGGCGAGGCGCGACCGTTGCCTCCGGGGTCAGGTGCCCCGGAGGTCGATGCACTTGTCCTCGGCGCGGGTGTAGTCGGCATGTGTACCGCCTATGCGCTGGCGCGCCGAGGCCTTTCGGTCGCTCTGGTCGATGCGGCTTCTGGCCCTGCGCAGGGCACTTCGTTCGCGAACGGGGCGCAGCTCAGTTACGCCTATACCGACGCGCTGGCACAGCCTTCGCTGCTGCGCAAGATCCCCGCCATGATCGCAGGTCTGGACCCCGCCTTTCGAGTCAGGCTTTCGGCCGATCCCGCCTTTCTGCGTTGGGGCCTCTCTTTCCTGCGCAATTGCAGCGATGCCCGTTTTTCGGCCAACACTCTGGCCGCGCTGCAACTCGGCCTGGAATCCCGGGCCGCGATGGCGGATTTGCAAGCGCGACATGCCTTCGATTTTGCCCACGCCACGACGGGCAAACTGCATATCTTTCGCGATGCCGAAGCTCTGGAGAGGGCAAAACGCGTCGCTGTCATGAAGCAGGTCGCTGGCGCCGAGCAGTTCATCCTGACGCGACAAGAGGCCATCGATGTCGAACCGGCGCTTATCGATACGCAAGGCTTCGACGGTGCGCTTTGGACACCTTCGGAAGAGGTGGGCGACCCCCATCGCTTCTGCCTTGGCCTGCTCGAAGTTTTGCGCAAGCAATATGCCGTCCGCGACCATTTCAATTTCTCGATAGCGAAGCTGGAGCGGTGCGGCGATCGGATGCTGGTCCACGATAACCAGGGGCGCAGCCTGGCAGGCCGCAGCGCCGTGGTCTGCCTCGGCGCCGATGCACCGCGTTTTCTCGGCAGGCTGGGCATTCGTGCCCCGATACGGCCGATGAAGGGCTACAGCTTTACCGTACCGCCGGGAAGCAATGCTCCTTCGGTCAGCCTCACCGACACCGGACGCAAGATCGTCTTCTGTCGCCTGGGTTCCTCGATGCGCATTGCCGGGCTCGCTGAACTCGACAACCGCGATCTGCGCGTGGAACCGGCACGGTTGAGCGCGCTGGTGGAAGGCGCAAGGCAGTCCATGCCGCTGGCCGCCGACTACGAAGCGATCGGCGAGGGTTGGGCGGGCCTGCGTCCGATGACGCCTGACTCCCGCCCGATCATCCGGCAGGCCGCGCCGGGTCTTTTCCTCAATATCGGGCACGGCATGCTGGGGTGGACTTTCGCTGCGGGTTCGGCCGAGCGGGTCGCCGCGCTGGTCAATGCCGCCCGGGCCAGGACCCCTCACTTCGAAACCGTATAGGCGCGAAAGGCCCAAATCATGACCACCAAGTCCTCTCCCCCGCTCAGTCGTTTCCGCCGCGCCGGGGATCTCGTCTTCACCTCCGGGCAGCTTCCGCGCGGTGCGGACGGCGCCATTGTTCCCGGAGACATCCGCGTGCAGACGCGCCAGGCTCTGGCCAACCTCGAGGCGGTTCTTTCCGAAGCCGGCGCGCGTCTCGACCAAGTGACCAAAGTAACCGCCTGGCTCACCGACGCGGCTCACATGGCTGGTTTCAACGAAGTCTATCGCGAAGTTTTCGCACAGCCCTATCCTGCCCGCTCGACGGTGATCTCCGGCCTCGTTGCCGGGGACGTCGAGATCGAGGCGGTAGCCTGCCTGGCCTGACCCCACATTCCCCCCAGCCGGGCAGAAGCGGAAAAGGGGCGCAGCGCTATACGCGCGGCGCCCCTTTTCTCATGCAGCTTGTCGGCCCTGACAGGCCGCGAGGCTCAAACGTCGTCAGCCGAAATATATTCCTCGACGTCGATCTCGCCTGCCATCCGGCCCACGGCCACCGCGACCGTCGCGTCACCGGTGACATTGGTCATCGTGCGGGCCATGTCGAGCAGGTGGTTGATCCCGGCGACGAAGGCGATGGTTTCCAGCGGCACCCCGATCGAGGACAGGACGAGGCTCATCATCACCAACCCCGAACCCGGAACGCCCGCAGCGCCAATTGCGCCCAGGGTGGATGTCAGGGCGATGAGAACGTAGGAAAACCAGTTCAGTTCGATGCCATAGGCCTGCGCACCGAACAGCGCGATGACACCCAGGTACATGGCCGTGCCATTCATGTTGATCGTGGCGCCAAGGGCCACCGTGAAGCTGGCAATCGAGTTGGACACGCCCAGGTTTCGCTCGACGCAGCGCAGGGTCACCGGTAGCGCCGCATTGGAGGAGGCGGTGGAGAAGGCCACCGCCTGCGCATCGACCACGCCGCGATAGAAATCGATGATCGGCAGGCGCGCAATAAGCCGCAGGATCAGCGGGTAGACGATGCCCAGGATGATGGCGCAGCCAACATAGTTGAGCGCAACCAGCTTGCTCAACGGAATAAGCGCGTCGAAACCGAAAGTCCCGGCCACCCAGGCGATCAGCGCGAAGACGCCAAAAGGCGTCAGTTCCATCACGTAGATCGTCATGTTCTGCATCACCGTCGAACCCGCGTTCATCGCGCGTGCCAGCGGTGCGCCTTCCTCACCCGACGCCAAAATCGCTACGCCGAAAAGGACGGCGAAGATAATGACCGGCAAGATCGCGCCCTGCGCCATCGCCATGATCGGGTTTTCCGGGACCAGGCCGATGATCATCGCGACCAACGATTGGTCCGGAGGAGGCGGCACCGCGCTCCCGGTCGGTAATGTGATGGTGAGCCCTGCTCCCGGCTGGACAAGCGCTGCCAGTCCCATGCCGAGTGACACGGCTATGAAAGCCGTCAGCATGAACAGGGCCAGGGCACGACCACCCACTTTACCGAGCCGACCGACATCGCCGACCGCGGTGATTCCCGATACCAGCGAGAAGAAGATGAGCGGGACGACCAGCATCTTGATAGCGCGAATGAACAGATCGCCGATCCATTTGATCGACTGCGCCTGCTCACCCAGCAGCACGCCCGCAGCTATGCCCAATACCAATGCTGCAAGGACGCGCTTCCACAGCGCAATCCTGAACCATCCACGAATCATCTGCGACCCTGCCCCTCAGTGGTTTTGCTATAAGGATGGCAACCGATAGCAGGTGGAAGAGAGCAGTTGTCTACGAAGAATTGCGAGGCCTATAGCCCAAGGCCATGACTCGGGAGAAACTGGGTTAGCGGCCAAACCATGGAAATCTCAGCTCGGCGACACCGAATGCCCTGCAAATCGGCTCCTCGATCGGCTGTTTCCCGCTTATAAACGTTTCACTATCCGTTGCGTCCAGTCGCAGGCGCCCGCGGGGCCGGTCCGACCGGTGTCTGGCCGGAATACCGGAGTTCGGCCGTTCCGCCAGACGATCAGCTGCCCTTGGCGTGGCCATTGCTGGCTCATTCGGAGCTCAGGCCACAAGCGACAGCCTAGCCTTGCGGGCAGCACTGTCACGCCCGCCTCCCACGAGCTTTTGCAGATCGAACAAGGCGCGGACCAGACCGATACCGGGAGGCCCCGCGATATAGCTTGAATCCCAGCACGGCAGGAACTTTTCCTTGTAAGCGCGCAAACCTTCAAATCCGTATTGGGCCTCGCCATGCTTATAAAGGAGATGGCCCAACCGTGCCCATACGGGCGCCAGCCGCCCCGCCTCTATCCCCGACAAGGGTGCAAGGCCGAGGTTGAACCAGCGATAACCGTTTTGACGGCCCCACAGCATGAGGTGGATGAACAGGAAGTCCATGGTCCCATAGGGCATCTCATCTGCATGACGCATCAGATCGACGGAGAGTTCCCCGCGGTCGTCTGTCTTCCAGATATTGGCGAAGGCCACGATGCGCCCTTCCTGCCGCACGACGGCGCAATCGAATTTGGACATGTATTGCCGGTCAAAGGCCCCGATGCTGAACGCCTTTTCGGCTTGGCCCTTGGCGCGCAGCCACGCTTTCGAGACGATTTCCAGATCCCCCAGGATCGACGGGACTTGCGCTGCGGGAACGATTTCGAAAATCGCGCCTTCGCGCCTTGCCCTGCGTTCGGAGTAACGCAGGCTCCTGGCCTCGGATACATCGAGGCTGAAACGGTCGAGGTCGACCCTCGCGTCTTCGCCGTACTTGATCAGTTGCAGGCCCAGATCGATGGCGAGAGGCAAGGCCCGGTCGCTCAACTGATAGAGCAGCAGGCGCCCCTGGGACCGGTCGCACAGGTCCCGCAGGCGCCAGAGCAGGTCGGACCAACTATCCCGGTTACCGACCGGGTCGCCCATCACGATCCAGCTTTGTCCCTGCACCTGGTACATGACGAATGCATCGCCCTCGGACGAGACGAGAAACCGCTTGTCACCGCAATAAGCGAGCGCCGCGTATGTGCGGTCCGACAGCGCCATGGGTTCGGTCGCTTCAGGCAAGGCGCGCAAGGAAGCCTCGTCCACGACCTCGCGGGTTCTGAACAGCCAGTGCAGCGCAGCGGCCGTCAGCAGGACCGAAGACGCAAAACTGGCGCGAAGGAAACGCGGCGCATTACCTCTCCATGCAAAATCCCACCACAGTTCGCTTTGATAAGCGACATGCTTGTAGGCAAATAGCCCGATCCAGAACGAAAGGCCGAGGGCGAGAGCAACGGCGACGAGCCAGTCGCGTGAGAGGCTGGCGCTGGTCAGCGAACTGCGCCGATAGAACGCGGCCCGGGTCCACTGCAGCAGCCCGGCAATCACCAGCAAGACTGTCGCCTCCTCGTAGTCCAGGCCCTTCAGAAGACTGAAAGCGGCGCCGGCGAGAAGAATTATCCTGGCCAGGTGAAAGGCGCCGTCCTGTCTTTGATATAGCCCCGGCGCCAACAGCAACAATGCGGTGCCCGAGAGACTGGCGGCGATGTGCGATGCCTCGGTGAATGGCAGGGGAAGTACCCGGCGCAGGATCTGGAGGCGATCGTGCAGCCCCGGCAACGCCCCCGACACAAGCAGCATGGCGCCGCCGCCGAAAGTGAGCATCGACAGGAGGATCGGCGAAAGGCTGGTCGCCACGACCTGCGAATGCCCCAGGATCGATCCGACGGACCCGCGCCACTGGCGGTGCTCCTGAATGGCCAGAACCGCAGCAGCAAGGACAAGGGGCAGCAGGTAATAAATGACGCGGTAGGCTATCAAGGCGCCAAGCAGTTCGGGCCTTTCGACCTGGGGCAAGAGGGCAAGGATCACCGCTTCGAAAACGCCGATGCCCCCCGGAACATGGCTGATAAGCGCGATGACGACGGCCAGCACATAGGCCAGGAACAGGACCGGAAAGAGAGATAGCCCAATGCCCGGCACCAGCACGAAAAGCGCGGCGCTCGCGGCGGCCATGTCGCAGCAGGCAACGACGATCTGGCCAAGCGCCTGACGCGCCGAAGGCATCGGCATGGTCCATCCGGCCACACTGATGACCCGGCCCGAATGCCTTACGGCAAAAAGCGCCGCCGCAACGGCTGCAAGGACCGCAAAACCAAGCCCGCGCACGAGGAAGCCCGGAAGCGGTAGCCCTCCCAGTTCAGGGGCATCGGGGTTCGCCGCAAGGGCCAGACCCGTCATCACGACGAGCCCCAGCCAGAACGTCATCCCGGCAAGCCCGATGATCCGCGCGACATCGGCGCCGCCCACCCCGCCGGAAGAATAAATGCGGTACCGCGCGGTCCCGCCGGTGAGCAGACCCAGCCCGAGATTGTGGCTGAGCGCATAACTGGTGAAGGAGGCAAGTCCCGCCGTCCGGTAAGGAACGCGCCGCCCCACGATCCGCAGCGCAGTGACATCGTAGAGCGTCAGGAAAAGATAGCTCAGGGCAGTCAGGCCGATGGCCGTACCGAGGCGCCAGGCCGGAATGCCATGGAATGCGGCCCTGGCCTCGCGAAAACTGATCTCACCCAGCAGCTTGTGCAAGGCGAACAGTCCCAGGCAACCCAGTATCAGGGTCAGGACGGCGCCCAAGGGCTTGTGCCAGCGGGACAGTGCCATGCCGTATCGACGCAAGGTTATCTGCGCTGTCCTCAAGCGCGGCGCCAGACCTGGCTCTTGCACAGCAGCCCGTGAAGCAGGCAACCGCTGATCCGGATGGAATCCCCGTCGATCTCGCGAATGTTCGAGAAGAAGGTCGCGCCGTGATCGGGAACGAAGACGTTACCCTGCCATGTGCCCGGCGCAACACGGTCGTATTCGCTGAGCACCCGTGTTCCCAGCAAGTGCTCGGTTCCACCCTCGCGCGCGTCATCGATGGCATCGGGCGAGGCCCAGACCACCCAACCGCAGAGCCGGTCGGCACAGGTGCCCGTTTCCACTTTCACGGTGCCACTGGGATTAACCCAGACGCCGTGCAGTGAAGGGGGCACTTGCGCGAAAGCGGCATTCGGCTGGCTAAACAGACCCACTGCCAGAAATGCGAGGCTTGCGAGCAGAGGCAGCATCATTCTTTTCGGCAACCCTATGTTCTCCCTCCCGGCATCGCTTCGCAGCCAGGCTTGAGCCGATCGCATGCGATAGAGGCGCATTAACCTCGTGCCTTCACCGAAGCTACGCGAGCCGAGCTGATTGCATCCGATATCACCCGATGCAGGGCATCGACATCGCCGTTCAGATAGTGACCGCCCGGCAGTTTCACATGCACGACATTGGGCTGGTCCATGTACGGGCACAGGCTCGTGGTTTCCCTGGCGCCCGAAACGCAGACGACCGGAATCCAGGTAAGCCTGCGCGCGCCGGGGATGGCGTCAGCATCGGGATTTGACCAGTTGAACATCTCGGACGGCGATGCGCGCAGGAACAGCGTGTCGGTAGGCACGACCATGATGACCTTGGCGATCTTCGCGCGCACCGGGCCGGGCATGGCGGATAGCGCAACCGGGATCATATCCGATCCAAAGGATTGACCGACGAGGACCACACGGTCTGCATGGCCGAACTCCAGCGCCTTTTCGATGGCGGCCGCAACCAGATTGCGAACTTCCAGCGGTGAACGCCGATGGCGGAAATAGACGAGCGAATTGACGCCGATGACAGGGATGCCGTCCGCGGCCAAGCGCGCGGCGATCTTAGGCCCCATTCCCATCCTGAAGCCCATGTCACCGGACAGGACGACCGCAGCCAGCCCCGCTGCGGGGTTCCCGGCCTGCGGTTTTGCAGCGACCGGCACGAAAGTCTCGCCGCCAAAATACCCGATGTAGCCCAGAAATCCGGCACCCGCGGCCAGCACTACCGCCAGTGCGATAAGCAGCTTCTTCATGACAGCGCGCTTCCTCCGACGCCATTCATGGCGTCCTAGACTTGATCCTGCACTGGTAGGACAGCCGGCTTGGCCTGCCCATGGATCTTTGATTACAGTTTCGTAACCATCGTGACGCCCCCGCCTCGCAAACCTGCAGGAAACGGACGAGGCGGGGAGCACCTGACATGACGAAAGCGTAACGTGACACCCGCCCATCACAGTCGCATCTTTCTTTCATGTCCGTCAGACTGCCCATCAACCGCCACCCTCACCGGCCATCATCGCCTCCCCGATCGCCATGAGCCGGACTGTGCGAGCTTCCCTGCGTCGCCTGTGCATGGCAGGTGTCATGCTCTCGCTTGCAGCCGTCACCTTGGGCCTGTTCTTCGGCGCACAGAAGCTCGCCGTCCATGGGATCATCCGTCCCGCGCATCGCGATGCCCTGCCCGGCTTCACCATCGCCAGGGCAACGCCCCGATCCGGCGGGCTTGTTGTCACTAGCGTGCGGACGGATAGCGAGGCGCAGGCCTTGGGGATGGCGGCGGGCGACCGCCTGGTCGCCGTCGACGACAAATCCGTGAAGTCCGTCAGCGATGCCCGCCGCGATGTCGCGAATGCCAAAGGGCCACGACTGCATCTCGACTTGGTGCGCGATCACATTCGTCGTACGCTGATCCTCCAACACAAGACCGATCGGCATAATGAGCCATAAGATTCTGCTCGTCGAAGACGATGAGGCCACGGCAGCCTACATATGCAAGGGCTTGAACGAGGCGGGGTTTACCGTCGATCATGCCACGGACGGCAGGGACGGCTTTTTCCAGGCGAGCGACGGAACCTATCAGACGATCATCCTCGACAGGATGCTGCCGGGATTGGACGGTCTGGCAGTGCTCAATGCCCTGCGCGCAGCGGGAATCGAAACGCCGGTCATCTTCCTTTCCGCGCTTGGGACTTCGGACGACAGGGTGGAAGGGCTGCTGGCAGGCTCTGACGACTATCTGGCCAAGCCCTTCGCGTTCGCCGAACTGCTCGCCCGGCTTCGCCTGCTCTTGCGCAAGGGGAGCGCACCGCAGGCGGAAACGAAACTGACGTGCCGGGATCTCGAAGTCGACCTGCTGTCACGCAAGGTACGCCGCGCAGGCGTGCCGGTCGATCTGCAGCCCCGCGAATTTCGCCTGCTGGAATACCTGATGCGCCACGCCAACCAGGTGGTAACGCGCACGATGCTGCTGGAAGGCGTGTGGGATTACCATTTCGATCCGGGCACCAACGTCGTCGATGTCCACATCAGTCGCCTGCGCAAGAAGATCGACAACGCCTCTGGTGAACCCCTGCTTCATACCGTACGCGGCGCGGGATACCTGCTCGGCGCCGAGCGCTGAGGTTTGCGCCGGTTATTCTTCCTGCCCCGCTCGACTATCGCGCGTCTGGTCGCGATGCTGGTCGTGGCCCAATTCGCCGCAACGGCCGGGATCCTCTATTTCGTACGCCTTTCCACGCAGGAAACGCTCCTGAGCGAGCAGAAAGCCGTCGTGGCAGAGCTTCGCGACGGATTGCTTGCGGAATACCGAAAGGAGGGCAAGCCTGCCCTTGTCGCTGCCATTCGCGACCGGCTGCAGTTCCCGCAGTCGGGCATACCCGTGATACTGCTCCTTAATGCGGACGGCTCCGTCGCGGCGGGCAATCTGGACAACTGGCCACCGGTTATCGGGGAAACGACCGAGTGGACGACGCTGACCCTGTACCGAAAGGACGCCACCGCGCCCGAAGCCATGGCATTTTCTGCCAGCACACTCTCGGACGGGTCGCATCTTCTGACCGGGCACGTCATCGAGAACGGCCTGCAGTTGCAGAAGATCAACGATGAAGCCCTTCTCGCCGCGACCTTGCTCGCGTTCCCCATCTCGCTGCTGATCGCGCTTCAGGTCGGGCGAAGCATCGCCAGGCGGATTGCCTCGATCGCGAGAACGGCCGAGGCAATCGGAGCCGGCGACCTTTCCCATCGGGTTCCTCTCAACGGCACCCACGACGCCTTCGACCAGATGGGATCGGGCATCAACGAAATGCTGGAACGGATAGAACTGCTGGTCGAGGAGCTCAGAATGGTGACCGACAGCCTTGCCCATGACCTGCGCTCCCCGGTGACGCGCCTCAAGTCGCACATCGAACAGGCCTTCGCCGACACCCGCGATGCCGACGATCTCGCCGTCCTCGAGAAGATTTCCGCCGAAGCCGATACCTTGCTGCGCATGCTGACAACAGCATTGCAGATCAGCCGCGCCGAAGCCGGAATAGGCCGGGAACGCTTCGAAACCGTCACCTTGGGCGATCTCCTTCAGGATCTCGCCGAAATCTACGGACCCTTGGCCGAAGACTGCGGCTTCAGCCTTGAAACAACGGTTGCGGCCCCCATCGCGATAACCCTCCACCGCGATCTCATCAGCCAGGCACTCGGCAATCTGATCGAGAACGCCTGCAAATATGCCCGCGGCGGAACCTCCATCCGCCTTGAGGCACGCAGGGACGAGAACGCCGTTGTTCTGGTGGTAGCGGACGACGGCGTCGGCATTCCTGCCGAGCTTCGCGAAGTTGCCCTGCGGCGTTTCGGCCGCCTCGATCCTGCTCGACACAAACCCGGAGCCGGCCTTGGCCTGGCCCTCGTCGCATCCACGGCCCGATTGCATGGCGGGATCTTCAATCTGGAAGACAACCGGCCCGGACTACGCGCCGTGATCAGGTTGCCCGGGCAAGACGGGGAGCGCGAAACGGTGCCCCCAGCCAACATGACGAAGATGTAATCTGCAGGAAATGCTGCGGACGGGATGCGGGGCCTATGAAAGTTTGCGACAGGCAATGACGCCACGTCGAAACTGGAGTTCAAGACATGCTGACCCGTTCATTCGTCACTGGTATCGTTGGTGCCCTGCTGCTCGCCGCCCCGGGTCTTGCCGTTGCTGCGACCGCAAGCACGGCGAGCCACACCAAGGCCGCCACCGCAAGCTGCAAGGGCCTCACCGGCAAGGCGCTGAAGACCTGCAAGGCGAACATGACTCACATGACCTCGACGAAGCAGTCCGCGCCCAAGTCGACCGCAAGGTAATCCCAGCTCAACGGAGCACGATCGTCGCAGAGCGACCCCGCTCCACGAAGCCCTGACGCAAGCCCCCGATTGACAGGCCTTCGAACGACTTTCGTGCTCCGCTGCCATCCCTGGGCCAGATTGCCCCCACTCATCGCCAAACCGCTTCGAGCCGCCAGAGAGCCGGGCGGCAAGTATCGCGCACTGCCTGAACTGCGGTAGCGCAAGCAACGAAGCGCTCAAGAACCTTGGCTTTAACCAGGACGATCTGGCAAATCCGCGCAGCCGTCGTATTATCGACCGACTGGTTAAGTAGATAGCGGACCCTAATGGATAGAGCTGATGCTGTCGTAGTTGGCGCCGGAGTCGTTGGCCTGGCCATTGCCGAGACGCTGGCTCGAAACGGCTCGGCAGCGCTGATCCTCGATGGCGAACCCCATTTCGGCTCATGGACCAGCAGCCGGAACAGCGAAGTCATTCATGCCGGGATCTATTACCCCGAAGATTCGCTCAAGGCGCGCCTCTGCGTGGAAGGACGCGACAGGCTCTATGCATTCTGCCAAAGCGCCGGGATTCCGCACAAGCGCCTGGGCAAGATCATCTTCGCGCATTCGCCGGACCAATCAGGCAAGCTCGATGCCATCGTGCGGGCTGCGGATGCCGCCGGTGCGGGCAAGCTGGAACGCCTGACGAGGTCTCAGGCAAAGCGCCTCGAGCCCGAACTGGAAGTGGCGGACGCCCTGCTCTCACCGCAGACGGGGATCATCGATGCCCATGCCTACATGCAGGCGTTGATTGGCTCGGCAGAGACCCATGGCGCGCGTCTGGTCTGCTCGACGAAGGTGACGCGCGCCGTTCGCCGTAACGAAATGTGGCAGATCTGGATCGAAGGCATGAACGAGCCCGTGCTGGAAACGCCGATCCTGGTCAATTCCGGTGGACTTGCCGCGCAAGTGCTTGCGCGCTCCATCGAAGACCTGCCTGCGAGCCGAGTGCCTCCGCTGCATTTCGCGCGGGGCGTTTACTTCACATACAGCGGCCGTACGCCTTTCAGCCATCTCATCTACCCGGTGCCCGAACCCGGTGGTCTTGGCACGCACCTCACGCTCGACCTTGCGGGACAGGCTCGGTTCGGCCCCGATGTCGAGTGGATCGACAACATCGACTATAGCGTCGACCCCGCCCGCAAGGACAAGTTCGCAAGGTCAGCCATGCGGATCTGGCCCAAGCTCGATCCCACTCGCCTCCAGCCCGGCTACGCGGGCATTCGACCGAAGATTTCAGCCCCCGGCGAAACGGCAGCTGACTTCATGATCGAGGGACCGCAGGATCACGGCTTGCCCGGTCTCGTCAATCTTTTCGGCATCGAATCTCCTGGCCTGACAGCGTCCATGGCGATCGGAGAATGGGTGGCCCGCAAACTGGAATGAACGGTTCGGGAGCGATGGGGGGCAGGAGGCGCAGAACAACTGATTGAAATCATGCGAAGCGGCCGCGAATTGAGCTTTCGCTGCAACTCGCAGCCATCTCCTGCGTTTTTGTACCACACGCTTAATAAGGAGCATGGGGCATGGCCTTAGAATGTGTCGCCTATCGCGATTCCAAGGGAGGACTGCACGCCAGCCTCGAAAAAGCCACTCTCGAAGACCTTGCAGCCGTTCTGGGCCGCGTGGGTGACGAAGGCGGCATGACGGCCGGCGTAGCGAAGCTCATTTTCGAAAAGCGCGCGGATATCGAGCGCGTATTTGCAGAACACGACAAACTGGCCCTGCGCGGCGAGCACGAAGCGACCGTGGAACGACTTCACGCGGTCTGACTCTTTTCACGTCACGCTTCGAAGACCGACGAAAGACTTGTCACGCGGGCCCTGTTCCTGCCTTTGTACGGCGTAGGACAGACACAGAGAGACTCGATGACACAGAACGCGTTACGGATCGTCATCTGCCCGGCTTGCGCAACAGCCAACCGGATTCCGGTGGCCAAGTTGGGCGCCGGAGGCAAATGCGGAAAGTGCGGTTCCCCGCTCTTCGAAGGAGCGCCCCTTACGCTGACCTCTGCAAATTTCGATGCCCATGCGTCCCGCAGCGACATTCCGCTGCTGATCGACTTCTGGGCATCGTGGTGCGGCCCCTGCCGACAGATGGCGCCTGCCTTCGCCGCCGCTGCACCGCAGCTCGAACCCTACATGCGTCTCGGCAAGCTGGATACCGAAGCGGAGCGGGCCATTGCCTCTCGATACGCGATCCAGTCCATCCCGACCCTTGCCGTCATTTCCAAAGGCCGCGAAGTGGCGCGGCAGGCGGGCGCCATGCCGGCCAACGCCATCGTCGCATGGGCAAGGCGCGCGACCGGCCAATAATTCGAATTCTCGGGGCCAAACAGACTGCAGTTCCTTGCCTGTTACCGTTTCCCGCGACTAGAACCGCGTTCGCCTCAAGCCGCATAAGTGGCGCCAGGCTTTGACTTTCTAGTTTCGGAGAAGGATCGCCCATGGCATTGGCACCGGGTGCGGCTAGCAGCACTGACCCTCAAGTCGGCGACGAGGGCCCCAGCCCGCACATCGATGCGCCAGAGCTGCGCCTCTTCGTGATGGCGCTGTTCTTCATCTTCGGCGGCATCACCTCGCTCAACGACGTGCTGATCCCGAAGCTGAAGGAACTCTTCACCCTCAACTACATGCAGGCAATGCTGGTGCAGACCGCATTTTTTGCCGCCTATGCCATCATCTCGATCCCGGGTGCGGCGCTCGTCAAGCGCGTGGGCTACATGCGCGGCGCGGCGATCGGCCTTCTGACCATGATGGCCGGCTGCCTGCTGTTTATCCCGGCCTCCGCCAGCGCAACCTTCGGCGTGTTCCTCTTCGCCCTGTTCATTCTTGCGGCAGGCGTCACCATCGTCCAGGTCGTCGCCAACCCGCTCATCTCGCTGCTGGGCCCGGTCAAGACGACCCACTCGCGCCTGACGTTCGCACAGGCATTCAACTCGCTGGGCACGACGATCTTCCCTTATGTGGGCACGATCATCATGCTGGGCGGCCTCGCCGCGGTCAGCGCCGCAGACCTCTCGGGTGCCGAATTGGCGGCCTATCGGGTAGCGGAAACGGCTGCGATCGAACGCGCCTACCTCGGCCTTGCCGCAGCGTTGGCCGTGATCGCCGGCGTCGTGTGGTTCAACCGCAACCGCCTCAAGGGAGAAAAGCACGAGGGTGGATCGATCCTCAAGAGCTTCGACCTCATGCGCCGCCTGCGTTTCGGCTTCGGCGCCAGTTGCATCTTCCTCTACGTCGGCGCGGAAGTCGCGATCGGCTCGTTCATCGTCAATTATATGATGCAGGAAAACGTACTGGGTCTGACCGAACAGGCTGCGGGCAAGCTTATCCCCTTCTACTGGGGCGGCGCGCTCGTTGGCCGCTTCATCGGCTCGGCGCTGTTGCGCATGGTCAGCCCGGGCAAGATCCTCAGTTTCAATGCCGCCTGCGCGATCGGCCTGATCCTGATTTCCACGCACACCACCGGCATGGTCTCGGGCTATACCTATCTCGCCATCGGCCTGATGAACTCGATCATGTTCCCCACCATCTTCAGCCTTGCCTGCGAAGGCCTGGGCAAGCGTGCCGCCGACGGTTCGGGCGTGATCTGCGTGATGATCGTGGGGGGCGCGGTGATCCCGCCGCTGACCGGCCATCTCGCCGACGTCACCGGTAGCCTCGAGCTGGCGCTTGCGCTACCGGCGCTGTGCTACGCCATCATCGCCCTGTTCGGCTGGTACGCGAGGAAGCCCGTCGGCGTCTGACGGACAGAATCGCCGGGCAATATCCCGACCTGCCAGGACGGGATATTGTGGAGGCTGCGCGCAGCCCCTATCTCCGGGCACAAAAGCAGCCACGCGGGGATCGCCGGTACGTCATGAGCAGCACCAAGCGCCTGCTGGCATCGATCCACGATGTCGGGCCGCGGTTCGAGGCTGAAGTCGAACATCTGGCCGATCTGCTGGAGAGCCGGCTTGGCAAGGGCCACTTCGCCATGCTGGTCGTGCCCGACCACTGGGGAGCGGCCCCGCTGCGTGAAGACAGGGCATTTCAGTCCCGCCTGCGCGCATGGTCGGAGCGCGGGATCGAGATGTTCGTGCATGGCTGGTTTCACCGCGACACCGTCCAGCATAGCGGTGCGGCCAGCTTCAAGGCGCGCCACCTGACTGCGGGCGAAGGCGAATTCCTCGGCCTCGACGAGGCGACCGCGCTGCGCCTCATGCGGGAAGGAAAGGCATTGGTCGAGGACGTGATCGGCCGCGAAGTCGCGGGCTTCATCGCCCCGGCCTGGCTTTACGGCGAGGGCTCGCTGTCCGCACTCAGGCAATCCGGCTTTGCCCTTGCCGAGGACCACTGGAAAGTCTGGAACGCGAGTGACCAGAGGGTGCTCGCCAGGGGGCCGGTCATCACCTGGGCAAGCAGAAGCACGGCGCGCACGGCATCCTCACTCGCATTCGCGGCCCTCGCCCGCACGGTCCTCCCTCATGCGCTGGACACCGTGCGCATCGCCGTACATCCCGGCGACGTCACCAAGCCGTCGATACTCTCCAGCATCGATTCCACGCTCAGCCGTTTTGCCCGCAGTCATCGCCCGGCACGCTACACTGAACTGACCTGATTCTCGCTGTTGGCGACAGCGATGTCCAATGACAGATCGGCGTCGGAATTCGATCCTTTGCATGACATCCTGAGCCGCCGTCACAAACCGGAAATCTGGCGCTCATAGGAGCACGCCCGCAACCGAAAAAACCTTGTCCCGCAACTGCGGACGGGGTCGAGTGGCGGCGTCAGGGTGGACATGCACGGCTCTCTCAGAATCGCAGTTCCGATTCACAGTCTCAAACCGGGCGGCGTGGAGCGCGTGGCGCTTGGCCTGGCCAGCGAGTGGGACCGTGCCGGCCACAGGGTCACGGTCGTACTCGGCCGGTCTGGCTGCGCGAACCTGTGTAGTGCCCCGGCGCTCGATTACTGGAAGATTCCGACGCGGCTGCCCACGGCTTCTTGGGAAACGCCATGGATGGTGCACAGCCTCTACAGTTTCCTTGTCGAAAACCGCGTCGATGTCCTGTTCTGCCCGGGCAACACTTATGCCGTCGTCGCAGCAGCGGTGAAATTGTTGATGGGCGATTATGCACCACCGATGATCCTCAAGGTAAGCAACGCGCTCGACCGTCCGGACATGCCACCCCTGTTGCGCCGGGGCTACGATTCCTGGCTCCGCCTGCAGGGAACCGTCTTCGATCGTTTCGTCGCACTGTCCGAGCCGATGCAGCGCGAAATCCGTGAGCGCACGCTCGCCCTTCCCCAGCAGTTGGCGACGATCGCCAACCCGCTTTTGCCTCGCACGCGTCTCGATGCGCTGTCCCGGTTGAAGCGCCGCCGCGCCACGGCCTGGAGTACCCGGTACCTGACAGCCGGACGCCTCGTCCCACAGAAGAACTTCCCGTTGCTGCTGCGTGCCTTTGCCCGGGCAGCCCGGCCCGACGATACGCTCACCATCGCCGGCGAGGGTCCGGAACTGGACGCGCTGGTCCGGCTTGCGACGGAACTGGGGATCGCCGAGCGGGTCCGCTTTCCCGGATACCTGGCAAGCATCGACCCGCTGCTGGCTGACGCCGATGCCTTCTTGCTCAGCTCGGATTACGAAGGGCTGCCCGGCGTTATCGTCGAGGCTCTTGCGGCCGGATTGCCGGTGCTCGCCACCGATTGCTGCGTAAGCATGTCCTGCCTGCTCGACAACGGCCGAACCGGAGTTCTGGTCCCGACCCGGTGCGAAGAGAGCTTCGCCGAGGGACTTGTCGAAATCCGGCAGTTCCGCACCGATCCGGAAAAGGCCCGGCAGATAGCTTCCGGCTATGAATTGGAAGGCGCGGCCAGGCGCTACATCGAACTCATGAGCGACCTCATCCGGCAAAAGGAATGCGATCGCAAACGCAAGCTCGAGATGAGCTGCATCTCACCCCAGAACCATGGCCCGCGCCTGAGCTGACCAGCCCCTAATCGGAGAACTTCGTGTCCGAACCCGCTGCCATTCTGGCAAATGACACAGCAGCCATCGAACTGACGCCATTGGACCGAAAGTCCAACCGTGGCCGTAATGCCTTGTTCTCTGTCGTGTTGTCGCTGGCCGTCATTGCCACCGTCTTCCACGAATTGAGCCGGCTCGACATCCATCACGTACTGGGCATGATCCCGATTTCGCCGGGCTTCTGGATCGTCTTTGCCGCTGCTTATTTCGTTACACCTGCCAGCGAGTGGGTGATCTTCCGCCGTCTGTGGACCATTCCCCCGGCCGGCATTCTCGCCCTGCTGCGAAAGAAGGTCTACAACGAGCTGCTACTGGGCTACCTCGGCGAGGCCTACTTCTACACCTGGGCGCGGCGCCGCGTCTCACTCGATGCTGCACCATTCGGCGCGGTCAAGGATGTCGCGATCCTCTCTGCCATGGCCGGCAACGGCGTCACCGTCCTGCTCCTGGTCGTGATGTTGCCCATGATCGGATCGACCCAGCTCGGGCTCGATGCACACATGCTCACCCTTTCGCTGGGCGTGATCCTCATGATTTCCGTGGCAGCGACGATCTGGCGGCGACGCGTCTTCACCCTGCCGCGCGCCGAACTGTCGATGATCATGCAGGTACACCTTGCCCGCATCGGCCTTTCCACCGTGCTCTCGGCCCTGCTCTGGCACATCGTCCTGCCCGACGTCCCGCTTTCGTGGTGGCTCTATCTTGCCACCCTGCGCCAGCTCGTATCGCGCCTGCCGCTCGTGCCCAACAAGGATCTTCTCTTCGCTGGCGTCGCCGTCGTGGCCTTGGGCCATGAGCGCGATATCGGGGCGCTCATGGCGCTGATGGCCGGCCTGATCCTCGCTGCCCATCTCGTGCTGGGCAGCCTGCTCGCGATCAACGACCTCGCCAATCCGGAGAAACCGGCGTGACTGCCCTGGCTCTTGCCATGCCGGTGCTTGCCGCGGCCGCGATCCCCTCGACACCCGATCTGGGGCAGGCTGAAGGGCGCTGCCGCCCGGGGGAGCGTGGTCCCTCGTTCCTGGTCAGGGTCGACGGTCTCAAGGACCGCAAGGGCAATCTCAAGCTCGAGGTCTATCCGGACAACAACAGGGACTTCCTTGAGGACGACAACATCCTCATCAACGAGGGCAAGACCTTCCGCCGCGTCGTGGCACCGGTTCCGGCGACAGGAACGCCTGTCCTGTGCATCCGCCTGCCCGGTCCCGGAACCTACGCGGTGAGCCTGCTTCACGATCGCGACGAGAACCGTAGGTTCGGATGGCGCACGGACGGCATCGGCTTTGCCGGGAATCCGCGCCTGGGCTGGGGCAAGCCCAAGGCCGCCAAGGCCAGCGCGCAGGCCGGGGGCGGCCCCACGCCCATCACCATCGTCCTCAATTACCAGCATGGCCTCGGCGTCGCGCCACTCGATCGCAGCCGCTAGAAAGGATCGTTACCCGATGAAGATCGTCGATGTCTGCGCTTTCTATTCGCCCATGGGCGGCGGCGTACGCACTTATGTCGAGCAGAAGTTGCAGATCGGCCCCCGCTTGGGCCACGAGATCGTGATCATAGCCCCGGGCGACGAGGACGCGGTGATCGAGCGCGGACCCGGCGCCCGCATCGTCACCGTCAAGAGCCCGCGCTTTCCGCTCGACCGCAAGTACTGGTACTTTCCGGCCGCCGACCCCCTTTATGCCGCGCTCGACGCCGAAGCGCCGGACTTCGTCGAGGCAACCTCACCCTGGCGCAGTGCCGGCCTTGTCGCCGAGTGGCCGGGCGCCGCACCGCGCAGCCTGATCATGCATGCCGACCCCCTGTCGGCCTATGCCTACCGATGGTTCGGGCAGGTCTTCTCTCGCAAGACCATCGACTGGCAGTTCTCGGTATTCTGGGAGCACCTGCGCAAACACAGCCGCAAGTTCGATCACGTCGTCAGCGCCAACAGCGATCTCACCCGGCGCCTGCACGAAGGCGGCGTTGCCAATACGACGACGATCGCCATGGGCGTGGAGCCGGGATGCTTTTCGCCCGAGCATCGCGATCCCGGCCTGCGCGCAAGGCTTCTGGCCGATTGCGACCTGCCGGAAAGCGCCGTCCTGCTTCTCGGCGTTGGCCGGCTTGCCCCCGAAAAGCGCTGGCCGATGGTCATCGACGCCGTGAATGCCGCAAGCCAATGGGCGCCGATCGGCCTTGTCATGCTGGGTGAGGGGCGCGAGGAGCGCACGATCCTCAAGCACATCTCGGGCAACCCGCATATCCGCCTGTTCCAGCCCGAGCGCAACCGGAAGACCTTCGCGCGCCTCATGGCGAGCGCAGATGCGCTGGTCCACGGCTGCGAAGCGGAAACCTTCTGCATGGCGGCGGCCGAGGCCCGCGCCAGCGGCACACCGGTCATCGTTCCGGATAGCGGCGGCGCGGCCGACCACGCCGCCGGCGGAGCCGGCCGTACTTACATATCCGGCAATGCCGCAAGTTGCGCCCTTGCCATTCGTGACGTAGCCATGAACCGCCCGCGCCCGGCCCTGCGTGCCCGTTCCATGGACGAGCATTTCGCCGACCTGTTCAGCACTTACGAAGCGACGACGGCCGGCACCCGCAGCGCCGCCTGAAATCCGGTCAGATGGGCAATTCGGTCGTGGACTTGATCTGCGAGAGTGCGACAGTGGAGATCACTTCCTGCACCCCGGGAAGCTGCGAGAGTTCCTCGAAGAAGAAACGCTCGTAGGCATTGATGTCCTTGGCCACGACGCGGATCATGAAATCGACCGCGCCCATCAGGACATAACAGTCGAGCACTTCCGGAAACTCGCGGATCTTGCTGGCGAATTCGTCGAGGTTGGCGCGGCCATGCGCCGTCAGCTTGACCTGCACGAAGACGTGGGCATTGAGGCCCACCTTCTCGCGGTCGACAAGGGCCACCCGCCGCTTGATCACGCCTTCACGTTCAAGCCGGTCAATCCGCCGCCAACAAGGGGATGCGGACAAGCCCACACGTTCGGCAATCTCGGCTGTCGTTTGATTCGCGTCACGCTGAAGTTCGCGGAGAATCTTTTTCTCATAGGCATCAAGTTCGATCATTTTGACCTGATATCCTCAAAATTCGGGTGCGTCCTTCCCATATTGATAGCAGCCAAGCTCCAATGAGGCGAGAATTCCCTCCTCACCTGCGCGATAATCGGGACGACACCAACCGGAGCCTTGAGAGATGACTGCCGCTGCCAGCCACGAATTGCCGCCTGTGGAATACATCCGCCTGATCGACGAGGCTGCGCGCCTCGACGGCGTGATCGCCATTCATTCCACCGCACGCGGTCCTGCAGCCGGTGGTTGCCGCCTCTGGACTTATCCCGATGCGCAGACTATGCTCGCCGATGCCGCCCGTCTTGCCGAGGGCATGAGCTACAAGAACGCCATGGCCGAACTGCCGTTCGGCGGGGGCAAGTCCGTACTGCGGCGCCCGGACGGGGATTTCGACCGCCGTGCGCTGTTCGAGGCGTTCGGACGCGAAGTCGAGAAGCTGGGCGGGCGCTACGTCACCGCCGAGGACGTCGGCACCGGCGTCGAGGACATGGAATTCGCCGCGCTTCACACCAGCCACGTTGCCGGTCGCAGCGCAAGGCCGGGCTTCGCTGGCGGCGACCCCTCACCCTGGACCGCACTGGGCGTGTTCGAGGGTATGAAGGCAGCCGCCTTGTTCGCCTATGGCACCTCGCTATCCGGCATGACCGTTGCGGTTCAGGGACTGGGTAGCGTCGGTGCCGAATTGTGCCATATGCTCTCGAAGACGGGCGCAAAGCTTGTCGTGGCGGATATCGTCGTGGAACGCGCCGCCGCGCTGGCCGACAAACTCGGGGCCAAGGTGGCCTCGGTCGAGGAGATCGCCGGGGTGGATGCACAAGTCTTCGCGCCCTGCGCGCTTGGCGGGGCACTCAACGATGCCGCGCTCGACGTACTCAAGGCCAAGGTGATCTGCGGCGCTGCGAACAACCAGCTTGCCGCCCCGCATATCGCCGGTCGCCTGCTGGCCATGGATGTCACGTACGCGCCCGACTACGTCGTCAATGCCGGTGGAATCATCAATGTATCGGCGGAATACCTCCACGAGGACGAAAATCAGGTCCGCGCCCGCGTCATGCAGATCGGGCCGCGCACGGCAGACGTCCTGGAACAGGCTGGCGAACTTCACCTGCCTACCTCACAGGTGGCCAATCGCATTGCCGAACAGCTGATGGCGCAGCCCGTCCAGGCCGACAGCTGATCCTGCGTGGGTCTTCGCGCTGCGCCTTAGCCCGTCAGCGCGAAGACGGCTGCGAAGGCGATCGCCATGAAGACAAGCAGGCCCAGCAGGATGCCCAGCCATTTGCGATAGGGCAGTTCGTCGGCAACGATCAGGTGATCGGGCAGATCCGGCATCCGCTGGCCGAGTTCGGGCAGGTCGGGCAAATCTTCCGCCGTTTCGCGCCCGCCATTCCACGCAGGGTGGCGCGATACGAGGTTGGGCCCGCTCACCGCGCTCACCAGAGCGAGTTTCTCGAAGGCAATCGCCATGTTCTGCTCATCGACGTGGCGCGACAGCGCCTGCATGTCCGGATCGTCGTTGGCATGGCCCGGCAACCGCCGCACGAGCTGGCTGATCTGCGTATCGAGCGCATGGAGCCTGTCGATGGCCTCGAGCGTACTGCGCCTGTCACCGCTCTTGAGCGCAAGCTGCAATCGGGTAAGCGATAGCGTATTGGCACGGCACAGTTGCAGGCCGAGATGCAGATCCTTGCCCAAGGCCTCGGCCTTGGGGCTCGCCTGACCCTCGGCCATTTCGCTGTCGCCGCTTCGTTTCGGGCAGGTGCTCACGCTCTTGTCTCCACTTCGTCCATGCCCCGGCGCAAGCGCATAGGCCTCCGGTACTTCGCTTAGGAAGCCCGCTTGAGATTGGGCGAGAACCGCGCGGGTTGTGCTGACGTCGATCGATCAGGGCGGGGGCGGGGGCATGGACCGCCGCCGCCCTCGGCAAAACCACTTGGGCAAAGACGCATGACTGCGGCTCCCGCGCTCGGCGAGACCTTATCGCTTCTGGAAAAACAAGGCGCGCCGTCAGGCGCCGATGCGCCAGACCTGCCCGGTATCGCGGCGGATCGTGCAGAGCTTGCGCGCGCCTTCCCACAGTTCTGCATTACGGTGAGGAGCTTCCGAATAGGCCACTATCAATGCGCCGCTGGCATCTTCGGCCTGAAACTCGATCTTCTTGTCCAGCCCTCGACCGTCATCCGAATATCTCAGCGTATAGGTTGCCATGGTCTCTCCTCCATGCTGCGGGACTCGCGGGCGGATAAATAGCATAAGATATCGGCCGGGAAGCACCGTTGGTATGTGGCGTGTATCACGCGCGGCAAAGCGATTGGGCCGAGAACAACGGCGGAAAGCTTGAACCGTCGTCCAGGCCCGATAACCGCCTGATCAAGTCAGCCCGGCTCGAATTTTGCTATTTTCCGGACCTTTGCTAAGCACGATTGGCTGGATTCCTCGCCCGCTGCGCGACATGCAATTTCGCGGCGGATCGGATAGATTATTGCGCTCAGCAGGGGGGATGCGGAGCCGGGGCTGACATGGTGCTGCGACTTATCAAGCTATGCCTGATCGGCCTTGCGGCCTGTCTCACCCTCCTTCCCGGATTGGCTACTGGGCAGCAGGCGCAGACTGCAAGCATCACCGGGCAGCAGGAACTGTCTCGCGCTGCAGGCCAGGCGCAACAGATCCGGGACTTGATGGCCGGACAGCTCGATCCCGACGTCGAGGCCGCCGACCTATTCTCCTTCTCTCTCACCAGCAGCAATGCAGCCGGCGCCCGCGCAGTTGCCCGGCTGGTGACGGACGATTCCTTCTACGCGCAGGCCAAGGCCGACCCTTCGCGCCTCGCCAACCTCACGGACGATCAGGCGAAGCTTGCGCTGGCACAAGCCGCCTTCCTGCGCCAGCCGCAATCGGAGCGTGAACGCCAGCTCGAAGCGCACCGCAAGACCTTCGACAGCTACCGCGCCAAGCAGAAGACCAGTGAGGCGGCAGCGCAGGAACTGGCACGCCTGCAACGCGAAATGCAGGGCCTTCAGGATTTCCTGGCGGGTAAGCCCGCGCCATCTGCCGTCCTCGAACTTGGACTGCTCAGTAACAGCAACGGAGGGATCGACAGCCGGCGGCTCGATACGCTGACGGGCAAGGTGCCCTCTCCCGGCCCCGAACCGGCTGCCGACGCTCCGGTCGATGCGAGGATTGCGTGGCTGCGCAAGCAGGTTGCCGCGGCCAAGTCGGAAGTGCTGCAATTGCAGCCCGCGACGCTGGCCCAGCTTGAAGCTGCATCGGGCGTCAGTTCGGGCACGGCGGACGAGATAGCCAGCGCGGATGCCCTGCTCGACGTCGCCAAGTCGCAGCTCAGCGATGCAGCCAGAGCGGCTCTCAATGCCGCGAGCGAGCAGGAGCGTCTCATCGCCAATGAACAGGCGCGGCTGCTGCAGACAAAAAGCGTTCAGGCCGAATTCCGCGCGCAGCTGGCCAGGTCGAAAGCCGAACCGGACGCCATCCTGGAATCCGCCCTGAGCTGGCGCCGCCGCATCCAGGAACTGGAAGACGAGGGGTTGGGCCGCGAGCAGCAGGCCGATGCCATCTATGCCGAACTCGTGACGGACCTCAGCCGGATCAGGAAAGAACTGAGCAAGGCTCTCGACATCAGCGAAAACGGGTACGACCGCGCACTGAAGCCCGGATCGCTCGACCCTGCACTCCCACAGGACTCGCCGGCAACCCGGCAGCTTCGCACGCAGAAGACCGAATTGGCGCACGCCGCAGCGCAGCTTCACGCCTCCTACGGCGAGGAACTGTGGGCAAAGCGCCGTGCGCTCCATGATGCCATGGTCCTGCTCAATGGCGAACGACTCGCGCTTCTGCCCTCCCTCAGTCCTGCGAAGCGCGCGCAGGTAACCGGCTTCGGCACGGAAGGTGTCGCTCAGGTTCGCAGGGAAATCGCAGAGATCGTGCTCGAACTGCGCTTCAACCTGCAATCATGGCGCAATACCATGGAGCTGGTCGCGCAACCGTTTCAGCGCCCGACGCCTGGGTTCGTACTGGCATTGCTGCGTCTCCTGGCGATTGTCCTCGTCTTCAACTGGTGGCGCCGGAACGGCGACCCGATGCTGCGGCGCGCTCAGGCCGAAGCGCAGGCCAAGCGCCCCCGCACGCTTGCAAGCAGCCTGCAGGCCGGTTTCTTCGAGTATTGGCGCCGCGTGCGCAAGCCGCTCGACTGGCTGGCTCTGACCATTCTTGTCTGGTGGCTTTTGCCCGAAGGGCTCTTGATACCGGGGCTCTCCTTCATCTGGATCGTCCTGTTCTGGTCGCTCACGACCGTGCTTGTCGTCAATCTCGTCGATCAGCTCGCACGCGGTCGCGGTCGGGACGATCCTCGCGCCACGCTGCGATGGAATTCGCTGAGGCTGATAGCCGGAAGCCTGCTCGCTGTGGGGCTGCTGCTCAACCTGACCAGCGCCAGCGTCGGCAAGGGCGCGATGTACAACTGGGTCTTCACGCTCTCCCTGCTGCTCGTGCCGGCGATCCTTGTCCTGCTGGCGAACTGGTGGCGGGCCCGCATAGTCGCCCTCGCACAGGCCGAAGCGCGGGACAGTTCACTGCTGAACTGGGTCTCGCGCGACCCGGGTGGGCTTACCGGCCTGCTGGGGCGCCTCGCAGCAGGCGCCCTGCTGCTGCTGCGCGGCCTGCGCTCGATCATCGCCCGGCGCATGCGGGACCTGGCGCTGGTTCGCGAACTGTTCGAGCAACGCGCCCGCGTTCAGGCCGCGCGGCAGGTGGCCCAAGACAAGGCAAGCGGGCGTTTCCACCGCCCCTCGCCCGAAGTTCTCGAGTGCCTGGATCCCCATCGCCTGCCGATCGAATTTCGCACCGGAACGGATCGGCCAGGCGGCATCGCCCTGCCCGAGCTGATGCCCGGCACCGTCACCCTCGTCGTTGGAGAGCGAGGGCTGGGCAAGTCGTCGTTCCTGCGCGATATATCCGAGCAATACGCAGACCGTGGAAAGGTCGTGCGGTTGTCCGTCGGCTCGCCCGATCTGGGAGCGCTCCTGCACGATCTGCACGCAGCCCTCGGCACCGGACTGATCTCTTCCGATCCCGATGAACTATCGGACTGGCTGGCACGCGAAGACGCTCCCTGCCTGATCACCGTCGACGACCTGCAGCGGCTGGTCATGCCCGCGATCGGCGGGCTTGCCGCTATCGACACCCTGATCGCCATGGCCCGTTCGAGCGGCATCAGCTGCCGCTGGGCCTTCACCATCGGCGAGGATGCATGGAGCTTCCTGCAGCGCGCCCGGGTCGATCGCGTCCTTTTCGATGCCGTGATCCGCTTGCCGCACTGGTCGTCTGCAGACTTGCGGGCGCTGATCGAGCGACGCACCGCGCAAGTCGGACTGCAGCCTGACTTTTCCGCCATGATCGACGATGGCGTCTTCGAGCTTGGCGAGGACCTGACCGTCGAAGAGCGCAAGAAGCGCGGCTACTTCGACCGGCTTGCCGAGTACGTGAATGGAAATCCGGCCATCGCACTCGACTATTGGAGGCAGTCGCTGTTCGTCGACGGCCTTGACCAGAAAGTCGTCGTGCGCACGTTCGATGCCCCGGCCGTGGACCGGCTGGCGGCCCTGCCGCTGCCCACGCTGTTCGTCCTGCGTGCGATCATGCGCATGGACATGGCAGATGTTCCATCGATCCGGGCGAGCACCGACCTATCAACGTCGATTGTCACCGACGCCCTCAGGAGCCTGCAACTCCTGGGCGTCATCGCGCCCGTTGCAGGATTCTACCAGATCACCCTGCACTGGTGGATGGAAGCAACGCGCCTGCTCTTGCGACAGAATCTGACGGTGCGAGGGATCAAATGAAAATGTCGAGACACCTGGGACGGCTCCTGTGTCTTTTCGGCGGCATGGTCGCGCCGGTCAGCGCGGCCCATGCACAGGCAGAGTTCGACGCCGATACGATCAGCAAGCTGGCGGATATCGTGCGATGGAGCGGCGCGATCACCTCGCTGTTCGTGATCGGTGGCGCCTGGGCCCTGTTGCGCCTGCTTTCGCGTTTCGTTTCCGCCTTCAGCAGCGAATTCACCTCGCGCCGCCTGACCCTGCAGAAAATCAACACGCTAGGCCAGTTCGTCGTCTATGTGGCAACGACAGTCCTCGTCCTGCTGCTCTCGTTCCGGTTCGATGAGACGACCCTTGCCGTCATCGGCGGAACCATCGCGGTCGCTGTCGGCTTCGCGATGAAAGACTTGGTCGCCTCCTTCATCGCCGGCGTGATCGTCATGCTGGATCGCCCGTTCCAGGTGGGCGACCGAGTTTCCTTCGGCGGCGAGTACGGCGACATCACCGCGATCGGCCTGCGCTCCGTCCGGATGCAGACGCTCGACGACAACACCATCACGATCCCCAACAGCAAGTTCCTGAGCGAGATCACCTCGTCGGGCAATTATGGCGCGCTCGACATGCAGGTGGTGATGGATTTCTACATCGCCCCCGGCCAGGACATCGACCGCGCATACGAGATCGTCAATGAAGCGGCGTTGTCGAGCCGCTTCGTGTTCCTTGCCAAACCGGTAACGGTGCTCGTTACCCAATGGGTATCGGACTATCTGGTTGGCGTGCGCTTGCGCCTGAAGGCCTATGTTCTCGATACCCGCTTCGAGAAGGCGTTCGAATCCGACGTCAACCTGCGGGTCCTGCGCGCCTTTGAGGCCGAAGGGATCCTCGTCCCCGGAGCCGTGCCCTTCCCTCGCAACGCGCAAAATCCGGCAACCAAATCAGAAATAATCTAGATTGCGACAGCGCGACAACACGGTCTTAAAACAGGTTGAGCCGAAGTTACCGGATCGGGAATCGGCTCCGCCAAAAATCGGGATTTACACGGTCAAAGTCACTCTGTTCAAAAGTGTCCATTTATTCTGAGAAATGCAAGATCGGAACTTTTCCGATCATTACCTGTTGTGTGTTCAGGTCGTCGTCACCTCCCCTTGCAAGACGCGATGAGTGGCGGCGACTTCTGAAATGTGGGTCCTGAGCTGACGGCTCGTCCTGCTGCAAACAACAATGGCGAGCACGTAGCGCTGATCGTCGGGAGACTTATGATGAAGAAGTTTATCTATCTGGCAGGACCGGCCGCATTGCTGGCTCTGGCTGCTTGTCAGAGCGAGAAGGCCGACAACGTCGAGGATGCGGCGGAGAACCGCGCGGACCAGCTGGACGAAATGGCCGATAACGCGACCAGTGAAGCCCAGGAAGAAGCGCTCGAGAACAAGGCCGACCGTGTCGAGGAACAAGGCGAGGAAGCTGCCAACAAAATCGACGACAACGGCGAAATCGCGCCGAGCGAAACCCACATGGGTGACACGCAATAAGTTTCGCAGGGTAGTTTCGACGACCTGAATTGTCCCAGAGTCGACAATTCAGGTTTGTCCTGCCCGGACCGTGCAGCGCCTTGCGCCACCCTTCGGCTCGGGCAGGACTGCCTCATTGCACCGGTCGTCTTGCTTCACGCATCAATCAATGGAAATTTCGGCGTACCGGCGTGGTCATCTTGCCTCCGCTGCTGCAGCCATGGCAGCCCGCGCCGCGAGAATATATGCGGAAGTTGTGCTAACCGTGTATTCGTTCTCGAACCAAAGGAACGGCCAATCTGTCTTCGCTTCGGGAAAATCGGGCTTCACGATCAACACCCCGGGCACGAGTCCACCGGGAATGAAGCTGTAGTCCGCGCGATTGTGGCCATAGCCTATCAGCTTTGAGGCCGTGCCGACGGTTGAGACAAGCGACAGATTGTTGGCCGGGTGCCGTCCCAGGACATAGTCGATCGCCGAAAGCGTGTAGTCGGTTCCGACAATCTCGGGGAAATGCCGATGGAGCAGGTACATGGTCGTGCCAAAGCTTACGACCTGGTTGGAACCTGCCCATGAACCTTTACTGATCGGCACACCGAACGGATTATCCACCAAATCGGCGTCGACCTTGGCCTTCATCTTGCGCACTGACGGCACCAAGTGCTTGCGATAGCCGGCATCCATAAAAGGAATGGCTCGCACGGCAGCGTCCCCAAGCCATTCGAAGTTCTGCTGGATTACGGGGAGCAGTTGCCGAAGCCGGTCTGCGTAGACCTTCTCTCCTCTTGTCGTGATCAGAAGCTCTACCGTGGCCGCGACATTGGCCGCTTGTGCTGAACGGGGCGAAGATGAATCGTCGCGTCCATCACCCGGCTTGATATCTCCGGTCTGCTGCTTGGCCCAAAGGGCTTTCGCTGCCGCCAGCGCCTCGCCCGCCATCGCCGGATCACTATCAGCTAGCGCTCGGCTTGAGCCCGCCAGGGCCGCGGCGACGATCAGGTTGTTGGCCGGCAAGTCGGTCGTGAAGGCCCAACGATCATCCTGCGCTCCGGATGCGGCGCCCTTACGCTCAGTCGGATCCAGACTGGCATCGTAGACCAGACCGTCCGTCTGCGATCCGGCATCGCCGAGATGCGCATATTGGCGCAGGGTCGGATCGATGATGCCGACAATGGCGTGCCCGAATACCTTGTACTGAGCAAGCAACTGCAAGGTGCCGTGGCGGATCTGCTGGATCGAATCCTCGATGCCATCCGGCTTACGGATCTCTACCGCGCGCGCCTTCTCGTCGACACTCGTCTCGTCCCAATCGAGCCCGAAGAGTTCGCGTGCCCAAACCAGGTCTCTAACCACGGATGCGTTCTGGGGCGTCTGGATGTCATAGTCTCCGGCATCCTGCCAACCGCCAACGGCAAGGCCGGGAATATGTTCTCCCGCCTTGAACGGCGAATCCAGTTCGGGACCCATCTTGTAACCGTCGAAATGCACAATGTTCGGCGGAGCCTGCCGGGCATCGTCGAGGTGGGAAGGCGATGACCATACGCGATATTGCTCACGAATACCCATATGATCCATCTGCTCGGCAAGGAATGTATCGAGCGAGGTCTGCCAGATGCGATCGTAGGCATCGGCCGAGATGCGGAAGGGATTTGTCGTCTGACCGGCATAGGAGATCGCGTAGACCCCCGGTTCGCGCACGCTTGAGAAATCGAAGGCGGCATAGTTATAGCGCATCCAGCGCCCGCGCGATTGCGTCTTGGCACGCAGCACCGGCACCTTGCTGCCATCGGGCGACAGCTTGACCAGTTCGGCTTCAGCAGGTGCCTTGAAGTTGGGATCGAGCTCGATCAGCGCAACCTTGGGCCGCCCCGGAGTATAGCCAGCCTGGTTGAAGGAAACGACCGGCTGACGCACCCAGTCCTTCACCACGTTGGGCCGGACATGCCAGACAATGGCATTCTCCTTGGCCCCTGCCGGAATTAGCGAGCGCACCACGAACCAACCGTTCTGGGCCCGGTTGCGGGCATCGTAGAGCTTGAGCGGCGCCGTATCCGAGGTGATCGAGACCCGCGTCATCGGATCTTCCGGTGACAGCGTGATGGCATTGGCCCCTTCTGCAAGTGGAAGGGGATCGCCAGAGCCGTCCTTTGCCATGGGTCCGGTGGGGTGCCGCGGGAAGAGGCCCGGGTCCTGTCCCATCATGAAAGTCTTGCCGAAGTAGGCGGTGGGCAGGAAGTCCAGATTGAAGCCTGCCTTGCCCGCAAGGCTTGGCGGCAGTGGCTTGTCGAGATCGACGGCTATGCGAAAGCCGTCCCCTTCGGCGGTGACCTTGACGCTGTAGCCGAGATTCACGTCCTTGTATTCCGAGCGCACGAGGACCTGATTCGGAGATGCACCCAATGTCCTGCCTAGAAAGGCAGGTACCGGAGCCCATTGTTCCGGAGTCGCATCGAGACGCACCGCGCCGTCCGTGGCGATCCGCTCGCCATGCAAGACGATCTGAATTCCCGCATTCTTTTCATCGAAGAAGATCGGGCTGAACTCGTTCTGATCGACGATAACCGTAATGCCCTGCGCCTCGAGAGTTTGTGCAGGCGTAACCCTCAGCGTCTGACCCTGGGTGGCAACCGGACCGGCCATAATGGTCGCGGTGGCCAGCAAGGCACTTGCAATCCTCTTCATCCCTATCTCCTCAGGTTAATCTCAGGCACAGTTGATCGAGCCGAGAGGCGCAAGTCGGCTCTCGATCGATGCGGCCCGGCCGCGTTTCCCGCAAGAAACTGTGGCTGGCTTAGTGGGTCGGCTTCAGGAGGCCGTGCATCCCCATCCAGCTGGTGAATTCATCGAACCAGCCCGTGCTGGTGGTCGGCTTCTGATACATGCCGAAACCATGTCCACCCTGTTCGAAAAGGTGAAACTCGACCGGCCGCTTCGCTGCCCGCCAGCTTTCGATCAGACCGAAACCGCTATTGCCGAACAACGGGTCGTCGGCGGCAAGGGCCACGAACATGGGGGGCGCGTCGGCCGGTACCGTAGCTGGGGCCAGAGGGCCGTAGATGTTGCCGATGAAAGCGGGCTTCGCATCCTGTCCTGCCAGAGTCGTAGCCATCGTCAACATGGCGCCGGCGGAAAAGCCGACCATGCCGATGCGATCGGGGTCGACATGCCATTCCTTGGAGCGCTTGCGGACAAGCGCGAAGGCGGCGCGTGCATCGGCGATCTGCGGACCAAGGTTGGCCATCATGCCCTCCAGCGCCGGGCGCGGCGCCGGTCCGCGAGGTGCGCTCATGTCGGCCGAAGAACGTTCGAAGTCGGCAAGACTGGGCGGAGTCTGGTTAAGGCGATACTTCAGCACGAATGCGGCAACGCCTTTGGCTGCAAGCGCGCGCGCAACATCCCATCCTTCATTTTCCATCGACAGCGTACGGAAGCCGCCGCCTGGGGCGACGATTACTGCCGTACCGTTTGCTTTGGCTGGATCGGGCAGGAAGGGCGTAAGCGTGGCTTGCGTGACATTGCGCGCAAAGACGCTGTTGTATTGACTGTGCCAGGATTCCGCGATCGTTGCGCCGGGAAGTTTGCCGGTGTCCAGTCTGATGGCATCACCTTGGGCAGGCGTTGCGATGGACACCATCTTGTCGGACTGCGCCAGGGCCGGTTCTGTAATGGTAAAGCTGGCAGCAATCCCGCAGGCGACAAGAGAGGACAGGATAGGCCGGGTCAAAGGCAGGTTGGATGTCAGGCGCATCAGACGAATCATTCGCACTCTCCCATATGTCATTTTGCATGACGCTAAAGGTAGCGCTACCAAATAGCAATGCACTAACGCGCAAGTAGCGAAACTTGTCTGAGATGAGAGCGGGCAACTTGAGATCCAGGTGGCGGATCGGCCATTTTCCTCAGGTTGGGGCGAGACAAGCTTGGCGAAATTGCGCGCCCCTTTTCCCTTCTTCTCACCTGCATGAGGGGCCGGGACGCAATCTGAAAGTCCTTATGACCAGCCTTGAAAATAGCGCTATCATGGCAGTCAGGCGAGCGGCCGAAAGCTTCTAGCTGACCTCTTTGGCACAAGTGATGCAAAGCGCCGCTTCGGGCCTTGCCGACAGGCGCTCTGGTGAAATTTGGCCACTGCATTTGACGCATAGGCCATAGGTGCCATTGGCAATACGATCGAGTGCCCGGTTCACCGAACCCAGTTCGCTACTCACCAATGCGGCCTGACCTTCAAGCGATGCATCGTCCTCACGTTCAACGGCCGCTTCGGCAAAATCGGGATCCAGCGGTTCTGCCAAGTCGTCCTGCAAGTGGACGAACCGGGCGTTCAACTCCGCGAGCCGCGCCTCAAGCTTCTTCTTCGCCGTATCGATATCAGCCATGGCATTGATCCCTCTCGATTGCACGCGCCAGAGATAAGGCGCCGAACCACAAACCTTGCGCAGGAACCCTTTCCTGCTTTCATAGCAGAATATGGTATCTGCGGCGCCAAATCCTTTCGCGACGCAGCGCAAGCACGGGAAAATCGTGCTTGCGCCTTTTTTGAAAAGCTTCTGCCTTTCCACGCCGGAGCGAAGGCTGATTCACGCCGGCAAGCGTCCTTCAAGATACGCATCGAGTGTCTCGTGGAAGTGCCGGATGCGGCTTTCCATGTAACCGGCGAGTTGCACCGTGCCGGCAAGCGATGCCTTGAGGCCTGTCTGCACCTGAGGCATGTTTGCCATGTCCTGATCGATCACCGGCCCCAGTGCCGGCAATTCGGTTGCATTGGACCATGGTTCGTCCTCTCCAAGCCAGTGCACCGGCACACCGCGAGGCCTCGCCTCACCCTCCTTTACGGGCTTGAGGATCATGACTTCCATGATGCAGCTGTCGACAGCACGGCCATTTGGCCTCCAGCGATAGACGATATTGGGCGCAAAGCCGCCCCAGGGCGCAAAGTTGGGAAACACGTTGTAGACGATCGCGTCGAGCATCTCGGCATCGGTGGCCTTTTCGAGGTCGCCCCCGGTCGCCCGGACGATGCTGCTGCGTGCGGCTTCGCCCAGGAACTCGCGCGCGGGCACTGCCTCGGCAGCGAGATTCTCCGGCATTTTGCGCCCCCACAAGCCTAACATGCCACCTATCACCTCATCGTTTCCCGGCCTTTCAGGCAGATGCGGGCTAGGTTCACCGAAGGCGGCAAGGTTGCGGTTCACGTGCGGACCGTAGACGTCGTATTGCGATCCCACGTCCGAGAAGAAGGGCAGGATCTGGGGGTGCGTGGCAATGACGTGATAGCTCTCCATGAAAGCTTCCTGCGCCACTTTCCAGTTGCAGGGGATGACCCGAGCCACATGAACGGCCTTCCAGCGGTCTTCCAGCCTCCAGCGTTCGAAGTGTCGGGGCACCACGCCAAGGTAATCCTCGAGCGAGGGCCCATCCCTGTCGAAATTGATGAAGACGAAGCCGCCCCAGCGACCGACGCGGATCTGCGGCAAATGCAGGTCGGCATCAGAAAGTCCGGCGAATTCCTGCCGGCACGGCACCGAGCGGATCGATCCGTCGAGGTTCCAGCTCCAGCCGTGGAATCCGCAGCGCATCGTTTCCACGCGACCGCTTTCATCCATCAGCTTGCGGCCACGGTGCAGGCATGAATTGGGGAACGCTTCGATCCGATCGGGCGCGCTGCGCACTACCAGCACCGACCGCTCGATGATGTCATAGACGTGGACGTCGCCTACCTCGGGAATGTCCTCTTCCCGGCAGGCCATTTGCCAGACCCTGGACCACATCATCTGAACCTCGCAGTCGAAGAAGGCCTGATCGATGTAACGCTTTGCGCAGATCGGCGCGTGGCCGAAATCCCCGCGCTGATCGGCCCGCAAGACCTCGGGCGCACTGCGGCTGTCGGCATCGAGCAATTCGCGATAGGTTGTGACCATGGCAGCGTTCCTCAATGGCTTTCGATCCAGGGGGCGAGCACGGGTTCCAGCCGCAGTTGCTCGGGCAAGGCATCGCCGATCAGGCGGTCCAGTTCCATGTGCCAGGCGTAGATGCGCCGCTCCTGATAGGACAGGTTCAGGCCCTCGAACCCCTTTGCCTCGACCGACTTCTGGATCGATGGCGCAAACTGCGTGTCTTCCTCAAGGATGCGACCCAGGTTGGAGATGCGGGTCGGCCACATCTCGTGCCCCTGCGATCCTTCCGGACCGAACCAGTGTACGTCGACCACCATCGAGCGATCGTCCCGTGGCCAGAAGGTCAGGAATGGCATTCCGGTCCTCGAGGGCGGCGTCACCAGGTTCGGGAAGATGTTGTAGGACGGATTCTGCTCGAAAATGTCCTCGGCCCCTTCGATCTGCGGCATGCCCCGCGCCCCGGGATCTCGCCATTCGGGATCGCGGTGCGCCGTCGTCATCATGGAATGGCCACGCTCCCACAGGTTCATGAACGAGGAGCGGCTGTCGAGGAAACGATCCACGGTATTGGGATGGATAGACTTGAGGTGGTAGGTTTCGAGGAAAGCGTCGATCAGCACCTTGACCTGACAGTCGATGACGAAACTGTCCGACTGGATGTGGCGCAGATGTTCGACGCCCAGATTCGCCCAGTCGTCGACAATCCCGCCGAGAAACCGATCGAGCGGCTCGGCATCGGGATTCTCGTTGACGAAGACCCAGTTCCCCCAGGTTTCGCAGCGCACTTTCCTGAGGCCGTGGCACGACCTATCGAACTGAGGAAAATCGCGCAGTTCGCGCACGGAATTGAGATTGCCGGCAAGGTCATAGGTCCAGCCGTGGTAGCGGCAGAAGAAACCTTGCGTCGCGCCCTGGACCTTTTCAACCAGCGGGGCGCCGCGGTGGCTGCAGCTGTTGTAGAAGGCACGGATAGCGCCATCCTTGCCGCGGACGATCACGATCGGCGAGCCCGTCCTGTCCCACAAGCGATAATCGCCCGGCTCCGGCAGTTCGTCGACGTGCAGGGCATAGAGCCACACGTTCTGCCACAGAAATTTCCTCTCCAGCGCAAGAAAGGCCGGATCGGTGTAGCGCGCGGCTGGAATCAACGGCAGACGTGGAAAGCCATCCGGTGGCCCCTTGCGGGCTTTCTCCCCGGCCATGCCTTCGTAAAGCGCCATCTCGAATGCGGTGTCCATCGACGTTCTCCCATCTCGCCGAAGCAGCCCTAATGCGCGCACGATCCAATCGACTTGATCGGAATCAAGATTTTCCAAAAAACATGCACGAATGTTTTTTACTACCGGTCGACAGGATGGGTTCGAGCGCGCGCCTGATCAGGAAGCACGGGATTTCCTCAAGGTGGGGGTTAGCCTAGTACCTTTGCAGAGAACTTGAGGGAAGCGGGCATGGCACGGCGCAGGGTCAAGGTGTTTTTCGACGGTGGAAGCCGCCCGAATCCCGGTCGGATGGAGGCGGCCGTGGTGGTTCGCGGCAAGACGCATCTGTTCGAGGACATGGGACATGGCTCGAATGGCGATGCCGAATGGCTGGCCCTTGTTCAGGCGCTGGAAGTATCACGTGCCATGGGCCTGACCGACGTGGAACTGATCGGCGATGCCCGGGAAGTGGTGCATAAGGCCAATCTGGCAATGCGCGGAGAGATTGCCCCACACAGGCATGTCTCAATATTCCTGGCCCTGGCGCACGAGGTTCGCCCCGGCCGGATCCGCTGGATCAAGCGGGAGCAGAACCTTGCCGGAATCGCACTCGCCCGGCGCCATCCAAGATGACGCCGCGTCCAGGATCCTGCAGGTCGTCATCGGCCCAAGGCGACTGCTCGATGAAGGCGAAGACCGGCATTCCGATGCCCGTAGATGTGCCCGGTTCCTCAAGGTTCCTTTGGCCTTCCGACACATCCGGGACACATATCTGACACGGAACCGCCCGCAAACTGACTGCGGCCTGTAAACAAACTCGACCACATGCCCCGCAAGCAAGTTTCTTAGGGGGCACAGAAATGCGATTCCAGACCGTTCGTCACATGAGCATACTTGGCGCGAGCCTTGCGGTAATCGCCGCAGCCTCGCCAGCACAAGCCGACGAGGCCGCCGAAGCTGAGAATGTCGATGCCGAGGCCATTGTCGTCACGGGTACGCGCACGACCTACAACAACTCCATGCTGACCGAACAGATGATCGCGGAACAACCGCCGCTCGCATCGGTGCTCGATCTGGTCGATACCTTGCCGGGCGTCCAGGTGCAGGAAGGCGACGCCTTCGGTTTCGACGACTGGTCGACGACCGTCTCCATCCGCGGTTTCCAGACCAATCTCGACCAACAGCAGGTCGGCATCACGATCGACGGATTGCCCAATGGCGGATCGAACTACGGCGGCGGCGCCAAGGCCAATCGCTTCATCGACACCATGAATATCGCGACCGTCGAGGTTTCGCAGGGAACGGCCGACATTGGCTCGCTTTCGAACGAGGCGCTGGGCGGCACACTCAACTTCGTGACCTCGGATCCGCTCGATGAAATGCGCGTGCGGCTATCCGGTTCAGTCGGCGATTTCGAGGCCAGCCGCTATTACGGCCGAGTCGACACGGGCCTTTTCCTCAACGGCGCGGCCAAGGCCTGGTTCTCCTATTCGCATCAGGAGGCGACGGACTGGATCGGCGGCTCGGCACAGAATCATCGCGATAACTTCGCGGGCAAGTTCATCATCGATGCCCCGGTCAGGATCACCGGCTATGCCAGCTACGACGACGCCCACGAAGACAACTACGACCAGCTCTTCTTTCCCGACCAATACGTCGATATCCCGAGCACCGATGGCCTGACCACCAACTGGACCGGCGTCCCCTATCAGGATCAAGCCTATCGCCGCGCATGGTCGACGCTGCGCAAGAACTTCCTGGGCTATCTGAAGGCGGAAACGACCATCGCCGACAGCCTGGACCTGCGTGTTTCGGCCTATTATCACGACATGGCCGGACGCGGCGACTGGGTGCCGCAATACGTGGTCGACGTTACCGCAGACGGCGCGGGCAATCCGGAAAGCGAACTTTCGGGCATCGGCACCGCCAACGGCGGTTCGCCGCTGGGCACGATATATTTCGTCGATGCCAACGGAGTTTCGCTCACCCCGACCTCCGGATGCACCGGCTCGCTGACTTATCCTTACGGCGGCACGACCGACGCAAGCTACGACCCTGCATGCTATCCGGCAGGGGCAATCGGCGCGCAGTCCTATCGCCATACGCACTACCGCAAGGACCGTCTGGGCTTCACCGGCGATGCGGCATGGAAATGGCAACTCGGCACCCTCGAGAACACATTGCGTGGCGGTCTGTGGTACGAGGACACGCATCGCCAGGAATGGCGCGACTGGCACAATGTCATCGATACGCAGGTCGGTCCCGCATACGAGGCGACACCCTACTGGACCCAGTACAGCCGCAAGTATCCGCAGGACACCTTCAAGTGGTATGCGCAGGATACGGTGCAGTTCGGACCGGTAACGGCCAATTTCGGCGCCAAGCAGTTCATCAATCACATCGACCGGGTCGACCTCTTCGGCGACACGCCCGACACCAGGTTCAAGTCGAAGTCCGACGTGCTGCTCTCCGGCGGCGTGCAGATCGAACCGATGACCGGACTCGACCTGTTCGCCGGCTACGCAGAGAACTTCAAGGCGCTGACCGACGCGGTGCTCGAATTCGGCGATGCCGACCTGTCCCAACTCAAGCCGGAAACTTCCGAGAACTGGGAAGCGGGCCTGCGCTACCAGAGCAGCTGGTTCCGCGGATCGGCCACATGGTTCAAGGCCAAGTTCTCCAACCAGGTCCTCTTCGTCTCGAACAGTTCCTCGGCCGGCAACGACTACCTCGGCGAAGGTGACGGCAAGTTCTTCAACGCTGGCGGCATCGACTCTGAAGGCTTCGAACTGCTTGCCAACGTGACGCCGTTCGAAGGTCTCAATCTCTACGGCGCCTATACCTACATCGATGCGAAGTACCGTTCGATCAGTGACCTCGACACCGGCACCACCGAGGACGACGCGACTATCGCCATGCTGAACGGGCTGGCCGGCAATCGCGTCGCCGGAATTCCGCGCCACATGTGGGTCCTTTCCGGCTCCTACACATACGGCCCCGTCACCGCAGGTCTGACCGGCAAGTACACCGGCGACCGGTTCGCCGACTCCGGCAACAGCCTGGTGGCGCAGAACTATTTCCTCACCGACCTCAACATCAGCGTAAAGGGCGAAGGACTCAGCGACATCCTCAAGGATCTCGAATTCGCGCTCACCGTCAACAATCTTACCGACGAGCGCTATCTCGGCGGCATTTCCGGCGGCTACGCATGGATCGGCGCACCGCGTACGGCGATCTTCACCGTTACCGCTGACTTCTGAGGAACGAGGGACAATGAAACGCCAGATCAGCCAGGCCTGCGTATCCCGGCGCGCCCTGCTCGCGGGGATTGCCGGCACCGCGGCCTTGCTGGGCCAGCCAGCACTCCTTCGCGCCCATGAGGTCTCGAGCAACCCCACCTTTCGGCACGGGGTGGCGAGCGGAGATCCCGATGCCACCGGCGTGGTGCTGTGGACGCGCGTGACCGCTGCCGGACCGGTGGAGGTGACGTGGGAACTCAGCGACACGCCGGACTTCGCAAAGCTGGTCGGAACCGGCGCTTTCCGCACCGATGCGAGCCGTGACCACACGGTCAAGGTCCTGGCCGACGGTCTCTCGCCGGGAAGCATCCACTACTATCGCTTCCGGCTCGGCGATGCCCTTTCGCCTGTCGGCCGCGCGCGAACCCTTCCGCAAGGTCGACTGGAGCGGCTGGGCATCGCCCTGGCTTCATGCTCGAACTACGCCTTCGGGTTTTTCAATGCCTATGACGCCATCGCCCGCGACAGCAATGTCGATTTCGTCCTCCACACCGGCGACTACATCTACGAATATGGCGGCAAGGACGGTTGGGGGGCGGATGTCGCGCAGGCGATCGGCCGGGTGCAGGCCCCATTGCACGAGATCGTCTCGCTCGCGGATTACCGGATGCGCCACGCACAGTACAAGACCGATGCGGGTTCGCAGGCGATGCATGCCAATCATACGCTCCTGGCCTGCTGGGACGACCACGAAAGCGCTAACAACCCTTGGACCGGCGGCGCGCAGAACCACCAACCTGACACCGAAGGCGACTGGAACACGCGCCGCGCCGCATCGATCCAGGCCTATTTCGAATGGATGCCCGTGCGTGAACCGGAATGGCTTTCGGCTCCGGGACGCAAGCGCATGCAATTCTGGCGCCGCTATGACTTCGGCGACCTCGCCCTGCTGCACACCCTGGAAACCCGGCACACCGCGCGCGCCAGGCAGATCGAATATACCGATCATGCCAGGGACATAGTCGATCAGGCCTCGGCGGAGCGATTCCGCAAGGACGTGCTCGGCGCCCCCGACCGACCGATCCTGTCGCCCCTGCTGGAACAGGATCTCGAGGCGGCGCTGTCGGACTCGGTTCGAGAGGGTCGGCCATGGCGGATCGTCGGCTGCCCAATGGTGATCGGCCGGGTCGAAGTGCCGGACGTGGCTGCCCTCGGCATCGTGCCCGATCCAGCGCCTCGACTGGCACTCGCAAAGACCGCCGAAGATTTCGCCAGGCTCGCAGCCGACCCGGCCGTCGCGTTGGCCTGGAAAGGCAAGTACAACCTTCCGGACTATACGGACGCCTGGGGCGGTTACCCGTGGGCGCGCGAACGTCTTTACGGGCTTTCGCGCCGCGCCGGGGCCGGCGATCTGGTCTTCCTGTCCGGAGACAGCCACAGTTTCTGGGTCAATCGGCTGGCCGACGAAGACGGCCGCCCGGCAGGGATCGAATTCGGAACCGCAGGCATTTCATCACCGGGCGACTTCGTGTCGAGCGGCTTCGACAATGGGACCGCAATGGCGCTCGACAAGGCATATGCCGAGCATATTCCGGAAGTCGACTGGACCGATAACATGCACCAAGGCTACGTCCGCGTGGAATTCGGTCGCGAAAGCGGCATGGCGACTTTCGTGGCCGTCGATACAGTGCTTACGCCCGACTACCGCACGAAAGTCCTGCGCCAGGTTCCTTTCACCCGCCAAGGCGACGTCGTGGACATCGTCGAAGCCTGATCGCCTGCGCATGCTGCGGCTCACTTCCAATCTCCCGGTCTCGTGCCGGATGACACGGAAATCCACGAAAACTTAGAGCATCAGCGACAAGGCTAGGCAGCCGGCGATCCCATCAACGAGGCCGAAGCCTCGGCGTGCAAGAAAATCCTGTGAGAATGTGCAACTTTCATTCCGTGCGCGCGGGGACGGGATAGATGATGAAATTGTCGTGGACCTGAGGCTGATCGGGCACGTCCAGATCGGCCTTGAGGCCTTCCTGCAATTCGCCGATTGTCCCAACCGGCAGTTCCAGGACATGTTCCGCCGCGTGTGAGAGTACCTCATGCGCATAGTCGCGACCTGGCTGCACGGTCATCTCGATATGCGCACCCAGCAGGGCACGGATGGGATGGCTGGCGGCGAATGCGGCAAGCCTGTCAACGCTCGCGCGCTCCTCTGCCAGGAAATTGACCGGTACATAGAGCCTGCCGGGATAGATCGTGTCGCCTGACAAAAGGATCTGCAGACGGGGATCGTAGACAGCGATCGCAGCCTTCTGGTGGCCCGGCGTCGGAATGATCTTGAGCGGGCGACCACCCAGATCGAAGGTCGCGATTCCATCCGGCCAGTTCGCCACTCCGAAAAATTCGGCCACGTTCCCCGCCTTCAATCCGACCACGACCGTCTCCGGCCGATCCCGGAACGCCCCGTCGCCTGCGATGTGATCGCCATGGCTGTGGCTATGCGCAACGACCAGCGGAATGCTGCTGCGATGCTTTGCCAACAACCATTCGGCGACCAGTCGGTCGACCACGGGCCTGATCTGGCCGCCTTGCGCCCCCGTATCAATCAACAGTGCCTTGTCGCGCCCGAACATCAGGTAAAGAAAAGGCGCCTCGAAGTTCGTCTTGATGGACTGGCGAATAACGAAAGTATCGTCGTCGAGCGCCTGAACCTGCACCACCGGTTCCTGCGCCAAGTTACCGGCTATCCAGCGTTCCTTGAAAAGCTGCGGCGCCGGCGCTGCAGCTTGTGCACTCCAGGACCATGCTGCCGCAAGCGCGCTGGCGAAGGCGAAGGCGAGTGCGTGCGAACGTCTGACTGCAGTTGCACGTGCCAATGCCTTTGCCTTTCTCGATGGAGTGCCTGACCGACAGAGGGCCTTGCTGAGGAAAAACGATGCCTTCGAACGACTGGCCTCGAAACAGTCTTGAAAATGGCGGGGCGCTGACCTCCCGGAACAGCGTCCCGCCCATGCCAGATCAGTACTTGTACCGCAGTTCGATCCCGAAGGTCCGCGGGTTGATGACCGTTTGCTTGTAGTAGCGCAGCAGAACGCCGTCATTCAGGCCGACGCGCGAACGATCGTTGGAAACAGAAGCCACCGCATACTTGTCGAAGATATTATTCGCGAACAGGCCGATGCTGTAGCGGTCGGCTTCATAAGTCAGGGACGCGCGGTGCAACACGTAGCTGGGTAATCTGTCGCCATAGGCACGATCCCAGCCAAGGCGCGTCACGACATTGCCGCGATAGGTCGCCGTCCAGTCGGCCACGAGGTTCCCGGCCATGACAGGCATGGTGTAGGTCGCCCCAAGGCTTCCGCTGTGCTTCGCCGAGCCGGGGAGGCGATCGCCGTCCAGAGCGTCCAACTGGATCGGATTGCTCGGATAGGTCCCCGCCGGATCGTTGATGGTAATGATACCCGGCACATCCTCGGTCAGCTTGGCATCGACGTAGGAATAGGTTCCCTGGATCGACAGGCCGGGAAGAGGGAGGACCTGGAACGAGGTTTCGAAGCCCTGCGACTTGGCCTTGCCGCCATTCACCGTGATGCCGACGATACCGTTCAGCGTCGCGGAATCGACCTGGATGCCGCTCCACTTGATCTGGAACACGTTGAAATTGAAATTGAGCTTGCGGTCGAAAAATTGCGCGCGAACACCGATTTCCGCATTCTTGGTCGTGTCAGGACCGTACTGGATCTCATTTGGCAGAGCACAGACGTTCTGCTGGGTTGGATCCAGCGGCAGGATACATGGCGCGACGGTGTTAGGCCCGCCGATGCGATAGCCCTTGCTGTAAGTCGCATAGACCATCAGGTCCGGCGTAAAATTGTACGAACTGTTGAATTTCCAGACCCAGCCGCTCTTCTTCGTCTTGCCGCCGGCAGGCTCCAGGTCATACGGACTGACTGGGTCTCCCAGCAGCGGAAGCACGGAGAGCCCCGAGATATTGGAGGTGTATCCGAAATAGCGAGCACCGGCGGTTACCTGCCATGCCGGCGTCACGCGGAACGTACCTTCACCGAAGACCGCCTTCTCGGTCACCTTCGACTTCACGAAGGACGCGTACTCGACTTCGTCCGGATTGGGCTGCGTCCCGAATTCGACCCAGGGATGATTGGGCACATGTTCGATGTAATCGCGCTGGCGCTTCTGCTCGTTATAGAAGCCACCCAGGACCCAGCTGAACGGTCCGCCATGGCGGGAAACGAAGCGCACTTCCTGATTGAACTGCTTGCGGTGATCATCGGCCTCGTTCCAGCTCGAAAAGGCCGGGAAGGTCTCGTAACCGTAATCCAGGTCCAAGAGGAGGTCGGTATTGTCCGCCTGGGTGCGGTTGCGCACATTGGTGTACGCGGTGGTCGCCACAAGATCTGCAATGTCCGCGAGATTGGCGTTTATCTCCATGCTGCCGAGATGCGCATGGCGGTTCACGGGTTCGATGTAACGGCCGGCACTTTCATACTTTCCCGTGCCGAGCACGCCGTCGCTGTTGTACTGGCCACCGTCAGTCTTGGTCTGCTGGTACGCGTAGGTGAAGTTCACCTTCAGGTCTTCGCTGAACTGGACAAGCAACTGGTTGCGTGTGGTGAAGGTCTTCTCGAAGTTGAGATCCTTGCGGCTCATCAAGTTTGCAGCATAGTCCGCGTCGGTCACGCCGTCAGGACCACTGGGCTGCGGAAGCGATACGCCCGGTTCCTGCAGCAGGAGCGGATAGTCGATGAAGCCGGGATCGTAGAAATAGCCGGTGGCCGAACGAAACGCGACGTGGTCCGTGACGATCGGTATATTGATGACGCCGTCGACCTGGTATCCCAGCTTGCCGCTATGCTGTTTGCCGTAGAAGCGGCCGTGCACTTCCCCCTCGATCGTGTCCGTATTCGGCCGATTGGGAATGTTACGAATGGCGCCCGCCAGCGTGCCGAGACCATATAGCGTGCCCTGAGGCCCCAGCAGCGTTTCGACGCGCGCAATGTCAAGAAGCTTGAAGTCGTAATAGAGGGGAACCTCGCCCAGATACATGCCCAGCGCGTCGTCATACGAGGCACCGGTCGAATCCACGTCCGAGGCGTTCAGACCACGCAGCACGATCGATCCGGTCGATCCGGGCCCGGTGTCAGAGATGGTCATGCCAGGCGTAAAGTCCGCCAGATCGCGAACGTCATCGATACGCTGCCGGGAGAGCTGCTCCTCGCCGACGGCACTGATATTGATCGGCACATCCTGCAGAGAAGTTGCGCGACGCGTGGCCGTTACGACGATATCGCCGCCCGTTTCACCGCCTGCCGCTGCATCCTGCGCATAAGCCGAAGTGGTCCCAACGCCCATGAGAAAGGTAGCGCCAAGCAATGTATTGCGAAACAATTTCATAGTCACTTCGACCCCCTATGCCGTTGAGCCTCAAGTGACATCCCTCCCGTTGACGCTCTGGCTACGCCGGCGCCTTTCCGGTCCGATATTGGCCGGTCCTACTCGGTATTCCATGAGCCCGCCGTATTCGGTAGCGGTCTTCTTGCGACGCGGTAATACGTGCGCCGTTGCATTCCTGCGGAACGAGCCGAGGATCTACTTGTGGACCAAAAGACCCTGCGCACAGAACTGTGCGCATTACGACCGACAACTCCCCATTTGGGAAATGACCGCTGGCCAGTCTTCAATCCACGAGCCCTCATTTCACGCCGGCGAAAGGCCGACCGGATCGCCCCTTGATCTTCGCCGCTTCAAAGAACGACACGGCATACGGTATGGATATTACACAAGTCGTCAAGCGTAATAATTTTGCAGTTGCTCAGTATGACTGGAATTCGCGTTGCACCGCACAAACCGGTAGTTTCGCATGCGCCTGACCTTACACCGAATGGAAGCATTCCGGCTTCGACCGCACTGCCTGCCGAGCAAGCAACGCTCCGGCGAGATCTGATTCGCATTCCTGCCATGTGAAACTTTAGAGAAAACGTGAACCCTGCTAAGGTACGCGTCTTTCTGCGATTCCCGGCGTAGAAGCGTCATCGCAATGCTCGACCAGACCAGAGGCGAATCCGGCCTGGCCATCGAATCCACTTTGGCGGAGTTATTACCTAAATTTCTTTCGGTAATATTTTTTAATGGACAAGCGCGGGCTTCTCACTGATGCTGCACTGCGAAAGGGGATCGAATCATGGTCATGTCGTTCGTCAGATCCAGCAGGATCGCTTTGTTGGCCGGAACGCTTCTTGCGGTATCGTGTTCGCCCGGGGCAGATACCACGCCGCAAGCCCGCACTGAATTCAATATCGGGTGGTCAATCTATGCCGGCTGGATGCCATGGCCCTATGCGCAGCAAGCCGGCATCGTGAAGAAGTGGGCTGACAAGTACGGCATCAAGATTAACGTCGTGCAGGTCAACGACTACGTGGAATCGGTCAATCAGTATACCGCCGGCAAATTCGATGGCGTGACCGTGACCAATATGGATGCCCTCACCATACCGGCGGCGGGCGGCAAAGATACAAGTGCCATCATCGTCGGCGATTACTCGAACGGCAACGACGGCGTTCTGCTCAAGGGCGCGGACCAGCTCAGCTCCATCAAGGGCCGGCAAGTCTATCTGGTGGAGCTTTCCGTGTCGCATTACCTTCTTGCGCGCGCGCTCGAGAAGGGCGGCTTGAAGCCCACCGATGTGAAGACCGTCAATACATCCGATGCCGACATCGTCGGCGCATTCAGCAGTCCGGACGCGACCGCGGCGGTCGCCTGGAACCCGCAGCTCTCCGTCATGAAGGAGCAGCCCGGGGTGAAGCAGGTATTCAGCTCTGCCCAGATCCCCGGCGAGATCCTCGACCTGCTGGTCGTGGATACCGATACCCTCAAGGCCAATCCGAAGCTCGGCAAGGCATTGACCGGCATCTGGTACGAGACGATGGCCCTGATCAAGCGGCAGGATGCCGAGGGCAAGGCGGCCCGCGCCGCAATGGCCAAGCTCGCCGGGACGACGCCGGAAGTCTTCGAAGGTCAACTCGCAACAACATACCTCTATTCGGACCCGAAGGCGGCAGCGGCGGCAACCTCCTCGCCGGCACTCGTTCAGACGATGACGCAAGTACGCGATTTCAGCTTCTCGCACGGCCTGTTCAAGGGTGCTTCTTCGGCCGACGAAGTCGGCATGAGCTTCCCGGGCGGCAAGACGCTCGGCGATCCGGGCCGGGTAACGCTGCGCTTCGACGAAAGCTTCATGAAAATGGCTGCGGACGGAAGGCTCTGACCAGACTTTGTTCGGACTCGATGATGCTGGTGAGACAATATGCGCTGGGTGAATAGAAACGTCCGCCGAGGCGAAGGCATCCTGCTAGGGGCCCTGCCGATCCTGTTCCTCATCCTGCTCTACATCTTCCTCGCGGCCGAGCGCCACGCGGCCAATCCGATGGACAAGGTCCTGCCCCTTCCCAACGGCATGGCCAGGGCTCTCTCCGTCCTGCTGTTCCAGCCGGATCAGCTGACCGGAAAGCTCCTGTTCTGGGCGGATACGCTGGCGAGCTTGCAGCGGCTCGGGATCGGTTTGGGCATTGCAACCGTCGTCGCGCTGGTACTCGGCCTGGTCCTTGGCGTACTGCCGCCGGTACGCACAACACTCGGTCCGCTCGTGACCGGAATTGCCGTCATCCCGCCAATCGCGCTTCTGCCGATACTTTTCATAGCGCTGGGTCTCGGCGAAACGGCGAAGATCGCCCTTATCGTCATCGGCATCGCGCCTGTCATGGTGCGTGACATCACCGCGCACGTCGCTGCATTGCCGCGCGAGCAGATCATCAAGGCGCAGACATTGGGCGCCAGTTCCTGGCAGATCATGATCCGCGTGGCGCTCCCGCAGGCCATGCCGCGCCTTCTGCACGCGATCCGTCTCTCGCTCGGCCCGGCCTGGGTCTTCCTGATTTCCGCCGAGGCGATCGCTTCCGATGTCGGCCTTGGCTACCGGATCTTTCTCGTGCGCCGCTATCTCTCGATGGACGTTATCATCCCTTACGTGGCCTGGATCGCCTTGCTGGCCATCGCGATGGACGCAGCGCTCGTCTTCGCGAGCCGGAAACTCTACCCCTGGGCCCATGGAGCAAGCCATTGAGCGCGCTTCTCAGCCTCCGCGACGTCTGGGTCGAATACGGCGACAAGATCGTGCTCGAGAAAGTGGACCTCGAGTTCGAGGCCGGCTCCTTCGTATCGATCATCGGCCCATCCGGCGCTGGCAAGAGCAGTCTTCTGCGGGTGATCCTTGGTCAGGAAGTGCCTACACGGGGCACCATACTGCTCGACGGAGCGCCGCTGGCACCCGAGTGCGGACCAGACCGCGGCGTGGTATTCCAGCGCTATTCGGTCTTCCCCCATCTATCCGCCCTTCAGAACACGGTCTTCGGCATCGAATGCGCGAAGGCTCCCCTGTCTGCCCGACTGTTCGGCGGCGCAAGGCGGGCAGCCGAGAGCGAAGCGGCCGACATGCTGAACGCAGTCGGCCTCGGCGATGCGATAGACCTCTATCCCGCGCAGATGTCGGGCGGCATGCAACAGCGTCTGGCCATCGCCCAGGCGCTGATCAAGCGTCCCCGCATCCTGCTCCTCGATGAGCCGTTCGGAGCGCTCGATCCCGGCATTCGCGCCGACATGCACGGCCTGATCACCCGGCTCTGGCAGGACTATGCACTGACGATCATCATGGTCACGCATGACATCCGCGAAGCTTTCACGCTGGGAACGCGGGTGCTCGCACTCGACAAGCGCCGACACGATCCACACGCACCACATCGCTTCGGCGCGACCGCAGTCTACGATCTGCCGCTTCGCAGGTCGGATGAAGAGCCGGAAGACGGCGCAGTGGTCTCGCTCGAAGGCCCGCTGAGTGCCAAGGAGAGGATTGGACATGGCTAACGAAACAACGAACCTGGCCAGGCTCAGCATGAGCCTTCCCGGCGATCTGTTCAGGCAGCTCGACATGATGGTCGAAGAGCGCGGTCTGCCATCCCGCTCGCAGCTTATCGCAGAGCTGATCCGCCATGCGCTTGCCGAACATGAGGCATACACCCGCCCGGACGAGATGCTGGCCGGCACCATTACCATCGTCTATCGCGGCGACCGCGGCCGGGTGCGCCACCAGCTTGCCCAGACCCAGGCCGACTACCTCAAGGAAGTCATCTCTTCCCAGCATGTATTCCTGGAGGACGATCAGTCCCTCGAGGTCCTGCTGGTGCAGGGGCCCGCCTCGCTACTGAAAGAACTGTGCGACGCGCTGCGCCGGGTGCGCGGAGTGCAACAACTCCAGCTCGTCACAACGACCGCACTTCTGCCTCCACTCTACGAACAGGAAACGGAAGAAACTGCATGACCGAGACACTCGCGAATCCTCTTGCTGCCCGCGACCACGCGCGTGGCATGGCAGGCACGGTAGTCGAAGCCATGCCGATGCTGCCCCCTGTCGCCGAGGACCTGCCGGAGAGTGTACCTGCCCAAGACCTGCTATGGGAAGAAACGATCGCCGCCGGCGGATACGCTTCGCGCCGACTGCCCCGCGGATCGCGACTGAGGCTGATCGATCTCAAGGGAGACGCTTGCGCTTCGCTGCTGATCTTCAATGCCGAGATGCCGAGCGAGCGGCTCAACGTTGCCGATACCGTCAAAGTCCAGTGGAACGCCTATCTTGGCGAGGGCAAGCTGTTGTTGTCGGACATGGGCCGTGTGCTGATGAGCCTCGTTTCCGACGGCGCCGGCACCCACGATGCATTCTGCGGCACTTCCAATGCAGTCATGAACAGCGCCAAGTACGGCGACGGCAGCAACAGCGGGGCCCATCCCAATGGTCGCGACCGCTTCCTTCTGGGCGCCGCAAAGCACGGATTGCAGCGGCGCGACATCCACCCCTGCATCAACCTGTTCAAGGGTGTCCGGATCGAGACCGATGGCACGATCACGCCGCTCGTCGGTCCCTTCGAGCCGGGCCGCAGCCTGATCCTGCGCGCCGAGATGGACGTGATCGTCGTAATCGCGAACTGTCCGCATGTTCTCGACCCGCGCGAAGACTGGAGCAGCACTCCTCTGCGCGCGACTGCATGGCGCGGCCCGATCACTGCCGAGGACGACCCCATCCGCACCGCGACGCCCGAAGGTCTGCGCGCCTTCGAAAACGTCGAAGACTATTTTCGCCGCTGACAGGAACAGCATCGCATGAGCCTCGACCCCCATCTTTCCGATCTTCCCGGCACTGTCGCGCATGACGTCATCGTCCCCGCGCGGGCGCCGTGGCTGCACCACATCGCGGCAGGCCAGACCCTGCGCATCGTGGATCTCGAGGGCAACCAGGCAGTAGATTTCCTGCTGTATTCGGAACAGGACGATACCGAGCGCTACAGCGCGCAGGACACTGTCGCCGCGCAAGGCAACCTGTTCCTGCGCGAAGGCACTGTGCTGCGCTCCAATGAAGGGCGGGCGATGATGACGATCACCGGCACGTCCGTCGATTATCACGATACCATCGGCGGCGCCTGCTCCTGCGAGTCCAATACCTTGCGCTACGGACACCATACGAAGGCCGAGCACGCCTGCGTCGAAAACTTTCTGGAAGCCAACTTGCGCGAAGGACGCGGCAAGCGCGACATCGTCTCTAACATCAACTTCTTCATGAACGTTCCGGTCGAGGCCGATGGGTCGCTGGGCATCGTCGATGGCATTTCCGCCCCGGGACTGACCGTTGACCTGCGAGCGGAGATGGACGTCATCGTCGTCGTTTCCAACTGCCCGCAAATCAACAATCCGTGCAACGGCTTCAACCCGACCCCCGTACGCATGATAGTTGCCAACGCATGAAGTTCGACACCGTCCTGATCGCCAATCGCGGGGCGATCGCCACCCGCATCATCCGTACACTGCGTCGCATGGGACTGCGTTCGGTGGCGGTCTATTCGGAAGCCGACGAAGGTTCGCTGCACGTTTCCGAGGCCGACGAGGCCGTCTGCATCGGCCCCGCCCGTGCATCGGAGAGCTACCTCGACATCGCCGCAATCCTGAAGGCCGCGCGTGAAGCCGGGGCGGATGCCATCCACCCCGGCTATGGCTTCCTCGCCGAGAACGTCGAGTTCGCCGAAGCCTGTGCCGAGGCCGGGATCGTCTTTATCGGCCCGACCTGCGACAATATCCGTACCTTCGGCCTGAAGCACAGCGCCCGCGCCCTGGCTGCTGCGCACGGCGTACCGCTGGCTCCCGGCACAGACTTGCTGACCGACGAGAGCGAAGCGGCTGCGGCCGCCCGTCGGATCGGCTTTCCGGTCATCCTCAAGGCCACTGCAGGCGGCGGCGGCATCGGCATGCGGGTCTGCGAGGACGAGGCATCCGTGCGCGAAAGCTTCGCCGCCGTGGCCCGCCAGGGGCAGAGCAATTTCGGCGACGCCGGCATCTTCCTCGAGCGCTACATCCGCCGAGCGCGCCATATCGAGGTGCAGATCTTCGGCGACGGCGAAGGGCGAATTCGGGCCCTGGGCGAGCGGGACTGCTCGCTCCAGCGTCGCAACCAGAAAGTGGTGGAAGAGGCCCCGGCGCCGCTTCTGCCCGCCAAGGTCCGCGCCGAGCTGATCGCCGCCGCAATCCGATTGGGCGAAGCCGCGAACTACCGCTCTGCCGGCACGGTCGAATTCCTCTACGATGCCGAACGCGAAGAGTTCTTCTTTCTCGAGATGAACACCCGCCTGCAGGTCGAGCACGGTGTGACCGAAGAGGTCATGGGGCTGGACCTTGTCGAATGGATGATCCGCGGCGGGGCCGGAGACTTCTCGTTCCTGGATGAGGCGCCGAAGCAGCCGAGCGGGCATTCGGTGCAAGTGCGTCTCTATGCCGAAGACCCGGCCCTCGACTATCGCCCCACCTCGGGCACCCTGACCTCGGTCGAATTCCCCGACGACATACGGGCCGAAACCTGGATCATGGCCGGCTCCACCGTATCCATCTGGTACGATCCGATGCTCGCCAAGCTGATCGTGCATGCGCCGAGCCGGAGCGAGGCCATCGCCGCCATGCAGGACGCGCTCGACAAGTGCCGGATCGACGGGATCGAGACGAACCTGCGCTGGCTGCGCGACGTGGTTCGCAGTGAAGCATTCGTCAGCGGCGAAGTTTCGACCCGCGTGCTCGAAGGCATCGCGTTCAAACCGCGCAGCATCCGCGTCGTCAGCGGCGGCACTGCGACAACCGTGCAGGACTGGCCCGGCAGGCAAAGGCTCTGGGCAGTGGGCGTGCCGCCTTCGGGCCCGATGGACGATCAGTCGTTTCGCCTCGGCAATCGCCTCCTTGGCAATCCAGAGGGGACAGCCGGGCTGGAAATGACGATTACCGGCCCTACCCTGACTTTCAGCGCCCCCGCCCGCATCTGCCTGACCGGCGCCGACTTCGGCGCGGCCCTCGACGGCAATCCGGTTGCGCGCGGGCAGGCGATCCAGGTCGAGGCGGGACAGACGCTCGCCACAGGCCGCCTGTCAGGCGGCGGGATACGCGGATACATCCTCTTTGCCGGTGGGCTCGACATCGCGCCCTATCTCGGCAGCCGCAGCACGTTTGAACTTGGACAGTTCGGCGGCCACGCTGCGCGCCGCCTGCTTGCGGGAGACACACTGCACCTGGGCGATGAAGCGACGGTCGCCCCTCTGCCCGATGTGGACTTGCCCGATCTTGCCACGGAATGGACGGTTCGCGTCCTCTATGGCCCGCACGGCGCACCCGATTTCTTCACCGACGAGGATATCGACGAGATCGTCAGGGTCGAATGGCAGGTACACTACAACAGCAATCGCACCGGCGTTCGCCTCGTTGGCCCCAAGCCGAAGTGGGCGCGCACCGACGGCGGCGAAGCGGGGCTCCACCCGTCCAACATCCACGATAACCCTTACGCCATCGGCGCGGTCGACTTTACCGGCGACATGCCGATCATACTGGGTCCGGACGGCCCCTCGCTCGGCGGCTTCGTATGCCCCTTCGTGGTCATCGCCGCCGACCGCTGGAAGATCGGCCAGCTCTCGCCCGGTGACAAACTGCGCTTTGCCCCGATCACGCTCGATGACGCCATTGCGGCCGACCAGGCGCAGCGACGGCTACTCGACGAGGGCGTTGCCCATGGCACAAGCGAAGCGCGCCCGATCGCGCAGCTCTCGCCGATCCTTGCCGAAATAGAGGAAAGCGCGGTCCGGCCGCGAACCGTCTATCGCCAGCAGGGCGATCGCAACATCCTCGTCGAATACGGTCCGATCGTGCTCGACATCGAGCTGCGCATCCGCGTTCACGCCCTGATGACCGAGTTGGAACGTCTCGCCCTTCCCGGCATCCTCGACGTGGTTCCCGGAATCCGCTCGCTCCAGGTGCACTTCGATGGCAAGGTGCTCGACCAGAAGGCCACACTGGCGGAGCTGATCGCGGCAGAAGAGCGGTTGGGCGATCTCGCCGACTTCGCCATCCCTTCGCGGATTGTCCACCTGCCGCTGAGCTGGCGCGATCCTGCAACGCTGGAGACGATACAGAAGTACATGGGCGCCGTGCGCGACGACGCGCCGTGGTGTCCGGACAACATCGAGTTCATCCGCCGCATCAACGGCCTGCCCGATACTGCCGCGGTGGAGAACCTCATCTTCGAGGCGAACTACCTCGTCATGGGCCTTGGCGACGTCTATCTGGGCGCACCGGTTGCGACTCCGGTCGACCCCCGGCACCGGCTGGTCACTACCAAGTACAACCCGGCCCGCACGTGGACGCCGCCGAACGTGGTCGGCATCGGCGGCTCCTACATGTGCATATACGGCATGGAAGGCCCCGGCGGCTACCAGCTCTTCGGTCGCACCATTCAAGTGTGGAACACGCATCGCCAGACCGACGCCTTCATCGAGGGCAAGCCCTGGCTGCTGCGCTTCTTCGACCAGATCCGCTTCTATCCGGTGAGCGCCGACGAACTCGTCGAATGGCGACGGGACTTTCCCAGCGGTCGCCGCTCTATCCGGATCGAGGAATCCGAGTTCCGACTTGCCGACTATCGTGCATTCCTGGCCGAGAATGCGGACGCCATTGCCGAGTTCGAGGCACGCCGGCAGACCGCATTCGACGAGGAGCGCGCCGAATGGCAGCGCAGCGGCGAATTCGACCGCATCGCCGACACCGCCGAAGCGGAGCCACCCCAAGCCGCGGCGATTGACCTGCCTGACGGAGCGACACTCATCGAGGCTCCCTTCGGCGGCAGCGTCTGGAAGCTGCTGGTCGGGGCGGGCGACGAAGTACAGGCAGGCGACACGATCGCGATCATCGAAGCCATGAAGATGGAGTGTGCAGTGCAAAGTCCCGGTGCAGGAACGATTGCAGCGATTTATGTACAGGAGCGGCAGGCCCTGCAGCCCGGCGCCCCCATGCTTGCCCTGAAAGAGGGGGCCTGACCATGCTGGATCGCCGCAGCGCCGCCGCCATCGCTGCCGATGTGAACGCGGGACGCACAACCGCCGTCGCCGTGGCGAAAGAAACGCTTTCGCGGCTTGCCGCCTATGATGCCATCCAGGCACAAGTCTGGATCAGCCGGCTGAGCGTGGATGCATTTCTTGAATCAGCCCGCGCCGTGGATGCGCGCGTAAAGGCCGGCGAGGTTCTGCCTCTGGCCGGCGTGCCTTTTGCAGCGAAGGACAACATCGACGTCGCGGGTCTCGAAACGACGGCGGCCTGCCCTGCCTTCGCCTACAGCCCCGAGCGATCCGCGACGGTGATCGAGCGGCTGACACAGGCCGGCGCAATCTGCATCGGCAAAACCAACCTCGACCAGTTCGCCACGGGCCTCAATGGCACACGCAGCCCCTATGGCGCCCCGCGCAACGCCTATAACCTGGCCTATGTCAGCGGTGGTTCGAGTTCGGGCTCTTCCGTCGCAGTGGCAGCGGGGCTGGTCCCATTCGCGTTGGGCACCGACACCGCCGGTTCGGGCCGCGTGCCCGCCGCGTTTCAGCATCTGATCGGCTACAAGCCAAGCAAAGGCCGCTGGAGCAACAAGGGGCTGGTGCCCGCCTGCCGCACGCTCGACTGCATCACCGTATTCACCGACAATGTGACCGATGCCCGGCTGGTGGATGGGGTCATAGCCGGTTTCGATGCCGCCGATCCCTATTCCAAGGCACTGGCCAACCGCCCGCTGGAGTACAAGAGGATCGGCGTGCCGCGCCGTGGGCAACGCGCCTGGTTCGGCGACAGCGAGTCCGAGTACTTCTACGATCGCGCGCTCGACTCGCTGGCGCAAATGGCCGAGATCGTCGAAATCGACATGGCACCTTTCCAGGAAGCCGCGCAGCTGCTCTACGGTGGCCCCTGGGTGGCTGAGCGGACCGCTGCGATCGCGACCGTCCTTGCCGACAGTCCCGAGGCCATCGATCCGACAGTGCGCGAAGTGGTCGAACCCGGCCTCAGCATGAGCGCGGTGGAACTGTTCAACGGCATTTACCGCTTGGCGGAGTTGAAGCGGCATGCGGACCTGCTGTGGGAAGGCATCGACATGCTCGCCTTCCCGACTGCCGGCACTACCTATCGCGTTTCCGAACTTCTGGCCGCGCCTGTCGCGCTCAACAGCGCATTCGGTTTCTACACCAATTTCGTGAACCTGCTCGACATGGCAGCCGTCGCCGTGCCGGCCGGTATTCGCGGTAATGCAACGGGCTTCGGTGTAACCCTGATCGGCCCCGCCGATACCGACTGCGCCCTCCTGGACGCGGCCGACGCCTATCTCGCGGCAGCCAATCTCCCGCAACGACCACCACTCGACCTGGAGGGAAAGATGCAAACCGTGAAACTTGCCGTCGTGGGCGCCCACCTCAAGGACATGCCGCTGCACTGGCAGCTCACATCCCGCAATGCCAGGTTCGTCGGCGCCTTCCAGACGGCTCCCTCGTACCGGCTCTACGCCATCGCAGACAGCGTCCCGCCCAAACCCGCGCTTGTGCACAGCCCCGATGGTGGGGAAATCGCGGTCGAGGTCTACGAACTGGACGTAGCGGAATTCGGCAGCTTCGTGGTCGAAGTGCCCGCTCCCCTCGCGATCGGCACGGTGACTCTCTCCGACGGCAGCAGCGTCAAGGGCTTCGTCGCCGAACCTCGCGCGCTTGCCGGCGCGCAGGACATAACGGAACTCGGCGGCTGGCGCGCCTTCATCGCAAGGCAGGGCTGATCATGCGCAATCTTCCGATACTGGCTACGCTGCTGGCCGCAGGCCTCGGCGCGCTCCCGCCGACTGCGCAGGCGCACGAGGAGCAGGTCATCGAAGTGCCCGGTTTCGCGGACTTCCTGGCAGTCGATGGCAACAGCGTGTGGGCCACCAATGCCGGACGGGTGGAGCGCTGGTCGCGCAAGGGCAAGCTGGCCGAAGTCGCCATGTCCAGACCCTGCGGTGCCATGACGATCATGGCCGGCTCTTTGTGGGTGGCCGATTGCGAAGAGAATGCGCTTGTCCGAATCGACACGCGCACCGCCAGAAAGACCGCAACAATCCCCACAGGCATTGCCAACCGGGATGGCGAGCTCAATGTCGCGGCTGGTGCCGGTTCGATCTGGGTGGCCAGCGATAACGATGTGGGCAAGGTCTCGCGCATCGATCCCGCCACCAACACCGTTGTCGCGACGATCCCTGTCGATCCGGGTACGTGGTATCTGGCCTTCGGGCATGGATCGCTCTGGGCGGTCAGCGCCAAAGGCCATTCGATCCAGCGGATCGATCCGAAGATCAATGCGGTGGTGAAACGCACCGCCCTTGGCAAGCAGCCCGGCTTCCTCGCTGCCGGCGCAGGCGCCGTCTGGGTTCAGGAACAGGGCGACGGCACCGTGGCGCGCATCGATCCGTCCACGAGCGAAGTGACCGGGCGTGTCAAGGTAGGCGACGTTCTGAAATGGGGCGATATCGATACGGGCGGCGGCAAGGTGTGGCTGCGCACCACCGAGGACCAGACTTTCGCCGTGATCGATCCGCAGTCGATGAAGGTCCGTGCGCGGGTCGGCAAGGCCGAAGGCAGCGGCGCCTTACGATATACCCGCGCTGGCCTGTGGACCTCGGCTCATGACAAACACACCCTGACCTGGTGGCCAAAGCCGAAGAAGCTGGAAAAGCCTGAAAAATAGACCGCCCGCAGCCCGGGACGCCCGGGCTGCGGAGCGAGGGCAGCTCAGCGGTTGTACGCGAGGCGGTCCGACGCCGGGACCATCGCCGAGCGAGTTTCGATCTGCGAGCGAACATCGGCGATCACCGCAGTCCGGCATTCCTGCGCCTTGGCTTCCAGTGCAAGATGCACGCCGGCAAGGCGATCACCGCAAACGGCGCGCGCTGCCTGGTCCATACGGATCGCAAGTCGCTCCTGGCCTTCAGGGGTCGTGAGGTCGATCCCCTTGAGGGTCAGGACAGCCTCATCCTTGGCGAAGGGATTTTCGGCAGGGGCGGCATAAGCCGTGGTCGCGAACGCGAAAGTGGCGAGAACCGCCAGGCCAATCTTCATCATCATCTCCTGTACGTAGAACGAACGCCGCTCTACGGCGACTGCCGCATACATAGGACCAGAAGATGAAACTTTCAATATAGAAGGAAAATTTGTTACTTTATTACTAGAGTCACTCCCAATTATTACTTCACGCTCACCACCAGGTGGTCAAGATTGTCTACATGACCAAGTAGCCCGATCGGCAGAGCGGCCTGCGAATGCGTATCGGCGACCGATACCGTTATCGTCCGCGCGTAAGGTACCGACCAATCCTGCAGCGTCTTGACCGGCAGGCTAACCTGCCACTTGCGCCCGCCCTGCGCGGCGACCGCATGACCGTTGATGCTGACCGCCGACCCCACATCGGCACGGCGACCTGTAACGAGCAGGCACGAACCGGCCTCGCAATCGACGAGCCGCGTCCGCGGTTCGGCTGCTGCCGGTGTAGCGATTCCTGCGGAGAGGATGGCGGCCAGGCTCAGGGCGTTGCGGATGCGATATATCGACATTGTCCAAAAGGCCTCCTGCTTGTCAGTCGATGGCAATTCCGGCGTTCTCGAAGATGCGGCGGACAGGTTCGAGAACCTCACCATGCCGCTTCCAGCGGGCAACGGAACTGGCATAGATGGGCTGGCGCACCTGGGCCGCGCTCGGGGTCGAGACCGGTGCGCTGTTTGTGTGGAACGACAGGCAGCGCTCGTCCCAGTCCAGTCCGCAATGCGCCAGGATTCTGCGAGTTTCACCCTCCTGATCGGCGATCAGATCTTCGTAGCGCACTTCGATCAGGCGATCGGCCAGGGCTTCGCGCCACAGGGCCATGAGCCGGTCGAAGCGCATATAGTAGGCGGCGATGTCGAGCAGGTCGTAGCTGTAATCGTAATAACGCGAAGTGACCGCGAAGAGATTGCGAAAATTGCTGAGCACTGTGTCCATCGGATGCCGCCGCAGGCAGATGATCCTGCTCGCGGGAAGCGCCCGTGCGATGAACCCCAGGTACTGGAAATTCCCCGGAAACTTGTCGGTGAAACGGAGGCTGGGATTGCGCCGGTGATGGGTCGCGCGCTGCAGGAAATCCCGGCCGATCTCGGCCATATCGCTGCCTGCTGCAGCTGCTATCGTGTCGGGATCGAGGACCGTTGGCGTTCGGGTGCCCGCCGCCTTTTTGACCGCCAGAGGCATCGCCTGCAGTTCGCCCGCGCTTTCAACAGCGGGATGAGAGGAGAGAATGCGGTCGACCAGCGTCGTCCCCGTGCGCGGCATACCGACGACGAAAATGGGAGAATCTGTCGCGGCTTCTCCCACCGGTTTCGGCAGGGGCCACGCAGCCTCGATCGCATCGAAGGACGCGGCATCCCGCTCAAAGGCATAAGGCAAAGTCCGACGGTGTTCGGCATTGACGCAGCACAACGTATCGAGTGCCTCGTCCAGCTGGCCGACGTCCTCCAGTTCTTTTGCAAGGGCATAGCCGAGCAGCAGTCTGTCGCGCGGCTTGCGGGCCGAGCCGCGTATCTCGGCAAGCCGGCCGATATGGTTGCATTCGGGGTTTTGCCTGCGCAGCCCGGCGAGAAGGTGGTGCGCGCGCGCATCCTCGGGAGACAGGGCTATCAGTGCCTCGAGCGCAGCTTCGGCCTCTTCCGTTCGCCCCAGGAAGTTGAGGGTCGTCGCCTGATTGTAGCGGTATCCGGCATGACCGGGTTCTAGGCGCACGGCCTCGGAAAAATGGACGAGCGCAGCGGCGTGGTTCCCGAGGCGCGCATAGACACAGCCCATCGTGTCGCGGCTGAGCGCGTCACCGGGCAGGGCCTGCTCAGCTGCTTGGAGCATCGACGCCGCGTCGCCATCCTGCCGAACCATGGTGAAGAGCTTGGCAAGGTTGGCGCAATATTCGCCTTGCGGATCGAGCCTCACCGCCCGATCGATGTGCCAAATCCCCGATCGGATGCGGCCCGTGCTGGATTCCGCGACCCCCAGAAGGAAGTGTGCTTCGGCATCCTTGGAATTTTCCGACAGGAGTGTCGTGGCGAAACGATGGGTTGCGCCCAAATCGCCTCGGGACAGCGCGCTTCGAGCAGCCTCGACCCGGGCAGAGCGCATTTCCGTCATGCTGGCCGTGGCTCGTTCTGGTCGTTTTCAGTCGACTCAGCAGTGCCAGCCCCCCCTTTCTTGCGGGAATGGCACTTATCGATCAGCGGCTGGAACGGGAACAGGGTCTGCTCCCAGATCGACAGGCGCCTGCGGTCGTCCTGTCCCACCAGCACGCCCTCGCCCTCGCGGTAAGTTCCGAAGATGCGATCGAGCAGGATGAGCGAATTGCCGTAGTTGCAGCGGGTGCTCTCGTAATCGGTCGAATGATGGAGGCTGTGATGGCGGATCGTGGTGAAGAAGAACGAATACCAGATCGGCGGATCGGCCCGCACGTTGGCGTGGGCGAAGACCGAGATGACCCCCATCGTGTTGAAGGCTGCGAAAAGGGCAGTCTGGTCGAAGTCGAAGAGCGCCAGCACGCTCAGGCTGATCAGAAACAATTCGATCGGGTTGCCGACCGCACCCTTCGCCGCATTGAGCTGGGTGATGTGGTGATGCGGCGCATGGGTAAGCCAAAACGGCGTCCAGTTATGCATCAACCGGTGCATCCAGTACTGACCGAATTCAAGAACGAAGATCGCCAAGGCAACTTGCGCGAGCCAGGGCATCTGCGCGACCCAGGGGGTGCTGATGCCCAGCGAGGCCTTGGCCGCCGTCAGCGGAGCTTCCGCCAGTTTTTCCGATGCCCAAGCGATCACAGTTGCGCTGAGCACGGAGTAATAGAGATCGGTCAGGAATTCCTGCTTGTTCATACGCCAGCCGGCGTGGCGTTCATGCAACCATTCCAGCGCCAGCACGGCCATGACGATCAGCGGCGACGTGGCGGTCAGAGTCCAGGAATTCTTGAGGAGGGTTTCCGGTCCAAAGGCCCAGAACAACAGCACCGCCGCGATCATCGCCGGAGGAATGTGATTGAAAACCTTGTCCTTCAGACTCGCTTGCATGACGCAGCTCCATTCATGTGTTTCCACACTGCGCTGCATTGCGTCATGAAGGGAGGCGCTATTTTACGATGGAAGGCATAGATTTTCGCTATGCTCTGCGCTGGGCACGGATCCTGCGCATGACTTCGTCCCAGAAAAGCTGGGTCGCGGTGTCTCGCGCCGGTTCGGTTCGGGCGAGGAGGAAGATGTCGTAGCTCGGTTCGAAATCGGCGTGGAGCATCGGCCACAGCCGCCCTGCGGCCACTTCGCCCTCGGCGGCAAGGATCGGCAGGAAACCTATGCCGATTCCGTGTAAGATCAGCCGCCGCGCTTCATTGATGTCCTCGGCAAGCCCCCGCACATTGGTGCCCAGCCGATAGCGCCGCCGCAAGTGCGTGATCTGCTCGATCTCGTCTTCGCCGGTGAGGACGAAACCCTCGTCCTTCAGCTCACCCAGACGACTTACCCGGTATCCGAAATAAGGACTGTGGCGGGAACAGTAGAGCTGCTGGCGCTCCACCAGCAAGGGTTCGTACATCAGGCTACCGCGAACGGAACTGTCATAGCCGACACCGATTTCGACTTCGCCCTGCTCCAGTGCATCGAGCACCTGGCGCCAGGGGGAGACGCGGATCTCGATGTGAATGGCCGGATTGCGCCGGTGAAAGCTGGCGATCGCTTCGTCAAATTCCGGGGAGACGAGACCCGATACGATCTGGATGCGAACGATGCCTTCGACGCGCTTGGTCGCCTGGGCGATCTGGTGCGGCACCATGCGAGCCGATTCCAGCATGTCTTCGCACAAGGCCATCATGGCCTTGCCTGCCGCCGTCATTTCGACGCCGGTAGCGGTGCGATGGAGCAGAGTGACTCCGACGTGATCTTCAAGACGCTTGAGCGCCGCACTGATACTGGGCTGCTGCCGGTTGAGCTGTCGCGCTGCCGCGCCGATGCCACCTGCGCGGACGATGTCCACGAAAGTCCGCATCAGGTTCCAGTCGACGCGGCTGGCAAACTTCCGGTCGATCAGCGGCGCTCGCTCACTCATCCTATAGCCCATTCCTTTCGCGGTGCCCTCAGGATGGCCAAGTCATAGACAAAATCAATGGAAATCATCTGATCGTCGCATCTATCGCTATGGGCGCGGTAGAATAAGCCTGTTGCCATGACATCAGCGTCGCTCCCCCTCGTCGACATCTCCGGTCTGGACAGCATCCGCCTTGAGGACCGCATGGCCGTTGCACGCGAACTCGACCGCGCCTGCGCGCAAACCGGCTTTCTCTACATCGCGGGCGCGCAACTCGAGCCCGACCTGTTCCGCCGGCTCGTCGACCGGGCGAAGACCTACTTCGCGCTCGACCACGAGACCAAGATGGCCAGCTACATCGGCCATTCCGAGAACCACAGCGGGTACGTGCCTGTGGGTGAAGAGCAATTCCCCGGTGCTGCCGCAGATCTGAAAGAGGCATTCGACGTCAACTGCGACTACACGTCGGCCCACGGGAGGCGGCGGCTTCTAGGGCCGAATTGCTGGCCCGAGATGCCCGGATTTCGCGAGGATGTGCAGGCCTACTACGCGCACATCACCAGAATCGGCCGCCGCCTCTTTCGTGGCTTTGCCCTGGCCCTGGGCCTCGACGAAGACCATTTCGACCCATACCTGCGCCATCCTCCCAGTCAGCTGCGCCTGATCCACTACCCGTTCGACGCCGCGGCGCAAGATCGCCCCGGAATTGGCGCGCACACCGACTACGAATGCTTCACCCTGCTCTTTGCAACTGCGCCGGGCCTGCAGATCCTCGACAAGCAAGGCGTGTGGATGGATGTCCCGCTGATCGAAGGCACCATGATCATGAACATCGGCGACATGATGGAGATCCTGTCCAACGGTCGCTTCGTGGCTACCCGGCATCGCGTGAAGAAAGTCAAGGAGGAACGCTATTCGTTCCCGCTCTTCCTCACCTGCGACTACGATTACGTCATTGCGCCGGTCCTGCGCGGCGAAGCCCCCCGATACGCTCCGCTGAAAGGCGGCGAGCACCTGTTCAACCAGACAGCCCAGACCTTCGCTTACCTGAAACGCAGGGTCGAATGCGGAGAACTGGTGCTTTCCAACGCCGTTCCGCCCAACTCCTTTGGCCAGCGCGCGAACGGGACAACCTCGTGAACATTGCCGACCTGATGAGGCAACTGCCTGAGACCGGTCTTGATGGCCTTGCATTCCCCCGCAATCTTCTTGGTGCCTTCCGGCGCAAGAGCATCACCTTCTGCACCGGCCTTACCGACGAGACCACCGTCGTTTACTGGTTCCAGTCCAGGAGCTTCACGATCGACCTGCGCCTGCCCGATGGTGCCGAGACCGCAATAGCGGCCCGGCAGGGCTGGATGGGAGACACGCTGTGGGATCCGGATCGCAACGAGCTCTCCTGGACAATCGTGCGCAGCTATCAACCGGGCAACCAATGGCCGGAACCGGCGACATTCCAGTTCATCGGCAACTGCGTTCTCGAGTTTGCGCCCTCGGGTGCCTATGTCGAAGACTGGCGTCAGCAATGTTCTTTCGGCCCGATCCTGGGACTGCGCCTGCTTGCCTTGCGCGATGACGAGACCGGCAGAGAAGTGCCGATCGACGGTGGGCTGATCGTGGCAGGCCGACACATGGCCTATGTCCAATCGCGACTGCCGCAGGTGGATGCGGCCGTGAATGCCGAGCCCAGCCTGGAGGAGGCCCTCGCTCGAGGCGTCGCTACCGAACCCGAAATCGAAAGCCATGAAGTCTCCGTTGCCATCGACGGCCACGCCGTAAAGTACAGTACCCGCACTGGCGTTCTCGGGACGGACATCGCCGCCGGCGATTTCAAGCTGCAGGACGACCGGACGATCACCTTGGCAAAACATGTCGACGACAGGGCATGCACCCTGCGTTTCTCGCTCGATCTTCACGTCCGCGATTTTTCTTTCGATCGGCAGACGCCCTGCACGGCGCAAGCGCAGGCATGGATCGAGAGCGAACAAGGCCATCTCGCGCGGCATGCCGTGGTAACGTATTGACCGAGCCTTTCATGCCGTCGTCGTCGCCCTTCCGCGTCACCACGGAGCCTCGGGCATAGCCAGCGTCTATGCCATCTATATCATAATACCGTCTGGCGTGATGCAGGTGCTTTCAGGATGCTGAGCCGACATCATTTCCAATGGGTCGCGGACTTGCACGTCATCTGACACGGCGGGCAATCCCGCAGGACACCGGACGGACAAGACGAGGGCAGGCGTTGTGGACGGAGTTCGCGTAGGCAAAAGGCTGATTGGCACACAGGCCCCTGTTACCGTGGGATGGGAGAACATTCCCAAGGTGGAAGGTGGCCCGGTCAAGCAGTTCGTGTTCACCTGGTTTCAGCCCACGGTATTGTTCGCGCTTATCGCATTCTGGTATTACGCGCCCAATTCCATTGCCAAGGCATCTACCGCAATCGGCATCGGAATCGGCTTCAGGGTACTGCTACTGGCGCTCGAATGGGTGAACCCGCGTTATGAAAGCTGGCGGCTGACCTGGAAGGAACTGGTTACCGACCTGTTCTATGTCGGGCTCGGCTATACGATCCTCAACCTGGTAGACCAGTACATCGGCAGCGATGCCGTGATCGAGGCTCTCCAGCACGCCTTCGACTGGGACAAGCTGGCATGGTTCGTGGGCCTGCCGCTGCTTCTGCAGGCCTTCCTGATCTCGTTCATCTTCGACTTCGGACAATATTGGATGCATCGCGGGATGCACAACTGGTACCCGCTGTGGCTGCCCCACTCGGTGCACCATTACATCACCCAGCTAAACATCAACAAAGGCGCGGTGGGCAATCCGGTCGAGCTTTTCCTGATCGGCCTTGGTATCGGCGGCTTCTTCGACTTCCTGCCGCGGGCCGCCCTGCTCGCCGGTGCCATCGGCATGGCGGTGAGCACCTATCAGCACATCAACGTGCGCTTCAACACGCCGCGTTGGTGGCGCTTCCTGTTCAACACCACCGAACATCACAGCGTTCACCATTCGCAGGACTTCGAAGCCACCCGCAGCAACTATTCCGGCACCTACATCTTCATCGACCGCATCTTCGGCACCTGCATCGATGGCGAGGCTGAACTGCTGGGCATGGAAGGCGGGCGCCGTATGTCCATCCGCGAGCAGATGACCTTCCCATTCACCGAAGGCTGGAAGACGATCAAGGAGAAGTACGGCCGGGAACGTTACGCCCGGGCGGAAACCGTGCCTGCCGAATGATGGGCCAAGGCCGGACGCAAAGCGACTGCGCGGCCCGACAAGACCAAATCCAATTCTCTCTCGACAGGAGATCATGTGAACGCGCGTTTCATCGAATGGATCTGGCATATCAAGGGCAGCCTGCCCCTCGCTCCAGGGCAATCGAGCGATGATGCATTTCACCGGCTCGCACCGCTGTTTCAGGAGGCGGGCACCAACTACAGCCAGCAAGATGATACGCTGAGCTTCTCCAAGAAGGACCAGGCGGCGCAGGACAAGATGTCGGTCTTCGATGCCGGGGTGCTGCAGATCGAAAGAAGCGGTTCGGGCCCCGTGCTGCACTATCACCTGGTCAGCCGCGCGTTGCTGTTCTGTTTTCTGGCGCCTCTGCTGTTTCTGGGTTTCGCGCAATTGACCGTATTCTTGGGCGATCTCGAGAAACCCTCGACCGAAGCCGCTACCGAGAAGCCTGACAAAAAGAAGGCTTCTGTCCTGCCGCAGCACCCGATAGACAAGGCGTTGGGCGCTCCTGCCCCCGAACTGCCCAAGAAAGACGCTGCCGACGACGAGGGCAAGAAACCCTCGCCAACTTCGGCCTATGTCTTCGCGGCCATTTTCGCTGTTCTCTATTCAGTCGGACGCGTGCTGGAAGCAGGACTAATAAAGTCCGTTTTCCGGAAGAAGCTTCAGGGATCACAGGCGCACGAACCTGTGCCCGGTTGATCGCGGTCGCAGCCGATGCCGCGAATAACAGGCGGCCGCACCTGATCGGGGCTGCCGCTGACTGACGGTCACGGGCCGATTGCGAGATAGGGGGAATTGGCAGAGGCAAAGTCGCTCTGCATGAAGCGCCGATGTCTCTGCCTTTTCGTAAGACAGGCTCGGGAAGTTCGAAAGGGCCTATTGCCCCGCAGCCCCATTCGCGGCTTCGCTGGGCGGGACCGGGGTCATCGGCGTATCGGGCAGGTCGACCGGAACACCGGTTGCATCGGCATCCTGGACGATCAGCTGGCCTCCGCTTTCATCCTTGACGTCCGCCTTGTACTCGGCGGTCTCCTGCGAGCAGGCAGCGACGGTGAGAAGTGCACTCGTCGCAATCAGCATTTTCGCTGCATTCCGGGATCTTGTGACAGCCATGACTCGTCTCCCTTTTTTCACATGGTATCCTGCAGTCAATCCTCGAGACAAGCCCCGTGTTCCCTCCCGTGTTCCGGGCTATCGATATCAGGGGCATGCCACGCCTCTGAGACCACGCAGCGCGACCGCCGGCTAAGCGACGTTACTGTTGCGGCGCGCCGCAAAACTGCCGGAGAGGTAACCGAAGGTTGCCGCAGCTGCGATCGTCGCGCCCGCGCCGGGATAGGCATGGCCAAAGGGCGAACCGCTACTATTGCCCGCAGCGTAAAGACCTGCGATCGGGCGGCCTTCGACATTCAAGACCCTGCCATGGCAGTCCGTCTTGATGCCGCCGTTGGTACCAAGGTCGCCGGGCCTGATGACCGCGGCCCAGAACGGGGGCCTGGAAATCTCGCCGAGACTGGGATTCGGGCTATGCGCGGGATCGGCCCAGTAGCGGTCGTAATCCGTCTCACCCCTGCCGAAGTCCCCGTCCTTCCCGGCGCGGGCAAACTGGTTGAACCGTCCCACCGTCGCCTCCAGTTGGGAGGGATCGATGCCGCACTGACCGGCAAGATCCGCGATCGTGTCCGCCCGCTTGAGATAGCCGTTGTCCATCATCTTCTTGCGGATCGCCTTCTTGGATACGTCGGCAAAGATGTAGCGTTTGAGGAACCTGCCATCGAGAATGAGCCAATGCCGTTCGCTGGCCGCACCGTTTTCATACATGACCCGGCCCGTCGTCATGTAGGATCGCGCTTCGTTCATGTATCGCTCGCCGCACGCGTTGACGATGATGCTACCCGGCAGGGCGCGCAATGCCAGGACGAGGCCATTCAGTTCCGGCGAAATCTGGATCGAGGGCATCCACCAACAATCGTCGGTCAGTTCGCTGGCCGCACCAATGGCACCGGCAGCTTGGAAGGCATCGCCCTCGTCCTCGGGAATGGCGTTGGACCACGATTGATCGCGCCCCTGAAGCTCTCGCCGCAGCGCCTTGTTCTGCGCGAAGCCACCCGCTGCGAGGAGTACGCCGGCGGGCCCATCGAGCTTTTCACGCCGCCCTTCGCGCTCGACGATGACACCCGTGACCGCGCCATCTTCCACCACCAGATCGACAAGACGAGTGGACAGGCGGATCGGAATGTCGCGCTTCAGGACGATATTCATCAAGGACGCCGCCAATGCGCGCCCGTTGCCCAGCGGCTTCTGCCCGCGCAGCTTGCGCAGTAGATGGCAGATCACCGTGCGGGCTGCTTCCACGAACAGGCGCGGACTTGTCCATGCCCGCGTCAGCGTCGCGAACTGGCCGCTGTTGATCGCGGGCAGATCAAGATCGGCAAGGCGCATGGACCTGAACCGCGCGCCCAACCGATGACCGTCGAACGCGGCAGACTCAATGATGCGGCCCTTGCTGCTGCCCGGCACGCCCGGATAGTAATCCGGGTGCTCGGAAGCCCTGATCCAGTCGACGCCCTCCTCCGCCAGCATCCGGGCCATCTGCGGGGCGTTCTCCAGAAAGGCATCGGCCTTCGCGATCTCGCGCGCCCCCGCCTCTTCGCCGAGGAGTGCATGAACGTAACTGCGGGCCAATTCCGGATCTTCGCCCGCGCCTTGCCCCTGCATGAGATCGTTTCCGGGAACCCAAAGCACGCCGCCCGAAGTCGCAGTGGTACCGCCCCAGCTGTCAGCCTTTTCGATGATGATGGGTTTCAGCCCGCCGCGACTCGCAGTGATGGCGCCTACCATGCCGGCAGCACCGCTGCCGATCACGATAAAATTGAAGTCATCCCCCGCCACGCGTTCATTCCTCCCCCGATTACGCCCGATATCGTCGGAGGGAATAGAACAAGGGACTGCCGCTATCGCCCCTGACTTGTGTCAGGCCGGATCGGTCGGGCAAAGAAAAACCCGGCCAGATCGACCGGGTTTGAAAAGTTTGGGAGAGGATGCCTGAAAGGCCCGTCCTTTTTGTGCGTCGCAGCATAATTGTGCAAGTGCGAAAACCAATATGGGGATTGCATTTTTCGCAAGCCATGCGGGCAGCACTCCACCTGCGGGCTGCATAGCTTCATTCGCTGACGCTCCTCGTTTCCCGCGCCCCATCGAAGGCTTCACTGGACGAGACGCTGGGCAATCACTATGTACCACTCGGTATGGAATGCTCAGCCTCAACCAAAACACGCGGCCGTCCGCGGGAATTCGATCCCGAGGAAGCCTTGGCGAGCGCCCTGCGCGTGTTCTGGAAGCATGGCTATGAAGGCGCCTCCATGGCGGAGCTCACCGAGGCCATGGGCATTACCAAACCCAGCCTCTACGCATGTTTCGGCAACAAGGAAGCCCTCTTCAGGAAGGCCCTCGACCTCTACGAGCGCGACAAGCTGTGCTACATCAAGACCTCGCTGGACGCGCCAACTGCGCGTGAAGTTGCGAATCGCATTCTGCGCGGCGCGGTAAAGACGCACTGCGGCGAGAGCGACCCGCAAGGCTGCATGGGCGTCATCAGTTCGGTCGCCTGCACGACCGAGGCAGAATCGATCCGCAAGGAAGTCGTGGCACGCCGCGCATCGTCCGAGGCTGCCGTCGTCGAGCGCTTTGAAAAGGCCAAGGCCGAAGGCGACCTTCCCGAGCATGTCGATGCCAAGGCACTGGCTCAATGCCTGCTCACGGTCCTGCAGGGTCTCTCGGTCAAGGCCCAGGTCGGCGCCGAACGCAAGGATCTTGAGGCCGTCGTCGACACTTTCCTGGCCATGTGGCCCGGCCGCTGAAGCGCCCGTTCGCCGGGCACGTATGGCCCGGCCAGGCATAACCGGAAATTCCGGCTTCACCTTGAGGTTGCAGGCACTAAAGGAATAATTTACCGGTCAGTATAGAATGCGCTTGACGGAATTGCGCATCGCAATATATACCGTCCAGTACAGAACGCAGCCACCCGACTCACCGCAAGGAAGTCTGATGACTGAAATTGCCAAACCGGTTCCCCCCGGCTGATTTCCGGTGCCCTCCGCTCCCCCCGCGGGTGGCCTCCGACACTTTGAACCTGAGCCAGCTGCCATGACGGGCGCGCCTGCCCGACTGCGCGGAAGGCTGAATACATCTAAGTTTCCCGGCCCCCCCTTTGCGCCGGGAACGGGCCGGCGCGCGCCTTCTTTCCCCCCCACCCCTCGGGGCGCGCGCCGGTCATTTCAGGGAGTACAACCATGGCCTTCATCGATTTCACCGATGCGGCGCCGGAGGCACTGGCGGCGCCTGCCAACAGGTCCGTACAGGACACCCGGCGTTTCCCCTCGGTATCTGCACTGTCCGACCTCGAGCACCGCATCGTCGAACTCGCTCGCGGCGACGGCCTCGAAACCCTGCGGCCGCAGCGCAAGCGGTCCTGGCTGGGGCGGCTGATCCTGGGCCCGCAACCGATCTCGCCGGAACTTGCGAACGAGCGGCTCGAAGCACTGCGAAAGTTGGCCGTGCAAGCCTGGCACAAGGGCTACACCCTCCCGGTTTCGGCCGTGCGGGAAGCGCAGGCCGCCGGATACAGCGAGGCGCAGGTCGGCGCCGTCATCGATACCATCGGGCGCATGCGTGTGCCATTCCGGAGGCTTGCCGCGTGAATTTTCCTGCAAAGATCGACATCCCCGATCGGACCTTCAGGCAGGCAAGTGAAAGCCCCGAACGGTCGCGCAAACGGCGGTTTGCAGCCATTGCCGGGATCTTTGCGCTGGTCGGCGCCGGAACGGCCTGGAGCCTGCTTCACGACACCACGGCCGAGGCGGTGGCGATGCCCGTTCCCCAGGTTCAGGCCGCCAACCCGCTGGTTCGCGAGGTGACGCAGTGGGACGACTACGTCGGCCGCTTCGCGCCGAGCCAGTCGGTCGAAGTGCGCCCCCGCGTTTCGGGGGCGATTACCCGGATCCACTTCAAGGACGGCGAATTCGTTCGCCAGGGCCAGCCGCTGTTCACGGTCGATCAGCGACCCTACCGCGCCGCCCTTGCCGAAGCGCAGGCAGACGTCGCTGCAGCGCGCAGCGCCGTGGCACTCGCCCGCTCGGACTATGACCGCGTGGCCGGGCTCTCCGGCGACGAGGCCATGGCCGCCAGCGAAGTCGACCAGCTTCGCACCCGCATGCATTCTGCCCAGGCCGCGCTCGCCGCTGCCCAGGCCCGCGCAAGGCAACGCGCCCTCGACGTCGAGTTCACCACCGTGCGCGCCCCGATTTCCGGCCGCATCTCGGACCGGCGCGTGGATGTCGGCAATCTCGTCTCGGGAGACAACAACGCCAATGCGACTTTGCTGACCACGATCAACGCCGTCGATCCGATCTACTTCACGTTCGATGCTTCCGAAGCCTTGTTCCTCAAGGCCCGGCGCGAGCAGGAACAGGGGCATGCACCGGCGCGGGTTCAGGTCCGCCTGCAGGACGAGGCCGATTACAAGTGGAACGGCCGCCTAGACTTCACCGACAACGGTCTCGATCCGCGTTCGGGCACGATCCGCGTGCGTGCCGTGCTCGACAATCCCGAGGGTTTCCTGACCCCGGGCATGTTCGGCAACATGCGACTTGCGGAAGGCGCCAAGGCCAAGGCCCTGCTGGTCCCCGACGATGCCGTGCAGTCCGACCAGGCCCGCAAGGTGGTGCTGACCGTCGGCCAGGACGGCACCGTTGCGGCCAAGCCGGTCGAACTCGGGCCGCTGGTCGACGGCCTGCGGGTAATCCGCTCCGGTCTCTCGAAAGAGGACCGGGTGGTGATCTCGAACTACCAGGCCGCCGTCACCGGTGCCAAGGTCGAGACCCGCAGGGGCATGATCGCTGCGGATACGCACACGATCACCGCACCGGGCGCATCGGTACCGATGGCCTCGCAGGCAACTCTCAACAACTGATCCACCCGTAAAGGGGACGCGTTCGCGATTGGCGCGCGTCCCCATCGCAGGGGCACATTATCATGCGATTTTCCCGGTTCTTCATCGACCGGCCGATTTTCGCAGGCGTCATCGCGGTGATCATCACCGTGGTGGGAGCGCTTGCGTTCATCGGCCTCCCCGTCACCCAGTATCCCGACATCGTCCCGCCTACCGTCACCGTAAGCGCCCAATATCCGGGTGCCTCCGCCGAGACCGTCGCAGACACCGTCGCCGCGCCGATCGAGCAGGAGATCAACGGCGTCGACGACATGCTCTACATGGACTCGCAGTCGACGGGCGACGGCAAGGTGACAATCACCGTCACCTTCAAGATCGGCACGGATCTCGATGCCGCGCAGGTGCTGGTGCAGAACCGGGTCGCCGTGGCGACACCGCGCCTGCCGCAGGAAGTGCAGCAACTCGGCGTCGTCACCCGCAAGTCCTCGCCCGACTTCCTGATGGTGGTGAACCTGCAGTCGCCCGACGGGACGTTCGATCGCGACTACCTTTCGAACTATGCGCTGACCCAGGTGAAGGACAAGCTCGCCCGCATCGACGGCGTGGGCGACGTGCGCCTGTTCGGCGCGCGCGACTACGGCATGCGCATCTGGATCGATCCGGGCAAGGCGGCCGCGCTGGACCTGACCGCCGGCGAGATCGTCTCGGCCCTGCGCGCGCAGAACGTACAGGTTTCATCCGGCGCGCTCGGCCAGCCGCCGTTCGATACCGGCAACGCCTACCAGATCGGTGTCGAACTGCAGGGCCGCCTCAAGACGCCCGAACAGTTCGGCGATGTGATCGTGCGCACCGATGCGGACGGCCGGCAGGTACGCGTGCGCGACGTGGCCCGGGTTGAACTGGGCGCACAGGACTACACGACCAACACCTATCTTTCGGGCAACCCGACCGTGGTCATGGCGGTGATGCAGCGCCCCGGTTCGAACGCGCTCGACTCCGCGCAGGCAGTTCGTGCACAGATGGATGAGCTGTCGCAGTCCTTCCCGCAAGGCCTCGAATATTCGGTGATCTACAATCCCACCGAATTCATCGGACAGTCGATCGACGCAGTCTATCACACCCTGCTCGAGGCCGTGGTGCTGGTCGTCCTCGTCATCCTCGTCTTCCTGCAGAACTGGCGCGCAGCGATCATCCCGATCGTGGCAATCCCGGTTTCGCTGATCGGCACCGCCGTCATACTCGCGGCCGTCGGCTATTCGCTCAACAATCTCTCGCTTTTCGGCATGGTGCTGGCAATCGGCATCGTGGTCGACGACGCCATCGTCGTGGTCGAGAATGTCGAGCGCTACATCGAGGAAGGCATGCGCCCGATCGAAGCCGCAAGGCGCTCGATGGACGAAGTTTCCGGCGCGCTCGTCGCCATCGTCCTGGTGCTCTGCGCGGTCTTCGTGCCCACGCTGTTCATCTCCGGGATCTCGGGTGCGTTCTACAAGCAGTTTGCCGTCACGATCTCCACCGCGACGGCCATCTCGCTGCTGATCTCGCTTACGCTATCTCCGGCACTGGCGGCGATCCTGCTGCGTGAACGCCATCCCCTGCCCGCCGATGCGCCGCGCTGGAGGCGTGTGCTCCAGTCGGCCGCGGACCGTTTCAATCACGGGTTCGAGCGGATGAGTGCGGCCTATGCCGGGCTGACGCTGCGCCTCGTCAGGAAGCCGCTGCGCATGATGGCGACCTACGGCGCGCTCATCGCGGCGACCGTCGGCCTGTTCTGGGCAACACCGACCGGCTTCGTGCCACAGCAGGACCAGGGCTACTTCATGGCTGCCATCTTCCTGCCGCCCGGCTCATCTTTGTCGCGCACCGACGAGGCGACGCAGGAAGTCGCCAAGCGCATCCTGCCGGTCAAGGGCCTGCGCGGCGCGGTGATGTTTGCCGGTTTCCACGGTCCGTCACGCACAGCAGCCCCCGATGCCGCCGCCATCTACTTCCCGTTCAAGAGTTTCGAGGAACGCAAGAAGCTGGGCGTCACCTACGCCGGAATCATGGAGCAGGCGCAGGCTGCGCTGCAAGGTTTCGACAAGGCGCAGGTCCTCCTGCTGCCCCCGCCGACGATCAACGGCATCGTCCCTCCCGGCGGCTACCGCATGATCGTGGAGGACAAGGACGGACGCGGCTATGCCGAGCTGGCCAAGGCCGCAGGCGCGATGATCGCGCAGGCGAACCAGACGCCTGAACTGAAGCAGGTCTATACCCTCTTCAACCTCAACACGCCGCGCGTCTATGCCGATGTCGACCGTCGCAAGGCGGACATGCTCGGCGTGCCGCCGGAGCGCGTATTCGAAGCCCTGCAAGTCTATCTCGGTTCCGCCTTCGTCAATGACTTCAACCTGCTGGGCCGCACCTATCGCGTCACTGCACAGGCGGATTCGCCCTACCGCGGCACGACGGCGGACGTCGCCAACCTCAAGACCCGCTCGAATTCGGGCGCAATGGTCCCGATCGGCTCGGTCGCGACCTTCGAGGACAAGACCGGCCCCTACCGGGTCGTGCGCTACAACCTGCAACGCGCCGTCGAGGTCGATGGCAGCGTCGCGCCGGGCTATTCGACCGGACAGGCGCTGACAACGATGGAGCGCATCGCCGACGATACGCTGCCGGCAGGCTACGGCCACGAATGGACCGGAATTGCCTTCCAGCAGACCACTGCCGGCAATACCGCGGGCGTCGTCTTCGGAATGGCAGTGCTGTTCGTGTTCCTTGTGCTTGCAGCGCAGTACGAAAGCCTGACACTGCCGCTGGCGATCATCCTGATCGTGCCGATGTGCCTCTTCGCGGCGATGCTGGGTGTCGACATCCGGGGCATGGACAACAATATCCTGACCCAGATCGGCCTCGTGGTGCTGATCGCGCTGGCGGCCAAGAACGCGATCCTCGTGGTGGAATTCGCCAAGCAGGCCGAGGACGAACAGGGCATGTCGCCGGTCGAAGCCGCAGTCTTTGCGGCACGTACCCGTCTGCGCCCGATCCTGATGACCAGCTTCGCCTTCATCCTGGGCGCAGTTCCGCTGGTGATCGCACAAGGAGCAGGCGCAGAGCTGCGCCAGGCGCTGGGCACGGCCGTGTTCTTCGGCATGGTCGGCGTCACCGGGTTCGGCCTGCTGTTCACCCCGACCTTCTATGTTGTGTGCCGCGCGCTGGGTGAGCGCCTGCGCCGCCGTCCTTCGGCCGGATCGCACGGGAACCATCCCCTGCCCGCCCCGGCCGAGTGAAAGGAATTACCCTGATGAAAACACGCAGTCTCCTTGCCGCACTGCTTGCCGCGACCAGCCTTGCTGCCTGCGCCGCCGGACCCGACTATATCGCGCCCACACCTATACCGCGCGGCGATGTCGCATTCATCGGCGCTCGATCGTCCGCGGTGTCGACAGACGCGGTACAGTCTGACTGGTGGCGGCTCTACGACGATCCGGTGCTAGATGCCCTGGTCCTGGACGCACTGGCGGCGAATACAGATATCCGCGTTGCCGTGGCGCGGATCGAACGGGCACGGGCCAGCCTGCGCGGATCGCGTTCGGAGACCTTGCCGCAGACGGCTATCGAAGGGTCCGGGACTTACGGCCGCGCCTCGCAGGCACGCACCCTGCCCGGCGCCGACCGGGAGGGCCGCACCGTCGATGCCGGCCTTTCCGTCTCCTATGAGCTGGACCTGTTCGGCCGCGTCTCGCGCGGGGTCGAAGCATCGCGGGCCGACCTGAGCGCCGCGCAGGAGGACGCCGATGCGGTCCGGGTCACGGTCGTGGCCGATACCGTGCGCGCCTATGTCGATGCCGCCAGCTATGCAGAGCAGCTGGCCGTCGCACAGCGCACGGTCGACCTGCTCGACCGCTCCGTGCGCATCACCGGGGCGCGTTTTGAGCGCGGGCTCAACCAGAAGCTGGACGTCATCCGCGTCACGCAGCTACGCGACGAACAGGCCGCGACCATCCCAGCGTTGCAGGCCCAGCGCGACGCCGCGCTTTTCCGTCTCGCCACCCTCACCGGCAAGACCCCGCAGGACCTGCCGGAGGCAGCGCGCGAACGCACCACGACGCCCGATGTCCAGCAGCCTATCCCGGTCGGCGATGGCCAGGCTCTGCTTGCCCGACGTCCCGACGTCAGGGCGGCCGAGCGCCGTCTCGCCGCCGACACTGCCCGCATCGGCGTCGCGACAGCCGATCTCTACCCGCGCATCACGCTGGGCGGATCGATCGGTACCACTGCCGTGGGTGCGACCGACATCTTCGCGGGAGGACCTTTGCGCTGGCTGCTGGGACCGCTGATTTCCTGGGCCTTCCCCAACCAGGAAGCGATCCGCGCCCGGATTGGCGAAGCAAAGGCCGATACCAAGGCAGACCTTGCCGCCTTCGACGGTACCGTCCTGCGGGCCCTGGAAGAAACCGAGACGGCGCTCTCCGCCTATCGCAATGCCCTGCTGCGCAAGGAACAACTGGCATCGGCCCGGGAAGCCGCCGACCGCGCCGCGCAAGTGAGCATCGCGCGCCAGAGCCGCGGCCAGATCGACGCCCTCGACGTCCTCGACACGCAGCGCACCCTCGCCCGGTCCGAAGCCGCCTATACACAGGCGACTCAAGGCGTGGCCCGCGCTCAAGTCGATCTCTTCCGCGCCCTCGGCGGCACATGGCAGGAATGGCCGCAAGGCCTTGCATCGGCTCAGCGTTGACCGCCGCGAATTAGAGATCCCGCCCGGACTGCGCTTGCCGGAAGCGCGGATCGAGGGCCTGATCGCATTTGCGGGAACCCGTGCCGATCTTGTGCGTTAGCGCGCAGTCGACACAGGGGATTCTTCGCATGCAATCGTCAGGTACCGGCAGACTGCGCAAGCCTCGCGCAGGAGTCGGAAGTACTTCTCACTCGCTCATCGTGTGGTTTTGGGGATGAAGGACAGGATCAAGTCCGGGCACCCCTCCCTGATCTATTTCGGCCTCGCCCTCTCCCTTCTCCTGCCCTTCCTTGCCGACCTGACCTTCCCCCTCGGCACTGCCGTCTGGGTGGTCTACCTCCTGCCCGTGGTGCTGGCCTATGTCGCGCCTTCACCGCTGGTGCCGCCCGTCATCGCCGCGGTAGCAACCTTGCTGGCCATACTCGGCTTCCTGTTCGCTCCGGCCGGCATCGACCCGACGCTTGCCATCACCAATCGCAGCGTCGGCACCGCGGTGACCTGGCTGCTTGCGGGGGTGGGCTATCTGTTCGTGCGCAACCGGCTGACGGTCCTGCATGAGCGCTGGCTGCAGGCCGGCCAGGTCGGGCTAGCGCGCGAGATCAGCGGCGAGAAGAAACTGGATGAACTGGGCGATGCCGCGCTGCGATATCTGTCCGGCTATCTCGGAGCCAGCGCCGGAGCGATCTACATTCGCAACGGCCAGGGATATCGCCGCCATGCCACGTACGGCGTTCCCGCCGAAGCCCCGATACCCTCCAGTTTCGATATCGGCGACGGACTTCTCGGACAGGCGGTCAGAGAGCGGCGCGCCTTCGTGCTGGATCAGGTCCCCGACGGTTATCTCTACTTCGGTTCGGGCCTTGGACAGGCAAAACCGGCGACCTTGCTGATTGCCAATACCTATGCCGACGGCGTGGTCAACGCGGTGATCGAGCTGGGCCTTCCGGCAGGCCGGATCGACCATGCGCGGGAATTTCTGGAGAGGATCGAAGGTCAGCTGGGCGTCGCCATCCGCTCCGGCAAGTACAGGGAAAGGCTGCAGGAACTGCTCGCCGAGACGCAGCAGCAAGCCGAAGAGCTTCAGGCCCAGAGCGAGGAACTGCGCGCCAGCAACGAAGAACTGGAAACGCAGAGCCGCCAGCTTCAGGATTCCGCCAAGGAACTGGAAGCCCAGCAAAGCGAGCTTGAGCAGACCAACGCCCAGCTCGAGGAACAGGCGCGCCAGCTCGAAGTTCAGCGCGACGACCTGACGCGGGCGCAGAAGTCGCTCAAGGCACAGGCCGGAGACCTGGAACAGGCCAGCCGCTACAAGTCCGAATTCCTCGCCAACATGAGCCACGAACTGCGCACGCCGCTCAATTCCCTCCTGATCATGGCGCGGCTTTTGGCGGAAAACCGCTCCGGCAACCTGACCGAGGAACAGGTCAAGCACGCGCAGACCATCGAGACTTCGGGTAACGACCTCCTCATTCTGATCAATGACGTTCTCGACATCTCGAAGATCGAGGCAGGCAAGGTCGAGCTCGACCCCCATGTTACCGGCGTCTCGGGCATCGCCGAGAAGCTGCGGCGCCTGTTCGAACCGGCGGCGACGAACAAAGGCCTCGACTTCGCCATCGAGATAGAAGAACCGGACCTCGCCCTCGAAACCGATCCGCAGCGCGTCGAGCAAGTGCTCAAGAACTTCCTGTCCAACGCGATCAAGTTCACCGAACGCGGCCGGATTGCCCTCTCCATTGCCCGTCAGGACGATGACAGGATCGCCTTCACGGTGCATGACACCGGCGTCGGCATTCCAGCCGATCAACAAGGCGCGATCTTCGAGGCCTTCCGCCAGGCCGACGGGTCGGTCAGCCGCAAATACGGCGGGACCGGCCTTGGCCTGTCGATCTCGCGCGAACTGGCGCACCTGCTGGGCGGCGAAGTCTTTGTCGAAAGTGAGCCGGGCGAAGGAAGCGCCTTCACGCTCATCCTGCCCGCCAAGTTTTCGTCCCCGACAGGGGAGATTGCGCAGCGTCCCCCTCCAAAGCCTTCCGCACCGAGAAACAAACCCGCTCCGGCGGCCTGTCCGCCTGCCCGCTCTTCCCATGCGCCCGAAGACGATCGCGAGCGCCTCGCTGCGGACGGCCGGGTGATCCTCATCGTCGAGGACGATCCCGTCTTTGCCCGGATCCTGCGCGATCTCGTACGCGAACAGGGCTTTTCCACCCTGATCGCCGACACCGCCGACGAAGGCGCCCTGCTCGCCCGGCAATACATTCCCAGCGCCGTCATCCTCGACATGAACCTGCCCGATCACACCGGGCTTTCCGTACTCGACCGCATCAAGCGCGATGTGCGCACCCGCCACATCCCGGTGCACGTCGTCTCGGTCGACGACGAGAGCCAGACCGCACTTGCCAGCGGCGCAATCGGCTATCTGTTCAAGCCGGTGCAGCGCGAACAGCTCGTGCAGATGCTCGATAGCCTTGAGCAGCGCATGGTGCAGCGCATGCGCCGCGTGCTCGTCGTCGAGGACGATGCCAAGCAGGCCGAAAGCGTCAGTCTCCTGCTGGGTTCGCGCGATGTCGAGACGGTCGAGGCCTTCTCTGCGGCACAGTGTTTCGAGATGCTCGAGCGCGAGAGCTTCGACTGCATGGTCCTCGACCTCAACCTGCCCGACGCGTCTGGAATGGAACTACTCGAACGCCTGAGTGCGGACGAGAGCATGCCCTTCCCGCCGGTGATCGTCTATACCGGCCGCGACCTTTCCGCAGCAGAGGAGCTCAAGCTCCGCCGTTATTCCAAGTCGATCATCGTCAAGGGCGCCAAGTCCCCCGAGCGCCTGCTCGATGAAGTCACCCTGTTCCTGCACAAGGTCGTCTCCGACCTCCCCGAGCCGCAGCAGCAGTTGATCGTCAAGTCGCTGAACCGCGACGAGGCGCTGCAGGGGCGCAACGTGCTTGTCGTCGAGGACGACATTCGCAACATCTACGCCCTGTCGAGCGTGCTGGAACCGCACGGCGTCAATGTCCGCATCGCGCGCAACGGGATCGAGGCGCTCAATTCACTGGACGAGGCGATGACCGGCAATACGCCCGTCGAGCTGGTTCTGATGGACGTGATGATGCCGGAAATGGACGGCCTGACCGCCACCCGCAAGATCCGCGAGCGCGAGTGGGGACGCTCCCTGCCGATCATCGCCCTGACCGCCAAGGCGATGGAGCGCGATCAACAGGAATGCATCGAGGCCGGTGCCAGCGACTATCTTTCCAAACCTCTCGACGTCGACAAACTCCTGAGCCTGGTGCGGGTATGGATGCCGCGTTGATCGAAACCTTCGAACCGCACGAGGAGATCGAGCTGGATCTCCTGCTCGAGGCAATCTGGCGCCACTACCATTACGATTTCCGCGGCTATTCGCGCGGTTCGTTGCACCGGCGCCTGGTGCGGGCGATGCAGAGGTTTCGCTGCACCAGCCTTTCCGAGCTGCAGCACCGGATCCTGCGCGAGCCTGCGGCTTTCGCAGAGCTGATGGGATTCCTGACCATCCAGGTGAGCGAGATGTTTCGCGACCCCGGCTATTTCCGCGTCCTGCGGGAAAACGTCATCCCGCATCTCAAGACCTTTCCCTCGATCAAGATCTGGATCGCGGGATGCGCCAACGGCGAGGAGTTCTACTCACTCGCCATTCTCCTGCGCGAGGAAGGGCTGGAGGATCGGGCGATCTACTATTGCACCGACATCAGCCCGGCCGCCCTCAAGCGCGCGCAGGCCGGCGTATACGACCTCGACCGGATGGCGCAGTTCACCGAAAACCACCAGCAGTCCGGTGCGCGTACATCGCTGTCGGAATATTACACCGCGGCTTATGGTAGCGCGGTGTTCGACAAGTCCTTGCGCCGGCGCGCCGTTTTTGCCGAACACAATCTGGCCAGTGACGAGGTCTTTTCCGAAGTCCACCTCGTTTCCAGCCGCAACGTGCTCATCTACTTCGACCGGCCGCTACAGGACAGGGCACTCGGCCTGTTCGCGGACTCACTCGTTCGCGGCGGATTTGTGGGGCTCGGGACCAAGGAGACCCTGCGCCTTTCGCGCTATTCCCCGGCCTTCGGCGATTTCGACGATCACATGAAGATCTACCGTCGCAACACCCTGCCGCTGCGAGAGATTACCCATGCACCTTGACCCCATCCGTATCCTCGCCGTTGACGACATCGCCGAGAATCTCGTTGCCCTCGATGCCCTGCTCGCTGATGGCGAAGTCGAGATCCTGCAGGCCCGATCAGGCGAGGAAGCTCTGGAACTCCTGCTCTGCCACGATGTCGCACTGGCGCTGCTCGATGTGCAGATGCCAGGCATGGATGGCTTCGAACTGGCCGAATTGATGCGGGGGCTCGAACGGACGCGTTCGATCCCGATCCTCTTCCTCACCGCAGTCGCCACCGATGAACGCCGCCGCTTTCGCGGCTATGAAGCAGGCGCGGTCGATTACCTCCTCAAGCCGGTCGACACCCATATCCTGCGCAGCAAGGTCAATGTCTTCACCGAGCTGTACGCCCAGCGGCGCGAACTGGCCCGCCAGCGCGACGATCTGGCCACTGCACTGGCCCGGCTCACCGCGCACAGCGACAACTCCCCGCTCGCAATCGTCGAACTCGACAGTGCCCAGCAAGTGATTGCCTGGTCGAACGGTGCCGAACGCCTGTTCGGCTGGCGCGCGGCGGAAGTGAAAGGATATAACGCCAGCCGGATCGGCTGGCTCAGCGCCGAAGATGCCGACACGTTCAGCGCACTCGTCGGCAACATGATCGACGGAAAGGCCAACCGCGAAACACATACGCTCCGGTTTCTGACAACGACCGGCTTTACCTTGACCTGCGAATGTTACTGTTCGGCAATCTACGATCCTGCCGGGCAGTTGATCTCCGTGAACGTACAGATCCTGGACATTACCGACCGCGTTCGGGCCGAAGAAGCGCAGCGCCTGCTCAATGGCGAGCTCAATCACCGGGTGAAGAACACGCTTGCCACGGTTCAGGCCATATCCCGCCAGACCTTGCGCTTTTCCTCCGGCCCGGGGGATTTCTCCACCACTTTCCTGGGGCGTATCGACGCCTTGGCAAAGGCACATTCGCTGCTAAGCAGCGCCACCTGGCAGGGCGCAGACCTTCGCCAGCTCATCGCCGGGCAGGTCGCGATCGGGACTTTCGACCCCGCTCGGGTCGAGGCGCAGGGGCCGGACGTCGACCTGGGGCCCGAACCCGCCCTGCACCTTGCGCTGGTCCTGCACGAACTCGTCACCAATGCCCACAAGTACGGCGCTCTCTCAGGGCCTGAGGGCACTGTGTCGCTGAACTGGGAGATCGCTGACGATCGGCTGAAACTCGACTGGGTGGAAAGCGGCGGCCCGCTCGTGGAGGCGCCTACGCGGACGGGCTTTGGCAAGACGATGATCGAACGCAGTCTGGCAGCCGATGGCGGCGGCGCGACGATGCACGCCGATCCGGCCGGCATGAAGTGGGAACTCGTTCTTCCCTGTCCAGCCTCCGCCAGGGCCGCACGCAAGCAGCCCGAAGCGCAAGGAGACGCGATGCGCAAGCCAGAAGCCGATGCCCCCGTCTGCACCCTTGCCGACATGCGGATCCTCGTCATCGAGGACGAACCGCTGGTTTCCATAGAGCTCATGACAATCATCGAAGATGCCGGCGGTATCGTCACAGGTTCGGCATCGACCGTCGCGTCCGCACTCCGCCTGATCGAAAGCACCGAAGCGGACGGCGCGATCCTCGACGGCAATCTTCGCGGGGAATCGGTGGAAGGCATCGCCGCGACCCTGCACGCGCGCGGCATCCCCTTCGCCTTCGTCAGTGGATACGGCCGCGAGAACCTGCCAGCCGGTTCCGAGGATGTCCCGCTTCTTTCCAAGCCATTCCGTTCGGACCAGATCGTATCGGCAATCAACGCATTCACGAAGCTTGCAGCCCCTTCGTAAAGCAGAAATACGCCATCGCTCGAACATTGCCGCATCCAGGTATTCGAACGAATCGCAGGTCGGAAATCTGAGTGAAAGGCACGTTTCACAATTGAACACTTGATCGGCTTAAGGTCACAAGTGCACGAAAAAAGCCACGTTCCGGGCCAGATTAGGCCTTAAATCGCGCGCACAAATTCCCCATAATAAAGGGCATGTTTAAGGAGCCGTCCGAATTCAACAGACGTAACTTGCTATTCGCTGGAGCGACTTTCGCTGCCGCTGCATTGATCAAACGTTCGTCACCCGCTCCGGTTCCCGCGCTACCCTCCGCATCCGCCAAGCCGTGGCGCAGTCCCGCGGTAGCAAGACACTCGCCCGTCGGGCCGAAGTTCGATGTAAATCCCAAACTGCTGGAGAAAGCGCTCGCCGCGCTCGATACGCATTCGGGACGGATCCGGGATCATGGCCGAATCGCTCTCGTCGACTTTTCGGTTTCCTCTTCGAGGCGAAGGATGCACTTCCTCGACATCGAAAATGGCAAGACAAAACAGATCCTTGTTGCGCACGGTTCCGGCTCGGACCCCGACCATACCGGCTTTGTCGAGCGGTTTTCGAACGCTATCGGGTCGAATGCCTCCAGCCAGGGCGCCTTTCTGACCGACGATTACTACGTCGGCAAGCATGGCCGATCGCAGCGACTGATCGGCCTCGATCCCACGAACGACAACGCTCTAGACCGCGCCATCGTGTTGCATAGCGCATGGTATGCGAACGAGGACATGATCCATACGCATGGAATGCTGGGACGCAGCCAGGGATGCTTCGCTGTGGGGGAGACGCACCTTGACGATCTCTTCTCGTTTCTTGGCAAGGGTCGCATGATTTACGCGGGCCGCGCCTGAACTCTTCGCGCCGTTACTTTTCCGGCCATGCAACATCGGTGATGCACAATCGTTAACATACAGGTCTTTCAAGGAGATCCGTGTGCGAAAGAGTGTCATTGCCGCTTCGATCATGGTCTTGACCATGACGCTTGCCGGCTGCGGAGCAACATCGGGAGATGCCAATGGGCAGGCGTCGGGCTCCGGCCAGCTGAGCTGGAGTTCATCGAGCCAGCGTCAATTGCGTGAAGCGCTCGACCAGCGCGCCGTGCACGGGCTCGATCACGTCACCTTCGCGGCAGACGGCGCATCGCAGGCAGGCGAGGCCTTTACCCAGGAAGCACTGCGTTACGCCCGTGCGCTTGCCCAGGGTGCCTCCTCGCCTGAGGAACTCTTCAAGATCTACACCATCCCTCGTCCGCACCCCGATCTCCTTCAGGGGCTGACGAGGGCCCTGGCCGACGGGAATCTGGAAAGCTGGCTCAATGGCCTGGCTCCGCAGAGCGCGGCCTATCGCCGCCTGTCGAAAGCCTACATGGAGCTCAAAAACAAGCAGGCGTCCCCCTCCCCCGAGATTCCCCTTGAGGAGGACCCGCTGGAGCCCGGTGACAGCGATCCACGCGTTGCTGCGGTCGCCCGGCAGCTTGCCGCCTCGGACTATCTGGACAACCCGTCCGGCACCGGCAATCGCTACTCCCCGGACATGGTCCGCGCAGTCAAGCGCATGCAGGCCGACTATGGCATCAAGCCCGACGGCATCATCGGCAAGGACGCGCTTGAGATCCTCAATCTCTCGGATACCGACAGGGCGCGTGCGCTTGCCGTTGCCATGGAGCGACTGCGCTGGCTCGAGCGCGATCCGCCGGCAACCCGCATCGATGTGAATACCGCTGCGGGCAGGCTGACTTACTGGCGCGATGGCAAGGTTGTCGACACACGCAAGGCCGTCGTCGGCGAGCCGGGCCGGGAAACACCCCAGCTGGGTTCTCCAATCTACCGACTGGTGGCCAACCCGACATGGACTGTCCCCCGGTCGATCCAGGAAAAGGAGTTCGCAGGCAAAGGCGGCGATTACCTGCAAAGCCACAACATGGCCTGGCAAAACGGCTGGATCGTTCAGCAGTCGGGGCCCGAGAATTCCCTGGGCCTGGTCAAGTTCGACATGAAGAACGACCACGCAATCTATCTGCACGACACACCGGCAAAGTCACTGTTCCAGGAAGTGCAGCGGCAACGCAGCCATGGCTGTGTGCGTGTGCAGGACGCGCTGGGCTTTGCCGAATTGCTCGCCCGCGACGAAGGCGTGCTCGACCAATGGCGCAAGTCCCGCGCCAAGGGCGATGAGACGTTCGTGCCGCTGCCGCGCGAAATCCCGGTGAGGCTGCTCTACCAGACCGTCCTGTTCGATGCGAAGGGCGCCCCGGTGGTCCGCGCCGATCCCTACGCTTGGGATGATCGCGTGGCCGTCGCACTGGGTTTCCCATTGGCAAAGAGCCACTTGCTGCGCAATCCCAGCGGAGACGTCGGACCATGATATCGCTTTCGCGCTGCGTCCTCGCGAGACGTAAGGCTCGACTACGACAGGCGAATTCTGCGACAGGCGAATTCTGCGTAGAAACAACGCGGTCGACACAGGCTGACCGAGTAGATGGCTCGTGACGCGCGCCGGCGATTGGAGCAAGACCTGTTGCGCTGCAGATCTCGGGGAACCGGGATCGATCTGGATACTTTTGATACGTCGTGTGGAGCGATGGAACATGGAGATGCCTGCGTGCAGGATGAGACGGTACCAGAGAAGCTTCGCACGTTCTTTCAGGATTCCCCTGTTGCCCTTGCGCTGGCTGCCCCGGCCCGTGACAATCCCCTCATCCTCGTCAACGGACGCTTCGTGGCGCTGACCGGCTATTCCAACGCTGAACTGGCGGGTCGCAATTGCCGCGTCCTGCAGCAAGACGCGGATAACCGCGAAGCACGGGCAAAGCTGCGGGCCTTCCTCGACGACGAGGACGCCCCGAACGTGCGCACCCCGATCCTCAATTTCACCAAGGACGGCACGCCCTTCGTGAACCTGCTCTACATGTCGCGGCTGCGGCAAGCGGATGGTGAAGCGCGCTACATCTTCGCCTCGCAATTCGATGTCAGTCGCGCCCGGCCCGAGCGCCTGCAGGCCTATGATCGCGACCTCGGCCAGACCCTGACCAAGCTGAGCCCCGTCGCAGCGGAAAGCGGCATCATCGTCGAAGGTACGCTGACCTCCATCGCCAACTCGGCGGCAACGATCGCGCAGGCGAAACTTTCGCTCGCGGGTCTGGATGACAGTTCCTTGCTGTGAGCCAGGGCGACGAACACATGGATGCGGGCAACCGCGCTGACGCCGGGACAAGTGTTCCAGTCATCGGGATCGGCGCGTCCGCTGGCGGTCTGGAAGCCTTGCGCGAAATGCTCTCGGCCGCCCGGCCACCGACGAACCTCGCATTCGTGGTCGTCCAGCATCTCGATCCCAATCACGAAAGCCTGCTCGCCCAGCTTCTCGATCGAGCGAGTCCGCTCGACGTCCTCCAATGCGAAGGCGGCGAGGAACTGCAGCCCGAGCGCGTCTACATCATCCCACCGGGTCGCGGCCTCGCCATCCGCGAGGGCAAACTGCAACTGACCGACTTCGCGCAGCCGCGCGGCCTGCGCCGTCCGATCGACGACTTCTTCATTTCCCTGGCCGCCGACCAGCAGGCCAATGCCGCCTGCGTGATTCTCTCCGGGACCGGCGCCGACGGATCGACCGGGCTTCGCGCGATCAAGGAACATGGCGGCGTCTGCGTCGTCCAGCAGCCCGAGACCGCACGGTATGACGGGATGCCCGTTGCAGCAGTCGGTACCGGTCTTGTCGATTACGTGAAGGCCCCCGGCGAAATCCTCGACTGCCTGCTGTCCTTTTTCCAGCGACGCTCGGGAGAGCCGCAGGATCAGGCGGGCCGGCTCGTCGCCGACCATGTCGACGATCTGTGCGCCACCTTGCGCAAGGTCATCGGTCACGACTTCTCCGGCTACAAGCGCTCGACGCTGGTCCGCCGCGTCGAGCGTCGCATGCATGTACTCAGCATCGACAGTGCCAGCGCCTACGTCCAACGCGTGCGCACCGATCCGGGAGAATGCGAGGCGCTGTTCCGCGACCTGTTGATAAACGTTACCCGCTTCTTTCGCGATCCTGACATATTCGAGGCCCTGCGCGCCAGGGTCGTCGAGCCACTGCTAAAGGAACGGAACGCAGAGGAAGAAATTCGCGTCTGGGTTCCGGGCTGTTCCAGCGGCGAAGAAGCCTACAGCATAGCCATGCTCTTTGCCGAGGCTGCTCGCGATCAGGGTCTGGCAAACCCGGTGCAGATCTTTGCAACCGACATCGACGAACAGATGCTGCAGGTCGCGCGCGAGGGAAGCTATCCCGCGGCCGCGCTGGCTGACATCCCCTCGCCCATGCGCGAACGCTGGACAGTCCCGCACGGTGAACGGTTCTCGATTGCCGGTCAGATCCGCGACCTGATCCGCTTTTCGAACCACAGCGTCATCAAGGACCCGCCCTTCTCGCGCATCGACCTGGTGTCATGCCGCAATCTGCTGATCTATTTCGACGACCGGCTGCAGCAGTCGGTCATGCCGATCCTGCATTACGCGCTCAAGCCGGGCGGCTACCTGTTCCTCGGCCCGTCGGAAAGTATCGGCCGCTTCGACAACATGTTCCCAGCGCTGGATCATCACGCTCATATCTTCGAACGTGCCCCGGGCGATCCCATCTACCCGATCGACCTTCCAGCGAACGAGTACAATCAGCCGAGCCGCAATTCCAGCTCGGCCATGAACATCGGCAAGATGAAAATATCGGAAGGTGGGATGGCGATCAAGCGTCTGGCGGAGGGCTACGCACCGCCGGCGATGGTCGTCAACCAGGACGGCGCGGTGCTCTCCGCCTACGGCAAGCTCAGCCGCTACTTCGACTTTCCGGTGACCCGCACCGGTGGATCGAACGCAATTTCGCTGGCCAAGCCGGGACTTCGCGACGTCCTGGGCCCCCTGGTGCGTCAGGCCCGTGACAGCGGCAAGCGGGTCATCGCACGGGAGGTCGACGTCACTTCCGACTATGGCGTCCAGCCGATCGAGGCCATCGGCGAACCGCTGGGCGATGGCACCTTGCTGCTGATCTTCCGCGACCGGGGCCCATTCGCGCCATTCGCGGCCGCCGATCTGTCCGAGATCGAAAGCGGCGACGATCACATGGAGGCGCTGGAGGAGGAGCTGCGGCTCACCCGGCACAAACTGCGCACCGCGGTAGAGGAACTGGAGACAGCCAACGAGGAACTGAAAAGCTCCAACGAAGAAATGATGTCGATGAACGAGGAGCTGCAATCGACCAACGAGGAGCTCTCAACCGTCAACGACGAATTGAAGAGCAAGGTCGACCAGCTCACCGTGGCCAACTCCGACTTGCGCAATTTCTTCGAATCCACCGAGCTGGCCGTGATCATCCTCGATCGCGATCTTCGCATCCGCAGCTATACCGAGGCGGCTACCACGATCTTCCCGCTGCAGGTAACCGACCGGGGCCGTTCGATCGCCGATGTTGCGACGCGGCTCGACGAGGGCAACTACCTGGACGATGCCCGCGCCGTCGCCACCCACGGCGAGCCCGTCCAGCGCCGCGTGCACACGCGAGACGGCAAGCGCACTCTCTCGCTGCGCGTACTGCCCTACCGCACCCAGCATGGCACGATCGATGGCGCGACCCTGGTACTGACCGACATCACCGAGGCGCTATCCATGGAACACGATCTGGCCGCCGAGCGTGAGCGCCTCGATCTTGCCATCAGGGCCGGCGGCATCGGGGTTTGGGAATACAGCGTCGATAGCGGCGAACTGATCGCCGACGCCACCAATCGCCGCCTTCTGGGCCTGCCGCCTACCGGCGACGTGCGGATCGACGATGCGTTCGCGAACGTCCATCCTGAGGACCGCGCGACGATCGAGGCGAGCCTGCGCAAGGCCAGCGCCGCCAACGACGATTTCGAAGCCTCGTTTCGGGTCATGCTGCCGGACGACAGCGTCCGGCACCTCAAGAGCTTCGGTCGCCTGATATCGAGTTCGGAACCCAAACGCCTCGTGGGTGCAGCGATCGACATGACCCCGGAATACGCGCTGGCGGAAACCAGGGCGCTGATGCTGCGCGAGATGAACCACCGGGTAAAGAACCTCTTCGCGGTGGTCAGCGGCATGATTTCGGCTGCCGGCCGCTCGCACGACGACGTGCGCAGCTACAGCGAGGACTTGCGCGAACGGATTGCCGCGCTGGGACGTGCGCATTCGCTGGCCGCGCCTTCGGGCGACCAGCAGTCGATCCCCTTGCGCGCATTGATCGAGACGACAACCGCCCCCTATGACGGCCACGCGCGGATCGAGTTGCACGGCCCGGATGTCTCCATCGAGCGCTCCTGCCTCTCCTCGTTGGCGCTGATCCTTCACGAATGGACGACCAATGCCGCGAAGTACGGCGCGCTCGGCTCCGGCAATGGCGCCCTCGTCGTTACATGGGAGCTGGGCGAGGAAGGCCTGGACCTCAACTGGACCGAGCGCAGCCAGGGAAGCGTCGAGATACCGGAGGGCAGCGGCTTCGGAACGCTGCTGGTTACGACGTCCGCCCGCCAGCTCAAGGCCGAACTGTCGCGAGAAGTGAACGATGACAGCTATAGGCTGCGCATACAGCTTCCGCCCAAGGTGATGCTGGCATGACCCGCTCCGTGCTCATCGCCGAAGACGAACTGATCGTCGCGCTCGACCTGGAAGCCATCGTCGAGGAGGCCGGTTTCGCGGTCTCGCGGACCTGCGAGTCCCTGTCTTGCACGCAGGAGGCACTCGATCACGGGATGCCCGCCTGTGCAATCCTAGACGTGCGTTTGGTGGATGGAGAAGTCTATCCGGCCGCGGATCGGCTCCATGCTGCCGGCGTGCCCATCATCTTCCACTCCGGCCATGCCGACGAGGCGCAATTGCGGGACCGCTACCCGGACGCCCAATTCTGCCCAAAGCCCAGCTCACCCTGGTCCCTGCGCGACGCCCTGCAACGCGCGCTGGCCGGGTAGCCGTTCCCACTCCTTCGTGTTCCCGCTCCGCGCAACCGCACCTTTCGGGCAGCGCGCAGCCTCGCTTTCCAGCCTCTTCCCGACTGGATTTCGTGCCGGGATCAAGGAGGCGGAAAGGATGGCAATTCGGGTTCGGGGCCGCCGCCCTCCCGCTTCGCCGGGCCCCTTCCGCAAGGGGCGGCACTTGCTCGCAGTCCTGCGGCGCAGGACTTAACTTAGGCCTTACCGTCCAACGTTGCCTGTATTCAAGCGGCGAGAGCCCTGTCGCGCGCCTAAGAGCCCCCCGTAGATCCGCAATACCTCCCACGTCTACCTGTATTCTTCCCAGGCCAGTGAGGCCTCGCTGGTATCGACCGGAAAAACCGCCCGGATGCCCAGGGCCTCGCGCGCCTCCACTATCGGCAGGTGGAACACGTCTTCGTATTTCATCATGAATATGGGCTGCGACTGCTCGCCCACGCGCATTCCGGCCTGAGCTGCGGCAAGGGCAGCGAGGAAGGACTGCTGGTAGTGCAGCCCCGTGCGCGAAAGAAGCCTTAGCGCCCCCAGCAGTTGCCCGGCGTTGACCGGTCCGGCAAGCGCGGGATCGAGAAACCTCGGAACGTTGGACAGACGCGCGAAATAAGGAACCAGTTCGCCCAGAATGTCGAAGTTGCCGCCAGTGACGATGTGCTCCAGATCATGGGTCTGACCGCTGCGCAGCGCATAATATTCGAACTGGGACCTGGGCTCGAAGCGCGGAACGATGTCGATCTCGAAGCCATTGTCGGTCAGGTATTTTCCGAAGGTATGGCCAAGCGAACCTTCGGGATGGGCAAGCAGGTCCTTGACGCCGAAGGTCGAGGAGAAACCCTCCGCGAACCATTTATCGAGTTCGGGCCATTTGAGCCGTTGCTCGCTGAAGAGCGTCTCGATCAGGTCCAGATCGAGCACGTCGCGCAAGATGCGGTGCAGTTCGTAGGAATCCGCCGAGGTCGGCCGATCCTTGCCGCTACGCCGCAGGAAGCTTGTCGCGATCCAGTCGCGCAGGCGCAGCTCGTTGAGATAGGGTGACGAGCTGACGAGAACACTGCTCTGCGTGGCGATGCCCTTAATCCCGCGAAGCAGATAGGGAATGTCGTCATTGGTCTGCATGGTCTTGCGCATCCTCCTCGATTTCGTGGATCTGCCTGCGGTCAGGCACTTAATGAGCGGGCAAGGCTGGCCGGCACCATGACCGGCATTTCGAGCAGGAACTGCCCCATCGTCTTGGCCGCTGCGTCAAACCGCGGCGACATGTTGATCCCCCCGCCCTGCGCATCGTGAACGACAAGGTTCAGCGCTTCGCATCCGGGCGCGAGGTAGACATCGACACGCGCCCGGGCGGGATCGTCGAACTGCTCGCGGTACCAGCGCGCAACCGCTTCGGCCGACAGGCATGCCCGGATGTACGGCAGAAATTCGGGGCGCCGCGCGATCACGCCGACATTGAACAGGCGCCCCTTGTCGCCGCTGCGCGCCCATGCGAGCCGGACGAGCGGAACCTGCGTATGTCCGTCTTTCGGCGCATCAAACGCTTCCACTTGCGGCAAGCATTGCGGGTCGAAACCCGCGAGGTCGGGGAAACGAAGCGGAATCTCTCGGCCCTCGATTTTGACGCAGGGTCGCACCCGGTCCTTGTCGATCAGGAACAGGAACATCTCGGTCAACGGCACGGCGCGGGGCGCAGCAACGATGGGCGCGATCGAGGTGCCCACAGCCATGTTCATGATTGCGGTCGATTGTTCGCGCCCGAACATGGCGGCAGCGGCGACGTCCTCGTGATCGACAACAATCTTCAGCAAGACTTCGCGCGGGTTCAGCGGCCGGGCCATTTCGCCATAGCTCACTTCGGTGCCGATAACCTCGACATGGGTCATGCGCCAATCGGGCTGAGAGCGCCCCTTGAGGATGTTCGAGGTGCGCTCCAGCAGCGCATCGGCAGTCCTTCGCGCCTTGGCCACCGCATCGATCCCGGCGATCGGGATCAGCGCAACCGACCGCCATCCCGCGTCATACGTCGCGCAGGCCTTGTATTGCGCCGTTGGCGGACGGCCCTTGGCACCCGAAACCCGAACGCGGTTCGCGCCAATCTGCTCGATGCGGACATCGGCGAAATCGCAAACGACGTCCGGAAGAAAATAGGCGCGCGGATCGCTGACCTCGTAAAGCAACTGCTCGGCCACGGTGCCGACCGAGACCAGACCCCCGGTGTCTTCAGGCTTGGTGATTATGCAGGTGCCGTCCGAGTGGCATTCGCCCACCGGAAAACCGATGTTCGCCCAATCCGGCACGTCCTGCCAGTCGGTGAAGGTTCCACCCGTCACTTGTGCGCCGCATTCCAGCAGATGCCCAGCCAGCGAGCCCGCTGCCAGAAGGTCGAATGCATCGTTATCCCACCCGAACTCGTGGATCAGCGGCCCAAGGATCAGCGCGCTGTCGACGACGCGGCCGGTGATCACGATGTCCGCTCCGGCATCGAGCGCCGCCGCAATCGGGAATGCTCCAAGATAGGCATTGACGCTGCCGATGGCGGCTTGCGGGAAGGGCTCGCCGCTGAACATCTCGCACACACCCTCGTCGCGCAGCTCCGAAACCAGGCCTTCGATGTCGTCGCCCGAAACGGCGGCAACCTTGATGTCCAGGCCGAGTTCGCGCCCTTTGCGGCGGATCAGTTCGGCCAGTTCCCCCGGGTTCAGTCCTCCGGCGTTCGAAATCACCTTGATCCCCCGCGCCTTCAACTCAGCAAGGTAGGACCCAATGTGAAGATCGACGAAGTCGGTCAGAAAGCCGGAGCGCGGATTGGCCTCCTTGAGGCGGCGCATGAGGCCCATCGCCCCTTCGCCAAGATAATCGAATGCAAGGTAGTCTATATCCGGTACACGCAGAAGCTGTGGCACGGCGATGAGGCTGTCGTTGAGGGCGCCTGCCGCGCCGCCGATTTTCACTACCTTCTTGACGTGTTCCTGGGCCACCCGATCCGCTCCCGATAAGCAGCTTGAACTGCCTTGTCGTCCGATGTGTAGAAACATGCCTCCGGGCAGTGTAGTAAGCGAATTCAGCCTATGACCCAGAGTGACAGCCTAATCCATCCGCAGCCGGACGATGCTGCATCCTGGCGGCGGCGCGAGCTTGCCACTTTCCTGCGTTCACGGCGCGCAAGACTGTCTCCAGCAAGCCACGGCATTCCCGAAGGCGGTCGCCGCAGGACCAGTGGGCTGAGACGCGAAGAAGTGGCCATGCTGCTGGGCGTTTCGGTGTCGTGGTACACCAAGCTGGAACAGGGACTGGACGTAACCGCCTCGCCGCGCCTGCTGGGCAAGATTGCGGACGTGCTGGCACTGACTTCGGTCGAACGCACGCAGCTCATGCATCTCGGGCTAGAGGATCAGGGAGCCGTAGCGGTGCCAGCGGTCGAGGAAATACTGGTGTCGGCACAGATGATCGTCGATGCCATGCACTATTCGCCCGCCTTCGTGCTGTCACCGCGCGCCGACTACGTCGCCTGCAATCGGGCGGCGCGGGCGTTCTTCGGCAATTTCGAGGATTTCGCAGGCAACGGAAACCAGTTGATCTCGCTATTTCTGGACAAGGCCGTCAGGGAAGTCCTGCCCGACTGGATGGAGTCTGCCCGCAGCCAGGTGGCCATGTTCCGCGCTGCGTTCGCGCGCAACATGCACGATCCCGATCTTCAGGCGCTCGTCATGCAGCTGCTGGAAGGGAGCGAGGAATTCAGGGACTTGTGGGAGCGCTATGAACTGCCGTCAGGAACTTCGCGGGATCTGAATTACCTGCTGCCGAGCGGTCAGCAGTGCCACTTCAGACACTTCACCTTCTTCGCGGACATGTCCGGCGAATTCAGGGTGGAAGTCTTCAACCCGATTGGCGAGGCAACCTTGCAATGGATGATCTCCATTGTGAGCGCCAAGGAAGCATCGGCGCACGGTTGACGCCCGCTTCACTGCCCACGCACCGGATCGCCTGGCCGCCGCCCTCAAGGAAACGGCAGCGGCATTCGCCAACGGCAATATGGCATCGCTGCCTTTCCCGATTGAGCGTACCGAGCCGGTAAACTTTCACAAGAAGTACGAAATTCACATCCGCCACTTGCTCAGTCCTGCTGCGCGGTGCGCGCAGCGGCTGGGTCTTCTTCAGCCAGGCTAAGGCCATCGGCCCGGTCTGCCAACCCACTGTCCTGAAGTGAGTGCCTGCAAGACCAACGGCGGCAGCGAGGCGATGATCCACCTCGCTGCCGGCCGTCATAAACCCGCGATAAATCCCCGCGATCCTCAGAGTTTCACCGACAGGTCGACGCCGTAAGTCACCGGATCGTCGAACATGCCGGTCGCGGTGATCCCGGTATTGGCATTGAAGTTCAGTTGTTGCTTGTTTGTGAGATTGCGGCCCCAAAGCGAGACGGTTGCAGTGGTCGGCCCCACCGGAATATCCATGACCGAAACGCGCGCATTGAGCGTCAGCAGAGCCTTCTGCGTGTTCATGTCGTTGATATAGCCGTTGTCATAGGCAATCCCCGCAGCGACAAAGCCCGCATCGCCGACCAGGCCGGAGCTTACCACGATCCTCGAGCGGTATGCACCGTCCACGCGCACGGACATGCGCGTGTCGCCTGCAAACGGCACGACGTATTCGGCAGAGACGTTCGACATGAACTCGGGCCGCAAGGACTTCGGATAATCCTGGACCCGGCTCACGGCGGCATTCGCCAGCACGGCCGGGTCGATTTCCAGGAACCTGAAGCTGGTATAGCTGCCCGATGCGCTCAGCGTCAGATGGTCGACCGGCACCGCAGTAATTTCAAGTTCGGCGCCATAGGCCCGCGACTTGCCGAAGTTCGTCGTGAAGGCGGACGAGGTGATCGGCTCGCAGGTTCCGCTCGGAGACGTGATGCAGCCCTCTGCAGAGAAAATCGCGGTCTGCTGGTTGGTGTAGCGTACGTGGAACAGGGCCAGGTTCGTGCGCAGACGGCGGTCGAACCACTCCGCCTTGACGCCGCCTTCGAAGGAATAGGCGCGTTCCTCCTTGTAGGGGATGGCCGCACCCTGGAAGACCTGGCCCGTCACGCTGTCTATTGCGAGCGGTCCCGGCGAGGAACCACCGGCAATGAAGCTGGTGACGTACTTGGCGTAGAGCAGAAGGTCGGGATTCGGCTTGTAAGTGATGTTGGCCAGGTAACTGAAATTGCCCTTCGAATAATTGAAGTTCGCGCCGGGCTCGCCTGCCGAGGTGTCGAAGAAGGTCTTGTCGTCCTGCGTGTAACGAATGCCGCCGGTCACATCGAGAGTATCGGACGCATGATAGGTCACCTGCCCGTAGCCCGCGACCTGCCGGACCTTGAAAAAGAAACTGCGGTCGAAATCGGTGATCGGATCGCCCGGATGGCTGTTGCCGGGGAAAGGCTGGAAGGCGTCGACGAGAATGAGGCCAAATGGATTCGTGTCCGGCGGCGTTCGGCGATTGTAGATGAACAACCCGCCCGTCGCCGTTACCGGCTGCGTCTCTATGCTGAACTGCAGTTCGTTGCTGAACTGGCGCAGTTGATTGCAGCAGCGCACGGACAGGAGCGCGAAGGGCGCGAAGGCGGTCGGGGTTCCATCGGGCGCATAGGCAATGGGCCCGATGACCGCGCCGGCTCCATCGAGGTTCGAGGTGAAGGCGTTGCGGTCAAGATTGCGCCAGCTCGTGGTATTCTTGATCGTGATGTGTTCGTTCGCCCTGTAGGTGGCCACGATCAGATGCGACCGCGTCCTGGTAGTGCTGGGCGCGGTGTTGTTGTTGAAGGCAATCCTGCCGCGCCTGGTCTGTATATATTCATCCAGCGGCGCCCCCCCGAAGTAGATCTGCGATGCCACCAGCTGGTAGGCGCCGATGCCCCCCGGTGTATCGGGAAACCCGAGCAGGTAGACAGGCGGCGGCGTGAACTTCTGGCGTGACCAGTCGAACTTGTAGTCGATCGTGAGATCGTCTGCCGGTTGCCAGCGAACGGCCGCATGTACGGCATTGGTGACGCTTTCATTGAGGTGCCTGACCGAGGTCAGTTCGCCCACCCGTCCCGACGTTTCGTTAGAGTAGTCGAGGGTGATTCGGTCGAAATTGCTGACGTTGCTTCGTCTCTCGTTATGCAGGTAGGAGATCGAGGCGCTCAAACCGTTCCACTCGGGCAGGTCGAGGCGGGTCTTGGTGCGAAACGAACCGAACCGCGAATAGCCCGCGTCTTCGGTAATTCCAAAAGTCCCGCGCGGGCCGGACGTGATGTAGTTGATTGCGCCGCCGGTCGAGTTGGTGCCGAAGAGCGTTCCGGCGGGTCCACGGATCACTTCGATCCGCTCGATGTCGGCAATGTCGAAGATAATGCCGCTGAGCGAGCCGAGGTAAACGCCGTCGATGTAATAGGAAATGCCGTTATCGACGGTAGGGTTCGAGGAAGCGCCCGACACCTGCCCACGTATCACCGTAGTCGGGATCGAACTCCCGCCGGGCTGCGTGACCACATATAGGTTGGGCGCGATCGAGCGCAGGTCAGCGATATTCTCGATACGCGCATTCTTGATCTCAGCCGACGTGATGGCGGTCACGGCGACAGGAACTTTCTGCAGGTTTTCCGTCCGCTTCTGCGCGGTCACGATGATTTCCTGGATCGCGCTGCCCGACCGGTCGGCGAATTGCTCTTCGCCGGAAGTCCTGTCCGGGCCTGACTGCGCGAGCGCCGGCCCAGCCACGATGCAGGTCGCGAATGCAAGAGTTGAACAGCCGACGACATAAATACGGCTCAAGTCCTTCATTATTCAGGCACCTCCCAAAGTGGTCATATTGATTATTATTCGGCGATCTCTCCGGCTATTGCCGGGCCATTCCCCCAACCGAACCCGCAAGGATTGCCGATACGGCCGCGCCTCCGCGCACCAGGGCACGCAAGTTTTTCACCAGGCATGCGCCGCTGGAAACTGCGTTTGCGCGCGCAGATGACGCGGGAAGCCCGATGACTCCCCGCGGACATCCGCGTTGCCACTCGATGAATGCAGGTTTCCGATTCCGGCAAAGCCGTCGCAGCGACGGTGCTTCCGGTTTATTCGGCGGCTTCCATGAGCGGAACGCCGTAGTTTGGATCATCCTCGTTGCAGAGACGATTTGTTTCGAGCCAGAGCCCATCCTCCACCGGCGTGATCCCGAATTCGCTGCGGATGTCGGCAATCTGCCAGTCGACGTAGGCGCGCCAGTCAACGAGCATCAGCGGGAACTTCCAGTTGCGTCCCTGCTCCGCCCCGCGAAACTCGGCCTCGAGGTGAACGACCATCGCCTCGGGATAGTGCAGTCCGTCCTTCATCACCGTCTTCGCCTTGAGGTAATACTGGATCCGGGAGAAAAAGGCCGAGAGTTCAGGATGGAAGTAACGCGACTTGGCATGCATGTTAGCCGACAGCAGCGCCAGTTCGCCGCCGTGATTTGGGCCGAATCCGGTGACCATGTGCTCGATGTCGTGGGTGAGCGCCGTCTGCCGCAAATAGAAGGTGAAGTCGTTGACCACCTTCACTTCCTGGAAAAACAGATCGAGCTGGTAGCCCGAGTTCACCATGAAGCCGCGGATCGCCGCACCCAGTGTGCCGGAGGCGCAGCCTTCGAGCTCGGCGATGGTGAAGTCCGACAGGCTGCGGCCTTCCAGCCACTCGCGAAACTGCGGGAGACGGGCCTTTTCGATCTCGAACAGCTCGATGATACGCGGCATATCTTCCAGATCGTGGAGGATTTGCGCCACCTCGGGAATGTAGGCGGTATTGGGCAGGTCCGGCCCGTTTCGGCGCAGCATTTCCTGCGCGATAAGAGCCCTCAGGCCCGCATGGTTGAGATAGCGCGACGAGCTCACCAATACGGAACTTTCCGTGGTCACCTGCTTGATGGCACCGTTAAAATAGGCACGGTCCGCATCGCCGATCTGGGCTTCATTCATCTTGGCATCCTTTCCACTGAAATGGGCGCACCTCTCTTCGGGAGGCGCTGCCCATGATTTTGCGATCAGGCCTTCATTCGGCCGCCACTGCCATCTGCTCGGCCGGGGCATACGAAGGCGAAAGGAATTCGCCCGGCATGGCTCCGGTGAATGCGCCGTTCTCGAAAGTCGGCACGCCGTTCACCAGCGTCAGCCGGGTCGGCATTGCCTTTCGGGTGAAGCGCCATGTCGTACCGCCGCGCCCGTCCGGCACGTCATTCGCCTTTTCCATTTCCTGGCGTTCGATTTCGGCGAGGTTGAACACGGCGATATCGGCACGCTTGCCCGGCGCGATGACGCCGCGATCGGACAGGTTGAAGTGCCCGGCGAGCTTGCCGGTCATGACATGGACGGCCTCCTCGATGGTGAGACTGCCTTCCTCGCGCACATACTGGGTGAGGAGCAGCGCATTCTCGCCGCCGCCGCACAGCATCTGCAGGTGCGCACCGGCATCGGAGATATTGCCGACAGTCTTGGGATCGCGCATCAATTCGATGGTCAGGGCCTCATCCTTCGGGAAAGGCGCCATGTGAACGGTCGAGCGGGTGCCGTTCTTGAGGATCCAGTCCGCCATGGCATCGGAGCGATGCAGGCCCAGCGAATCCGCATATTCCTTCAGCGTGATATTGAGCGGGCCGGCCCCATTCTCGCTGTCGATCAGGTGGAGCTCCTGCGGGTTCTTGAGCGGCGAGTGATCCCAGGCCTTTTCGTCCCAGCTCGCGCGGGCACGCGCGCGCCATTCCGGATCGGCGAGCAGCTCGGCCTTCTTGTGATGATCGTCCTCCATTACGACCTCGTGCCAGACGAAGTCGTTCGACTGCGCGAAGATCAGCGACTTGACCAGCGAGAGCACATTGGTCGGCGATACGTGCGCGAAGCCCGGCCACACGTCGACATCGGCCTCACGCATCTTGCGCAAGGATTCCTGCATCGCGGGAAGGATGCCCTTCTGGAATTCCAGCGTCGGCACCGCGCCCGCGATCTGACAGCGGATCTTGCGACCACCGAGCAGTTTGGCGAGCCTTTCAAGATCGGCCGGGCCGGTCATGCGCATGAAGGTATCGACGATGACCTGGTAACAGGAGTTCGGGTACTTCTCCATGACGTCGAACAGCGCGGCGAATTCGGCATCGCTGGCCTTGAGCGTCGGCACGGGGCGGTCCTGTCCGTCATGATCGTGCAGGTTGTCCGACATGCCGAGCGCGCCTGCGGCCAGGGCATCGTCAAGCAGTTCGCACATGTGCGCGATTTCTTCCGGGGTCGCTTCGCGGTCCCACGCCTCGACTCCCATGGCAGCAAGACGGATGGCGATGTGACCGACATAGGCGGCATAATTGAGTGGCACCGTCACGTTGCGCTCAACGGAGGCACGGTATTCCGACCACTTGTGCCAGTCCCATGGAAGGTTCTGCATGAAGGGGCCTTCGGGGATATCCTCGAAGAACGAGAAAATGCCGATCATCTCGCGCTGGGCTGGCATGTACTTGTGCAGCGGCGCGGTCGAGAATCCGCAGTTGCCGAGGATCATCGTCGTCGCGCCGTAACCCGGCAGTGGGTCGAGATCGGGCTGCCACCACATCGTCCCGTCATAGTGCGTGTGGCTCTCGATGAAGCCGGGCGTCACGTAGCAATCCGTGGCATCGACGATACGTTCGCCCCTGGCCTCAAGGTCTGCGCCGACCTCGGCAATCGCGCCGCCGTTTACGCGAACGTCCGCCTTGAAGGCCGAAGCCCCCGTACCGTCCACGACCGTTCCATTCTTGATGAGTATGTTTTCCATTTTCCGAGCCTCTCCCACGTTTTCTAGTCCGGCCTGAAAGCGCCGTGTGCATCTGGGCTGGGCGGATGCTATTTCAGAGGTCGATTTTCTCGAAGGATCAGCTTGAAATTCGTATCGTTTACTGCACTTATCGGTATCATCATGCGATACGATTCCGTAACTGACGCCATGCTCGGCGTCCTGCGCCGCCACCTTCGCCACGATGGTTGGACCGCCCCCCGCCTCGCCGCGCATTTCGGCATCGGCGAAGCCACTGCGAAGCGGTGGATCGTGGGCAAGGGTCTGACCCTGGAGCGACTCGAGCAGATGGCAGGCCTATGCGGAATGACCATCTCCGAACTCGCACGAGAGGCGGAACACGCACGTTCCGGCATGAAGCGCGAACTCACACTGGCACAGGAACGCGCCCTGTCGACCGACGTATTCCTGTCCTTCCTCTTCATGACGATCCTTGCCGGCGCGACACCGCAGGAACTTATCGATGACTTCGAACTGAAGCGGCATGTCCTCGACGCCGCGCTAGGCAAGCTTGAAAGGCTTGCCCTGATCGACCGGTTGCGCGGCGACCGGGTCCGGCCGCTTGTCGACCGCGCGCTGATCTTCCGCAAGCTGCCGATGCGGGCGCTCTTCGACAAGTACGTGAAGCACCAGTTCATGGAGATGGACTTCGCCGCTCCCGAGGCGGTCTATACGGCCGAGATGCTCAAGCTCTCCGATGCAGGCGCCGGGCAACTGGCGGAACTGATGGAACGTCTGCGCCGTGACGCACAGGTGCTCGGCGACCATGACCGTGAAGAGAGCCTGCGCCCACGCCGCTGGATGATGATGATGTGTGCCATACGCCCGTTCGATGCCTCGGGCGTTGCCGATTCAGCAGCCGACTTCTCCGGCAACTAATCGAGCAAGAGGTGCATCCGCCCCGTGGCGATCGGCCTGTCCCGGTCCGCCTGCCAGCAAGTTGCGTCCGCGTTTACGACCTGCCTGCCGATGCGGACCAGGCGTGCCTGCGCGAATGTATCGACCATCAGGCCGCCGCGCAGGAAATCGAAAGTCATGTTGATCGGTTTGGGCCTGCGCTCCGGATCGCCAAGCTCACGCCCGATAGCATCGAGGCAGGCGAGTTCCAGCAGACTGCCGATGACGCCGCCGTACAAAAACCCTTGCCGCCCTTCCAGCTTGGGGTCGGCGGGCAACAGGAGGACGATGGTCTCATCATCGCCGGTAATTTCACGCACGCCAAGCAACTTCGCATAGGGCGTACCGGCAATCATGCGTCACCTGTAAAGAAGAAGGTGGCGGTGGCATGGGCCACAGGATCGCCAGCATCGCCATCATGGACGTCACAGCGGGTGAAGGCGACCTTGCGGGTCACATGATAGCAGGCAGCGCGCGCGCGGAGCGTGCTGCCTGCCCGCGCGGAGCGCAAGTAATCGACGCGAAGGTCCAGCGTTGCCATTGGCCGCCATTGCCGCGTGCGCGCAATGATCGCCGCACCCGCCGCCGCATCGATCAGCGAGACGACCGGCCCCGACGATACCAGGCCGGCCCCTGCATCCATCAGGAAGCCTGGCGCGAAGGGGCAGGCAAGTTCCGCCCAGTCCGGCCCGTCATCCACATTGTAGATGCCGAGCAGGGCATGATGCCCGCGCGGCGGCAGGTTTTTCAGCCGTTCGAAGGGATCGTCCTCGCCCTTCATTCCCGCTTACGCCGTCCAGCGCGGTTCGCGCGGCAGACCCAGCCCGCGTTCGGCGATGAGATTGCGCTGGATCTGGTTGGTGCCGCCATAAATGGTATCGGCGCGCGAGAAGAGGAACAGATTGGGCAGCGTGTCCCATTCGTAATCCGGATGGTCGCTGATCTCGCCCGCCTGCCCCAGCACGTCCATCGCCAGTTCGCCGAGGCTTCGGCGCCAGCTTGCCCACTGGATCTTGTAGGTCAGCGCCGCACCGTCCATGCGCGAATGGTCGGTATTCGAGAGCATCCGCAGCGCGCCGTAGCGCATCAGGCGCAGGCCGATTTCCGCCTTGGCGATGCGCTGGCGGATCAGGGGATCGCGAGCTGCGCCGTTGGCTTTTGCCGCTGCGACGATCTCGTCCAGTTCATAGCGAAAGCCCATCTGCTGGCCGAGCGTGGAAACGCCGCGCTCGAAGGAGAGCAGTCCCATCGCGATCTTCCAGCCATCGCCCACCGCGCCAATCAGGCTGTCCGCCGGGCAGCGCGCGTCGGTAAAGAACGTCTCGTTGAATTCGGCATCGCCGTTGATCTGGCGAATGCCGCGGATCTCGATCCCTTCCTGATCGACCGGCATCATCAGGAAGGTGAGGCCCTTGGGGCCCTGCGATCCTTCCTCGGTGCGGGTGACGACGAAGATCCAGTCGGAGATATGGGCAAGGCTGGTCCAGATCTTCTGGCCGTTGACCACCCATTCGCCGTCTTCCAGCCGCGCCTTGGTCCTGACGCTGGCAAGATCGGACCCCGCGTTGGGCTCCGAGAAGCCCTGACAGAAGATCGTCTTGCCTGCCGCAATGCCGGGCAGGAAGCGCTGCTTCTGCTCATCGGTGCCGAAAGTCAGGATCGTCGGGCCGGCCAGTTCGATGCCGATGTGATTGACGCGGCCCGGCACGCCCGCGCGGGCGTATTCCTCCGCAAATATGACCTGCTGCGCCAGCGTCGCATTGCGGCCACCCCACTTTTCAGGCCAGCCGATGCACGACCAGCGGTGCGCGGCGAGCTGCTGTTCCCATTCCTTGCGGCGCTCGGGGCTGCCCGTCAGCTTGGTAACGCCCTTGATGTCCTTGAATTCGCCGGCCATCTGGCCATTGAGCCAGTCGGCGCATTCCTGACGGAACAATTCGTCATCCACCGAAAATCCGAGCTTCATGCTGCTTCCCCGAGAATCATAGTGGCAATCCTTTCGCGGTGCCAATTGCCGTCGCCGAGCATCGTCTGCAGCGAACGGGCGCGCTTGAAGAACAAGTGCGCATCATGCTCCCAAGTGAAGCCGATGCCGCCGTGAAGCTGGATCATGTCCCCCGCGCAGCGAAAGAAAGTGTCTGTGCAGAAAGCCTTGGCCGCGTGCAGCGCCAGGTCTGCGTCCGGCGATCCCTCGTCCACCGCGCAGGCCGCCCAGTAGACTGCCGAGCGGGCCTGCTCGATCTCGATCATCATGTCCGCAAGCCGGTGCTTGTAGGCCTGGAACGAACCGATCGGGCGGCCGAACTGAACGCGCTCCTTCGAATAGGCGACAGTACGATCGAGGCATTCCTGCGCTCCGCCCAGTGCCTCTGCCGCCACTGCGACCAGTGACGCGCGATAGCTGCTGGCAAGCGCGGCAGCGGGATCGGCCAGCTGATCGCCCACGGCCCCGTCCAGACGGACCGATGCGAGGGGACGCGTCTGGTCCATGCTCGTCGGCACATCGACCGAAACGCCCGGCGTATCCGCCCGCACGATCCATGCACGGCGGCCATTAGAGACGACCAGGACCTCGGCGCTTCCTCCATGCGTGACGAAGCGCGATGCGCCGGTCAGCCGACCTTCACTTTCCCTAAAGCCGGCATCTTCGACGAAGGCGGCTATCGTCTCGCCGGACAGCAGGCCTGCAATCCATGCGGACCGCTGCGCCTCGCTGCCCCCGGCCGCAATCGCCTGCGCGGCCTGCACGATGCTGCCGAGCATGGGCAGCGCCGCCACTTGCGAACCGGCTGCTTCGGCGATGATCGCAAGTTCGACGAGCCCAAGGCCCGAACCGCCCCGGTCTTCGGGAATGGCGATGCCGGAAAATCCCAGTTCCTGACAGTACCCCTGCCACAAGGCGCGGTCGATGCCATCGCCCGCCATCGCCTCGCGCGTGCGGGCACTCGTCGCATTTTCAACGAAGTAGGCGCGCGCCGTCTCCGCGATCATGTGCTGTTCGTCTGTAAACGCGAATTCCATTTCAGGTGGCCTTCAGTTTCCGGCGGCAGTCTTGCCAGGACGCAAATCGTTCGTCGCAGGCGCCGCCGATTGCCTTCGGCCAGCCGCCCGGGACCTGACTGCACCCTGCTCCGCATCCTTGCTCGCATGCACTGTGCGGCATACAAGCTGTCTAAAATTCACGCTATATGAGGTTAAACAGCATTTCAAGCTTCGATTTGCGGATTTTAAGTCTATTTCTTATCCGCATATATATCGAAGCTTTACAACTTTTCGCACATGCTTGGCAGCAAGAGCCGAACTCTCTCCGGCCCGAAGAACATTCAATTTCCGGTCAGTGCATCAGCTGCTGTTCGCCGCGCTCACGCTGACCACGCCGTTGGTGAATTTCACGGTCTTGACGGCAATCGACGTCTCTACGTGATGGACGCCCTCCACCGCCAGAATCTGGCTGACCGTAACGGCGTGCAGTTCCTCGATGTCACGATAGACACAGGTCGTCATGATATTGAATGGCCCCAGCATCGTCATGATCGAATGGATCGTGGGGATGCGCTTCAGTTCGCGCGCGATCTGGTGAAAATGGAGCATGTCCGCCTGCACCGCGACGAAGGCCAGATTGTTGCCCTTGTCGAGCCGCGGGCTCGTCAGCGCCGTAAAGGCGATGAGGCCCTCGTTCTGCAAACGCTTCAGACGGCCGCGGATCGTTCCCTCGTTGACATCGAGATCGGCCGCGATCTTGCGGTTCGAGACCCGTGCGTCCTGCGACAGGATGGCGATGATCCGGTGATCGAGTTCGTCGAGTTCGGGCCAGCTCATAGCACGCCCTCGACGTCGACGGGGTTGGCTCCGAGGCCATACTTGACGATGTCGAGCCCGATCGACTGCGTGATCGAACGGATTCCCGGCACTTTGGAGAACTTGGTCGCGATGAACTGCGCCAGATCCTCTATGTTCGGCAGGGCCAGCAAAACGCTGACTTCATAGCGGCCGGTCACGAGGTAAGCGGCAAAGACCTCGTCGAATCCTGCAAGATCCTCCGCCACTTCGGCAGGCGCGCGGCCGCTGACCTCGACCCCGACATGGATCAGGACGTGATAGCCGTGGACCGCGAAATCGGAGACGGCCACGACGCGAAGCATTCCCGATTCTTCCATTCGGCGAATGCGGGCGGACACAGTCGTCGCGACGAGATCGAGGGATTTGGCAATCTGCTGATGAGTGGCACGGCCGTTGCGCCGCAACTGCTCGACGATCCTGAGGTCCGTTTCGTCAAATTCCAGCATGTCAGTCATGCGCTTGCTCTGATCCCTTCCTGTGACTCGCGAAGTCAGCTTTCGTCTTGTCAGCAAAGGCGGCCGAGGTCGATGCCTAAGCGCATGTGGCGTTCCCGGCCCCTTGAGGATCAGGCGCACGTCGTCAATCGCGGAACAATCCGCCACCGTTCACGTGCCAGACCTGGCCGTTGACCCATTCCCCGTCATCCGACGCGAGGAAGGCCACCGCGCCGGCGATGTCGTCCGGCTTGCCAAGGCGGGTGTGGGGCACCATCTCCAGCATCGTTTCCACGTATTCGTCGGTCAGGTGCTGGGCGACCGCCTCGGTCATGACGAGGCCGGGGCAGATACCGTTGGCGCGAATACCTTGCTTGCCGAACTTGCGCGCGACATGGCGCACGAGCGCGTGGATCGCGTTCTTGGTCATCGGATAGGCCACCTGGAAGGCGCTGCCCGAACTGGCGGCGCCGGACGAAGTGTAGATCATCGAGCCGCCGCCTCGCTCAATCAGCACGGGGAGCGCGGCCTGCGACGCCAGAAAATGACTCTTGGCATTGATGGCAAAAGAGCGGTCCAGGACTTCCTCGGGACAATCGAGAATGTCCACGTCCCCTTGCGTTCCGCCAGCGAGGTTCGAGTGATAGAAATCGAGCCCGCCGAATTCGGACAGCGCAGCCGCGACGATATCCGCCTGCGAGCACGCCCTGGTGCCGTCCAGATAGACGCCGATCGCTTTTCCGCCTTCCTCGCGGATCGCGCTTGCGGTTCTCGCCGCCCATTCCTCCTCGATGTCGCCGATGACGATCGAGGCGCCCTCGCCCACCAGCCGCCGTGCCGTCGCCGCGCCGATGCCCCTTCCACCGCCCGCGACGATACCAATCTTGCCTGCCAATCCCTGCACTGGGTTCTCTCCTTGGGAAATCCTGTCTTCGTCACGGGCCAGTCAGAGCGCCGGACGCCTGTCCTTCCACGGCACGCTGGCCTCGATCTGTCCGGCAAGGCGGAACAGCAGCGCCTCGTCACCATAGCGGCCCACGAACATCACGCCGACCGGCAGGCCCGATGACGACATGGCCAGCGGCATCGACATCGCCGGTTGCCCGGTCATGTTCTCGATCTGCGTAAAGGGCGAAAAAGCGGCCGTGCGTGCGCCCCACTGTTCGAAGTCGACGCCGGGCGACAGGTTGATCCTGCCAAGCTCCAATGGCGGAGCGGCGAGCGTCGGTGAAAGAATGACGTCGTAATCGGCCATGAACCGGGCCATTGTCAGCGCAGCCGCCTGAAGCGTGTTGTTGGCACGCGCAAAGTCCATGCCGGTGGTCTTCTGGCCATAGGCAACGAAGGCGAGCGTGATGGCCTCGAGCACCTCGGGCCCGATCGGAATACCGGTTGCCTTGGCACGGTCCAGCATATCTGCGGCCACGTTGGAGGCGATCAGAACGAAACTCGCCGCCCCCATCGCAGCCATGTCCAGCTTGGGCGCGGCTTCTTCGACATGGTGACCGAGGCTCTCGCACAGTCGCGCGGCCTTGCGGGCGGCCTCGATGCATTCGGGATCGACCGGCGAACCGGCAGGCGCGTCCAGCATAAGCGCAATGCGCAGCTTGCCCGGTGCCTTGCCGACTTGCGAGAGGAAGCTCTCGGACGGGGTCGGAGCGCTGTAGCGGCTCCCTGGCTCGGGGCCCTGCGTCGCATCGAGGATCGCGGCGGAATCGCGCACGCTGCGCGTCACTGCATGATGCACCGACAAACCGCCCCACCCTTCCGTGCGCGGCGGCCCCATGGGCACGCGTCCACGACTGGGCTTGAGGCCGAACAGGCCGCAACATGAAGCGGGAATGCGGATCGAACCGCCGCCGTCGGTCGCGTGGGCTGCGGGCAGAACACCCAAGGCAACAGCGACAGCTGCACCGCCCGAGGAACCGCCGGCGATATGCGCCGGGTTCCACGGATTGCGGGTATCCCCGGTCAGCTTGTTCTCGGTTGTGCCGGTCAGGCCCATCTCGGGAACGCAGGTCTTGCCGAAGATGACGAAACCCGCCTTCTCGATGCGCTTGACCAGCTCGGAAGTCACCTCGGGACGATAGCCCCGATAGAAGCGGCTGCCGTTCTCGGTAGGCAGGCCGGCGATGTAGGTGTTGAGGTCCTTGAGCAGCCAGGGCACGCCGCGAAATGGCCCCTCTGGCAGCCCTGCGGCTATGGCCTTGCGGCCATAGTCGTAGTGCTTCTGTGCCATGAAGTTGAAGCGCGGATTGAGCGCCTCCGCCCGGCCGATCGCCGCATCGAGCAGCTCGCTGGCCGAGACCTGGCGCTTTCGCACCAGCTCGGCCAGCCCGAGGGCATCGTGCGTATCGAGCGGATCCCCGCCCTTCGCCGCGGCCAGGCCCGGCATTGCTGCCATTCCCGCGAAGGCGACTGCCCCCGACACCATCTCACGGCGCGTCACGCCCGTTCCATCACCAGCCATACCGTCCGCCATCAGCCTTGCGCGTAGAAGCGCGAGTAGAACTTGCGGAACTGCGGGATGGGTCCGTCTCCGTCGCAGATGATCGGGTTGGGCTCGAACTTCTGGCGGTCCCAGACAACCTTGTCCTGATCGAACTGCTTGCAGATGTCGCGGATCAGCCCTTTCGCCAGACGCCCCATCGGTCCTTCGGCCTGCGTCTTGGGCTGGGTGAAGCAGAAGCGCGCATGGACATGGTCCTGATCGACCGGCGTGAGGCAGGCCACCAGCAGCGTCTCGGAAATTCCGGTGAAGCGCGTCCAGCTCTGGCCCGGCCCCATGGTATCGTAGCTGATGAGACCATCTACTTCGCCCATCGGCGTGCCCATCTTGGCACGCACGTCAGCGCCCCGGCCCCAATCGCCCCAGCGCAAATCGCCTTCAGGCACATTCGCCGTGCCGTGGATATACTTGAAATGGGCAAAGTCCACGCCGTTTTCAGCCATGTTCTGGATCGAGCCCCAGACGTTCCATTCGTGGACCTCGTAATCGGTCCACTCGGGATCGGTCGCTTCTGGCAGAACCGCGACTTCCCATAGCGGATCGATGCCCTGCGGGTGATACCAGGCCCAGATCCAGCGATTGACCTCGACGACGTTCCAGGTGCCGATGCACTTGCGCTTGACCTGCGGCGGAATGACGCGGGCGTAGGGGATTTCCTTCACCACGCCCTCGTTGCCGTCATAACGCCATGCGTGGAACGGGCACTCCAGCAGGTTGCCGTTGACCTTGCCGCCATGGCCCATGTGCGCGCCGAGGTGACGGCAGTAGGCATCGACGATCCGGACTTCGCCGTCCTCGCCGCGCCACATGGCAAGGTCCTTGGCGAAATAGCGCAGCGGCTTCACTTCGCCCACGGCGAGGTTCGCGGACAAGTCGATCGGATACCATCCGAAAGGAATGCCATTATCGAGATTGCGCTCCTCGACCGAGGCGCGGTCCTTCACTTCGGCAAGGCGCCAGTCGATCAGGTCTTGCCCGCGGAGTTTTTCGAGGATCTGCCAAACGGCGACGGGCGGCGTGCGCGCGTCGGTGGCAGTAATTACATCGGTTGGAGTCATGACCACTCTCCTGGTAATTTCGTCCCCCTGGTCCGGGGAGCCTCCGGCGACAGGGGTTGTCTCCGCCGCCGGTCATGGGTTTGAAATGGAGCAGACTTCCCGGCTCCAATCACGAGAACTGGTCCGCGCCGCATCATTGCGCGCGCGCTTCGAGCGGCAGCCCGTCAAGCCCGCGGACGGGCACGCCAAGCCGCTCAAGCAGGTGCAGGCTGCGCACAACCTGGCCGCTCAATTCGCTTGCGGGGCGGTGGCACAGTTGCAGTGCAGCCTCGGCCATAGCCTCGACCGGCTCAATGTGGTCGTGTTCGTCCCAGCCGCCCACTGCTAGCGCGCCTTCGCTGGCAACTGCGCCGACCGGGGCCATCGCGTTGACCGCGATAGCCTCGCGCGAGAGTTCGACCGCCCAGCCCCCCGTCAGCCGGTCGAGCGCCGCCTTGCCGAGGCCATAGAGCGTCGCATGGCCATCGCGGTTGAACGCGACATACCGGTTTTCGGAATCGTAGGGAGCCGCCGGCGGCAGGTCGGCGGCGGCACTGGAGATATTGAGTATCCAGCCTGCCCCGCATGTGCGCATGTGTGGAAGCGCCTGCTGTGACAGCTCCTGCGGCGCGCGCACATTCAACTGGAGGGAAAGATCGACGTGACGCGGCTCCGCTTCCCAGATCGGCACGAAACGCGCCCAGGCCGCATTGTTGACGAGAATGTCGAGCCGCCCGAATCGCGCGACAGTTTCAGGCACGATACGCGCGCGGTCCACCGGATCCGCAAGATCGGCGCGAATGACCAGCGCCTGCCCGCCCGCCGCTTCGATCTTCGCCGCCGTCTCGGCCAGCGATCCTGCCAGCGCGGCGTCCGGTTCGGCAGTACGGGCAACGATCGCCACTCGCGCGCCTTCGACAGCGAAGCGACGCGCAATGGCCGCCCCGATGCCCCGGCTCGCTCCGGTAACGATGGCCACGCGACTGTCGAGGACGCCGCTTCTGCTCACAGCCCGAATACCTTCATCGCGTTTTCGCGCAGGAACTTGGGCCATACCTCGTCCTTGAACGGAACGTTCTGCATGTCGCTGAAGATACGATCGAGGCTGAGCCCCATAGGGAAATAGCCGGCGTAGATGATCTTGTCGGCGCCGCGCGTATTGGCGTAGTCGATAATCGCCTTGGGGTAATGCTTGGGAGCGAAAGCGCTCGTCGAATAATAAAGGTTAGGCCACTTGAGCATGAGCTTTACGGCCAGCGCCTCCCACGGCTCGGCGCCGTGGCGCATCACCACCTTGAGGTCGGGGAAGTACCAGCATACTTCGTCGAGATGCTCGACCTTCTGCGTCTCCATCGGGATGCGCGGCCCCGGAATGCCGGCATTGAGCAGGACCGGCAGGCCCAGATCCTCGGCGCAGGCATAGATCGGGAACATGTACTTGTGATTGATCGCCACCTGCGGCAACGTACCCGCCGGGAAGCAGCTTATTGCCGACAGTCCGACTTCGGCATGGATGCGCTTGATGCGGCGGACTTCCTCCATGCCGCGATTGGGATCGATCGGCAGGTCGAAGAAGAAGCGGTCGCCGAACATCTCCTTGGCGCGGTAGGAGGTCGCATTGTCGCTCCAGCCGACCAGCGCCCTTTCAACATTATGGCAGTCCATCTGCTCGACGGTCCAGGCAACGAAATCGTCGACCTTGCCGGTCTGCGGAATGTCCTTGAACATGTACTGCGCCGGCATCGCGAACTGGTCGAGGGTCTGGCGATCCTTGATCAACGGACGGAAGGGTGCGAACCACTCGGAGCGGTCCTCGGCGTCGGGGATCCCCAACATGCAGTCGATGATCTTGATGTCACCGGGCATACCCATGCGATGTGTCTCCTCTCAGTCTTCGCTGGCCAGTTGCGGCCACAGCGCACGAAGCGCGATCTTGTCGATTTTCTGGGCGGCATTGCGCGGCAGCGGACGCGCGGAAAAGACAACGCGTGCCGGCGCCTTGTAGCGCGCCAGCCGGTCGGCAACCCAGTCGATCACCGCGCCCTCGTCCAGCCCATCGGCCTGGACCACGGCGACGAGCCGCTCGCCCAGGCGTTCGTCGGGAACGCCGAAAGCCGCACATTCGGTAATTTCGGGCAGTTCGCAAAGCACCCGCTCGACTTCGGCGCAGTAGATGTTCTCACCGCCGGAGATGACCATGTCCTTGGCGCGATCGACAATGAAGATGTAGCCGTCCTGGTCCTGATAGCCGATGTCACCAGTGTGCAGCCAACCGTCCGGCGTGAGGGCCTTTGCAGTATCCTCGGGTCGATTCCAGTAGCCGTTCATCACCATGGCGCTGCGCACCATGATCTCCCCGCTTTCATTGGCGCCGCACTCGCTTCCGTCCGCATGGACGACCCGCAAGTCGACCAGCGGCAACACGCGGCCAGCCGAGGCCCGGGCCCGCAGGAAATCCTCGCCCACCGCCTGCGCAATCGCGCCCGAGGTCTCGGTCATCCCGTAGCCGACGCCGATCACCGCGTGCGGGCAAAGCTTGCGCGTTTCCTCCAGCAGGTTGAGCGGCAGCGCCTGCCCACCCGATCCGATGTTGCGCAGTGAACTGAGATCCGCTTCGGTCAGGTGCGCCTTGTGGACCATGTCCCACAGCATCGTGGGAACGGTCGACAGCTGCGTCACCTTCTCGCGCGCGATCAGGCCTACAGCCTCCTCCGCATCCCAGCGGCGCATGATGACGACCTTTCCGCCCGACAGCATCGGCGCGAGAAAACCCGACCCAAGGCCCGAGATATGGAACAGCGGACTGACCAGCAGGATCGCCTGGGGCGGCACTTGCTGCATCATGGTATCGACCGCAATACCGTATTGCTGCGCCATGTTGTGCAGTACCATAGTGCCAGTAAGCTGCGTGCCCAGAAGGCCCGTGATCAGGCTTCTGTGCGATAGAACCGCGCCCTTGACGCGCCCGGTCGTGCCGGAAGTGAAGAGGATGGCACAAGGGTCATGCGGAGCGGCGCGGGCATTGTCATCGGGAAGCGCGTCCGTGTCTTCCAGCGGCTCCGTCTGGTCCAGCAGTCGCCCCCGATAGCCCCCTTCGCGGATCAGCGCCGCCCGCTCGCTGTCCGCAATGACGAGCGCAGGCGTGACGTCATCGATCATGGCGACGAGTTCAGCGGCCGAGCCCCGGCTGTTGAGCACGGCGGCGATTCCCCCGGCCCTGATGACGGCGAGGAATGCGACGATCCATTCCGCGCGATTGCGCATGCAGATGGCAACCCGGTCGCCACGGGCTATGCCGAGGTGGCAGGCCAGACGATCACGCCACGCGAAAACTTCCGCATAGCTCAGGCGACGCTCACCCTGCGGTCCGTCGAAATCGACAATGAAAGTCCGTTCCCCAAAGCGGCGCGCGCTTTCGATCAGTTCGTTCAGATCGGACGGCGCATTGACGAAAGTACGCAGCCCTTCCCGTTCACCGATCTCGAATGGCGTGCCCGGTGCAGTCACAGCCGCGAAGACCGGATCGACCCTGCTCATGCAATTCCTCTCGACTCGCTTCGTTGTCGTTCTCGCAACAAGGATATGCCTCGCACTGCGTATTTCAAGATAATTATTTTTACGCCTGCTTGCGCGCCATTCCGCATTGCCGACAAAACGGAGACGATCCACGAATAGGATCGGAATTCTCAATAAATACCGATATATATGGTGATTTCAGGCGACTACGGCCTATCATGATGGACGTGGAACCACGCCCGCGCCTCACTCTCCCATGAATGCAGGCGACTCATAGATTCGTATTTTTGCCATTTACAAATTCCGCATTTTGACGAATTCATATGGAGCACGCCGCCAATGAGAGCGCAGGCACCGCAAGGACGCGGATCACGCACAGGAAACGGGAAGAGGCGAAGACAATGATTCGGGATTTCGAAGGACAGGTCGCGATCGTCACCGGCGGCAGCGATGGCATCGGTCTTGCCACCGCGTCCTTGCTCGCCCGGCGCGGTGCGCAAGTCGTGATTTGCGGTCGCAGGCAGGAAATGCTCGACAGCGCCCGCGCTCACATCGATGCGCAAGGCGGCAAGGTCGACACGATCCGGCTCGATGTGGCCGACGATGCGGCACTGACGGCGATGATCGCGGATACCGCACGCAAGTACGGCCGGCTCGACATGTTGGTTAACAATGCCATGTCCACCCACTACGCACCGATCGGCAAGCTGACGCTGGACCAATGGCGCAAGGACTTCGCGGTCAACGCCGACGCCGTGTTCGTCAGCACCAAGGCGGCGATGAAGGTCATGGCCGCCGCCGGCAAGGGCTCGATCGTCAATATCTCGTCCACTTGCGGCATCCGCGCCGCAGCCAACATGTCCAGCTATTCCGCGTCTAAGGCGGCCCTCATCCACTTCACTGCCGTCGCGGCCATCGAAGGCGCGCGGCAGGGCATTCGCGTCAACGCCATCGTCCCCGGCCAGGTCCAGACCGCCGGGACCGAGGAATTCTCGGCCCGCGCGCCGGAAATCGCCGCGAAGACCGCCGATGCCATTCCCATGGGCCGGGGCGGCCGACCGGACGAACTCGCCCGCGCCATCGTTTTCATGCTGTCCGACGATGCCAGCTACATCACCGGAACCGCCCTGCCCGTAGACGGCGGCAAGGCGGCCCAGCTCTACATGCCGTCCTGACCCCTAGGGCCGAACCGCCCCGGCTGCAGCCCGGCCCTGCAGACCGCAATCGATCCGAATTTCCGACTTTGCGCGAGACGACGCTTTGCCAGCCTCGCGAAACATAACAACGCTTATCTGGGAGATCTTTATGCATAGACGTCAAGCATTTGCCGCGTTTCACCTGCTGCTGGGCGCCAGCAGTTTCGCCCTTGCCGACTACGCCATGGCGCAGGAAACTTCCAATTCCCCGCAAGCATCCGCGCTCGGCGAGATCGTCGTGACGGCGCAGAAGCGCGCGCAGAATCTCCAGGACGTGCCGATCGCCATCAGCGCCATCAGTGCCGAAAAGGTCGAGCAGCTCGGCATCAAGGATTCGCGCGATCTCAGCGGCCTCGCCCCGAACGTTACCATCGTGCCCGGCACCACGAGCAACAGCGCCGCGGTCTTCTCGATGCGCGGCATCTCCAACGGCGGCAGCGAAAGCTTCGGCGTCGATGCGGCAAACGGCCTCTACGTTGACGGCGTCTACATCGCCCGTGCGGGCGCCATGGGCCTGGACGTCATGGACATCGAGCGCGTCGAAGTGCTGCGCGGCCCGCAAGGCACGCTGTTCGGTCGCAACACGACCGGCGGCGCCGTTCATTTCATCTCGCGTGCGCCGTCCTCGACCTTTCGCCTCAAGGCCGAAGCCGGGTATGGCAACTTCAATGCCTGGAACGGCAAGGTCGTCGTCGATCCGGGTGAGATCGCCGGTATTGCCACCAGCTTTTCCTACAGCCATTCCGAGCGTGACGGGTTCGTCGACAACATCCTTCAGCCCAGCGATTCCAGGGATCCCGGTGCCCGCAAGTCGGACGCATTGCGCGCCGCCGCACGCATCGAACTGGGCGGCAGCGGCAGTTTCCAGTACGCGTTCGACTGGAGCCGGATCAACGGCACGCCGCAGGCCTTCCAGCTCACCAATGTTGCCGACGGAACCTACCGCGATCCCATCATCGTCGACGGCCAGCCCGTCGTCGCCACGCAGCAGGCCCCGGTAGCCCAGTATCTGGCGGCCGCGACTTTCGCCGACCCGGACTGCGCCGCGCTTGCCGAACCGGCGCGCCAGTACCGCAAGAAGGTTTGCAACAACATCCTCAGCCGCGCGCTCGACAAGAGCTGGGGCCACAATATCCAGGTCCAGAACGATTTCGGCGGCTTCAAGGTCAAGTCGACCACAGGCTACCGCTTCTGGCACAGCGATACGCTGGCCGATCTTGACGGCATCGGTGCCTTTACCGGCCCGGCATTCAGCAATGCCACTCTCTTCAACGGCATGCCCGAGGCCCTGCTCCAATACATCCCGTCGATCCCGGCGGCGGCAAGGCCCTTTATCGCCGCCTCAGCCGTGCCGACGATCACGCAGGACCTGTTCGACACCAACAACCGCCGTCGCCACAAGCAGTTCAGCCAGGAAATCGAAGTTTCCGGCGATACCAGCACGCTCGACTGGGTCGTCGGCGGGTTCTACTTCTGGGAGAAGGGTTCCGAGGACGGCTACCAGAACAGCGGTTACGTGCTCGACACCAATTCGATCTTCCTCGGCAACTTCGGCGCCTTGGGCCCGTCTTTCGTTGCCGCGAACCCCGCGCAGTACCGCCTTGTCCAGACGCTCGCACGCCTGTCATACACCGCGAGGAGCGAGAGCAAGGCGCTCTATGGACAGTTCACCTTCTACCCGGGCGGACGCGGCAGCGGCATTCGCCTGACCGCAGGCGGTCGCTACACCTGGGACCAGAAGGCCATGATCCGCTTCCAGAATGGAGCCGACCCGCTGCCTGTGCCGGAAACGGGCGAGGCTTCGTTCAAGAAGTTCACCTGGAACCTGATGGCGGGCTACGACGTGGCGCAAGGGGTCAACCTCTACGCGCGCGCGGCGACCGGCTACCGTTCGGGCGGGTTCAATTCGCAGGACCCGGTGATCACCGGCACCACGCAGCTTCCCAACTTCAAGCCGGAGAACGTGACATCCTATGAAGTAGGCCTCAAGAGCGAGCTGTTCGGCCGCCGGTTGCGCCTCAACCTGGCCGCCTATCACAATATCTACAAGGATCTGGCGATCAACGTCCCGCGCACGGACGCGCCCATCGGCACGTTCGCCACGCGCATCGGCAATGCCGGCAAGGTAACGTACACAGGCTTCGAGGTTGAGACACAGGCGATCATCAACGACAACTTCTCGATCGACGGAAACCTCGGTTACGTCGACATCAAGTACAAGGAGTTCCTTGCCGGCCAGTCCACCACCGCTGGCGCGCCACCGGTCAACATCGCCTCTATCGTGACGCCGGGCTACACTTCGCCGCTGACGGCCAATGTTGCCCTCAATGCGCAGTTCCCGCTCAACTGGGGCAATGCGACGATCAGGGGCCGCGTCGGCTATACGCACGAGGACGGCAAGTACAGCTTCACCAGTGTGACCTCGTCCCCGTTCAATGAAGCGATCAAGGGCGACAACCGCGACATAATCGACGCCCAGATCGGAATCGACGGCATGCCCATCGGCGGCGGCGAAGGCAGCCTGCGCCTTTGGGTCAGGAACGTGACCAATGCCAAGGACTTCGTGCGGGCGGTCGACTTCGGCCAGCTTGGCTTTGCCGGCGGCTATTATGCCGAGCCGCGCACCTACGGCCTGACCCTCGGCATTTCCTACTGAGCTCTCCCGGCCCGGACCCGACAGGGTCCGGGCAAACACGATGAGCCCGCCTCCCTGTAATGGAGAGGCGGGCTCTTTTCGTTCTGCGACCCGAAATTGTAATCATTGTGCAGGAAAGCACGGCGCGGACGGCCACGCGTGTATGCGCCCAGCCAGGAAATGCGGGGACATTATACTCCTCAACCCGGGCCGGGACCCAGGGCTTCGGTCAGTCCCTGAGTTCGGTCTTGAGCACCTTGCCAGCGGCATTGCGCGGCAGATCAGGCATGATGCGAATGCTGCGCGGGGCCTTGTAGTTGGCCATGTTCGCGCGCGCCCACCGGAGAAGCTCGTCCTCGGTCACGGCCGCGCCCGGACGCAGGACCACAAAGGCGCGTCCCACTTCTCCCATGCGTTCGTCCGGCATGCCGACCACGGCTGCCATGTTGATCGCGGGATGGGCCGCAAGGAGGTTTTCCACTTCCACCGGATAGACGTTGAAACCGCCCGAGATGAACATGTCCTTCTTGCGGTCGGTGATCTTCAGGTAACCACGATCGTCGATGGTGCCGATGTCGCCGCTGTGAAGCCAGCCATCTGCATCGATTGCTTCCCTGGTGGCAAGCGGATCGTCGAGATAGCCTTTCATGACGGCATGGCCGCGTATCCAGAGTTCACCGGGTTGTCCGCTCGACAAGTCGTTCCCGTCATCGTCGACGCAGCGCACTTCGATGCCGGGAAGCGGTTTGCCGCAGGTGTTGGCTACGGTCTCGGCATCGTCGCCCTGGCAGGTCATGGATATGGCGCCGCATTCGGTCATGCCATAGCCATTGACGATATTCGACATGCCCAGTTCACTTCGCATCCGCTCAACCAGCGCGGGCGCAACCGGGGCCGCCCCGGTGACGGCGACGCGAAGCGAGGAAAAATCGCGCGGCTTGCCGCCGTCGAGTTCCTGAAGCAGCGATTGATAGATGGTCGGCGGTCCGGGCAGGAAGCTAATGCGGTTCTGCTCGATCTGCCGAACCGTTTCCGCAACCTCGAATACGGGCATCGGCACGATGGTGGCCCCGCGCGTGAAGCAGACGGCCCAGCCCGCCTTGTAGCCGAACGTATGAAAGAATGGATTGACGATCAGATAGCGATCACCAGCGCGCAAGTCGACGCGAACGGCCCAGTCGCCGAAAATCTGGACCGCCTGCCGATGGGAGGTCAGCGCTCCCTTCGGCCTGCCGGTCGTGCCTGAGGTGAAGATGATGTCGCAGATGTGCTCACCGGTCAGCTTGGCCAGTTCGGCATCGACGGCGGGGTCCTGCGTTCCCTTGCCGCGGGCGATGAACGAGTCCCAGGCCTGATCGAGCCGGACCACTTCCTGAAGATCGGGAAGGTCCTCGCCTGCGATCAGGGCCGCATAGTCCGTCCCGAGAAAGTCGCCAGGCGCGAAGAGGATCTTCACCCGCGCGCGGCGCAGGATGTCGCCCGCCTCGGCGCCCTTGAAGCGGGTGTTCATCGGCACGATGGTCGCGCCCACGGCCTGCGCGCCGAGTGCGGCGAGAATCCACTCACGCGTGTTGGGCGCCCAGATCGCGATACGATCGCCGTTCCTGATGCCACTTGCCAACATGGCCGAGGCGGCGGCCCGAGCGTCGGCCCAGACCTCGGCAAAAGTCCAGGCTCTCTCCCCGACGATCAGGCCCGGCACATCCGGCCATCTCTCGGCCGCCGCCTTCGCGGCTCCGGGAATGGTGGCCGGCCACGTGCCCATCGCATCCGTCATGTCTTGCAATCTTTCCGTCAGACGACTTCGAACAGACCGGCAGCGCCCATGCCGCCAGCCACGCACATCGAGACGACGACGTACTTCACGCCGCGCCGCTTGCCTTCGATCAGGGCATGGCCCACGAGGCGCGATCCGGTCATGCCGAATGGATGGCCGATGGCGATGCCGCCACCATTGACGTTGAGCTTTTCCGGATCGATGCCCAGCTGCTGCTGGCAATAGATCGCCTGGCTGGCGAAGGCCTCGTTGATTTCCCAAAGGCCGATGTCGTCGACCTTCAATCCAGCGCGCTCGAGCAGCTTGGGAACCGCGAAGACCGGCCCGATGCCCATCTCGTCCGCGCCGCAACCCGCAACCTGAAAGCCGCGATAGAGACCGAGGATCGGCAAGCCTTCCTTCTGCGCGGTGGCATGGTCCATGAGCACCTGCGCGGAAGCACCGTCCGAAAGCTGGCTGGCGTTGCCGGCGGTGATGTGCCTGCCCTCCTTGACGACCTGGCCGTTCCTGAAAACGGGCTTCAGCTCCTGAAGCTTCTCGAAGGTCGTCCCGGCACGAATGCCTTCGTCCTTCGTCAGCGTGACCTCTTCCTTGCCGGTCTCGTTGCCTTCCTTGTCGAACAGCGCCTTGGTGACGGTGATCGGCGCGATCTCGTCATCGAACCTGCCCGCTTCCTGCGCGGCGGCGGCGCGGCTCTGGCTGAGCGCGGCGAAGCGGTCCTGCGCTTCGCGGCTCACCCCATAGCGGTCGGCAACGATCTCGGCCGTCTCGATCATCGCCATGTAGGCGTAAGGATCGTGCTCCTTCACCCATTCCGAACGGTTGCGGAAGCTGGGATAGTGCTTGTCGAGCGTGAGCGAAACGTTCTCGGTACCGCCCGAAAGCGCGCAGTCGATCTCGCCCGCGATGATGCCGCGCGCCGCGAAGGCGAGCGCGTTGAGGCCCGAGGAGCACTTGCGGTCCAGGGCAAAGCCGCAGGTCGTATCCGGCAGGACCGAGCCATGTACGGCAAGACGGCCGATGTTGTAGCTTTGCGTGTTCCACTGGTTCGCGCAGCCCATGTATACGTCATCGATCCGGGCCGGATCGATCCCGGCGCGCTCTATGGCCGCGTTGACGACGTGGGCGGCCATGCGCGGCGCCTCGGTGTCGTTGAACGCACCGCGATAGGCCTTGCCGACACCGGTGCGGGCGGTGGAAATGATTGCTGCTTCGCGCATCGTGTCAGTCCTTGTCAGGAGAAGCCGTGCATGTTCTGCGGCCCGAAGTAGGCGCGCATCTCGATGACTTCGTTGTTTTCATTGAAGCGGAACGTGTCGATTACATCGACACGCTGGTCGCGGCCCTCCCAGTGCAGGTGAACCGAGAAAGCAAAGGCCGCATGATCGGCAGCGACGCGCACCGGCCCTTCGAGCTTGAGCTGCGCGCCGGTCTGCATCGACTGCGTATAGAATGCCCGGATCGCCTCGCGTCCGACGTGAGGCGGGGTCCCGACAGGGTCCTCGACCGTTGCATCCCCAGCAAAAAGTGCGGCCACGCGCTCCGGGTTGCCTTCAGCGAAGGCGGCGACGTATTCGTGGACGGCGGCTTCCATCTTGGCGGGATCGGGCATTATTCTGTCTCCGGAAAATAGCGGCTGATGGTGTCGATCACGAGCGCCGGCTTGTCGCTTCCCTCGATCTCGATCGTGACCCGCACGGTGGACTGGATCGCACCCTTCACTTCCTCGACCCTGACGATCTCTCCAGAGCCGCGAATGCGCGAGCCGACAAGCACGGGCGAAAGGAAGCGGGTCTTGTCCATGCCCACGTTCACGCCGGCCGCAAAGCGGCGAACCTCGATCATCTGCGGCAGGAACATGTTGACGAGGCTCAGCGTCAGGTAGCCATGAGCGATCGTAGAGCCGAAAGGCCCGTCCTTGGCCCGCTCCACGTCGACGTGGATCCACTGGTGATCGCCGGTGACATCGGCAAAGCCGTTCACCCGCTCCTGATCGATCGGCAGCCATTCGGTCGGGCCGAGCTGAGTGCCTTCCGCGCCGATCAGGTCGGTCGGGCGTTCGAATATCTTCGGCGCGCTCATGCGTGCTGGCTCGATACCGGGACGATCTCGCCGGTCATGTAGCTCGACAGGTCGGAGGCGAGAAACATCATCACGTTGGCGACTTCCCAGACTTCGGCCGGGCGTCCGTAGGCTTCCTTCTTGACCAGTTCGGCCAGCGCCTCTTCGGTCGTCACCTTGGCAAGGAAGGGGTGCATCGCAAGGCTGGGCGCCACGGCGTTGATACGCACGCCGTGATCGGCCGCCTCGAGGGCGCTGCAGCGCGTAAATGCCATCACGCCGGCCTTGGCCGCCGCATAATGGGCCTGCCCCCTCTGCGCGCGCCAGCCCAGAACCGACGCGTTGTTGACCATGACCCCGGACTTGGCAGCATACATCGAAGGCAGGAAGGCGCGGGTCATGCGAAACAGGCTGGTAAGCGTGACGTCGAGCACGCGGCTCCACTGCTCGTCGGTCATGTCGACGACACTGACTTCGCCGCCAAGGCCCGCATTGTTGATGAGCACGTCAACCTTGCCGAGCGCCGCAAGCGCGCCATCGCGCAGGCCCTGCACCGCCGCTTCGCTGGTGACGTCGCACACCCAGGTAGCCGGACGTTCGCAACCAACTTCATCGGCGATGCGGTCAGCCGCTTCGCCGAGACGACGCTCGTGGAAGTCGCTGATAAGCAGTCTGGCGCCCTCTTCGGCGGCGCGCTTGGCAGCCGAAAAGCCGATGCCGGTACCGGCGGCGGCAGTGACCACCACGGTCTTGCCCTTCAGCAGGCCGAGGGGCGCGGGATAGGAAGGAACGGGAACGGTCATTTGTCACCTCGAGGTTCGCGGGGAAGGCCAAGGCCGCGCTCCGCGATCAGGTTGCGCTGGATCTGGTTGGTGCCGCCGTAGATCGTGTCCGAGCGGCTGAAGAGAAACATGTTGGGCAGCAGCGACCACTCGTAGGCCTCGCCGCCTGCGATCTCTCCGGCCTGACCGAGCACTTCCATCGCCAGTTCGCCGAGGTCGCGTCGCCAGGTCGCCCACTGGATCTTGTAGGTCAGCGCTGCACCGTCGATGGCGGCGTGATCGGTATTGGAGAGCATCCTCAGCGCGCCGTAGCGCATGAGGTTGAGCCCGATTTCAGCCCTGGCGATCTTCTGGCGGGTAACGGGATCCGCGGCCTTGCCGTTAGTTCTGGCCGCAGCGACGATCGCGTCAAGCTCGTTGCGGAACTGCATCTGCTGCGCCAGCGTCGAGACACCGCGCTCGAACGCGAGCAGGCCCATGGCCACGCCCCAGCCTTTCCCGGGCTCACCCAGCGTGGCATCTGCCGGGCACCGCGCCTCGTCAAGGAAGGTCTCGTTGAACTCGGCCTCGCCATTCATCTGGCGAATTGGGCGAACTTCGATACCGGGCTGGTCCATGTCCATCAGCAGGAACGACAAGCCCTTGGGCCCCTTCGACCCTTCCTCGCTGCGGGCAACGACGAAGATATAGTCCGAGAAGTGGGCAAGGCTGGTCCACACCTTCTGCCCGGTCACGACCCACTCGTCGCCTTCGAGGCGCGCCTTGGTCTTGACATTGGCGAGGTCCGAACCGGCATTGGGTTCCGAATAGCCCTGGCACCAGATCTGCGTGCCGGCGGCAATGCCGGGCAGGTAGCGGGCCTTCTGCTCCTGCGTCCCGAAGGCGAGGATCGTGGGCCCGGCCAGCTCGACACCGATATGGTTGATGCGGTTGGGCGCACCGGCGCGCGCATATTCTTCGGCGAAGATGACCTGCTGCGCCAAGGTGGCATCGCGCCCCCCCCATTCGACGGGCCAACCGATGCACGACCACCTGTGCGCGGCAAGCTGCCGCTCCCACTCCTTGCGACGCTCGACCTTGGAAACGAGGTTGGAGATACCGGCGATATCCTTGAACTCTCCGGCCATCTGGCCTTGCAGCCACTGCGCAGCCTCGGCGCGGAAGGCCTCGTCTTCGGCGGAAAATCCCAGCTTCATGCGGCTTCTCCGATCGTCAGACGGGCAACCTGTTCGCGGTGCCAGTCCCCGTCGCCCATCATCGAGCGGATCGAGGTGGCGCGCTTGAAGAACAGGTGCGCGTCATGCTCCCAGGTGAACCCGATGCCCCCGTGGAGCTGGATCATGTGCCCGGCGCATTCGAAATAGGTGTCGGCGCAAAAGGCCTTGGCGCAATGCAGGGCAAGCTGCGCCTCCGGCGCGCCTTCATCGACTGCGCATGCCGCCCAGTAAACGGCAGAGCGCGCCTGCTCGATTAGCACCATCATATCCGCCAGACGGTGCTTGTATGCCTGGAACGAGCCGATCGGTCGACCGAACTGCATGCGCTCGGTCGAATACTGCACCGTGCGCTCCAGCGTCGCCTGTGCGCCGCCCAGCGCCTCTGCGGCAAGGCAGACCCACCCGGCGGCATGCAGCGCGTTGCGCGCGCCAGCAAAGTCCAGCGCCGCTCCTGCCGCGCCGTCGAGGGTGACGGTCGCGAGCGGCCGCGTCTGGTCCATCGTCGTATGCCTCGTGACGGTCACGCCTGCGTCCCCGGTCGCTACCAACCAGGCGGCGTCCTCGCCCACCAGAACGAGCACATCGGCAAGCCCGCCATGCGCGACGAACGGAACCGTGCCGGAAAGCCTGCCACCTACAGCCCGGATTGCAGGCGCATGGGCCGCTGCCGCAATCGCCTCACCGGAAACGAGCGCCCCCAGCCACTGCTCCTTCTGGGCAGCGCTTCCCCCTGCTGCAATCGCCTGCCCCGCGGTAGCAAGCCCAAGCAATGGGATGGCAGAGACTTGCGATCCAGCCGCTTCGGCCACGATCGCAAGCTCCACCATCCCCAGCCCGACACCGCCGTCCTCCTCAGCGATGCCGATGCCGGAAAGCCCCAGTTCCATGCAGAACGACGCCCACAATTCGCGGTCGATCCCATCGGCTTCCATCGCCGCACGGGTCCGCTCGCTCGTGGCGTTCTCGGCGAAGAAGGCCTGCACCGTCTCCGCGATCATCGCCTGCTCTTCGTTGAAGGCGAATTCCATGCCTCAACCTGCCCCGTAGACGGGCTTGGCCGGCGCGCGGTCTTCGAGCAGCTTGCGCACGATCGGATCGAGTTCGCCCGGCTCGAAGCGCGCGCCCTTGTCGATCGAAGGACTGTCGGTCCAACCCTGCGAAAGGAAGATCTCTCCGCCCTTCAGTTCGAAGACCTGCCCAGTTACCCCCTTCGACTGCGCCGAGACGAGGTAGGAGACAAGCGGCGCCATGTTCTCGGGTGCGAAGACGTCGAATTCGCCGTCCTTCACATCCATGTCGAAAGCGCCGGTATCGGTCATGCGCGTGCGGGCATTGGGGGCAAGAGCATTGGCGGTCACGCCAAGGCGCGCCAGCTCGGCCGCCTGAACCAGTGTCAGGGTCGCGATGCCGCCCTTCGCGGTCGAGTAGGCCGACTGGCCGACCGATCCCTGCAGGCCCGCCCCGCTGGTGGTATTGATGATGCGTCCGTCGACGGGCTTGCCCGCCTTGGACTGGCCGCGCCAGTATTCGGCAGCGTGGCGCGAAGTGCAGAAATGACCGCGCAAGTGCACGCGGATCACCGCATCCCATTCTTCCGGGCTGCAAGTGAAGAACATGCGGTCGCGCACGAAGCCGGCATTGTTGACGACCGCGTGCAGCTCACCGAAATTGTCCAGCGCCGCCTCGACCATGCGCTTGCCGGCATCCCATTCGGCCACGTCATCGGTATTGGCGACCGCCTCGCCGCCCATCGCGCGGATCTCGTCAACCACGCGCTCGGCCGCGCCCCTGGTCTCGCCGTCCTCACCATGCGTACCGACGCCCAGGTCATTGACGACCAGCCTGCAGCCTTCTGCCGCCAGTCCCAGCGCATAGGCCTTGCCCAGCCCGTTGCCAGCGCCGGTGACGATCGCGACGCGACCCTCGCAGATACCCATTATCCAGTCCTCTCGTGTCTCAAAGTCGTTCGATGATGGTGACGTTGGCCTGACCGCCGCCTTCGCACATGGTCTGCAGGCCGTACCGGCCGCCGGTGCGCTCCAGCGCGCCCAGCAGCGTCGTCATCAGGCGTGCACCGGTTGCACCTATGGGATGACCCAGCGCAATCGCACCGCCCTGCACGTTCACTTTCTCATGCGGGATGTTCAGCTCCTTCATCCAGGCCATCGTGACACTGGCAAAGGCCTCGTTGCATTCGAACAGGTCGATGTCCTCGACGCGCATCCCGGCCTTCTGCAGGGCGTACTGCGTCGCCGGGATCGGGCCGGTGAGCATCCACACCGGGTTCGCGGCCCGCACCGACAGGTGATGGATGCGCGCGCGCGGCGTCAGGCCGTGTTCCTTGACCGCCCGTTCGCCGGCGATCAGAAGCGCGGCGGCGGCATCGCAGTTCTGGCTGGCAACACCGGCGGTGATCGTCCCGCCTTCACGCACCGGGCTGAGCGCCGCGAGCCCTTCGAGCGTTGTCGCAGGCCGGATCGTCTCATCCATGCCGAGCCCTTCGAACTGGGCCACTTCGCGATCGAACCAACCGGCATCCCAGGCGGCCTGCGCACGCTGGTGGCTGGTGAGCGCGAACTGCTCCATCGCCGCACGGCTGATGCCCCACTTCTCGGCGATCATCTCGGCCGAACGGATCTGGTTGACTTCCTCGTCGCCATAACGCGCATCCCAGCCCTTCGAGCCAAGGAACGGACTGTCGAAGCCATATGGCTGGCCGGCGAACATCGCAGCCGAAATGGGAATGGCATTCATCGCCTGGCTGCCACCCGCGACGACAAGATCCTGCGTGCCCGACATCACGCCCTGCGCGGCAAAGTGAACGGCCTGCTGGGAGGAACCGCACTGGCGGTCTATCGTCACGCCCGGCACGTGCTGGGGCATTCCGGCGACCAGCCATGCAGTACGCCCGATATCGCCGGCTTGCGGTCCGATCGTGTCGCAGCAGCCCCACACGACATCGTCGACAAGATTGGCATCGATCCCCGTACGCGCGACCAGCGCCTTGATCGGATGCGCGCCAAGATCGGCAGGATGAACCTGCGCAAGACTACCCTTCTTGCGGCCGATGGGCGTACGGACGGCATCAACAATGTATGCTTCAGGCATGGACTGTCTCGCGTGCAAAAGTCTGGTCTGGGCCAAGCGGCTGCGCCGCAATGCGATGCATGATCCGCTGGCGGTGGAAGTAGGGCGTGCCCCACGAACTGGTCAGCGCAAGTGTGCGCTTGAGGAAGAGGTGGACGTCCACTTCCCAGCTGTACCCCATCGCGCCGTGCACCTGGATCGAGGCGCGGGCGGCCTGATCGGCGGCCTCCAGAGCCACGAGCTTGGCATGGCTGATACGGGCGCGCGACTGGACATCGCCATGGGCGAGGTCGGCAGCCGCCGCCAGCACGACCGGGCGGGCGAACTCGATGGCGACCTGCGCCGAGGAAAGGTGGTGCTTCACCGCCTGATAGGTGCCGATGGGCTTGCCGAACTGCTGGCGTTCCTTGGCATATTCGACGGCGAGATCGACCGCGCGCTGGGCAAGGCCAAGACCCTGCGCGGCGGCGAACAGGGCGCCGCGATCGAGCGCGAGCTCCCAGTCCACCGCGCCGAGCGGCTGCGCCTTGGCAGGGTCCCACTCGACCGTATAGAGGCGGCGGAACGGGTCGATGCTCTCCTTGCGCTTCAGCGTAACGTCCTCGCGCGCCGCAAGGTAGGCTTCGTCCTCTTTGTGCAGGATCAGGGCACTGGCGGCTTCGGCATCGGCGACATAAGGGTTAGCCGGGTGCTGGATCGCAACGATCGCCGCCGGATCGGCCATCAGTTCGATGTCCGGGCGCGCGGCGGCCAGCAGCGGCGTCGCGATGCCTGCACTCTCAACCAAAGGATCAGGCAGCGCGTTGTAACCGGCAGCTTCGGCGATCACCGCGAAATCGAGTTCGCCAAGGCCCAGCCCGCCGGCTTCCTCGGGAAGCAGCACGAGGGGAAAGCCAGTATCGACGATCTGCGCCCAGCGCTCCTCGTCCAGCACCGCGCCGCTTTCCATCTGGCGGCGCCAGTGATCGGGCGTGCAGGTATCGGCGAAAAGCTGGCGGGCGGTTTCCGCGAACATCTGCTGCTCGTCGTTCAGGGTAAAGTCCATGGGCCTGTTCCCCCTTACTTGCGCGGCAGACCGAGCATGCGCTCGGCGATGATGTTGCGCTGGATCTCGTTCGACCCGGCGTAGATCGGCCCGGCGAGCGAGAAGATGTAATCGTCGATCCAATCGTGCGCGCCCGGCTCGCTCAGTACCTCGGCTTCCGGTCCAAGGATGGCCAGCGCGGTTCGATGCAGGTGAATGTCGAGTTCCGACCAGAAGATCTTGTTGGTCGAGGCTTCCGGACCGATCTTGGCGCCCGCCATCAGCCGCGAGGCGGTCTGATAGATCGACAGCGCATAGGCCTCTGCGTTCATGAAGGCGCGCACGACGTCGGCCTCCAGCGCGGGATCGACCCAAGGATCATCCTTGCGGGCCTGCCACAGCCTGGCCAGTTCCGCCGCCGCGACCTGATAGCGGGCCGGACTGCGCAGCATCAGGCCGCGCTCGAAGCCGGCCGTCGCCATGCAGATGTGCCAACCCTGCCCTTCCTCGCCGAGGCGATTGAAGGCGGGAACGCGCACGTTCTCGAGGAAGATTTCGGCAAAGCCGACGTGGCCGTTGATCTTCCGGATCGGATTTACCGTCACGCCCGGCGCGTCGAGCGGAAAGAAGATCAGGCTCATGCCATGGTGCCGCTCGCTGCCCGGCGCGCGAAACAGGCCGAAGGCCCAATCGGCGAAGGCGGCGCGGCTCGACCAGATCTTGTGCCCGTTGAGGACGTATTCATCGCCATCGAGAACGGCGGTCGCCCGAACACCGGCAAGGTCGCTGCCCGCCATCGGCTCGGACCAAGCCTGCGCCCAGATTTCCTCGCCCGAGGCCATCCTGGTCAGGAAGCGGGACTTCTGCTCGTGCGTGCCGAATTCCATCAGCGTCGGGCCAAGCAGGAAGATGCCGTTCTGGTTGACGCGGCCCGGCGCCCTGGCGCGGTAATATTCTTCCTCGAAGATCAGCCACTGGATCAGGTCGAGCCCGCGCCCGCCATATTCACTGGGCCAGGTGACCATACCCCAGTCGCCGGACTTGAGCGTCTTTTCCCATTCGCGGTGCGCCTCGAAGCCTTCGCGCGTGGCGTCGTAGTGTTCGAGCGGCGCCTTCGGCACATGCGCCTCCAGCCAGCTTCGCACTTCGGCGCGGAAAGCCTGCTGCTCGGGAGTGTAGCTCAGGTCCATCAGAACTTGGCCGCCTTGCCGGTCTCGACGAAGGCATCGCGGCTCTTCTGCGAATCCTCGTGCATGTACATTTCAAGCGTGAAGCCCTGCTCCCAGCGATAACCGCGATCGACGTCGCGCGCCTCGAGACCGTTCAGCGCCTCCTTGGCGATGACCAGCGCCTTGCGGCTCTTGGCGGCGACAAGCTCGCAGAAGGCGCGGGCTTCCTTCACGAGATCGGTGCGCGGGACCACCTTCTCGATCGCGCCGAGGCGGTAGGCCTCCTGCGCCGGGATATTGCCGCCTGTGAAGAACGCCGCGCGCACCTTGTGAAGCGGCAACATGCGCGACATGTGGCTAGCCCCGCCCATCGCGCCGCGATCGACCTCGGGCAGCGAGAAGAAGGCGTCATCGGCAGCGATGATCGTATCCGACGCACCGCAAATGCCGATGCCGCCGCCGATCACGAATTTGTGAACGGCGACCACGACCGGCACCTCGGCCTCGTGGATCGCCTTGAAGGTCAGGTAATTGCCGCGGTTGAGCACGGTAATGCGCTCTGGATGCGCCTGCATCTCCTTGATATCGACGCCGCCGCAGAAACCGCGCGATTCCTCGGCCGCGCGGATCAGCACGCAGTTGACGTCCGGGTTGCGCCCCGCCTCGGTGACGATCGCGGGGATCGACATCCAGGTTTCGCTGTCAAAGGCGTTCACCGGCGGCACGTCGAAGACGATTTCGGCGATGCGGTCCTTGATTGTCGTCGTTATCGGCATGTTGCGTCCTCTCAGGCAGCGCTGGCGGGCTGCGGTGCGGGCACGCCAAGGGCTTCGAGCCGCCCGCGCGCCTGTTCCATGATGCGGCCGACAAGCTGCTCGCATGTCGGGATTTCGGCGATGCGGCCGCCGACGACGCCGGTGGCCATGACGCCGTGTTCGACGTCGCCCTCGACGACGGCCTTCTGGATCAGCATCGGCATTGTCGCGGCCATCATTGCCTGCTTCAGGGGCATGGCGCCGTGCGCGGTCATGCCCTTTGCCGACCGGATGAACTCCAGCCACGAGGCCCCGGTCTGCTTCTTCATCTGAAGCCCTGCTTCCATGGCGCGCAGCCACATGCCCAGACTGCCCGATTCCTCGATGCGGTCCATCAGCTTGCTGCGGATCATGCGCTGGGGAATGCCGTCCAGCTTCGTGGTCACGACGATCGCGTCGGTCGAGGCCTTGAGGTATTCGGCCTTGGTGACATCGGGCACCGGGCTCTCCTGCGTCAACAGGAAGCGCGTCCCCATGGCGATGCCCACCGCGCCGTAAGCCAGCGCCGCGACGAGGCCGCGCCCGTCGGCAAAGCCGCCGCAGGCAATCACGGGAACGTCCACGCTGTCGAGCACTTGCGGAAGCAGGATCGTGGTGGGCACCGAACCTGTATGCCCGCCGCCCTCGCCGCCCTGAACGCTGACCATGTCGACACCCAGTTCGACCATTTTCTTCGCGTGCTTCACCGCGCCCACGGTGGGGATGCAGAGGATGCCCGCATCCTTGAAACGACCGATCATCCTGGCGTTCGGTCCCCGCCCGAAGCTGACCGCGCGCACCTGCTCGCGGTTCTCGAGGATCAGTTCGACGATCCTGTCGGCGCCGGGCTGGAACGAGTGGAAGTTGACGCCGAAGGGACGGTCGGTCCCCTTGCGCACGGCAAGGATCTTCTCGCGCACCTCATCGGGCGTCATGACCGCTGCGCCGAGAAAGCCGAAGGCCCCGGCATTGGAGCTGGCGATGACGAGCGAAGGCTCGGCCACCCAGCCCATCGCGGTCTGGATGATCGGGGCCGAACAGCCCAGCCTTTCGCAAAGAACCGTTTGAAGCGGATTGCCCATCAGCTTTCGCCCGCATCTTTCTTGTTGGCGCTCGCGGCCGACTTGCCGCTGACGCCCGCAATCGAATTGCCGGTGACGAGATCGTTCTGGGCATGGGCGAAGTGGTGCATGTGATAGACTGCATCCATCGCCGTGCGCTTGCCGCCCAGTTCCTCGACATGGTTCACGGCCTGCTTGGTCAGCCAGTTGCCTAGACGCGGCTGACCCGCAAGCTTTGCAGCCCAGGTGGCCACCGCGTCACGCAATTCGGCGCGCGGCACCAGCTTGTTGACCATGCCGAACTGCTCGGCGCGCTGCGCGCTCATGCGCTCGCCCAGCAGCAGGAACTCCTTGGCAATGCGCGGCGGCAATTCATAGGCATGGGCGAAGTATTCGACCCCGGGAATACCCATCAAGGGGTTCACCGGGTCCTGGAAGAACGCATCCTCGCTGGCCACGATCAGGTCGCAGACCCACGCGAGCATGAGGCCACCCGCCACGCAGGCGCCCTGCACCATGGCTATCGTCGGCTTGGGCACGTCACGCCAGCGCCGACACATGCCCAGGTACTGCTCCTTTTCGCGGGTGTAGAGCAGTTCCGCCGCCGGCTTGTTGGTGTGCGGGGCGACCATCAGCCGCTTGTCGAACTCGAAATGCAGGTCGCGCCCCGGCGTGCCGATGTCGTGCCCGGCGGAGAAGTGCTTGCCGTTGCCGCCCAGCACGATGCAGCGGACCTCGTCGTCATTCGTCGCGCGCATGAAGGCGTCATCGAGCGCATAAGTCATCTGCCCGTTCTGGGCATTGTTGAACGTCGGCCGGTTCATCATGATCCACGCGACATGGTCGATCACCTCGTAGGTGACTGGCTCGCCAGTCTCATAGACGATGTCGACTTTCTGCGGTTCGACGAAGTCGCTCATGGTCGCTCTCCAATGCACTTCTGGCTCAGCCGCGAAGGGCCGGCGGGTTATCCTTAATCACACTCGCGCGGATACCGTGCGGATCGAGCCGCGCGATGATCTCCAGCGCCTCGGCGCCCGGCAGCGGCGTTTGCGCAACGTCTTCAGCCAATTCGAGTGCGAAACCGGTCGCTTCCTGCACTTCGTCGAAGGTCACGCCGGGGTGCAACGAGACGACGCGCATCGCCCGGTTGCCCTCAGCGTCCTTGCCGCCGAAGTCGATCACGCACAGGTTGGTCACGATCGTGCGCAGGTCGACTCCGGAGTAGTTTCCGCCCGCAACGCGCTTGGCCGGATTATACCCCGCTCCCGAGATCATATCGACCTCGCCGGGCACGAAAACACGCGGACTGTGCGCCGGGAAGAAGAACGAATTGGGGTGGTAGATCGTGTTGCCAGGAAAGCCGCGCACGCCCAGCATCTGCGTCTTGGGCTGCTGGTATGTGCCGCCCATGTACGAGAGGTTGATCTGGCCGAAACGGTCGATCTGGGTCGGCGTGACCATCGCGTGGCGGCGCCCCGTCCACACCGCGCTGTCGAAGAAGCGCGAGAATGGGAGGTGCCCGGCAGGCTTGCGATCGTCGTAGGCACGCGGCCCGATCGGCACCGGCTGCTCGACCAGATAGCATTCACCATCGGTCATCATCAGTTCGGGACTGTGGGTCAGCTTGGCGAGACTGGCACCCAGACGCGGCACAGGGCCGACGCCCGTCGCGACGATTTCGCCATTGCCGCGGAAGGCCTCCGAGGCCGCGAAGATGCAGAGTTCTGTAAGGGTAACCTGGGTCATCAGAATATCGGGAGCGGAAGAGCCGCCACCGCCTCCTTTCCGCCATTGCTTTCAAGGTATTGCGCTTCGCTCGCGCCGACGAAGCGGTCTTTCACCGCATCCCAGTCGCCCGGGTCCTTCGCCGCGCCGGCGTAGGCCTTGAACGCCTTCATGTCCCAGCCATAGTGCGGGGGCATCGAGCTGGGATGAGCGCCGCAGTGCATCTCGACGACACCGCTCACGAAGCACCGCTCGAACAGGTTGGCCTGCGCGTGCTCGGGATAGTGGTCCTCCATGCGGTCCACCAGTTCCTCGCAAGACACGAAGGTCTTCTGCGCGGCTTTCGCGAACCACTCGTCATAATAGACGTCGGGCCCGTAGACCTGCACATTGCCGCGCCAGTCGGAACGGTTGACGTGGACCAGCGCGACATCGAGCTTGAGCGCTGGCATCGCAATCAGCGTCTCGCCGTCCGCGTAGGGCGATTGCACTGTCTTGAGCCCGCCCAGCTCGGCAAGATCGGTGCCCAGCCCGACACGGGTGGGCAGGAAAGGAAGCTGGAAGGCAGCTGCCTTCAGGCCCCACTGGAACATGCCCTCGTCCACTTCCAGGACTTCGAGCTTGCCACCCTCGCGCGCCTTGCGGAACCATGGTTCGAGCGGGATCGCATCAAGCGAGACGAATGCGAAGACAAGCTTCTTCACCTTGCCGGCCGCGCAAAGCATGCCGACATCGGCGCCGCCATAGGCAACGACGGTCAGGTCCTTGACGTCCGAACGCAGAAGCTCGCGCACCAGCGCCATCGGCTTGCGACGCGGACCCCAGCCGCCGATACCGACGGTCATACCGTCCCTGATCTGCGCGACGATTTCCGCCGCGCTCATCCGCTTGTCGAGCATCATGCCCCTTTCTCTTGTTCCTGCTGTTCCTTGAGGGCCTTCTGCCAGGCCCATTCATGGCCCCAGACGCTAATCCCTTCGTGCTTCGTCACTTCCCAGCTGGCCGGATCGATGATCAGGCTGTCGCACCCGATCTCGAGATCGAAACCCGAGGGAGTCTGTACGTAGAACCCTGTCGTCTCGTCGTTGACGTGGCGGCCCAGCGTGGCGCTTTCCGGGTAGCCGAAGCGCTTCATGCGATCGTGCGCCTTGCCCACCTCGATTAGGTCGGGAAGCTCCAGCATGATATGCACAGCGCCCGAAGGCGGAACCGGGCCTTCCCCGAAAGCGATAGAATGATGACGGCCGTTGTCCGCATGCAGGAAGGCAAAGCCCATCGACGGCGCATCCGGCCCCATCAGGTGAAAGCGCGGCATGTCGGTCTCGTGGAAACCCACGACATCGCGATGAAACGCAATGGTCTCCTCGAAATCGGGGGCGGAAAATACCGCATGGCCCATTCCAAGATCGCCGGTGAGAAATTCCGGCACGCCGATCGGAGAGACGAAAGGCTTATCGCTGCGCGCATCGCCGCAATAGAATTCAAGGCCGTTTCCGGCCGGATCGCTAGTCCGGAACATCGCCTCCGCACCGCGGCCTGCGGCCTCGTTCGCATCGGCCCATTCGACCGGGCGCGCGGCATCGCCTATCCTGACCGCCAGGGCATCGAGCGCGGCGCGATCGGTCAGTTCATATCCCGCCGCGACGAACCATTCGCGCGTGCCGGCCTCGATCCGGAAACGAAACACCCGATCATCCACGCGGTACAGCGCAGCGCCATCGGCAGCATCGGGCGCACGCATGGCTCCTGCGAACTGCGTGAGGAAGGTATTCCATTCCTCGGGCTTCGCCGTTTCGACGACGACATAGCCAAGTGCCTTGATACCCATGGTCAGTTCAATTTCCTTTCACGAGGTCGAGGAAGTACGGACGCTCGCCACCACCATCGACGTTGATCCGCGCGCCGCTGACCCATGAGGCCATCTCCGAGCAGAGCCAGAGCACGGCGCCCGCTGCATCCTGGCCTGTCCCCATGCGGCCCAACGGCATCGAAGCACCGACACGGGCCTGCGCTTCCGTCTCGCCATAGGTGAGTTGGGAAGTTTCGGTCTGCATGAGCCCCAGGATCAGGGCGTTGACGCGGATGCCGTCAGGCCCCCATTCCTGGGCCAGACTTTGCGTAAGATTGAGCAGCCCTGCCTTCGCAGCTCCATAAGCTGCCGTGCCGGGGCTGGGCCGGATGCCCGATACGCTCGCAATATTGACGATGCTTCCCGCTCCGGCAGCCTGCATCGGCGCATGGGCTGCCTGGGACATGTACATGGCCGCATTGAGATTGAGCCGCACGATCGCATCGAAGAAGCGCGAGCTCGCGGTTGCCGCCGGTGCTTCGGGCGATCCCCCGGCATTGTTGACCAGAATGTCGAGGCGGCCATGGTCTTCGACAACAGCCTCCACGAGCGCGGCAGCCTGATCGGCCTCGCGTATGTCAGCTGCGCGAAAGCGCACCCCGGCAGGGAGGTCGTCCGGCTCTCTGCGGCCACATACCACCACCGAGGCACCCGCCTGCGAGAGGGCGTCAGCAATGCCGCGACCGAGGCCACGCGTGCCGCCGGTCACGATGGCAACCTTCCCTGAAAGATCGATGGTCTGCTTGCCCATCACGGGCTCCTCTCTCCTGCAAAACCGATTCGGCCAACGGAAATTCGCGTCCGTTCAGACCTTGCCAATCTGCACATATCGAAAGCTCAACGGCTTTTCAATTGACGATTTGCGTATCACATGCCATTTATTTTTACGAATGCAGCGCAGAGGAGCGTTGCCCTGATTCGTTACGAGGGAGAGAAGAGCGAAATGGCCAGCACAGCCTCAGTCACAGACGCGGCCGCAGCGATCCCGACGCCCGAGCAGCTCGTAGAGCGTGCGCGCGCCATGATCCCGGTATTGAAGGAGCGCGCGGCGAAATGCGTCGCCGATCGGGACGTTCCGGCGGACTCGATTGCCGAGATGCAAGACGCCGGATTCTTTCGAATTCTCCAGCCCAGGCGCTGGGGCGGCTTTGAAATGAGCCCGAATGCCTTCTACGACGTACAGAAGGCCCTCGCAGAAGGCTGCATGTCGACGGGCTGGATGTTCGGTGTCGTCGGCTGTCACCCCTACGAACTCGCGCTTTTCGATGACCGGGCGCAACAGGAGGTCTGGGGCACGGACACCAGCGTACTGGTCTCCTCTTCCTACCAGCCTGTAGGCAAGGTCACGCCCGTCGAAGGCGGCTTCAGGCTCTCGGGCCACTGGGGCTTTTCCACCGGCTCGATCCATTGCGACTGGGTCCTGCTCGGGTCGATGGTGCCGCCCAGCGAGCCCGGCGGCGCACCCGACATGCGCACTTTCCTGCTGCCGCGCAAGGACTACACGATCAATCGCGATGCCTGGCAGGTCTTCGGCCTGCAAGGTACCGGCAGCCACGACATCATCGTCGACGATGTATTCGTCCCCGAATACCGCACGCATCGCTCGGTCCATGGTTTTCTTTGCGAAAATCCCGGCCAGAAAGAAAACGACGCACCGCTCTTCACCCTGCCCTGGGCGCAGGTTTTCACCCGCTCCGTTTCGACCGCCGCTTTCGGGGGGGCGCGCGCAGCCGTGAATGCCGCGGTACAGATCATGAAGGACCGCGTCTCGACCAACACCGGCAAGGCATCCAAGGCCGACCCGTTCCTCCATGCAGCCATCGCCAAGGCGCACGCCCAGATCATCGAGATGGAAACGACCCTGCGCGCGACGTTCGACGAGCTCATGGGCTATGCAGAGCGGGGCGAGAAGATACCGATGCAGAAACGCACCCTCTTCGCCTACCAGTCATCGACCGTCGTGCGCCGTCTAGCCGACCTTGCCGACGACATGATGAAGCTGCTGGGCGGCCGGGCGATCTATAACACCAGCCCGATCATCCAGCCCTGGCTCGACCTGCACGCCGGGCGTGCCCACGTTGCCAATGACCCAAGCAATCGCACGGCCGATCTCGTCGGTTCGATGCTGGGCGAAGAGCCCAAGTTCACTTTCCTGTAAGGGAGCACGGCATGGCTGACATGAAGGAGGCGACGTACCGCGTCGCCGGCGGCTACGACATTCACATCCGCGAGTGCGGACAGGGCCCCGCCGTGGTCTTCTTCCACGGCAGCGGCCCTGGCGCTTCGGGCATTTCCAACTTCCGGCAGAACGTCGACGCATTCGTCGAGGCGGGCTACCGCGTCGTGCTGCCCGATCTCATCGGCTACGGCTCCTCGTCGAAGCCCGAGGGGATCGACTACACGCTTACCCTCTTCGTCGAGACGGTATACGAGGCCCTGCGCCAGCACGGCCTCGAGAAAGCCTCGCTCGTCGGCAATTCGCTCGGCGGCGGGATCGCCATCGAGATCGCTGCGGATCATCCCGAATTCGTTCAAAACATGATCCTAATGGCCCCCGGCTGCATCGAGGAACTCGACGTCTATTTCGCGATGCCCGGCATTGCCAACATGCGCTCGTCCTTCGGCAGCCCGGATTTCTCAGAGGCCGATCAGCGCCGGCTCAACGAGAGCCTCGTCTACGACCCGGCCATGGTCACCGACGAACTCGTGGCCGAGCGTTTCGCCGTCTCGAAGACGCAGCCCAAGGACGTCATCGTCAGGATGCGCACCCACAACGTGCGTCCGCGCCTGCCCGAACTGAAGATGCCGATCCAGCTATTCTGGGGCCGCGATGAGGCGTTCATGCCGCTATCCGGCATCGACTACTTCTTCGAGGCCTGCGAGGACGTGCGCTGCGTGACCTTCAGCAAGGTCGGCCACTGGGTCCAGCTTGAACGCGCTGCCGAATTCAACCGCTATGCAACCGGATTCCTCGATGAGCACTGCTGAAACTTACGGAAAGGCACTTTACGATGCCCTTCGCGGGCGCAAGACGCTCGCCCCGCTCATCGAGCAGGATAACGCGCTGACGATTGACGATGCCTATGCGATCAGCCTGGATTTCCTTGCCCGCCGCCGGGCGGATGGGGAGAAGGTGGTCGGCAAGAAGATCGGCGTCACTTCGCGGGCGGTGCAGGACATGCTGGGCGTGCACCAGCCCGACTTCGGCTTCCTGACCGACTGGATGTACATCGAGGGCGACATCGGCATCGACGACAAGGCGCTGATCGCGCCGCGCGCCGAAGCCGAGATCGCCTTTGTCCTCAAGGAAGGGCTGAAGGGCCCCGGGGTCACCGCCGCCGATGTCATGGCAGCGACTGAAAGCATCGTCCCGTGCTTCGAGATCGTCGACAGCCGCATCACCGACTGGAAGATCTCCATTGTCGATACCGTCTCGGACAATGCCTCCTGCGGCGTCTATGTGCTGGGTGAGGAACGCCTCGATCCTGCCGGGCTCGACCTGCCGGGCCTGCACGTGGCCGTCACCAAGAACGGAGAGCCGCTATCCGAAGGCTATGGCCACGCGGTCCAGGGCGACCCGGCGCAGGCCGTCGCCTGGCTTGCCAATACGCTGGGCCAATACGGCGTCACCCTCGATGCGGGCGACGTCATTCTCTCCGGTTCGCTGGTTCCTCTTGCCCCCGCGGTGAAGGGTGACCGTTTCGAAATGATCCTGAGCGACTCCAACCCGGAAAACGGGGGCCGGAAAATCGGCTCTTGCGTCGCGCAATTCGTTTGAAAGCCAAATAGGTTTAAAGGACTGTGACATGGCACGCGTGAAGGCGGCAATCATCGGCTCGGGCAATATCGGCACCGACCTGATGATGAAGATGATCAAGTATCCCCAGAACATGGAACTCGCGGCCGTCGTCGGCATCGATCCCAACTCGGAAGGCCTCGCCATGGCCCGCGAGCACGGCATCGCCACGACCCACGAGGGCATCGAGGGCCTCAAGAAGCTGCCCTGCTACCCTGAAATCGGCATCGCCTTCGATGCGACCAGCGCCTATGCGCACAAGGTCCACGACGAGGCCCTGCGCGCCGACGGCATCCAGGTCGTCGACCTGACGCCTGCCGCGATCGGCCCGTTCACCGTGCCGCCGGTCAACATGCATGCCAATCTCGATGCGCCCAACGTCAATATGGTGACCTGCGGCGGCCAGGCGACGATCCCGATGGTCGCTGCGGTGAGCCGCGTTGCGAGCCGCGTTCCCTATGCCGAAATCGTGGCTTCGGTCTCCTCGCGTTCGGCAGGCCCGGGCACGCGCGCCAATATCGACGAGTTCACCCGCACCACGGCAAACGCCATCGAGAAGGTCGGCGGCGCCGAGAAGGGCAAGGCGATCATCATCCTCAACCCCGCCGAACCGCCGATGATCATGCGCGACACCGTCTTCACCCTGTCCGAGGGCGCCGACGAGGACACCATCCGCCAGTCGGTCAAGAACATGGTCGCCGAAGTGCAGAAGTACGTGCCCGGCTACCGCCTCAAGCAGGAAGTCCAGTTCGAACGTTTCGGCGACAACAACAAGCTCAAGATCCCGGGCCGGGGTGAGTTCACCGGCCTCAAGACCATGATCATGCTCGAGGTGGAAGGTGCAGGCGACTACCTGCCCAGCTATTCCGGCAACCTCGACATCATGACCGCCGCCGCCAAGGCGACCGGCGAACTGCTGGCCCAGCGGCGCATGGCCGCCAAGGAGAATGCATGATGGCCAAGTTCAACGTGGAAGCGGGCGAAAAGCTCTATATCCAGGACGTCACCCTGCGTGACGGCATGCACGCCATTCGCCACATGTACGGAATCGACCATGTGCGCGACATTGCCAGCGCCATTGAGAAGAGCGGCGTGGACGCGATCGAGGTCGCTCACGGCGACGGTCTCTCGGGCGCCAGCTTCAACTACGGCTTTGGCGCGCATACCGATTGGGAATGGCTCGAGGCCGTGGCGGATGTGCTCGACAAGTGCGTGCTTACCACGCTGATCCTGCCTGGCGTCGGCACGGTGGAAGAACTGCGGCGCGCCTACGATATCGGCGTGCGCTCGGTCCGCGTGGCGACCCATTGCACCGAGGCCGACGTCTCCAAGCAGCACATCGGCATCGCCCGCGATCTCGGCATGGACGTCTCGGGCTTCCTGATGATGAGCCACATGATCGAGCCCGAGGCGCTGGCCCGGCAGGCTCTGCTGATGGAAAGCTATGGCGCCCAGTGCATCTACGTCACCGACAGTGGCGGGGCGCTCGACATGGACGGTGTGCGCGCCCGTTTCGAAGCCTATGACCGGGTGCTCAAACCGGAAACGCAGCGCGGCATGCATGCGCACCATAACCTTGGCCTTGGCGTCGCCAACTCGATCGTTGCCGCCCAGTGCGGCGCGGTGCGCATCGATGCCAGCCTCACCGGCATGGGCGCCGGTGCGGGCAATGCGCCTCTCGAGGTGTTCATAGCCGCGGTCGACCGCAAGGGCTGGAATCATGGCTGCGACGTCAACCTGCTGATGGATGCAGCCGAGGACCTCGTGCGCCCGCTGCAGGACCGCCCGGTCCGCGTCGACCGCGAGACGTTGAGCCTTGGTTATGCCGGAGTCTACTCGAGTTTCCTGCGCCACGCCGAAAAGGCCAGCGAGACTTACGGCATCGACACCCGCGCAATCCTCGTCGAACTCGGCCGCCGCAAGATGGTGGGCGGCCAGGAGGACATGATCGTCGACGTCGCCCTCGACATGCTCAAGGCACGCGACGAGTAATCGGAGAAGTGTGATGACCACACTGGACAAGGCCATCGAGCTTGCCAGCGCGGGCGTGGAAGCGGATCGCCCCACCTTCGTCGTGGCGCTCGGCGGCACCACCAGCGCGAACAGCAGTACCGAAAAGGCGCTGCGCATCGCGCTGGAAGGCGCGGCGGCGGGCGGGGCCGAAACCCTGCTGATCAGCGGGCCGGAACTCGAACTGCCGATCTATGCGTGGGAGCGCAAGGAACGCACTCCGGCGGCACAGCACCTTATCGCTTCCCTGCGCCGCGCCGACGGCGTCATCATCGGCTCGCCCGGCTATCACGGCACCATCTCCGGCCTCGTCAAGAACGCGCTCGATTATGTCGAGGACATGTCCAAGGATGAGTGGCCCTATTTCCACGGACGCCCGGTCGGGGCGGTCGCGACCGGCGCCGGTTGGCAAGGCGCGGTCATGACACTGACGACCCTGCGCGGCATCGTCCATGCACTCAGGGGCTGGAATACTCCGCTCGGCGTTGCGATCAACACATCCCAGCCCATGTTCGATGGCGATGGCCGCTGCCTCGACGAAAAGATCGACACCATGCTCCGCGCCATGGGCCGGGAAGTTGCCGAAGCCGCCCGCACCCGCGCCCTGTTGGAGACCCCTCGCCTGTGACGGACATTTCATTGCACCGCCCCTTCCCGGCTTCGCAAGTTCCTGCCTGGGACTTTGAAACCCAGGTCGTTGTCATCGGCTTCGGCGCGGCCGGGGCTTGCGCCGCCATCGAGGCTGCCGACGCCGGTGCCAGGGTCATGTTGTTCGAACGCAATTCCGGCAGCGGCGGTGCATCGGCGCTGTCCGGCGGCGAGATCTACATCGGCGGGGGCACCGACGCCCAGCGCGCCGCCGGCTTCGAGGATACGACCGAAGCGCTTGCCGCCTACCTCAAGGCGGCGGGCGGCCCCTGCGCGGACGAGGCGAAGTGCGATCTCTACGCCGAGCAGTCGCTTTCGCATTACGATTGGCTCAAGGCTCAGGGCGTGCCATATCGCGGCAACTACCTGCCCGGAAAGCACATCGAGCCAGTCGACGATTCCACGCTGATCTGGTCGGGCAGCGAGGCGGCGCAGCCCTTTTGCGATATCGCGACTCCCGCCCCGCGCGGCCATGTCATCCAGCACGCAGGCTGGGGCGGCGGTCGCCCGCTGATCGACATTCTTGAAGCGCGCGCGCGCGATCTCGGCGTCGAGGTCGTGGCCGATGCTCGCGCCGTGGCGCTGATCGCCGACGGTGAGCGGATCGTTGGCGCCGTCTTCCGCATCGACAACCGGAACCGCTACGTGAAAGCGGCCAGAGGCGTCGTCCTCGCAACCGGCGGCTTCGTGTTCAACGAAGAGATGCGCCGCAAATATTGCCCCGAAACCTTCAGCATCAACGCCCCGATCGGCGACAAGGACGACGGGACCGGCATCCTGCTGGGCATGGGCGCGGGCGGCGATGCCATCCACATGGAGCAGTTCTTCACAACCTGCCCCTGGACCATGCCCGAACCGCACGCCAAGGGCGTCTTCGTCAATGTCGCGGGCCAGCGCTTCGTCAATGAGGACTGCTACCATGGCCGCGTCAGCCGCTGCGCAGTCGACCAGCCCGGCGGCAAGGTCTACCTGCTGCTGGACTGCGCGCATTTCTCGCAGCCGCTGGACATCGCCCAGATGCGCATTGCCGCCACAGGCGAAACCTGGGAAGAAGTCGAAGCCGAACTGGAGATGCCACAGGGCACGCTTTCGGCGACGATGGCGTTCTACAACCGCCATGCACGCAAAGGCTGCGACCCGCTCTTCGGCAAGCGCACGCCGATCCTGACGCCGCTTGAGGAAGGCCCCTTCGTCGCGCTCGAACTCGATTTCATGGACAGTTACTTCAGCTTCTTCACGCTCGGCGGCCTGCGCACCAGCGTGGACGGCGAAGTCCTCGACCGCGCTGGCCACCCCGTCTCCGGCCTCTTCGCGGCAGGGCGCTGCACCTCCGGGCTGCCGGCATGGGGCCATGGTTACAGCTCTGGCATGAGCCTTGCCGACTGCACCTTCTTCGGCCGCCGCGCCGGATCGAGGGCTGCCGGCTCGTAGCCCAGACCTTCGACGCACGCCAAATCAGAACAAAATGGGAGAGAACAACATGATCCTTCAGGATAAAGTCGTCATCATCACCGGTGCGGGCCCCGGGATGGGCCAGGCCATGTGCCGGGGCGCTGGCAGGGAAGGCGCGAAAGTCGTCGTCTCCGCCCGTTCGCGCGAGGCCATCGAGGCCATTGCGCATGATATCCTTGAGGCAGGCGGCGAGGCTATCGCCGTTCCCTGCGACGTCGCCCAGACCGACCAGTGCAACGCCCTCGCCAAGGCCGCGCTCGACAAGTGGGGCCGGATCGACGGACTCGTCAACTCGGCCTACTACCACCCTGACTGGACCGGACTAGACACCCATTCCATCGAACAGCTACTCACGGCCATGGATGTGATCGCGGTCGGCGGCGTGCGCATGGCTCAGGCCGTAATCCCAACCATGCGCGAGCAGAAGAAAGGCGCGATCGTCAACGTCTCGACGCTCGCCAGCCGCAAGCCGATGCCGGGCGAAGGCGGCTATGCCATGGCCAAGGCGGCGCTCAACCAGATGAGCCGCCAGCTTGCCGTGGAACTCACCGGAACCGGCATCCGCGTCAACACCGCGCTGATGGGCTGGATGGTGGGTGCGCCGCTCGAACAGTACATCCAGTCGCTCGGCGATGGCGCTGAGGCGTTCCGCCAGCAGCGCAGCTCGGAAATTCCCGTCGGTCACATTCCACCCGACGCGGACTGCGCCAAGGCGGTCTACTTCCTCCTGTCCGATTATGCGAGCGAGATCACCGGCGCCGCTCTTGACGTGAACGGCGGCGACTGGGTCGCGGTCTGAAGGAGGAACGACATGCTGGACTGGATGAGGTGCGCCCCCACCCTCGCCGAAGATCCCGTCAACGGCTTCGATCCCGAGGCCGTCACCGTCAGCGAGACGGTCGAGATCGCCGCCCCGGCCCGAATCGTCTGGGCAATCCTGACCGACATGCCGCGCTACGCCGAATGGAACCCGTTCTGCGTGCGCGCCGCTTCGACGCTGGAAATGGGCGCGGCCGTGGAGATGACGCTGGTCAACTACGCCGCGCCCGGCTCACTTGTACCGAACTGCGAATATATCTGCGGCTTCGAGCCCGAGAAGCTGCTGAGCTGGGAAATGGTGCATAGCGAGGCCTGGCCCTACCCTGCGAGGCGCGATCAGGTGATCGAGGCGACGGGCGAAAATTCCTGCCGCTACCATTCCACCGACGCCTTTCTCGGCGCCAATGGCATTCACGTCCATCGCTTCGCCGGCCCCTGGATCAAGCGCGCCTTCGATGACAGCGCACGCGCGCTGAAGGCCCGTGCAGAGGCCATGTTCGCCGCCGAAGAGGAAAGCTGAAACAATGGCATATACCCTGCAACAACTGAGTGACCTGGAAGCGATCAAGATCCTCAAGCATCGCTATTTCCGCGCCATCGATACGGCGGACATGGACCTTCTGGCAGGCATGTTCACCGAGGACATCACGGTCGAATATCGCGGCGGCACCTATAAGGTGGCGCTGGCCGGACGGGCGAACATGCTCGAATTCCTGGCGAACTCCTTCCACTCGGGGGCTCTCGCGATGCATCACGGGCACATGCCCGAGATTACCCTGACCGGCGACAACACCGCGAAGGGCATCTGGTACCTCGAGGACATCTTCATCGACATCGAGGCCGGTACCCACACTTACGGCAGTGCCATCTACCGCGACGAATACCTCTGCGAGGGCGGCGTGTGGAAACTCAGCCGGACCGAGTACGACCGTGTCATCGAAGTGGTTCAGCCCATCGACCCGGCCGCGAAGATCACCACCCATTATCTTGCCCGGACCGGTCGCAAGCCCGAAGCGCGCACCGACATCTCGCACCTGATTGAGTGGGATGAGACCGTCTGAACCCTGACGCGGAGACAATCTGACATGCTTTCAAGAACGCCCCTCGGCAGCACCGATCTCTCCGTCAGCGTACTTTGCTATGGCACCAACATGCTGGGATCGGCCATCGATCAGGAGAGCGCCAATGCCATTCTCGACCGGTTCGTCGAGCTTGGCGGCAATTTCCTCGATAGCGCACGCATTTACGGCGACTGGATTCCCGGCATTCCCGCCGGCGCCAGCGAAAGGGCCATCGGCGCATGGATGAAGAGCCGGGGCAACCGCTCCGATCTCGTCATCGCTACGAAGGGCGGCATGTTCGATGCACGCGCTGGCGATTACCGGATGCGCGTGAACCCACAGGACATTGCTAAGGATCTCGGCGAGAGCCTCGACCACCTCGGCACCGGGACGATCGACCTCTACTTCCTGCACATGGACGATCCCGATGTCCCGGTGCAGGAACTGATCGACGCGCTGGCCGAACATCAAGCGGCAGGCCGTATCCGTCACTATGCCGCGTCGAACTGGGCCGCCGATCGCATTGTCGAAGCCAATGCCTACGCCAAATCCGCAGGCAAGCCCGGCTTCGTCGCCTCCGAGACGTTCTGGGGCCTGGCCAAGCCCGACGTCGAGGCGGCGACCCGGCAGGGCTACCAGCACTACTACGAGGGCGAATACGAGGCGCTCCACGAAACCATGCCGATAATCGCCTATGCCGCGACCAGCGGCGGCTACTTCGCCATGCGGGAAAAGGGCGCAGTCGCGGACATGCTGGCCGCGCGCTATGGCAATCAGGACAATGACCGGCGTTTCGCGGCGGCGCAGGAACTCGCGGCCGAACACAGCGTGTCGATCAACGAGATCGTGCTCGGCTACCTCGTCAATCAGCCTTTGCAGACGATCCCGGTCTTCGGCGCCTCCAGCCCCGAGCGCGTCGAGGAAGGCGTCAAGGCGGCGAAAGTCAAGCTCTCGGCCGGGGAACTCGCGCAGCTTCGCGGCTGATCGGTCACCGCGCGTCCGGGCTCAGGTCTTGGCCAAAGCCCCGCGAACGCTATCCACCGCGCGGCGCACGCGCTGCTCACGCGTTTCCCCTGCAAGGAGTGCATGATTGCGCGGAATTTCGACACTGATCGGACAGTCGGGCGGCAGGGCCCGAACGAAACCTGCAAGGTCGAACACGCCTTCGCCCGGGAGAAGCCTCGCGGAAGAGGCCTCCGCATCGAGGTCGCCGCAGTCACACTGCGCTGGCCCATCGCACAACTGGCCATAGAGAATGAACTGCTGCGGCGCTGCGGCAAGCTCCGCCACCGTCCCGCCAGAACGCATCAGGTGCAGGAGATCGACATTGACGCCCACCTGTCCCGGCCTGTCTATCGCCATTGCGAGGGCAAGCGCATCGGCGAGCAAGTGCACTTGCGACGGGGGATAGAATTCAATGCCTACCCGCAGGTCGTAGCGCGCCGCAAGGTCGCAAAAGGCGCCGAACTTGTCCGTGCGGCGCGCAGGTACTCGGTCGTAGCACAGCACATTGACCAGCCCCGCCCGGAGTTCCGCCGCACATTCGAGCGCAGGTGCGAAGGCCCCGACATCGCTGCGTCCTGCAAGCGTGAAGGGATAGGCAAGGTCGAGCGAAAGACCGAGGTCAGCCAGTCTGCGGGACAGATCCTTGCGCGCCGATCGGTCGCTGCAGAGATCGAACCGCGGCATCAGCGGCAGAACGTCCATCGACTGCATGAAGAGGCATATGCCCGCGCAGCCTGCAGCACTTGCCGTTTCGGCAAGCTGGACCGGGTCGGCGTCTACCGCCGTGATGTGATCGAGAGACAGGCGCATCATTGCCATCTAGCGCAATTGAAGGATTGGTGCATTTAATAATTACGCATATACTCCACAATATGGTTTAATAATCATCTATTGCGTCGATATGTGCGGAAAGGAATTCGCACAAATCGGCCCGAAGGGAGCATCATCTCATGCCGTGTTACGCTTTTCAGGGAATCGTTCCGGTCGTGGATACCGCAAGCTTCGTCCACCCGCTCGCCTCGCTCATCGGTGACGTGATCGTCGGACCCGGATGCTTCATTGGCCCCGGCGCGTCGCTGCGAGGCGATTTCGGACGCATCGTCATCGAGGGCGATACGAGCGTTCAAGATTCGACCACGATCCATGTCTCGTCGCTGCGCGATACCGTCATCGGTCGCGGCGCGACCCTGGCGCACGGCGCGATCATCCACGGCTGTATCATCGGGAGCAACGCGCTGATCGGCATGAACGCCGTCGTGCTCGACGGGGCGGAGATCGGCGAGGAAAGCCTTGTCGCCGCGCTTTCACTGGTCAAGTCGGATACGGTGATCCCGCCGCGCAGCCTTGTCGCGGGTAACCCGGCCAGAGTGGTCAGGACCTTCGAGGCGCATCAGGTCACCTGGAAGAACGACGGGAAGGGCGAATACCAGCGCCTTGCGCGCGAGGCGCTGACCGACATGTTGGAAGTCGAACCGCTCGCTGCGCCGGAACCTGATCGCAAGCGCGTGCAATCGAACGCCATTGCCGTGCGCCTGCTCGGCGAAGAAGCGGCCGAACGCGAACGGCGTGCCGCCCGGGACCGGAACTGAAGCGCAAAGCACAGACCAGCCCATAAGTGAGAGGAGCGCCAAAAATGCAGACGAGCACCGAAACCGACCGGAACAAGGCCGCGCCGGGCCGCACCATGGGACACATCGCCCTGCACTACGGCACGGAAGCAGACGGTCCTGTCGCAGCCAAATTGCTTGGCCTGCTGGGCCTTGAGGAAACGCAGGTCCTGCACCTGCCCGGCGGCAATTTCTACCGCTTCGTGATTGGTGCCGATCACTTCGCGCGGGCCGACGGCATCGTCTATCTCTCCTGCCTGCCGGAGCCCCAGCGCAAGCTGATCGAGGCCATTCACGAGACACTGGGCGTGGGCACGGCAGACGAACACCAGGCCGTCAAGGACATGCGCGCCATGATGGAGAGCGACTTCGAGGCGAGCTTTCACTTCGGCTTCCTGCTGGAATCTTTGGAAGACCTCGAACGCATCGTGCTTGACCTCAAGCAGCGCAGCGAAAGCGATCCCGACATCAAGGGCCGCCTGAAGTTCGGGCTCAACCGTGCCCGCCCCGGCAATCCGGAAGTCGATGCACGCCTCGATACCTCACCGCTCTACGGTGACTGCACGCGTTTCGCCTATGGCGCGAACGGCGTACAGGCCTTCATCGAAACCGACATCCTGCGCGCGGGCCAGCTCGGCGATTCCATGGTAATCGAACTCGATTACGTCTTCCCCGGATACGAGAACCACGTCCTGTCCGTCGTGGAGATGTGAGCATGAGCGGGCACCCCGATCGAGCCCAGCGCGACGCCCAGCCTTTTCAGAGCTTCACCACTTCCACCTGCGGGACCGGGAACTCACTGGCACCAATCCAGCGCCACAAGGCGGTTCCCGAACGATGCCCGGCAAGGTCGATCCAGTTGCCGAAGCCCGGATCCGCATCGGCGCAGACGACGACTACGCTGTCGTCGTCCTCGTATTTCGCCATGGTGTTGTTGAGCCATACACGCGGGTTGTTGACGTGATCGAGCGATTCCATCCACCAGTTGTCGAGCTGGAAGTTCCACATGCGGCATTCGGGCGGCATGGCCCGGATCACCAAAGCCTCGCCGGGAGCGAGGTTGAAGTAGAGGTGGCCGTACCAGATATTGGGATCGCCGCCAGCGCGGTAGAAGATCGACTGGTCGCCGTCGAAGATCCGGTTCGGCTGCGCCTTGAACCACTCGGACCAGTCGGCAAACGTGCTGGCCGTACCGCGTACCCACTGCGCCGCGCCCAGCAACTGCTTTTCGATGATCTCGGGAGACAGGATGCCCGGCACCGCCGGCCCTTGCCCGATCCGCTCGACCTGCACCTCGGCGGGAACCTGGGTCTTCTTGTCGTCGAAAGTCTGCCGCACGATCAACAGCGAGGTGTCGTCCGACATCGGCAGCCAGTTTCCAGGCTTCCGGTCCTTGCTGGCGACGATCTCGAATGTGCCGCCGGGGCCGAATTCCATGTCGGCGAACTCGATTTCGCCTGTGGAAACCATCGTCCCTTCAGTGGCATAGCGGTTGGCCTTGCTGCCGATCGAGAAATAGGGAACCGAGTTGCGCTTGCCGGTGATCCGGTACTCGCGGTCAGGGCTGACGACGCATTGCTGATAGAGGTTGTCGGGGTTGTCGGCACCGATCTTGATCTTGTCATCGCAGAGCAGGAACAGGCGCGGAAAATCGGGATCGGCACTGTCGACCAGCATGTTGAGCGCGGTTCGCGTCAGGCGCGAGAGGTAACGCAGCCCTTCGGCCTGGTCGATCGCCGTGGACGGCGCCGCGTCGCGCATCAGCACTTCGCCGGCATCTGCCAGGCGGTCGCAGAATTCGCGCCACACATGGCCCAGCTTGCCGTGCCCGGTCGGTATTTCATTCATCGTCGCTCTCCCGGTTTTTCAACTTTCTCATGCCGGCCCGAACCGGCACGAAGGGATTCATGACCCATTCGCTCGAATCCATCGCCGCACGCCTGCAACGCCTCGAAGACCTTGAGGCAATCCGCGCCCTGATCGCGAACTACGGCCCCCTCGCCGACAGCGGCAAGGCGCAGGCGCTTGCGCAATTGTGGAGCGAAGGCGGCGAATATGAAGTGGTCGGCTTCGCCTCGGCCAAGGGACATGAGGCGATTGCCGGAATGATCGACGGGCCGGTGCATCGCGGCCTCATGGCCGATGGCTGCGCGCATCTGCTTGGCCCGGTGGCGATCGATCTCGACGGCGACCGCGCGATCGCGCGCGGCCACAGCGTCGTCATGCGACATGTGGCTGGAAAAAGCGCAGGGCGATTCGAAGTCCATCGCGTCTCCGCCAACCGCTGGATGCTGGAGCGCAGGAGCGATGGCTGGCGCGTGGTTCACCGCGCCAACGCCCTGCTCGACGGACAGGAAGCTGCCCGCGTCCTGCTCACCCCGCCAGTTGCCCCCCGTCCACGGTAAACAGCGAGCCGGTGACCTTGCGCGCCTTGTCGCTGGCAAGAAAGGCGAACATCTCGGCGATGTCCTCAGGGGCGCACGAGCCGTTCTCCAGCTTGGGCGAATTGCGCATGACGAGCGTCCAGTCCACGTCGCCCGCCGGCGGCGGGGTCTGCGTCATCGGCGTCTCGACGTGGCCGGGACAGATCGCGTTGACGCGAACGCCGCGCGATCCGTATTCGATCGCCAGCCCCTTGGTGATGGCGGCCACGGCATGCTTCGAAGCCGAGTAGGCAATCGTATAGGCGATCCCCTGAAGCGCAGCGGTCGAAGCCGTGTTGACGATATTGCCCTTCGACTTGACCAGATACGGCAGCGCCGCCTGGCACAGGACGAATACGCTCGTCGCATTGATCGTCATGAGCTGCTCGAAATCCTCAAGTGCAAACGTATCCGACGGTCCCCACTTGAGCAGGCCGGAGATATTGCAAAGGATGTCGAGCCCATCCTTCGTGGCGACTTCAACAAGCCGCCGCGAAGAAGCGTGGTCCATGGCATCGTAATGCTGGACGACAGGCCTGGTCGCCATCATCGCCGCCGTCTCCTCCAGCCCCGCAAGATTGCGATCACCGATGGTGACTTGCGCGCCTTCTTCGGCAAAGCGGATCGCGGTTGCCCGGCCGATCCCCGATGCCGCGCCGGTTATGAGCGCCTTCTTGCCTGCGAACAGCATTACGATCCTCTCCTCTTTCTTGTCTTACCTCAGAACTTTACGCCTGCGGTCACCCCGTAAGTACGCGGTTCGGGGAAGTAGCCCAAAGTCATACCGCCGAAGCCGGCACCGAAGTCGATGAAATTGCTGGGGCTGTCTTCCTTGGTTAGGTTGCGCACGAAGCCCGAAAGCGATGCCTCGACGCCGCCCAGCCTGATCTCCGAAACCGTGGCGCGCAGGTTCACGATAGTGCGGCCCGGCGAGCGCGTGTTGTGCGCGTTCAGGTCGGAATCCGTCGCGCTGTCGAGCGGATAGGGGAAGGTGTAGTATTTCGAGACGTAGCTGACGTCCCCGTAGAGGTTCAGCTTGCCCCAATCGCCTTCCACCACGCGCCAGTCGATCCCGGCTGCCGCCGTCGTCTTCGGGGCATGCGGGAAAGCGCGGTTGTCGGCCACATTTACGCCGCCGTCGATGAAGGTCTTGTACTTGGGGTCGAGGAAAGCGAGCGATCCGTTGATCGTCACGCCAGCGACCGGACGGGCCACGAGTTCGAACTCAAGGCCCTGGATGCGCGCGGCACCGGCATTACGCACGACAGAAGCCGCGCCAAGACCGGCGGTGAAGACCGCAAGCTGCATGTCCTTGTGCTCGTCCCGGAAGGCCGCGACGTTGAAGACCAGATCGTTGCCGATCAGCTTGGTCTTGACGCCAAGTTCGTAGCTGTCGACCTTTTCGGGGCGATAGGGCTGGCACAGTTCGGTCGCGCCGGCCGGGCACCCGGCTGGAGCCGCCGGATCGAAGAACACGTTGGTCTCGCCATTGAAGCCGCCCGACTTGAAGCCGCGCGCGAAGCGGGCGTAGACGTTCACGTCCGGGTTCACTTCATAACTGAGCGTCGCTGCGGGCGAGAAGTTGTTGTACTTCGCATCCGGGAACGTGCCGTAAGGCAGGTCGGCGATGACGGTCGGTGCCGTGATGCCCTGCGACGCATCGTAATTGATGCGGAAGAAGCGCGCGATGTCCTTCTTCTCGTGCGTGTAGCGGGCACCCAGCGTCAGCTTGAGGGCATGGGTCAGCTTGTAGTCGAGCTGCGCATAGAGCGCGAACGCCTTGGTGTGCGAGCCATAGTCCGAGGTCAGGTCGGTCGCGCCGCCAAAATAGGACTGCGGATTCTGCGTCTCGGCCTTCTCCGAGAAGTAGAACGCGCCGACGACGTACTTCAGCTTGTCCGACATAGCCTCGCCGGTCACCTGAAGCTCCTGGCTGAAGGCGTGGTAGTCGGTCAGGCGCTGGGTGAAGGCCACCGGCAACGGCGAGCCGTCGAGGTCAAGCCCGTCCTTCCACGCAAGATCGCGGTAGGCGGTGATCGACTTCAGTTCGGCCGCTCCAAGGTTCGCCGTCACCGTCAGCGCGTGGCCGTAGCTGCGCGAATCCTCATAGACGTCGCCGTCGATCGAGGCCGTGCTGACGCGATCCGGGTTGGTATAGAGGTTGAGCGGGAAAAACGCGCCGCCGAAAGCGTAGCCTGCCGAATTCGGGTCGAAGATGTCGCGCGGATCGCCATTACGGTTGACGCGCAGGAGCTGCGAGAACGGCGGGGTCTGCTTGTTCTTCGAATAGTCGAATGTGTAATCGGCGGTAATGTCGTCCGAAATCTCGGCGCGGACCTGCACCATGAAGCTGCCCGACTTGATCGAGTCGGTCTTGCTGCGTTTGGGCAACGAGGAGCCGGGGGTATCGAAGGGATCGGCGACGAGGTCGATCACGCCGTTGCGCTTGCGGTACTGACCCGAAATCTTCGCCGAGAAGATGCCCGTGCGCGGCAGGTCGAGCACTCCGCGGAACTTCCACTCGTCGAAGCTGCCGTAGGTCACATCGGCAGAGCCACCGGCTATGCCGCTGGGCTTCTTGGTGACGAGGTTGACCGCGCCGGCCAGCGCGTTGCGACCGTAGAGCGTTCCCTGCGGGCCACGCAGGACTTCGACGCGCTCGAGGTCGGCGATGTCGAAGATCGAGCCTTGCGCCTTGGCGATGTAGACGCCGTCAAGATAGAGGCCGACCGCAGGTTCCCAGGTGATCGCCGGGTTGATCGTGACCGAGCCGCGGATCGAAATCTGCGAGATGGTCTTCGACGACGGCGCGCGCTCGATCTTCACGTTGGGGGCGATGGTGCCCAGCTTGTCGATCGAATCGACGCCGCGGCTTTCAAGATACTGCTCGCTAACCGCCGAAATCGCGATAGGCACATCCTGGATATTCTCGGACCGCTTCTGGGCGGTAACGACGATGGCGCCGATTCCATAATCTTCATCGGCGCCTCCCTGCTGGGCGGCGACATCCTGCGCAAAGGCTGGAACGGCGGCGGCAAGCACGCCCGTCAACAGCGCAGTGGTGCCAAGAAACTTCCTCATTACATCCTCCTCCAGGCAACGGCCACTTCGGCCATCGCGTAACATTCATGCCAGCCTAATTATGTTTTCTTGACAGAATGGGCAAGCTGATTGTCTAACACGGAGAATATGTCAGCATTATGCTACGCAAAATGCGATTTTGAACGAGAGGATAATCGCGTGACCGCACGCACCATCGAAGCACGACTCGACCGGCTCGAATCTCTGGACGCGATTCGCCAGCTTCCCGCCAAGTATGCCCTCGCACTCGACATGCGCGACATGGACGCGATGGTCTCGCTGTTCCCCACCGATGTACGGGTCGGGCGCGAGACGAGCGGCCGTCTTGCCCTGCGCGAATACATGGACGGAACGCTACGCTCGCCCTTCACCGGAACGTCGCATCACATCGGCGGGCACATCATCGAGTTCGATGACGCCGACCACGCCCACGGCATCGTCTATTCCAAGAACGAGCACGAGACCGGCGACGAATGGGTCATCATGCAGATGATGTACGTCGACGACTACGTGCGTCAGGATGACCGCTGGTACTTCGCGCGACGCCTGCCGCTCTACTGGTACGCCACCGACCTCAACAGGCCGCCCATCGGCGACAGCAAGATGCGCTGGCCCGATACCGAATGGGCCGAGGGCAACTTTCACAAGCTGTTCCCCAGCTATGAGGAGTTCTGGGCGCGCTCGGGCGATCATGGCGGCCCGGTGGCCGAGCCAGCCCCGCTCGACAAGTTCATCGAGACGATGCGGCGCGGCAAGGGCGCGCCCAAGGTCAAGGTCCGCGCGCAATGAACGTGCCGGCGGATTTCATGCCCCCCAGCCCGTGGGGTCTGCGGCCGGAAGCGTCCGTCCCTGAGGCCGGGCGCGATATCCGCGACTGGGGGCTGTCGATCGACGCGCCGCTGACGCTCGAAGATCCCGAAACGCACGACTGGGATGAAGCGGCGGACATGATCGTCGTCGGCCTTGGCGGCGCAGGCGTGGCAGCGGCGCTGGAAGGGTTGGAGCGCGGGCTCTCGGTCATTGCACTCGACCAATATGACGGCGGCGGATCGTCGGCGGCGAACGGCGGCGTCTTCTATGCGGGAGGCGGCACGCCGATCCAGCGCGAGGCAGGCATTTCCGACGATGCGCAGCGCATGGAAGACTACCTGCGCTACGAAGTGGGCGATGTCGTCTCGCCCGAGACCCTGCGCGACTTCTGCGAGCAGAGCGCCGGCACCGTCGAATGGTTGCAGCGCCACGGCGCACCGTTCGAGGCAAGCTATTGGCCGAAAAAGACCTCGTACCCGCCGCTCGACAAGTTCCTTTACCACCCCGACAGCAGCCTTGCCGGACCGTTCCGCGACCTGACCCCGCCCGCCGCGCGCGGTCACCGGACCGTGCGGCGCAATGGCGGCAAACCCTGGGGACTCGGCGCGGGCATCTGGGAACCGCTCAGGCAGGCAGCGCTGAACCGCGGTCTCGTACTCCACACCCAGACCGAAGCCCGCCAGCTTGCCCTCGACAGCAGCGGACGGGTGATCGGCGTGCGGGTCGAGCGTTTCATCGACCCCGCCATTCGCAAACGCTATTCGCGGCACATCGCCGCGGCGAACAAGTGGATAGCGATGCTTTCGCCCACGTTTCCCGGCGCACGGCTGACTTTCGCCATCGGCTACCGCCACCTCGCCAAGGCCAAGGCGCTTGCAGTCGCAGGCCGCACCAGTGCGTGGGTCCGCGCCCGCCGCGGCGTCGTGCTGAGCGCGGGCGGCTTCATCTGCAACCCGGACATGGTCCGCCATTTCGCGCCCGACTATTCGGCCGGTCTGCCCAACGGCACCCTGGGAGACAATGGCAGCGGTATCATGCTGGGCGTCTCGGCCGGCGGGAAGACCGCGCTGATGGAGCGCGTCTCCGCGTGGCGCTTCCTGTCCCCGCCGCGCGCATGGGGACAGGCCCTGCTCGTCAACGGGAGGGGCGAGCGATATTGCAACGAGACATGGTACGGCGCGCGCATCGGCGATGAGATGGTCGAACGCAACGGCGGGCGCGGCTACATCATCATGGACCGCAAGCTGTTCCGCCAGTCGCTGCGCGATGCCTTCGGCGAAGGCGTGCTGGGCTTCCAGCGCGACATCACGCTCGTCAATGCCTTCTTCGCCGCGGAAAAGGGCCCCACGCCAGCGGCGCTTGCCGCGAAGCTGGGCTGCGATCCAGCCTTACTGGCGGCCAACATAGCGGCCTACAACCGCGCCGCACGCGGCGAGGAGCCCGACCGTTTCCACAAGTCACCTGACGAAATGGCCGTACTCGATAGGGGGCCCTACTATGCCATCGACGCCTCCGTCGACGCGCGCATGTTCCCCATTGCCTGCATGACCGTGGGCGGCCTCTCCGTCGACGAGAAGAGCGGCGCGGTCCGGAGGCGTGAGGGTGAGGACGTCGTGCCCGGCCTCTACGCGGCGGGGCGCAACGCAGTGGGCATCTGCTCCAACCTCTACGTCAGCGGCCTCTCCTACGCCGACTGCATCTATTCGGGCCGCCGCGCCGCCCGGGCAATTTCAGAGTCGGGACAATGAGCGCGAATGCAACACAGTTCGATTACGTCATCGTCGGTGGAGGCGTTGCGGGCTGCGTGCTGGCGGCGCGCCTGTCGGAAGACCCGCGGGTAACAGTCCTTCTCGTCGAAGCGGGCGGACGCGATGGCAGCCCCCTGATCGCTGCGCCGGGCGGGCTGCTGCCGATCATGATGTCGGGCAGCCATGCTTGGAAATACATGTCCGCGCCGCAAGCGCATCTCGACGGGCGATTGCTCTACCTGCCGCGCGGCAAAGTGCTGGGCGGCGGCTCGTCGATCAACGGCATGGCCTACGACCGGGGAATGCATTCGGACTACGATCGCTGGGCGCAGGCAGGCAATTCCGGCTGGGCCTTCGCCGAAGTGCTGCCCTATTTCCGCAGGTTGGAGACGTTCCATCCTGCCAACGACGCGTGGCACGGGCAGGATGGTCCCATCCACGTCACGCGCGGCGATCAGGACCACCCGTTCGCCAGGGCCTTCCTCGCAGCGGGCGCAGAGGCCGGCTACCATCGCAATCCCGACCTCAACGGCGCGAGGCGCGACGGCTTCGGCGCGGTCGACCTGACGGTCCACAAGGGCCGGCGATGCAGCGCCTCCAGCGCCTACCTGCGCCCCGCGATGAAGCGTGCGAACCTCACCGTCCTGACCAAGACGCAGACCCGCAAGGTCCTGATCGAGAATGGCTGCGCGACCGGCATCATGGTGCGCAGGAACGGACAGGACAGCACGATTGCCGCCCGCGCCGAAGTGATCCTTTCGGCAGGCGCGATCAATTCACCGCATCTCCTGATGCTGTCGGGCATCGGTCCTGCAGGGCATCTGGCTACGCATGGCCTCCCCGTCGTGCGTGACATGCCCGGCGTTGGACAGGACCTTCAGGACCACCTCGCCGCCCATGTGAAGCACCGCTCGACGAAGCCGTGGTCGATGCTGCGCTACCTCAATCCGGTCTACGGCTCGCTGGCGATGGGACGCTACCTCCTGCTGCGCAGCGGCCCCCTTGCCTCGACCGGCATGTCCGTCGCCGCTTTCGTGAGATCCGACCCGGCGCTCGACGAACCCGACATCAAGATGCTGCTGGTCACGGCGCTGACGAGCAATAACGGTCGCACGCTCATGCCCAGTCACGGCTTCTACGCCCATATCAACGTCGCCCGGCCCGAGGCGCGCGGCTCCGTCACGCTGGCCAGCGCCGATGCGAACGCCGCCCCGGTTATCGACCAGAACTACCTCGGCAGCGAAAACGACCGGCGCGTCATGCGCGAAGGCGTGAAGATCGCGCGCCGGATATTCGCCCAGAGTGCCTTCGATCCCATGCGGGGCGAGGAACTCGCCCCCGGCCGGCAGGTCCAGAGCGACGAGGAGATCGACGCCTATATCCGCGCCAGCGCCGAGGCGGACTACCATTCCGTCGGCACCGCCCGCATGGGCAGCGATCCGCGTGCGGTCGTCGGCCCTGACCTCAAAGTCCACGGCATCGATCGCCTGCGCGTCGTCGATGGCTCGGTGATGCCGCACCTGCCCGGCGGCAATACCGCAATCCCGGTCGCCATGATCGCCGAGAAGGCAGCCGACATGATCCGCGGCATCGCGGCGCCCTCACCAGCCAAGCTTCCCGAGGAGCAAGCCCGATGAAGGTCGCAGCCATGGTCTGCCACTCTCCGAACCAGCCGCTCGTGCGCGAGGAACTGGATCTCGCCCCGCCCGGCGAGGACGAAGTGCTGATCGAGATCATGGCGAACGGTCTGTGTCACAGCGACCTGAGCCAACTCGAGGGCAAGGCCGCGCCTTATCCCTTCCCCGTGGTCGTCGGCCACGAAGGGGCAGGCATCGTGCGCGTGGTCGGCTCGGCCGTTACCAGCGTCGCGGTGGGCGATCACGCCATTGCCGTTGCCCTGGGGGAATGCGGAAGGTGTCGCAACTGTCTCTCCGGGAAGACCAACTTATGCGAGTTGTTCCTTGCCGAGATCGCCACGCAGGAGACCCGCTTCTCGCTGAACGGCAAGCCGGTCTGGGCCTATTCGGGCGTCGGCTCGCTGGCGCAGTTCGTGGTGATGAAGGAGCGCAACGTCGCGAAAATCCGCAAGGATGTGCCTTTTCACCTCGCCTGCACGATCGGCTGTTCGGTCGCGACCGGCGTCGGCGCGGCGATCCACACGGCGCACGTTGCCAAGGGCGACAGCGTCGCCGTCTTCGGTCTTGGCGGCATTGGCCTGAATGTCGTGCAGGGCGCGCGGCTGGCAGGGGCCTCGCGCATCATCGGCGTCGACATCAATCCCGAGCGCGAGGCGCAGGGGCAGCGTTTCGGCATGACCGACTTCATCAATTCCAGGGAAACCGAACCCGTCACCGCGATCCGCGCCCTTACCGATGGCGGGGTCGACCATGCCTTCGAATGCGTCGGCCATGCCGGCCTCATGGAACAGGCGTTCGACTGCACCCGCGTCGGCTGGGGCTGCTGTACCGTGCTGGGCGTGCCGCCCGACGGCGAAGTGATGAGAGTCACGCCCTTTACCCTGCAACTGGGCCGCACCGTCAAGGGCTCCTTCATGGGCAACGTAAAGGGCCGCAGCGAGCTGCCGCACTTGCTCGATCACTATGCGGATGGGCAGCTCAACCTCGATGACCTCGTAACTCATCGCCTGCCAATGGAAAAAGTGAACGAAGGCTTCGCGCTGATGAAGTCAGGCGAGGCGATCAGGGTCGTGTGCAGCTTTCAGGACAATTGATCCGCCCGGCAAAAGAGGGAGAAGGACATTGACGATCAAGTACGTCGCGTTGCTCAAGCGCCGCGAAGGAATGTCGCATGAGGCTTTCGTCGCATACTACGAAACCCGCCATGCCCCGCTGATCCTCTCCCTGCTGCCCGGCATACAGGACTACCGCCGAAACTACCTGCGAGGCGAAAGCGCCTTCGCTTCTCCCGGCGCCGCGCCGCCGGATTTCGACGTCATGACCGAAATCGTCCTCGCCGACCGCACCGCCTGCGACCGGTTCCTGGCCCGCTCGGCTGAACCCGACATCGCCCGAAAGATCGCCGAGGATGAGGAAAACCTGTTCGACCGGGACTGCACCCGCATGTACCTCGTCGACGAACGCGCCTCGCCGCTGCCTTCAGCGGCTGCCGATCCGGCGCTGCGCGCCCTCATCGACGAGCGGGCGATCATGCGCGGCCTGGCCCGCTTTGCCCGCGTACTCGACAGCAAGGACTGGAACGCGCTCGGCGATGTCTTCGCGCAGGACGTCGCGTTCGATTACGGCACCGGCGAAGAGCGCAAGGGGCTCGCCGCACTTCGCGACAACATGACCCGCTTTCTCGACAATTGCGGCCCCACCCAGCACCTGATCGGCAGCGTGACGGTAGACCTTGCCGGTGATCGCGCCGTCAGCCGCTCCTACGTGCAGGCCCGCCACCAGCGTGCTGGCGATGCGGCTGGTGCGGTATTCGATTCGAACGGCGAATATGTCGACTGCTGGGAGCGACGTCCGGAAGGCTGGCGCATCGTAAGACGCGACGCGAACTGGCAGACGCACGCCGGCGATCCCGCGATCCTGTCGGCAGGATCGGGCGACCTGGGCTGATGCTGCCTTAGTCCTCCGGGCCGAGGTCCGGCACCCAGGGCACGCCGTTGATGTGGCCTCCGCCATCCACAAACAGCGTATTGCCGGTCAGGTAGCGCGCATCCTCGCTGGCAAGGAATACCATGACACCCCCGACGTCGGCCTCCGGATCGCCCATGCGACCCATCGGATTGGCGGCGGCAGTCGCGGCGGCGACTTGCGGCTGCATTTCCTCGAAGCGTCGATAGGATGCCGACTTTGCTGCCGGGCAGACGATGTTCACGCAGATCCCGTGGGCAGCCCACTCCCGCGCTGCCGTGCGCGAATAGGCGCGCAGGGCCTCCTTGCCCGCGTTGTATTCCGCCGTACCCATGTGGGCGTTGACGCCATTGAGCGAGGCGACATTGATGATCCGCCCCCAGCCCTGCTTGCGCATGATTGGGAAGGCTGCCTCCATCGACCATTTCGCGGCATAGAGGCACATGTCCATGGCACTGGCGAAAATGGCATCGGTCTTGGCCTCGATCCGCGCCTGCCCTTGCCCGCGATAGGCATTGTTGACGAGAATATCGATCTTGCCGAAACGCTCCACGCATCGCTCGACGGCGGCGAAGACTTGCGCCCTGTCGGTCACGTCGCAAGCGATGAATTCCGCACCGGCACCCATCTCGCGCAGTTCCGCAGCGACATGCCTGCCCCGCTCGGCATCGAAATCCACGACCAACACCGAGGCACCTTCGGTCGCCATGCGCCGCGCCGTGCCGTGACCGATACCGTCAGCCGCGCCCGTGACGAGAGCGACGCGCCCATTCAGCCTGCCTTCCATCAATCAAACCTTCCCTTGAAACCTGTCCTCAATCGGCCGATGCGAAAGGCATGCAGACGCTGTCGAAGCCCAGCACATGGGCAATCCTGCCAAGCCCGACCCAGGCGGCAACGCAGTGCGAGAGGTCGACGATTTCGGCATCGCTGAACAGCGCATGTGCGCGCGGCCAAAACTCCTCGTCTTGGGCGAGGACCTTCGGCTCTTGGGCGAAACGTTCGGCGAACTCGATCGCAAGGCGCTCGCGGTCGGAGAACACCTTCGCCTCGCGCCAGCTCTCGACCTCTGCGTAGAATGCCTCATCCGGCGCCGGTCCATTGTCGATCACGAGATGGTCCGCGCGCTGCCCGGTCGCGGCGAACATCGCGCTCGCATCGCGCGCAGCGCCAAATTGCTGGCAGATGATGCACCCGTTGATCTGGGCGATACGTGAACGCGCGCCCTCGAACTCACGCAAAGTCAGGATGGAATCGCGATAGACCGCCTTGGAGAAGGCGTCCGCGGCCGCCATGATGGTACGGGCATGGTTCCTTGCGGCGAAACCATAAGGATCGTGTCCCTGATCTACTGGAATTGCGATGCGGATCATGAATATCCTCCTCGGTGAGCCATCAGGCCGGCTCGGCCACGGCCAAAGGACGGCCGCTGGCGAGCGAAAAGGCGAAGAACAGCATCGAGACCGCGAATGACGCGGCAATCAGCATTCCCGCAACCGGCGCATAACCGCCCGCCACGTCATGCAAGACGCCCGAAAGCGGCGGCAGGGCGAAAGTAAATGGCAGATTCGCGATGGCATAGAGGCCGATCACCCGGTGCAAGGCCGCAAGACCGAAGACCTGCCCCGCAAGGACATTGACGGCCGGGAACACCCCCGCGCCCCCCGCTCCGATCAGAAGGACGACGGAGACCATGACCGGAAGGTCGGACGTCGCCAGCAGCGCGCTCCATCCCAGGGCGGTGAGCACGCCGATCAGTGCCAGCGTGCGCGCCGCGCCCAGCCATCCGCAGAGCATGCCGACCACCAGCGAACCAGCCACGCTGGCCCCGCCAGTGAATGTAACAAGAAGCGCCGCATGCTGATCGGAAAGCCCGCGCTCCACACCGAAAGCGACGAGGTGCGTCATGCCGGTGATGCCAACGGACGTCAGCGTTCCCGCACCGCAGACAAGCACCCAGAAGGCCGGGCGCCTGAAGATCGTGCGCATCGCCAGCGCAGGTGTATCGTCATGCCCGAGCCCACTGACACCGGCCAGTGGCTCGCCAATCCCGAGGGCCAGAGGCAGCAGGAGGAGATGAAGTCCCGCCAGCAGGAAATAGAAGGAACTCAATCCCAGCGCAGCGATAACCGGCGTTCCGGCGACCGGCAGAAGCGCCACGAGCACCGGCATGCTCACGAATCCGAGCGCAGGCCCCGGGTTCGGCTGAAACCAGCGGCTTGCCAGCATTGCCGAGGAGAACGGAACGAAAGCGAGACCCAGACCGATCGGCAGAGCATAGGCGAACAGGACCAGACCCATGCCCGCCTCGCCCAGCAGCGGTGCGAGGCCCAGAAGCAGATAGCCGAGCCCGGATAGGATCACGCCCGCAAGGATTGCCACGCGCAGCCCGAAACGGCCGATGACACCTGCGGCCAGAGGCGCGCCCACGCCCATGACGAGGACGGCGAGCGCCAGCCCGAACGTCGCCATGCCGCGCCCGACTCCGAAATGCGCCTGCACCGGCAGCACGGTGATGCCGAAAGCTCCGAAAGCAGCGCCAACGACGACATTCTGGCAAAGGAAGCCGCGCAGCGCCATTGCCCTGCGCGTGCCCGTGTTTATTCCGTCCATGCGTTTTCCTGCTCCATCAGATTCTATCCGGAACGTCATCGATTGTCGGGATTGCAGGCATCTGCGGCACGTTGTGCGCGTAGCCCATTTCCTCGTATCGCTCGGCGATCCTCCAGCCCTTTTCAGTGCGTACGAGCTTGTCGCGGTACCAGAGGCCAATGAAGAACACCTGCTCGGCGCCGTCGTCCTTGCGATAGACCATCGGGTTGAACAGGATCGTCCGGCTCGTTGCACGGTCGCCGTCGAGGTCCAGCCTGGTGGTGGCAACCATGTGCTGGAACAGCGGAAAGCGTTCCATCGCCAGCGGCAGCCACGCCTTGATTTGCGCCAGCGTGCCGCGCGCACCGCCGGTCTCGCGATAGTCTATCACGGCGTCGGGCGTGAAGACCTCGTCCAGTGCGTCCCAGTCGCGCTCGTCGATCGCGAAACTGTAGCGGGCTAGCAGGTCCTGAATCTCGAGGCGGTCCGAAATTTCCTGAAGCGGCAGCATGTCCTAGCTCCTTCTCGTGCCGAGCAGTTCGGTCACCGCGGTTCCACAGCGCCGAACCAGCAGAGCCGTGACCGCAAGGCCCGACAGATCGGGAAGCGCGCTCGGCTCACCCGGAAGCCAGATCACCGCGGACGCGGGGAACTGGGTGCCGGTGTCGACCAGATCCACCGAGACACCCTCGGAGTGTTCTGCCATTTCCCGCGCTCGTTCAATTACTTGCGCATGAATATCCGCGCTGGCCCGCGTTCCCGAGACCAGCAGGGCCGAGCGCAGGCCGAGGGCATCTGCCCTGGCACCCGGCGACAGCACGATTTCCTCGACGCGCGCTGGAACGACCTTCGTGCGGTCCATGAATTGTTCCTCATCGGCGCGCATGGTCTCACCGACCGTTCCTGCCAGCAGGGCGGCCGTGCCCGCCATGTCGTCATTCCAGAATTCGCTTATCGTGTCCCATCCGAAGTCCGGCGCATCGATCAGGTGATTGCGCACGTAGCCTGAAAACGGGAACAGCCCGGCTGCGAGCGGAGCGTGTTTCTCTTCGTAGTAGCTCTGGAATTGTCCGCGTGTGGTCCCCGGCTTTCGGGCAAGGGCGCAGAGGCTTTTGATCATGTACAAATTGGCCACTTCGGCAAAGGAAACTGGCCCCGGCTCCTTGTACAGAGCCGGGGCATCAAATGGGGGATCAGCCGCCGCCGAAGGTGTACTTCAGGCGCAGGCCGTACATGCGCGGCTCGCCATAGAGCGTCGACCAATAAAGCAGCGCGCCCTGCTGATAGACGTCGGTATTGGAGATCCGGTAGCTCTTGTCGACAAGGTTGGTGCCGAAGACGCCCACGTCGAGACCGCTGCCATAGACATTCTTCCAGTCGAGCGACATGTTAAGCAGGCCGAACGGCTCAAGGTAGGCGCCGGGTTGCTGCGAGGGCAAGTTGATCGCCTCGGTGAACTGACGCGAAGTGTGCGAATAGTTCGCGAAGAAGGAAAGGGTGCCGGCGTTTCCACCCAGCGGCTGTTCGGCCGCGACATGGAAGCTCCAGATATAGGGCGAGACATACTGGAAATCGAGGCATGAGGAATCCGCGATGCCTCCTGGAGCGATGACGCCGTTGCAGGCGACGGCGCCGGTAGCGGTCTGATACTCGTACTTCTTGTACTTCGCGTCGGTATAGCTGAAGTTACCGCCGATCTCGATGCCGGGAAACGGACGCATCATCGCTTCGACTTCCACGCCGTTGATCCGGGCATCCGCGTTAAGCGTGCGCGCACCGCTGACATTGGTCCTCGGGTTATAGTCTCCCGTCGCACGCTGGATGCCCTTGTATTGGGTATGATAGCCAGTGACGTTCAGACGGAAAGGCACGGTGCCCAGATGGAAGTCCGACTTGAAGCCGGCCTCATAGGTGGTGACCTTTTCCGGATCGAATGTCCGGGTATCCGGATCGCCGTTTTCTCCAAAATAGACGGCATAGGTATTGAAGCCACCCGCCTTGTAACCATGGCTGACCTTGCCGTAGATCATCACGCCGGACGTCACCTTGTAGTCCAGACCCACCAGCCATGAGGGCGAACTGGTCTTTTTCGAACCATCGAAGCGGCAGTCCTGCAAAGCCGTTTCGAGCGGCACGACAAGCGAGGTATCCCTGCCGCAGATAACCATGCCGGCAGGAAGCGAGGCATCGAAGTTATACTGCGTGGCGAAGCCCGAGACGTGATCCCAGGTCTGACGATAACCGCCGGTCAGGCGAAGGCCATCGAGCGATGGAGACACAGCGCCGAAGTCAAGGGTGGCCTGCCCATAGAGCGCCTTGGAAACCGTGCTGTTGCCGTACTCGGAGTGATTTGCCGTGCAGAACCCGGTGTATAGCGCGGGGCAGTACACCACCGAATTGGTAGACTGCCTGCCATCCGGCTTCTGGTTGAAATAAAATCCGCCGATGGTCCAGTTCAACTTGCCGTCGAGCATGTTGCCCTGAAGCTGCAGTTCCTCGGTCCAGGTCCGGAAATTGTCGCGCGGCGTTTCACGGTCCAGAGTCGCATTGATGTAGGTCAGCGGGAATGTCGTTCCCGGCAGAGTGACGACGCCAGGCGCGGGCAGCACGCCCGGATCGTTGTCGTGCTGCTGCAGCACAGTCGCGTCGCCATCGTAGCGATAGCCGACCTTCATTTTCTGGTAGCTGACGATATTGCGCAGGGTAATTTCGTCGCTCAGATCGATGTCGGTTGTGTTCGATGCCCCCCAGGTCTTGGTCTTGGAGAAGGTGTCGATAGAGAAAGCCGTCTGACGCGTGCCTAGGGCATCAGCCTGCGCCGTTGCGGCGCGATACACGTCACAGGGCACGCCGATCGGGCTCAGGGGATTCGGCGGATCAGAGCAGAAGCCCACCGCCTGCAGGCCAGCGATATTGAAACCACGATGAATCAGGCCAGCGCCATTGTTGTCCGAATTCGAACCGAAGATCATCGTGTAGTTGCGGATCGCGTCGGTCGGCTTCGCAAGAATGCCGATACGGCCCGAATACCAATGCTCGTTGTCGCGATCCTTGTTCCAGACCACATCGCGCGTGTAGCCGTCGCGGTCGTGATAGGCGCCGACCACGCGGACGGACAGCTTGTCCTCGACGACCGGCAGGTTGACCGCGCCTTCGACATTGCGGCGCTTGTAGTTGCCCAGTTCGCCCTTGATCCAGCCGCCCAGTTCATCGGTGGGCTTCTTGGGGACGAGCAGCACGGCGCCGCCCGTGGTGTTACGTCCGAACAGGGTGCCTTGCGGACCGGCGAGGACCTGCATGTTCTCAAGGTCGACGAAGTTGCCCGGACCGCCCTGCTGGCTGAGCGTGATGCCCGAAGCCAGCGGCACTTCATTCAGGTATACGACCACGCCCGGCGATGCCTGGAACGTCGCGCCCTGCCCGCGAATGGTGAAGGAGTTGGAATCGCGCGAACCCTGACCATTCGGGCCGACGACGAGCGAGGGAACGGTGGCCTGAAGGTCCTGCTCCTTGGTGATGCTCTGCTGCTCGAGCCGCTGCGGAGAAAGGGCCGTGATCGAGATCGGAACGTCCTGCCCGCGCTCCTCGCGGCGGTTTGCGGTAACGATGATCTCGCCAATGCCGCGATCCGCTTCATTTGCACCCTGCGGCGCATCCTGTGCCCAGGCCTGTCCCGGTACGAGAATGGCTCCCCATGCCACCCCGGCAAGCATTGCGCTGCTCATCCGGCGACTAAGGACACCAACGCAGCTGAGATCATGCATTCCGACTCTCCCTCTCTGAATACTTCAGCAGACCGCCTGCTTCGTCGGCATGCCGGTCGTTGGAAAAGAGATGGAAAGCGCTCCGTTTTTCGCGGCGGCAGAGCCCTTATTCAGGCAACCGCTTCGGCCCCTGTCACGCAAGGACAGGCTCCCCGAAATTCAGGCTTCCGCAGTACATTCTCTCCCGCCGCCGGTTATCCGGACTGCATGATGATTCGTTTATCACCTACGCAAAATTGTATCAATAGCAACTTTATGTACGTATTTGCGTAGACTCTGAACAGTGCTTGGACGAACTCTTGCAGGCATGGTCGCGTGAAGGGATTGCCGGGGCGTGCGGCAGCGACAGTTCACCAGACAGGACCGGACGGCAAACTGCGCTTCTCGAAACCGATTTTCTGATTACATTTCAATGGAATGACGCGCGGCGTCCGACGGCGGAGTCGCGCCTTTTTCACCCCGGCGATATCCGCCTGTCAAATCGGCCGCACGCCCGATCGTGCGGTCAGACGCCGAAACCGCCCGAGACCGAGATGGACTGGCCGGTCGTATATGCGCCCTCGTTCGATGCAAAATAGACACAGGCGTGACCGATCTCTTCAGCCGTGCCCCAACGTTTCAGGCACAACAGCTTGTGTGTCTCGTTCACCCAAGCTTCGTCGAACTGGCCTTGCCGCGTCAATTCATGAAGCTGACCGGCATCGATCACGCCCACCAACACGGAGTTGGCGCGAATGTTGTGGCGCCCTTCTTCCTTGGCGATGCCCTTCACCAGTTGCTCGTTAGATGCCTTGACCGCAACGGACATGCCGTCGCGTGCAGGCCACCAGTCATGGCCTGCCGATCCCAGCGTGACGAAGCTGCCGCCACCCTGCTCGCGCATGTGCGGAATTGCCGCTTGGGCGGCAGTGAAGAAGCCATGGACCTCAACTTCGAAAGCATGGCGCCATTCCGCAAGCGGCGTTTCAGCAAGGTAGCGCTGGTTCACGAGCGGTCCGGCCCCCCACACGACGGTGTGGACCCGGCCATGCTCGGCAACCGCCGCCTCGAGTGCGGCGCACACTTGCCCAGGGTCTGTCACGTCGGCAGCGTGGACGCTCGCCGCGCGGCCCTGCGCGCGGGCATGATCGGCCACTTCATCGGCCACATCGCGCTTCGAACGGTAGACGACTGCGATGTCGCTGCCGCTCTCGGCAAAAGTGCGTGCAACGCCTCGTCCGATACCACCACTGCCGCCAAACAGCAGAGCGCACCCCTTCGGAAATGTGGCCATGTCTCTTCTCCCGTAGAATTCAGTCTTGTTATCAGGTCATCCTGAACGCGATGCGGCCCACCCCGAAAGGGGCGGGCCGCATCGCGTCATTCGCGCCGGTCAGGCGGCCTTGTTGCCAGGCCGCTTGTCGAGCGTGACGACGACGCCGTTCACCCGCTTCTGCATTTCCCTCGCCTTCTCGCGCGAATTGAAGAACTGCTTGTACCAGGCGCGAACCTTGCCATAGGGGCCGTCATTCGGGATCGCTAGCGGGTTGAGGCACGCACGCTTGTTAGCCCAGATTTCCACATCCTGCGCGAAAGCGAGGCGGCTTCCTTCCTGATATTCAAAGGCAATGGTCCGGTCTGCGTCGGTGGTTTCGCGCGAACCATCATGCACTTTGACCATCAGTGCGTGCCACGAGCGGGTCTTGCCGTCCTCGATCGGCGTATTCGCGATCATGATGAAGCTGTCGAACGCACCGGCCATTTCCGACTGGAGGAAACCGGGGCCTTCATACCAGGTGTCGAGAACGAGTTGATCCTCGTCCGCCGCCGTCAGCGTGCGGTGACCGGCGCTGTAGTATTGGTGGACGATGTGGCCCTTGAACTCGTTGGCGAAATACTGCCAGTCCTTGGCGCCGTGGATCGGAATGAAATGGCCGAAATCGGCCATGTTGTCGACGATCTCGATACCGTGGACTTCAAGGTCGCCCATGTAGTCGACCTTCCACTCGACCCAGCCTGGCTCGCCGTAGTGGCCACCGAAGTCAGGCAGATCGACGTCGGGCTCAAGCGCTTCGGGATCGTGCCACATCCACAGGATGCCAGCCCGCTCGACGACCGGATAAGTGCGCAGCTTCGCGGCCTTGGGGATGAAGTCCGAATAAGGAATGTGCTTGCACTGACCGTCGGCGCCGAAGGCCCAGCCGTGGAACGGGCAGCGGATCGCTTCCCCCTGCACGTGCTCGCCGTCGCGCACGATGTAGCTGGTGGTGTTCTTGGCAAGGTGCGCACCCATGTGCGGACAATAGGCGTCGACCACGTAAGGTTGTCCGGATTCGCCGCGATAAAGGACAAGATCCTTGCCGAAATAACGGATTGCGGCAGGAATCTTCGTCGCCTCCTTCGCCTCGCCGATCATGAACCAGCCGCGCGGGAAGTCGAACTCGCCAAGGCCGTATTCCTGGGTAGTTGCCATGTGCATCAACTCCTGAATCAGTGCTACTCGTTTGCAGCGCAATTGATGCCTGTTTACCGCGCATACCCCCTGCATGCGAAGGCTCTTTCCTATGCACATTGCTTGTGCAAATATGCACGGGCCATGCAATGGGATGATCTGCGCTACTATCTGGCCGCCGTCAGGGCCGGTTCCTATACCGCCGCCGGACGTCGGCTCGGGGTCAATCGCACGACCGTGGGCCGCCGGATCGAGGCGTTGGAGGAAGCCGTCGGCATACCGCTGTTCCACGAGACGCCGCTGGGCCACGAACCGACGCGCCAAGGCGCCCACCTGCTGGAGACGGCGGCAAGAATCGAGGCGGAAGTCGAGGCCTTACAAGCCCGCATTGCTCCTTCCGTCCAACACGAAGGGCATGTCCGCATCGCCGGAAGCGGCGGCATCGTTGCCGAGTTCGCGGCCGAGCTGCTGGCCTTCCAGGAAGTGATGCCCCGCGTCTCGGTCGAACTGCTCGGCGAACTCGATCCGCTGGATGCGATCACTTACCGCCGTGCCGACCTCGGCCTGGCGATCATCCGCAAGCCGCCGCGCCGGATGGCTGGCATCGAGATCGCCACGATGTCGCAGGCGCGTTACGGACTGCGGGGCGGCAAACGCGCAAGGCAGCTTGGCTGGGGGCATGAACTCGACGCCGCGCAGCCCGGCCAGTGGATCACCGCGAACCCTTCCGGCGATGCCGCCGAGGCGCTTGGGCTAACGACGTTCAATTCCTGGCCGCAGATGAAGCAGGCCGTGCTCTCCGGATTCGGCACCGCGAAGCTGTGGTGTTTCGCGGCAGACGCCGAACCCATGCTCGAACGGCTGGACGAGCCCGATCCCCGCGACGATTATCCGCTATGGCTGATCCACCGCGCCAAGGCCCCGCCCAGTCCGGCGCTCAGCGGACTGATTGACTATCTGGGCAAGGCGCTTGCTGCGCGGCTTTGCGATCAGACGGCCAGCCGCGCCAGCAGCTCGTAGGTCCACGAGGGATCGTCTCTACCGGATGTTCCGGCCGGCGCTTCACCGCCAAGCGCCCGCATCGCCGCTTCATCGACCGCGCGCATCTCGCCATGATCGAACACCAGCGAGCGATGCGTGAACTTCCAGGTACCGTCCCTGCGCTCGTAGCGGTCGAGGTAGCGGCCATGAACGATCAACTCACGCCGATCGGGCAGAAGGGTGCGATGATAGGCGCGAACATGGTGCGCGCCTTCGGCACGGTCACCCTCAACCGCAAACAGGCTGTTCGCAATGGTGTGGACGGTCAGTTCCCACTGCGCCATCGCTTCGGGCAGCCAGGCGACGAATTCATCCGGCCCGCCACGAAACATCGTCCCATGTTCATCAATCGCATCGTCGTGGTAAAGCGATCGCACGAGTGCGAAATCGCGCCGGTCGCACCCCCGGCAATAGCGCATCACGAGATCGCGGAGCGCGACCTGCGCGAGAATGTCTTCCTGATCCACAGCCTCTCTCCCATAGCACCATGCGATGCATATTTATATAATTTCTACGCATATTACTATTTAAGAAGACACATAAGTCCTTTATGCGAAGTTATGTAAGGTGAAATTGATTGACCTTGGGTGTTCGCGTCTGCCATTCTCTGGCCTGCGAGCGCTCGAGTCCGCAAGACCGTCGGGCGAACGCCGCCCTCCGATGAAATGGAGGGCCTGGGAGAGAGATTGCAAGCATGACCAATACTATCAGCCCGACCAGGGCGCTGGACCGCGAAACCCTGCTACAGGCCGCCCGCGAGCGCACCGCCTTGGTCGATTTCGGTGACGGCTGGTTCCTCGAACCGATGGATCGGTACATTGCCGCCGCCAATGCGGAAGCCCGGCTGACCGAATCAGGGCTCGCCGCGCAGACCGAAGTCATCGTCAAGGGCCTCGCCAGCCGTCTCCGCATGGTCGAGGACATCAGGCAGCATCCGGAAATCCTCGAGGAAAAGGTCGAAGTCGCCGCCGTCATCCTTGGACTTCCGCGCACCGGCAGCACGATCTTCCACCGCCTGCTGTCGAGCGCACCGGGCATGACCGCGATCCGCTGGTACGAGGCGCAGAACTTTGCGCCCTTCCCTGGTGAGGAACGCGGCCACCCGGTCGAGCGACGCGCCTATGCGCAGGCCATGATCGACGGATGGCTGCAGGCTGCGCCGGAACTCGCCTCGATCCACCCGCTCGATCCCGATGCCCCGGACGAGGAAATCCTTATCCTTGGCCAGATGTTCGTCTCGACAATGGTTGAAGGGATGACCCACGTGCCGTCCTTCTCGCGGTGGCTGGACGACTATGACCAGTCGCACGGGCACGATGATCTCAAGACCATCCTCAAGTACCTGCAATGGCAGGCACCGGAGCGGCGCGGCACGAAGTGGATCCTGAAGAGCCCCTCCAACCTGCCTTACGCGGAGCTGGCGGCAAAGGCCTTCCCGGACGCCTTGCTGGTGATGACCCACCGCGACCCGATCGACATCGTGCCGAGCTACGTCAGCATGGAGGCGGCGCTCTACAAGCTCTCGGCTACGCTGACAGACGAGGAAGTGGGCCGCTTCTGGTTCCCTCGCCTCGTCCAGTGGATGCGCCGCTTCGAGGAAGCGCGCATCAGAATCGGTGAGGACCGCTTCATCGACATCGACTACCGCCTGGTCCTGCGCAGCCCGCTAGAGCAGGCCCACCGCGTGCTGGAGCGCATCGGCGTTGCGGTGGACGAGAAAATGGAAGCCGCGCTTGCGGAGTTCATGGCCGGCAACAAGCGCGAACAGCGCCCGTCGCACGACTATTCGCTCGAGCGCTTCGGGATCGACGAAGCCGACGTGCGCCGTGAATTCGCAGCGTATCGCGCCCGTTATGTCGAAGGTGCAAAGGCCTGACCATGAACAGGAGAAAGGGCAGCGCCATAGATCGTGACGCTGCCCTGGCCCGAAACCGCCCCTGACCGGCACCTGCTCCGGTTCAGGGGCGTTCCCTTAAGCCCACATGCGGATAGATCAGTCGTTGGCGCCCGTCATGTCGCGCGCCGCGAGGTAACCGAAGGTCAGCCCCGGCCCAAGCGTGACGCCCGCGCCCGGATAGCTTTCGCCCATGGACGAGGCGGCATTGTTGCCGACGGCGTAGAGCCCCGCGATCGGCGCTCCGGCTTCATCGACCACTTGCGCCTTTGCATTGGTCGTGAGGCCGCCATTGGTGCCGATGTCTCCGGGATAAATCGGCATGGCATAGAACGGCGCCACGGTAAGGGCACGCAGGCACGGGTTGGGCTGGTTGCGCGGATCGCCGTACATCTTGTCGTAGGCCGGTTCGCCGCGATGGAAATCGGGGTCCTCGCCCTTGGGCGCATATTCGTTGAACCGCGCGACGGTAGCCGAGAGCCGGTCCGGATCAACGCCCATCTTCGCGGCAAGAGCCTCTATCGTGCGCGCCTTCTTCAGGATCTTCCTGACTCCCGCGCTCTGCATCCAGTCAGGCATGAGCGGCAGCAGCGGACCCATCGGGAACTGGTGGCGGTAGCGGAAATCGAAGACCATCCAGCTTGGCGAAGCATCGCCATGATCACGCTCGCGCGCGGCCATCTGCTGACCGACGACGTGGTACGAAGCCGCTTCGTTGAGGTACCTCTCGCCCTTCCGGTTGACCATGATGCAGCCCGGCAAGGCGCGCTCTATGGTGCAAAGCCGTCCGCGATCCTCGCCCGGCACATAGAAAACCGGAGCCGCCCAGGCGGACTGCAGGTTCATCGTGCCAGCGCCCACTTCAACGCCCGCGCGGATGGAATCGCCGGTATTGCTGGTCACCCCGCCCGAGTACTGCGCAGTCGGATAGAGCGGCGCATTCTGGTCGCGCATGTCCTGGTTCTTGTCGAACCCGCCTGCTGCCAGGACCACCCCCTTGCGCGCCCGAATACGCAGGAGCTTGCCGCCGCGCTCGGCGACCACGCCGACGACGCGGCCATCCTCGCACACGAGCTGCTTCATCGGCGTTTCCAGCCAGAGCGGCACGCCCTTCTCATTGAGCGCGACACGCAGCGCTCCGGTGAGCGCATTGCCGAGCGTGAGACGACGATCCTTGCGACTGGTGAAGCGGAACGGCCAGTCGAACCAGTATTTCCCCATGTTCACGGCAAGGCCCGCAATCCACCCCTTGGTGCGGTAAAGCAACTGGTGCGTCTCAGCGAAGGTCCACTGCAGATAACCGAAGAGGCTGGCCGCGGGGGACGGGAAACGCTGCGTCTTCACGTCCTTGCCCAGCTTCTTGCCGTCGAACGCCAGCGGCAGGTGAGTGCGGAAGCCCTGCGCCGAACCACCGGGATTTTCTGCGTGATAGTCTGGGTATGGCAGCGCCAGATATTGCACCCCGGTATGGGCGGTCAGCCAGCGCAGCATCGAGGCTGCGTTATCCACGTAGGCGCGGATATTCTCGTCCGGCACGTTGTCGGCGGAAAGCGCGCGCACGTACTTGAACGCATCGTCGAGGTTGTCCTCGAACCCGGCCGCCTTCGCCTGATCGCTGCCGGGAATCCATATCCCGCCGCCTGAGGTGGACGAAGTGCCGCCCCATTCCGCCGCTTTCTCGATGATGAGCACTTCGGCGCGGTTGCTGGCTGCGACGAGGCCGCTCATCAAACCGCCCGCTCCCGAACCTACGACAAGGACATCGACTTCCTTGTCCCAGCCGGCAGCAGCCCTGGTCTTTTCGCTGGCTAATGAATGCATCACTGGTCCCTGACGAGGTGGAAATGCGGGGTCTGCCGGGACGTGATCTGGGCATTGCGCGCGGCAAACCCATCATCGAAGGCGAGCGGCTGCGGGATGATCCAGTATTCGCCGCGTTCGATCGCATCCAAGACCAGGGGTGCGAATTCGTCGCCGGTCAAACCGTGCTCGTTGAGCATGGCGGTCAGCGTGTCGTGGAAGCCCTTGGCCTCTTCCGGCGGAGTTTCGCGGAAGATGCCCGACTTCACCGGGCCCGGCGCCAGCAGCGAGACCGCAATGGGCGCGCCGATCGCGGTCAGCTCGTGCAGCAGGCTCTCCGTCAGCGCAACGACAGCGAACTTCGTCGAGGTATAGGGCGACATCAGCGGCGAGGGAAGGAAGCCGCCGATCGATGACGTATTCACGATCCGCGAGGGCGTTCCCGCCGCCAGCATGCGCGGCACGAACGTGCGAAGGCCGTTAAGGACGCCATCGACATTGACGGCCCATGCCTTGTCCCAATCGCGCTTGGGAATGTCCCAGACCTGCCCGGTCACCAGGACGCCTGCGTTGTTGAACAGCAGATCGACTCCGCCGAACCTGTCCCATGCGGCATCGGCCAGCGCGTCGACAGAGGCAGGATCGGTCACGTCGGCCGCCACGGCAATCGCCTTGTCGCCAAGCGGTCCGGCAACGTCTGCCAGCACGTCCGCGTCCCGGTCGGCAAGAACCACATTCATGCCGCGCCGAACCGCCTCGCGCGCCAGCCCCGCGCCGATTCCCCCGGCCGCACCGGTAATGACGGCCACGCTCATGCCGCGGCTCCGACAGCGCGGCTACTGATTTTTGCCATAATTCCTAACCTCTCCCAGTCATAATCAACGCATGTTAAGGCAGGTATTGCCATATAAGCGCTTCGATGCGTAACATACATTGAATTATTCTACGAACAAGACGGTCAGGAACCGTCCTCGGGGAGAGGTTATGAACGACATGAAAGGCAAGGTCGCGCTGATCACCGGTGCCGGCCAGGGCGTAGGCCAGGGCATCGCCCTCGCCATGGCGGCGGCTGGTGCGGACGTGGTTCTCACCGGGCGTACACTATCCAAGGTGGAAGCCAGCGCAAGGCTCGTCGAAGAACGCGGTGTTCGTGCACTGGCGCTTTCCTGCGACGTCAAGAATGCCGAAGACCTGAGGGCCGTGGTCGATGCCGCGGTCGGGAAATTCGGCGGCATCGACGTGCTTGTCAACAATGCGCAGGAAGTCCCGTTGGGGATGCTCGACGACGTCACCGACGAGGCCTTCCTCAACGGTTTCACTTCCGGCCCGCTTGCCTCGCTGCGGCTTATGAAGCTCGTCAAGCCGAGCATGGTCGCGCGCGGCGGCGGCACGATCTTCAATTTTGCATCCTCTGCCGGAATCCGCTGGGACATGGCTTTCTACGGCGCCTATGGCGCGGTCAAGCAAGCCACCCGCGCCCTTACCCGCGCTGCCGCTTCCGAATGGGGCCGTGCCGGAATCCGCGTGCTCACCATCGCCCCGCACGCCGAATCGCCTGGCCTCAAGGGCTGGATCGAAAACAACCCGGACGAGGCCGAAGCCTTCTTCAAAACGATCCCGCTCGGCCGCATCGGCAAGCTGGAGGAAGACATCGGCCGCGCCGTCGTCGCCCTGTGCGGCCCGGACATGGGCTACCTGACCGGCGCCACTGTCCCGCTCGACGGCGGGCAGGCAAACTTCGACTGAAGGAGCAGCAGGGATGGAAAAGATCGTCTGCGCCCTCTGGGCTGCCGAAGGCGAACCCCGCACGGACTTCGCACAGCGCCTGCTTGAAACCCTCCCGGTCACGCTCAAGAAAGCGGGCGCCAGCGGCATCCGCCTGAACCTGCGCGACGAAGCCGTCGCACCGGCTGCCGGGCTGATCCAGCAATCGCAGGAACCGCAGCAGGATGCCCTGGTTCAGTTCTGGCTACCCTCTGCCAATGCACGGTTTCGAGGCGCCGTCGACAAGGTGCTGGCCGCGCATTCGGCGCGCTTCGCGCTGTGGCTGGTCTGCGAATCGACGATCATCCCCAATACCGCGCACCCACTGGCCGAAGGCCGCAGAACATGGGGCTGGAGCCAGGCGAGTTTCATCACCTTCCGACCCGACCTCACGCGCGAGGAGGCCATTGCCCATTGGCACGGCCATCACACGCGCGTGGCGATCGATGTCCAGGCTAACTTCGAATATGTCCAGAACATCGTCGTGCGCCCTTTGACCGAGGGCGCCCCGGCCTACGATGCCTTCGTCGAGGAATGCTTCTCGCCCGAGGCCATGACCGACAGTCCGGCGTTCTTCGACGCGGCAGGCGACGAGGAGAAGTTCAACCGGAACCTGAAGGACATGATGGATAGCTGCACGGCCTTCATCGACTTCGCGCGGGTCGACATCATCCCCACCAGCCAGTTCGATTTTCGCAGTCTCGATTGAGAACCCCGCCGCCGCGGCAAGCGATCATGCAGTCCGCGTCGGCGACACAGCACGAAAGGAATACCCCGATGTCTGATCGCAAGATTGCCCTGGTGACCGGCGCCAGCCGCGGCGCTGGCGCGGGCATTGCCCGCGGTTTCGGCGAGATGGGCTACAAGGTCTATGTCACCGGCCGCACCGTCACGCCGGGCAATGCCAAGGGCTGGGACGGCAGCGTCCTGCCCGGCACCGTCTCGGAGACGGCCGCGAAGATCAACGAATTGGGCGGCGAAGGCGTGCCGATCGTCTGCGACCATGCCGACGACGCGCAAGTCGCCCGCCTGTTCGAGCAGATCGCCGACGAGAACGGCGGCGAGCTCGACGTCCTCGTAAACAATGCCGCATATATGCATCACCAGCTTATCGAGAAAATGCCCTTCTGGGAAAAGGATCTCGATGCCCAGAAGATTCTCGATGTCGGCCTGCGCAGCGCCTACGTCGCGAGTTGGCACGCCGCCCACCTGATGGTGCCGCGCGGATCGGGTTGCATCGCCATGACCAGTTCCTTCGGCGCGACCTGCTACATGCATGGCCCTGCCTACGGCGCACAGAAGGCCGGCCTCGACAAGCTGGCGCACGACATGGAGCACGACTTTCGCGGTACCGGCGTGATCGCGGTTTCGCTCTGGCTCGGAATGCAACTGACCGAGCGCGCGCAAATCTCGGCCAAGACCCATCCCGAACAATACGAGCAGATGCTGGCCATGGCCGAGAACCCGGAATTCTCCGCCCATGTCATCGACGCCATCGACCGCGCGCCCAACCGTGACGACCTTTCCGGCCAGACCCTGATCGTCGCCGAAATCGCCAAGGAACTCGGCATCTCCGACCGCGGCAATGAGCGCATTTCGCACCGAGAAATGCTGGGCAGCCCGCGCACGAAGAATCCTGCGGCGATCTATTGATGACAAAACGCGTGCCGCGCGCGATCGATCAGGTCGCCTGGATCGTCGACGATCTCGACGCCGCGATCGCGCGCCGCCTGCACGCGGACGGCACGGGGCCGTGGACGGTTTTTCGCAATGTCGAGATGGCGGGCACTTATCTCGGCCGCGAGACGAAGGTCACCATGGATGTGGGGCTCGCCTATGCCGGGGACTTGCAACTTGAACTGATCGCGCCGACGAACAGCGCCCCTTCGCCCTATCGCGGACAGGACGGCAAGGCGCGCATTGGCTTGCACCATGTCGCGTACGTGGTGGAACAACTTGAAGAGGCCGTTGCCGAAGCGCGCGCGGCGGGCCTCGATCCCGTGTTCGAGGCCGCCAATGCTGCAGTGCGGGTTGCCTATCTGCAGCACCCCGCCGAGCCGGGCGCGCTGACCGAGTTCATCGAGGGCGAAGGCATGCGCGCGCTGATGAAGCAGGGCATTGCCGCGGCTGCGAACTGGGGCGGGACCGATCCGAATCGGGAGATCTCAGCATCATAAGCGCCTTCCCACGGATCGGATTGCGGTATCTTTCGGATCGCTAAACGATCCGATTCAACAATTGCCGCATGACCGGCAAGGCGCTTCAGACTATTCTTCAATCGCGAGGCAGGCCGCCCGGTAACGGCCGGCTGCGAAACGACCCCTCGCCGAAACGGGAGAAGCAATGATGGCAAGCACTGCCCATACTTCGAGGCCCCTTCCGCTGGTCGGCGGCGCGAGCCCTGTAATCGGCCACCTTGCCCAGTTCTTCCGCGATCCCGTTTCCGTCCTCAAGCGCGGCTACGCGACAAAGGGGCGTCTCTTCGCCCTGAACCTGATGGGCCGACGCATGAACGTCATGCTCGGGCCGGAACACAACCGCTTCTTCTTCGAGGAGACCGACAAGCTGCTCTCGATACGGGAGTCGATGCCGTTCTTCCTCAAGATGTTCTCGCCCGAGTTCTATTCCTTCGCGGAAATGGACGAATACCTGCGCCAGCGCGCCATCATCATGCCGCGCTTCAAGGCCGCCTCGATGAAGCAATACGTGCCGATCATGGCGGAGGAAGCCCTGGCCCTGGTCAAGCGGCTCGGCGATGAAGGCACTTTCGACCTGATCCCCACGCTCGGTCCGGTGGTCATGGACATCGCCGCACACAGCTTCATGGGCCGCGAGTTCCACAAGAAGCTGGGACACGAGTTCTTCGACCTGTTCCGCGACTTTTCGGCGGGAATGGAATTCGTCCTTCCGCTCTGGCTTCCCACGCGAAAGCAGATCCGCAGCCAGCGCGCGAAGAAGAAGCTCCATACGATCCTGCAGGACTGGATCGACAACCGCCGCGCCAATCCGGTCGATCCGCCGGACTTCTTCCAGACGATGATCGCCAGCACTTATCCGGACGGCACCCCGGTCCCCGACGAAACGATCCGCCACCTCATCCTGCTGCTCGTCTGGGCCGGACACGAGACGACTGCGGGGCAGGTAAGCTGGGCCCTGGCCGACCTCTTGCAGAATCCGGATTACCTCCAGACCATTCGCACGGAGATCGCCACCGTCATGGGCAGCGACGATGGCAGCGCCTTCTCCTGGGAACAGGCGCTGGCGATGGGCAAGATGGACTTCTCCCTGCGCGAGACCGAGCGCTTGCATCCTGTCGCCTACATCCTGTCCCGCAAGGCCAGCGCCGATATCGAGCGCGAGGGCTATCGCATCCGCAAGGGCGAGTTCGTGCTGCTCGCGCCCTCGGTCACGCACCGCATGGAAGAGACCTTCCACAATCCCGACTCCTACGATCCGGAGAGGTTCAATCCGGACAACCCCGCGGCGCAGCTTGAGAGCAACTCGCTGATCGGCTTCGGCGGCGGTGTCCATCGCTGCGCAGGCGTGAACTTCGCGCGCATGGAAATGAAAGTATTGATCGCGATACTGCTTCAGCATTACGACATGGAACTGATCGACGAGGTGCGCCCCATATCAGGCGCGAGCACCTATTGGCCCGCCCAGCCCTGCAGGGTACGCTATCGCAAGCGCAATCGAGGCGATGCCCGGCCTGCGGACACCGCCACGCTCGCCCGCGCCGCCGGCTGCCCGGCCCACGCCTGAAGAGATCGCGTAATGGCGAAGGTCACTTTCATCCAGCCCGATGGCACCCAGCGTGAATGCGTGAACTTCGAGGGCATGACGCTGATGCAACTTGGCGTCGCCAACCTCGTCGACGGCATCGACGCCTTGTGCGGCGGAATGATGCAATGCGCGACCTGTCATTGCTGGATCGATCCGGCCTGGATCGAAATCACCGGCCGCGCCGGTGAGGACGAGCGTGCCATGCTCGAAAGCATCGAGGGCGTCGAAATCCGACCCGAAAGCCGCCTCACCTGCCAAATTCAACTGGGAGAAGAACTCGACGGACTGGTCCTCCGGGTTCCTCCAGAGCAACCCGGGATCTGAGCGTACTACCTCTCGCGCCAGACCCCGGGTTGCAAATCGCTCACCCCTGCGGCGGTGTCGGCGAACCGGGCATGCCCATGTAGTAGTGCCCGGCGTTGAGGCCGCCATCGACCGAGAGTTCGGTGCCCATGCAGTAACGCGCGTCCTCGGAAGCGAGATAGGCCGCTGCGGCACCGATATCCTTGGGCTCGCCCGCAAACTGCGCCGGATAGATCAAGTAGCCCTTGTCGTATTCCTCCTTGGGCACGTTCATCGGGTTCGCCAGCGGCGTGTAGATGCCGCCCGGGTGGATCGAGTTCACGCGGATCTTGCGCGGGCCAAGCTCCATCGCCAGCGCCTTGGTGAGGCCGCGCACACCGAACTTGGTGGCGCAATAGACCGTGACGCCATTGGCGCCCGAAATACCGTCGGCGCTGCTCATGTTCACGATCGCGCCGCCACCGGCACGCTCGAGCGCGGGAACCACGGCATGGCAGCCATTGATGACGCCCTTGAGATTGACGTCGATCAGCTTGTCTATTTCACTTTCGGTGAGGTCATCGAAGGCCTTGAAGACGATCACGCCCGCATTGTTGACGAGAACGTCGAGGCGGCCGAACTCTTCCTCGGTCCTGGCCACGGCGTTCGCCCATTCAGCGCGCGATGTCACGTCGTGGCGCGTGAACGCCGCGCCTTCGCCCAGTTCGGCGGCCAGCGCCTCGCCCGCGTCCGCAAGGACATCGGTTATCATCACTTTCGCGCCTTCTTCGACGAAGCGGCGAACGATGCCCTCGCCAATCCCGCGCGAGCCACCTGTGACCAGCGCGACCTTACCTTCAAGCCTTTTCATAGCAATCTCCCTTAGTGACGCCCTTATGCCCATAATCGCCGCTTAGACAATTTCATTTTGCGCATTTTGTTGACAGGATGTCAAACGACTATCAGAACTCGTAAGAAAATAAGAGATGGAGAGGAGATTCCATGAACCAGGAAACCCCCGGACCCCCGGGCATCTCGTTCGATTTCGACGGGAAGAACATCCTTGTCACCGGCGCAGGCGCGGGAATCGGCCGGGCAATCGCCGATGCGTTCCATGCCGCGGGCGGCAGCGTATTTGCGGCCGAGATCGACGAGGGCCTTTGCAGCGACCTTGAGGCATCAGGGATGATCCCTATTGAGGGCGATGTCTGCGCGCCGGACTTTCCGGCCATGGCCGCAGCGCGGATCGAGCAGGCGGGGGGCAAGCTCGACGTGCTGGTCAACAACGTCGGCCATTTCGTCCATCCGCGCCCGTTCTCGATGCTTACGAACGCACAGGCGAACGAAGTGCTCGACGTCAATCTCGGCCAGCTCCTGCGCATGACTTCGATGATGCTGCCGCTGCTGCGCAAGGCCGCTCCGGGCAGTTCCATCGTCAACGTCACCTCGATCGAGGCCTATCGCGGGATTCCGGGGTGTTCCGTCTACGCAGCCGCAAAGGCCGGCATTGCCGGGTTCACCAAGAGCCTTGCACTCGAACTCGGGCCCGAGGGCATCCGGGTCAACGACATAGCCCCGGAAACGACCGATACCCCGCAAGTCCCGCTGGACTTCATGATCCCGCCGGAAAGCCGCGTGCATGAAGACAAGTGGATCCCGCTCGGCCGGCTCGGTCGCCCGGAGGACTGCGCTGGGGCCGCACTCTATCTCGCCAGCCCTCTGGCATCATGGGTTACCGGCACTGCGATCCACGTCGACGGCGGCGCGCTCGCCGCGGCAGGCTGGACCCGCACGCAAGACGGCGAATGGACCGTCGTCCCCCTCGTCACCGGTAACGGCATAAGGATACCCTCATGAACGCCGCCGACACTGCAACGCTGGCAGCCCTGCGCCTCGCCTGCGAAACTTATGCCGCGGGCGCCGACCGCCGGGACAAGACACTGTGGCGCAGCGTCCTTTCAGAACACTGCGTGATCGAAGGCCCCGGCTTTCGCATCGAGGGCTGCGAGAACAATCTCGGCTCGCTGGACATGCTGGGCAAGATGTTCCGCAAGACCCGCCACATCGTCCATCAGATTCACGCTGAAGTCGACGGCGACGAGGCGGTCAGCGAGACTTATTGCACCGCCGACCACCTGATGAGGGAAAGTGACGAAATCCTCTCGTGGTCGCTGCGCTACAAGGACCTCTGGCGGCGTGAAGGCGAAGGATGGCGCATCGCCCATCGCCGTCTCGAGATCGATTGGGAAGAGACGCGCCCTGTCAGGGTGCAGTCATGAGCGGCGCGCTTTCAGGTCAGACCGCGCTTGTCACGGGCGCTACCGGAGCCATTGCCCGCGCCTCCGCGATCGCCCTCGCGCGCGATGGCGCGCATCTCGTGCTCATGGCGCGCCGCCCCGAGGGGCTGGAGCAGGCGCGCGCGGAAATCGCCGCCGCCGTTCCCGGTACGCATATCGCGCTGGAAGTCGGCGACTGCATCGATTCCGAGGCCGTGGCACGCGCATGCAAGGCCGCCTGGGTGATCGCCGAACGGCTCGACATCGTGTTCGCGACAGTGGGCGGCGGCTCCTTCGCGCCGATACTCGATGTCACTCCCGAGGCGCTGCGCAAGGACTTCGAACTTAACGTCATCAGCGCCCATCATGCGCTACGCCATGCCGTGCCACTGATGCCCGATGGCGGCTCCCTGGTGTTCCTGTCCTCGGGCGCAGCGCCGCTGACCTTCCCCGGACTTTCGAGCTATTCGGTCAGCAAGGCCGGGCTCGAGGCGCTGGTGCGCTCGGCCGCCGATGAACTCGGCTGGCGCGGCATTCGCGTCAATGCCGTGCGGCCAGGCCTCACCCGCTCGGACAGCACCGGCAGCATGTTCGACGCCCCCGAAACGCTTGAGAAATTCCTGCCCGAGTATCCGCTCGGGCGCCTCGGCGAGGCGGAGGACATGGCCGGAGCCGTACGCTACCTTGCCGGGCCGGAAAGCGCCTGGGTCACCGGCCAGTGCATCGCCGTCGACGGCGGCAATCTTCTGCGGCGCAGTCCCAACCTCGGGATCGCCTCTCCCTCCAAAAGCGGAGTTCACCAGTCATGAGCAAGAATATCCTCGTCGTCGGCGGAACCGGCGGTCTGGGCGGCCATGCCGCCATTCACCTTTCGGGGCTTGGCTATCAGGTCACCGTGGCCGGGCGCAATGTCCCCAATCCTGACACGCCCATGGCGCAGTTGCCCTTCCTCAAGGGCGACTATGTCGCGGGCGAATTCACGCCGGCACGCCTCGAAGGATTCGACTGGGTGGTCTTTGCCGCCGGCAACGACCCGCGTCATATCCCTGAAGGCAGCGACTATGCCGCGCACTTCATGCGCGCCAACGGCGAGGCCATCCCGGCCTTCTTCGCCGACGCGCGCAAGGCCGGCGTTTCCCGGGCGATCCAGCTTGGCAGTTTTTATCCGCAGGCGAGCCCAGAACTGGTGGCGGGCAACGTCTATATCCAGTCGCGCAAGGCCGCCTGCGAAGGCGCCCGCGCGCAAGGCCGCGAGGGCTTCGACGTCATCAGCGTCAACGCGCCGTTCATGGTCGGCACTGTCCCGGGCCTTCCCAGCGCAATCTTCGAACCTTACGTCCAGTGGGCGCAGGGCCTGATTCCAATCGAGCACTATGCCCCGCCGGGCGGTACCAACTTCATGTCGTTCCGCTCGCTATCCGAAGCGATCGCCGGTGCGCTCGAACGCGGCGAGCCGGGCAAGGCCTATCTCGTGGGCGACGAGAATCTGTCCTTCCGCGCATATTTCCAGCTGTTCTTCGATGCCGTAGGCAGCAAGGTCCGGGTCGAGGAACGCGATGCCGAACTGCCGCTGCTGCCCGACGTGGCCATCCCGCAAGGGCGCGGCAACACCATCGCCTACGAGCCGAATGAGGACGAAGCGGCCCTGCTCGGCTACACCCGCAACGACATTGCCAATGCCGTGCGCGAGATCGTGGCTCAGTTCGCTGCACAGGCCGCCTGAGAAGAGGACCGACAAGACCATGCCGATGAACTCCCAGATCGTCGCGTTCCTGAGCGCCATGCCCGCCATGGAAATGCCGCCCATGTCAGCGGTCACGCCCGAGATGATGCGTTCCTTCAGCGACAATTCGATGGCCACGGGAGAGGCTCTGCCCCTTGCCCGGATCGAGGACATGGACCTGCCGCTTGCGGGCCGCACCATCTCCGCGCGACTTTACGTGCCCGAAAGCGCGGATCACGCGCCGCCGCTCACGCTGTTCTACCACGGCGGCGGATTCGTGATCGGCACCCTCGACACGCACGACAACCTGTGCCGGAAGCTGGCGCAAGAAAGCGGTTCGGCGGTCCTGTCGGTGGGCTATCGTCTCGCGCCCGAGGCGCCCTTCCCGGCCGGACTGGACGACTGCTACGACGCGCTCGTCTGGGCCAGCCGCAATGGCGATAAGCTGGGCATCGATGCCTCGCGCCTGGCCGTTGCGGGCGACAGCGCGGGCGGCAACCTGGCCGCCGCCGTCGCAATCCGCGCGCGGGACGAAGGCGGTCCGAAGCTGCGCCACCAATTGCTGATCTACCCGGTCACAGATAACGACTTCACCCGTCCCTCTTATGCGCAGAACGGGGCTGCGGGCGGGTTCCTGACGACAGAGATGATGCAGTGGTTCTGGAATCACTATGTCGGCAACCGTGATGAAGCGCATATACCGCTGGCGACGGTCCAGCGCACCGAGGACCTCTCCAACCTCGCTCCGGCGACAATCATCACCGCTGAATGCGATCCACTGCGCGATGAAGGCATGGCCTATGCCAAACGCCTTGCCGATGCAGGCGTGCCGACCGAGGCGGAAGTAGCCCCCGGCATGATCCACGGCTTCGCGTCGCTGTTCGAAGCCGTGCCCGACGTGCTCCCCTATCTCGACAGGGCGGGCCGCCGGCTGCGCGAGGCGCTGGCCTGACGGCCGGCGCCCCGTCGCTTGGGTCAGAATGCAATAGCGCCGCCATCGATCACCATCGGGTGACCGGTCACGAAGCTGGCCGCGTCGGAGCAGAGCCAGACCACCGCTTCGGCAATCTCCTCGGGCTTGCCGAAGCGGCCCATCGGAGTCATCGAATCAATCACCGCCTTCAGCTTCGGGTCGGCGGCGATCGGGGCGGTCATCGGCGTTTCGATCACGCCCGGGCACACGGCATTGACGCGAATGCCCCGCTGCGCCCACTTGAGCGCTGCCTGCCGGGTCAGGCCGACGACGCCGTGCTTCGAGGCGACATAGCCGGGCTGGTTCGGATTGCCGACAAGGCCGTTGATCGAAGAGGTGTTGACGATCGCACCGCCGCCGGTCTCGAGCATCGCCGCTGCTTCCTCGCGAATGCAGCGCATCACACCGGTAAGGTTGATCGAAATTGCAACGTCCCAGTTTTCGTCCTCGAACTCGTCACGGCCGAGCAGGTTCACGCCGGCATTGTTGAACGCGCAGTCGAGACGGCCCCATCTATCGACTGCCCTGGCCACCATCGCCTTGATGTCGTCCGGGTTGCTGACGTCGCACCGCTGATATGCAGCCGTGCCGCCCGCAGCCTCAATCATGGAGACAGTCTCGCGGCCTTCAACGTCCTTGACGTCGCAGACCAGCACCCGGGCGCCCGAGCGGGCGAAGGCCAGCGCCGCAGCCCGCCCGATCCCACCGCTTGCCCCGGTAACGAGCGCGACCTTACCGTCCAGGCCGTAATTGATCATCCTTTGACTCCCACTTGCATACGTAGATGATTGTATCCTATAAAACGCAAAGTAAGGTCAGTCGAACATTTTAATTAAGGAATGCGGATAATGTCATCGCTTTTCACCACTGTTAGCCTTGGGGCCGTAGAGATGGCGAATCGCGTGGTCATGTCTGCCATGACCCGTGACCGCGCCGGTCCCGGCGATGTTCCCGGCGAGCTGATGGTCGAGTATTATCGCCAGCGTGCCGGTGCCGGGCTGATCGTCACGGAGGGCACCCAGCCCTGCGCGGAAGGCAAGGGCTACTGGCGCACGCCGGGCATCTATTCCAACGAGCAGATCGAAGGCTGGCGCAAGGTTGCCGACGCGGTCCACACCGAAGGCGGAAAGATCGTCATGCAGCTCATGCACGTGGGCCGCGTCGTCGTCCCTGCCAACCGGGGCTTCGACGCGGACGTTGTCGCGCCGAGTGCGATCCCCTGCCCCGACAAGGTACCCGGCCCCGACGGCGTGCCGGTCGAATGCGCCATGCCGCGCGCCCTTGCGTCTGATGAACTGCCGCTCGTTGCCGAACAATATGCCCAGGCCGCCCGCAATGCCCGCGCCGCCGGGATCGACGGGGTAGAGCTGCACTGTTCGAGCGGCTACCTCATCAACCAGTTCCTGAACGCGAGCAGCAACCAGCGCAACGACGATTTCGGCGGCGATCCCGAGCGCCGCGCACGCTTTCCCGCCATGGTCGTCAAGGCGCTGGCCGATGCCATCGGCGCGGACCGCGTCGGCGTGCGTTTTTCACCCGGCAATCCCTACAACGGCATGGCCGAAGCGGACCCGGCCGCCACGTTCGCACCTTTCCTCGATGCGATCGAACCGCTGGGCTGCGCCTATGCCCACGTTGTCGACATGAAGCTGGAAACGCTCGACACCCTCGCCTTCGTGCGTGAGCGGTTCAGCGGAGCGATCATTGCCAACAACATGCTAACGCTGGAGAGCGGAAGCGAACTTCTCGATTCCGGCCGGGCCGATGCGATTTCGTTCGGGCGCTCGTTCATTGCCAATCCCGACCTCGTCGATCGCCTGCGCCGCGGCGCGCCGCTCGCAAAGCCGGACTTCACGCACCTCTATTCCGGCGAAGAACGCGGCTATACCGATTACCCTGCCCTGACTGACTGACTGACCGACTGAAGCACGGCGGTGACGGCACAGGTTTCCGTCGCCGCCTATTCCTTCATTCAGGCCGGTTGCGCCGCCGGAGTGGGCATCTCGCCATAGGCCAGCACCTTGATCGCGCCGTCCGCGCCGACTTCCTCAGTAATAAGCGAAGTCACCTTGCTTACGCTTTCCGCAATGTACCAGCGCCCGTCCCTGCGGCGGTAGATGTCCTCATACTCCACGGCGAGCCGCGTCACCTGCCGCTGGCCGACGAGGATGGTCCGGAAATTAAGCGACCAGAGGCCCTTCGCCTCATCCGTCCCGGTCAGTTCTATGTCCCAGTTGGTTGCATGATGGATGTCGAACACGCCCGGCTGACATCCCATCTGGCGGAACGTCTCGACGAAATCGTCGCGCCGGCTGTAAACCGGAAAGCCCTGATAGGCGATCCGGACCTCGACGGGATCGAAGCTGTCCCTGACGGCTTCAACGTCCTTGAGGTCGCAGGCGCGCAGATAGCGTGATTTCAGGAGGCGGATTGCCTCCTTGTCCTCAAGCGCCGCAAGGCGCGCTGCGAGATCAGATACTGTGTCGGTCATCCTGTCCTCTCCGGAAATTGCATGTCCACCGGCTCTTCCGGCATTTGCGCTTATCATTGACCAATTCGTTGCGCGAAAGAAAGTCATTTTCGACCAATGATCGCCACTTGCGTTCTTGAATGCCGGTCATTCCTCCATGTTCATTTCCCGCCAGCGGGTGGGAGCCATGCCCGCCCACTGATGGAAGGCCCGCCGGAAAGCGCCCGGATCCGCGAACTGGCAATGCTGCGCGATGGCCGAAACTGTCAGCCTCCGGTCCGACAGCAGGCGCTGTGCCAGTCCGAAGCGGGCCTCGCGCTTGAGCTGCACCATGCTCGTTCCCTCGGCTTCGAGCCGGCGCTTTATCGTCGCCGCGCCCATTCCGTACTGCCGCGCAAGACCGGCGATGGTCGGCAGGCGTTCGCCGCTGCTCAGGGCCAGGCTCATCTGCCTGGCAATGGTACGCGACAGGTGCTCATCGCAGTCCTGCGGCTGCATCAGGTCGAACGGGAAATATTCAAGCAGGCGGTCCAGTTCGCCCGCGCTGCGCACCACCCTGCGGCCCAAGACTTCTGCAGGCATGACAAGGGCGTTTTCCGCCGAACGGTACACGATCCGATGGGGCATCAGGTATTCGGCGACCCGGCTGTCCAGAACCGGCTCGTAGCGCAATTGGACACCGGTGAGCGGCAAGTCCTGCCCCACCAGCCAGCCGAACAGGCGGTGATAAGTGGACAGGCCGGTCAGGTCCGAGAAGCACGCGCTGACGTTACGGCGCCTGCGGATCGTCGCCATTTCCATGATGGCCCTGCCACCGTCTGTCCTGAGCGTCAGGCGGGCAAGACGAGGGCCCAGGATCTGCGAGTAGTCGTCGATCCGGCGGATCACCTGCTCCAGCGTGCGGCAGTTGATGACGACATGGCACATGAGGTCGAAGCCCAGCTTCGACAGGGGCTCACGCCCCTCCTGCCAGGCCGCGACCGCGTCGATGGCCCAGGTGCACTGAGCGAAGAGACGCGCGAAATCATGCCGCGAGAGGGCTTGCGCATCGTAGCCATCGTTCCGCAGCAGTGAGGCCACATGACCAAGACCCGCACCGGCCAGAACAGAGTCCCGCTGCCCGCCGACATGATCGACAATCCTTAGCAACTGACGCGCCACCTCCAGCGACACTTCACCAGGGGCAGCGCGTGAAATTCGCTTCGACACTCTGATTCTTCCAGTCACTGTCTTTGAGCTATTCTGTAGTTTCCATCGCATCGGCGAGCGGCGCAAGATCAAGTGCAGGAAAGCGTGGCCTCGGTTGCCGACGCTACGACCATTCCTTTGGGATAGGATACTGGACATGACCCGAATTCTGGAAGGGCGCGCCGCCATCGTCACGGGCGGCGGACAAGGCGTGGGCCAGGGCATCGCCCGTGCGCTGGCCGAGGCGGGCGCAAACGTGCTGATTGCCCAGCGCAATGCCGAACAAGGTGAGGAAGAGGCCGCGTTCCTGCGCAGCGCACACGGCATCGACGCCGCGTTCCTGCGGAGCGATGTCACGATACGTGAACAGGTCGAGGCGATGGTCGCCGCCGCACAGGATCGCTGGGGACGACTCGACCTGCTGGTCAACAATGCCGGGGCCAGCTTCCCCAAGCGGATCGAAAACCACACCGACGAGGAGATGGCCGGTTCCTTCGCGCTCAACTACTGGGCCGTGTTCTGGGCCATGCGCGCCGCCTTCCCGATCATGAAAGCGCAGAAGTTCGGGCGCATCATCAACATGGGCTCGCTCAACGGCGTCAACGCGCACATGTTCACCGTCGCGTACAATGCCAGCAAGGAAGCCATGCGCGCACTGACACGAACCGCCGCGGTCGAATGGGGGCCCCACGGCATAACCTGCAACACGATCTGCCCGTCGGCGAGCAGTCCGCAGGCACGCGACTACTTCAAGGCCAACCCGGAGATGACCTCGCAGATTCTCCAGCAGGTGCCCGCTGGCCGTTTCGGCGATGCGGAAAAGGACATCGGCCCGATCGCGGCCTTCCTCGCCAGCGAGGGCGGCAGCTACATGAACGGCAATACGCTTTTCGCTGACGGAGGCTCTCATGTGAACGGCGTCGCCTGGCGTCCGCAAGTGGAGGACTGATCCCATGCAGAGGCTTCAGGGCAAACGCGCCGTCGTAACCGGCGCGGCGCAAGGCATCGGTGCAGCAATTGCGCGGCGCCTGGCGGAGGAAGGCGCGACTGTTGCCCTTCTCGACCTCGATGCGGACAAGGCTGGCGCCGTACTCGGCACCCCGCATTTCGGCCTCGCCTGCGACGTCTCGGACACGGCAAGCGTGGATGCGGCCTTTGCGCAAGTGCAAGCGCGCCTCGGAGGCGTGGACATACTCGTCAACAATGCCGGGCGAGGCAGCGCGCCAGACGACGGGATGGACCTCTTTTACGCTGCACAGGCCGAGCGCGCGCAGCAAATCGCCGAAGGCAAGGTGCCGAGCGTGTTCGTCGATCAGACAATCCATTGCTCGGACGAGGGATGGTCGCAGGTGCTGACGGTCACGCTCGACGGGGTGTTCCGGTGCAGCCGTGCAGCGGTGCGCCTGATGGCGGAGGAATGCATCGGCGGGAGCATCATCAACATCGGCTCGACCGCAGGAGTGAAAGGCAATGGGCCAGTCCCCTACTGTACTGCCAAGGCAGCGGTTCTGGGCATGACGCGCGCCATGGCATGTGAACTTGCCGACCGCGGCATCCGCGTGAACGCGGTCAATCCAGGCGCGACCGAAACGCCGATCTATGCGGGCCTTCCGCCGGAGCTGAAGGACTCCATCGCCGCCGACAGCGTGTTGAAGCGCCTCGCCAGCCCAGAAGAAGTCACCGGCGCGGTGGCCTTCCTCGCCAGCGAGGACGCCAGCTTCGCGACCGGCAGCACGGTCACCGTCAATGGCGGGGCATATTTCACCTGAGGCGTGAAGCGCCGACGCCAGAAAGATCGGGGCCGCGTCGGGATAAACCGACGCGGCCCTTTTCCATTGGGTCTCAGTACTTGAAGGTCAGTTCCACGCCGTAAGTGCGCGGCTGCCCGAAGAAGGCGCTGGGCAGACCGGCATTGAAGTGGTCGGCATAGTAGACCTTGTCGGTCAGGTTCCGGCCGAAGACCGCGAGCTGCCAGTTGCCGAAGCCGACCGGAATGTCCGAAAGCGTCACGCGTCCATTGAGCAGGCCATAGCTGCCGACGATGTAGCGGGAATCGGTTGAAGAGGTCATCTTCTTGTCCTGCAGGAAGTAGTCCGCATAGACCGCGAAGGTGCCGATCGGGCTCGGCGGGAACTCGTAGTTCACGCTCGTGACAAGCGTGTGGTTCGGCGCCTGGATATAGTTGTACTGCGAGGTCACGTCGTCGCCGGCCGCATTCAGGATGCGGTCGTACTTCGCGTCGAGATAGGCATAGTTGGCCGAGACGGTCAGTCCGCGCGCGGGACGCAGCGAGAGATCCAGTTCGAGGCCCTTGATCGTCGCCTTGCCCGCGTTGAGCACGTCGGTCCGGGCAATGTTGTTCGGGTCCGACTGCACGTTGAGCTGTATGTCCTTGTAGCTCGTGTAGAAGAACGCAGCGTTCAGCCGCAGGCGGTTGTCCAGCATGTCGGACTTCACGCCGAACTCGTAGGAAGTCAGCGTCTCGTCACCGAAGCCTGCATTGAATCTATCGGTCGTGCTGGCGCGCACGTTGTAACCGCCGGTCTTGTAGCCTGAGACGACCTTGGCGTAGGCGTTGGTCTTGTCCGAGAACTCGTACCGCAGCGTCGCGCTCGGGCTGAAGTTCTGGAACGCGCGGTCGCCGCGGCCCGGCGTACCGGGGATCGGATCACCTACGGAAGGAACCGCGACGTCCTGAAGCGTGGCCTTGCGTTCGTCACGCGACCAGCGGCCGCCCAGGGTCACGAACAGGCGGTTGTCCAGAAAGGCCGGGTTGTAGGTGGCCTGCGCGTAAACGGCGTAGGCCTTGTTATCGATAGTGACCGTGCGCTCGCTGCGCGGACGCCCCGGAACGACGGTGGTGTCGAAGCTGTCGGCGCTCTCCTCGAAGTAATAGAAGCCGAGGACGTATTCGAGGCGATCATCGAGCCCGCTGCCGATGAGCTGCAATTCCTCGCTGAACTGCTTCTGGCTCGAATCGAACGCGGTGCGGAACACCGGAAACGGTCCGAAGATACCCGAATGATAGTCCTGCATCGTCTGGTTGCGGAGCTTGCGATAGCCCGTGATCGACTTGACGGTAAGCGAGTCCGAAACGTCCCAGCTCGCCGTCAGGTTATGGCCCTGTGAAACGACGTCATTGGGCTGGAGGTTGCTGACGCTCGGCGAACCGGCGGTCGGGCGCGGGGCCACTTCCGGATAAAACGGCACATAGGCAATGAAAGCCGGCGTGTCGTTGATTTCCGAGCGGTCATAGGTGTAGCGAACCGAGATCGCGTCGGTCGGCTGCCACAGCGCGGCGGCGCGGTAGCCGTCGCGGCGCTGGTCGCCAAAACGCTTCACGCCGGTACCGAGGTTGTCGACATAGCCGTCCATCTGGGCGTGAAGGTAACCGAATTCGACCGCCAGGGTATCGCCGATCGGCACGTTGACGCGGGTGCGGCTGCGGAACTGGTCGTAGTTGCCGTAAGTCAGCTTCTGCTCTGCACCGAATTCACCCAACTTGGGCGCGCGGGTGATGAAATTGATCGCGCCGCCGGTCGCGTTGCGGCCATAGAGCGAACCTTGCGGACCGCGCAGGACTTCGACGCGCTCCAGCTCGGCGACGTCGGAGGCGAGCCCCTGGCTGCGCGCAACATAGACGCCGTCGATATAGACGGCGACGCTGGGGTCCATCGTGATCTGGTCGTCGTTGTTGCCGACGCCGCGCATGAAGATGCGTGCGGTAATGGCACTGTTCGGGTGCGGCGTGACCTGAAGCGCGGGAACCTGCGTCCTGAGGTCGGTCAGGTCCGAGATTCCCTTATTCTCAAGATCCTGCAGACCTAGCGCGACGATCGACACCGGAACGTCCTGAAGCGATTCCTCGCGCTTCTGGGCGGTGACGACGATTTCATTGAGTCCGTCGCGGCTGCCGGCTTCCTGAGCGACTGCCGGCGACGCGAATGCGATTCCTGCCACTCCTGCGAGCAAGAATGTGCGTACGTTAAGCGACATAACCATTTACCCTCCCATTGCGTAGAAATATATATGATATAGTACGCATTTGATTTTCTACCTACATGAAGGTAGAAAGGCAAGTGGGTTTATCAAAGTGGCCTTTTCGGCCAGAAAACGGGCCAAATTGGACGGGAAATGAAGGCAATCAGGCACCAGCGGGGAAAAGCGACTCGCGAAGCGATCGTGAAGGCGGCCGAAACCGTATTTGCCGAAGTCGGCTATGGCGAAGCCCGGCTTGAGGACATCGCCGCCATCGTGGGCGTCCGGCGTCCCTCGATGGTCTATTACTTTGCGGGCAAGCAGGAGCTCTATGACGCGGTCGAGGCGGACATCTTCGAGGCGATGCACCACTTCTCCCGCGAGCGGCTCGAGGGCGTCACCGGCCCCCTCGAAAAGCTGCTGGCGCTGACCGATGCCTGGCTCGACTTCATTGTCGCCAGGCCGACGGCGGCGCGAATCATCCAGCGCCTGATCGCGGACGTACGACCGCGCCAGGGCAATCCCATCGAATTCTCCCACGTCGCGCTAGACATTCTGGAAGACATCGTGACCGAAGGCGTGGAATCCGGGCGTTTCCGCCCCGTATCGCCGATGTTCGTATTGAATGGCGTGTCCGGGGGCATCCTGTTCTACGTCAACAACAGCACGTTGATCGGCGAGCAGCGTTTCTACGAGCCATCAGATCCCGAAACTTTGGCGGAATATCGCGCACTGCTGGGGCGGCTGATCCGCGCCGCGGTGCTGTGCGATGCCCCGGCAGGATAACAAGCGCGAGAGATACCGCCCCGGCAAAATAAAGCCGCACGGGGCTTCATTCCTGAAAGGACCATTGATGCACAAGCGATTGGGGGCCGCGTGCCTTCCCTTCCTCCTGCTGGCGGCGCAAGCCGCGGATGCCCGCAACATCGTCATTGCGAACGACGACGGGCTCACCAGCAATGTCATTGCGCTCTACAACGCCCTGAAATCGCGCGGCGACGATGTGATCGTCTCGGTTCCCTGCACGGGCCAGAGCGGCATGGGCGCAGCGGTCAAGTTCCTGCGCCCCCTTGGTCCGCTGGCTCAGGACTGCCACAACGGCGCGGCTCCCAAGGGCGCGCCCGCGGTCGGACCCATCGAGCGCCCGGGCATAGCGAAGCAGGACTTCCACTACGTCGACGGCACGCCGGTCATGGCCTTGCTTTACGGAATTGACGTCCTGGCGCAGAAGCGCTGGGGCCATGCGCCCGACCTCGTGCTGTCCGGTCCCAACGAAGGGCAGAATATCGGCAGCATCATCGTCAGCTCGGGCACGGTCAATGTCGTCCAGTACGCTTCGGCCCGCGGCATTCCCGCGATCGCGCTGAGCGCCGGCGAGGAAACAGCCGACAACAAGACGCTCGCCAATCCGCAGTCGGCCGAGATCGCATCGCTCTCGGTCAAGCTGCTCGATGCGCTGGAAAAGCAGGCGAGCAACAAACCGCTGCTTCCCACCGGCACTTCGCTGAACGTCAATTTCCCGCACCAGCTCGAGAATGCCCGCTGGAAGCTCACCCGGGTCGGCACATACGACGCCTATGGCGTCCATTTCGTCGAGGACATGAGCCAGTCGCCGATGGCCAAGGCGCTCGGCGCCGGCGATGTCGCCCTGCCCGGCATCGTGATCGACATGAACCAGGCCAAGCCGACGCCTGCGCAGAAAGACGACGAATCGGTCGCAGTGCGCGATTCCATCACCATCTCCGTAATGCAGTTGGGTTATGGCTCGAATGCCAGAACAGGCCAGAACGCGGCGAAGGCGCTGGTGAGCCGCCTCTCCCGCCAGCGTTGAGGACAGCCCCGCGCCGCCACTTCCTGACGGAAAAAGACAACAAGCAGGACTACCTGCGAAAAGTGAAAGGCATTCAACATGACGAACAATCGCCCCCCTGATCTGGCCCCTGCTCTGGGAAGCCCGCAGTCGTCGGTGGTCATCACCGGCGGCGCCTCGGGCATTGGCCTTGCCTCTGCCCGTGCGCTTGCTGCGGTCGGCCGCCCGGTCGCCATCTGGGACATCAACGAGGAAGCGCTGGAGCGTGCCGCCGCGCAGATCCGCGACGAGACCGGAACCCGGTGCCACGTGGAATGCGTCGACATGCGCCGCACCGACGACTTCGCGAGCGCGCTCGATCGCTGCCGTGCCGCACTGCCACCGCTGGGCGGCCTCGTTCACTGCGCGGGTATCGTCGATACCGGTTCACTTGAAGGTATAACAATCGACAACTGGCAGGCCGGGATCGACATCCACTTGCGCGCGCTCGCCTTCATGACACAGGCGATGGTGGGCGACCTTGCCGGCAATCCCGGCTCGGCGATCGTCGCCATCACCTCGATCAATGCCACGCTGGGCAATGCGGTCAATCCGATCTATTCGGCGGCGAAAGGCGGCATGCTCTCGCTGGTGCGTTCACTGGCCGACAGGCTCGCGCGCGACGGCATCCGGATCAACTCGGTCTCGCCAGGACAGATCCTGACGCCGATGATGCGCCCGGCAGTCGACAACCTCGAAAAGGGCTACTTCGAGCGCCGCATCCTGCTGGAACGGCTGGGCGATCCAGAGGAAATCGGCCGGGTCGTGCGTTTCCTCCTGTCGGACGAGGCAAGCTACATCACCGCGGCCGAACTCGTGGTCGACGGCGGCAACATCTCCTCCCAGCGCGGATAGGAAAAAGGGGCCGGACAAATCGCATATCCGGCCCCTTACCCGAGCAGGGGGCGCCGTTTGCACGGCGCCGATAGGTCCCCACTCAGGCTGAGAGAGCGTAATCCTCGAACTTGGGCGCGACCATCGCATCGGCGAAGTCCTGGTAGCCCCAAGGCCAACTCGAAGGCACACCGGTCGCATCGAGGTACCAGCTCGAGCAGCCCGATCCGAAGATCGTCGTCTTGGCTGCGGCAATGCGCCGCTCCTCATAATCGGCGTGAGCTTCGGCCTTCGGTGCGATATAGCGCGCCTCGCCATTGCGCAGGCGGTCCATGAGCTGGTCGATGTACCCCCACTGCCGCTCGGCAATGTCGATCAGCGAGAAGTTGCCGACCGGCCCCGTCGGTCCATTGAGCATGAAGAAGTTCGGGAAGCCGGGAATGGCCACGGCATAGTAGGCGCTGGGACGGACCGCCCAGAAGTCGTCGAGCGTGCGCCCGCCCTGCCCGGTCACTCCGGCCGGACGGATGAAGCGGTCCGCACGGAAGCCGGTAGCAAGCACGAGCGTATCGAGTTCGTGAAAGGTGCCGTCCTTCATGCGCACGCCCTTGGGTTCGACGCGTTCGATGCCGCCGGTTTCGACGTAAACGGACGGGTTCTGCACTTCCTCGTAATAGCACCATGAATAGATCAGGCGCTTGCACGCCGCGCGATAATCGGGCCGCAGTTTCTCGCGCAGATCCGGATCGCGGACCGACTTCTCCAGGTTCTCGCGGCACAGATCCTCGATCGCGGTCATTTCCGGGCCGTCGACTTCGGTGATCCCCTTGGTGAAGCGCAGCACCGCGCCGATATATTCGTCGCTGTAGCGGATCGCATCGATCAACTTGGGATCGGCGCGAAATGCCGCGCGCTGCTCGTCGGTGAACTCGAACTGCTCGACCGGCAGGATCCACTGTGGGCTGCGCTGGAAATGAACGAGGCGTTCGACGCGCTTGTTGATCGCGGTGACGATCTGGATGCCGGTCGAGCCGCAGCCGATCAGGCCGACGCGGGCGCCATCGATCGGCGCATCGTCATCCCAGCGGGCGGTGTGAAAGACAGGACCTTCGAAGCTGTCGAGTCCCTCGATCTGCGGAATGTTGGGGTGATGCAGCACGCCCGACGCGGCGACCACGGCGTCGGCGACGTAAGTTTCGCCTGAAGCCAAGGTGACGGTCCACAGACAGCTGTCCTCGCTCCAATCGACAGAAGTCACCTCGCAGCCGAAGCGGATATTGCGGCGAATGCCGTATTTATCGGTGACCATTTCGAAATAGGACTGGATTTCCGGCCCGCCAGCGAAGTTGGCCTTCCAGTCGGGATAGGGTTCGAAGGAATAGGTGTAGGCATGCGAGGGCACGTCGCAGGTCAGCCCCGGATAGCGGTTTTCGCGCCAGGTTCCGCCGATGCGCTCGGCCTTCTCGAAAACGACGAATTCCTCGCCCCGCTCACGCAGCTTGATCGCGGCCAGGATGCCGGCCATGCCGGCGCCGATGATCGCGGTCTTCACGCTTCGCTTGCCATTCGTTGCAGTCATAAATCCTCGTCCCGGAAACGTTGCTCTTGGACTGTTTTCTACATCGAGGAAGAAAGCTCCGCATAACCCATTCGAGCTAAGAGAAGGTGCAGAACAAGACCGCGCCGAGACAACGCGATTCATAACCTGATTGGGTTATGCGTGCAGCTCGGCGACCCGTTAGCCTGTCTCCCGGCAACCAGAACAAAGGCCCATTTTACGGGGCGGGAGAGAAGCGACAGATGAAATTCTCGATCATTTACGAAGCCCAGATGGTGGACACCAGCCGCGAGAACGAGCAGGCGGTGTTTCTCCAGATCGTCGAGCAGGCCAAGCTGGCCGAGGAAAAGGGGTTCGACTGCATCTGGTGCGTCGAGCACACCGCGCTCACCCAGTATGCCCACATGTCCGCGCCCGAGACGGTGCTGGCCTTCATCGCCGGCGCGACCAGTCGCATCCATGTCGGCCACGGCGTCGTCTGCCTGCCGCCCGCGATGAACCACCCGGTCAAGGTCGCCGAGCGCATAGCCACGCTCGACATCCTCTCGCAGGGCCGCCTCCACTTCGGCGTCGGCAAGGGCGGCACGCAGCAGGAAGCGGGCACCTTCGGCTATGACCTCGCCGACCTCCAGCCGATGATCGACGAGTCCATGTACCTGATACCCAAGATCATGGTGCAGGACGAAATCGAGCACGACGGCGAATACATCAAGATTCCCAAGCGCCCGATCCATCCCAAGCCCTATCAGGACCCGCATCCGCCGATGTACATGGCCTGCACCCGCGAGAACACGCTGGTGGCGGCCGGTTCCCGCGGCATCGGCGCGCTCGTGCTCGGCTTCTCCGGTCCCGACGAGATCGCCAAGAAGAACGCGATCTACCGCGAGGCGTTCCGGAACCGCAAGGCCGAGGACCAGGTCGGCTTCCGTCCGACCGAGCACCTGGCCGCGCTCTGCGCCGCAACCGTGCTCGACGACCGCGAGGAAGCCCGCAAGATCGGCCTGCGCGGCCAACGATTCTTCGCCGAGTCGATTGCCTATTGGTATCAGGGCGGCCCCAAGCCGACCGTCGATGACCAGCTCAGCGGCGACGAGCAGGCCGCCATCCTCGAACAGGAAAAGCAGCAGACCGTTGCCTATCTCTCCGAAGAAGCAATCCCGGTCGGCGACGAGCACCTGTCGAACTACACCATCGCGCAGGACGCCTACGGCACCCCCGACGACTGTATCCGCTACGTTCAACGCCTGATCGACGCCGGCGCCGATGAGATCCTCTTCATCTTCCAGATGGGCGGCATCCCGCACGACAAGATCATGGAGACCATCACCAACATCGGCGACAAGGTCATCCCGCATTTCCGCGCGCAGGCCGAAGTAAAGGCCAAGGCCCTCGCCGAAGTCGGCTGAAGCCCGGCACAGCATTCCGGAAAGGGGCGTGGGGGACTGGTCCCCGCGCCCCTTCTCGCGTTATGGATCGCGGCATGAAGGACGAAGCGCTCGCCCTCTCGAACCTGCTTGCCGCGCTTTATGGCGGGATCGATGACGAACGCCCGTGGCAGGCCTTTCTCAAGGCGCTGGCCGAGTGGATGGAAGCGACTTACGCGACGCTGATCATCACCACGCCGGGCAACGAAATGCCCGCCACTTTCATCACGCCTGGCGCGGACCCGCAGCGCAGTGAAGACTACATTCGAACCTATTTCGCGCAGGACCCGTTCCGGGGCCTCCCCGAAGGTGAGGTCATGACCTATCGCGGCTTCCTTGCCGGATTGCCCGAGGAAACCTACGAAACCTTCAGCGGATACATGCGCGAAGCGCACAGCGCGCAGGTGATCGGCGTTGACCTGCGCTTTCCCCGCGGCTTCGAAGCACGCTTTCGCGTCACCCGCATCGAAACAGAGCCGGAGTTCCGTCCCGACGATATAGCGAAGATGCAGGGGCTCGTGCCGCATCTGCGCCTTGCTATCGCCCTGTTCGAGAAACTCCAGTTTGCCGGCGCACAGCACGGCGCTTTCCACTCGGCAGCGCAAGGCATGGGCATAGGGCTGGTCGTCCTCGACCGCGACCGCCACGTCGTGAGCAGGAACCCGCTGGCAGAGCAACTTCTGGACGAGGGCGAAGGCGTTCACCTTTCCGGCCAGTGGCTGACATTCGACAATGCCGCCGATGCCCGGCGTATCGATACGATGCTGACGGAAAACTACAGCGACGGACCGACCCGCTTTCGCATCGAAAGACCCGTCAACGGCGATCTCATGGCGACGGCGCGGCCGATCGACGTCCCGGCCGTCGGCTCGGGCAGCGGCGCGCTGGCGCTCCTCCTTTCGCAACCCGGTCACGAGGAACTGCCATCACCCCAGGTCCTGCGCGAACTCTTCGGCCTGACCCCCGCCGAAGCGCGGCTCGCCTCGACAATCGCGGGCGGGGAATCGCTGGTGAACGCGGCGCACTCGCTTGGCATCGCGCACAACACTGCAAAAGTGCAGCTGCGCTCGGTCTTCGCCAAGACCGGAGTGAGGCGCCAGGCGCAGCTCGTCACGCTCATCGCTCACCTTTCCGGATAAGCGGCCAGGCCACAGATCAGCGGTAAAACGCACCGCCGTTCACATGGATCACCTGACCGTTCACCCAGCGCCCGTCCTCCGAAAGCAACAGCGCCACCATCGCGGCGATGTCCTCGACTTTGCCCAGGCGCGTTGAATGGACGCCTTGAAGGCAATGCGCGATCCACGGCTCCGGCACTTGTCCGCCCGCGATCATTTCCGGCGTCATCACGAAACCCGGCGCGACCGCATTGGCCGTTATCCCTTCCTTGCCCCAACGGCTGGCGACATGGCGTACAAGGGCATTGAGCGCGCTTTTCGACATGGCGTAGGAGGGGCGCTCCGGCTCCCCAGCGTCGCCGGCATCGGACGAGGTATAGACAATGGCCCCGCCCCCGGACTTGCGCAGTGCGGGCAATGCCTGGCGCGTGCACAGCAGATGCCCGCGCAAATTCACCGCGATCGTGCGGTCGAACACGCCAAGGTCGACATCCAACGCGTCGCTGTCGGCAAATATCGTGCGCAGATCAGCCGCGTTGACATGCACGCCGTCGAGCCTGCCCAATCCGCCCATCGCGCCTGCGAATGCCTCGCGGACCGATGCTTCCTCGGCAATGTCAACATGCACCGCGAAGGCCTCACGGCCCTCCGCGACCATTTCCTCGGCCACCGCCGCAGCGGCATCGAGGTTGATATCGGCCGCACAGACCCGCGCGCCCTCAAGGCACAGGCGCCTCACCGTAGCGGCTCCGATACCCGTGCCCGCGCCTACAACGACAATGGCTTTGCCTTCAAGCCTTTCCTTCATGGACAATCTCTCCTCACCAAGCAGCCCCGGCCGTGCCGGGGCGCGTCGAATGCGCGGATAATTGAGCGTAGACCAATCCGATACGCAATACGCGATTTCTTGTATGCGATCACATTACTGGTCATTTTGCGTGATTAGTAAGCTTATTTATTGCGTTTTGGTGATCGCACCGATACCACCTTCAACAAAGCGGGCCGTGACGAACGGATCGCGGCGAGGAGAGGGCGTACCGGCAAGGCCAGCCCACGAGAGGCGGAGCACCAGTTAATGTCATCCAATCAGTTTCCCTATCTGCTGTCGGAAGGTCGTATCGGCGCAATGACGCTGCGCAACCGCATCGCGGTGACCGCCATGGGCGTCAGTCTGTCCGAGGCGGATGGCACCGTAGGCGAGCGACTGATCGCCTACCACGAGGAGCAGGCGAAGGGCGGGGCGGGCCTCATCATTTCCGGCGTAACCGGGGTCGGTTGGCCTACGGGCGGGGTTTCAGTCAACCAGACGGCGATCTCGGATGACCGCTTCGTGCCCGGCCTCACCGAACTGACGCGCCGCGTCCACGCGCACGGCGCAAAGATCGCCGCGCAGCTCCATCACGGCGGCCTTGTCGCAGCCTATTCCGCCTTTGCCCATGGCGAGCAGCTCTGGGCCCCGGCCTACCCGCCCGCCCCGAAGGCCAATTTCACCGACTACTTCCTGATGGAGGAACGCGCCGGGATGCAGGGGCTGCCAGTCCCGCAGGTCAAAGTCCTGGAGAAGGCCGACATCGACCTCGTCGTCCGCCAGTTCGCGGATGGTGCACGGCGCGCGAAGCAGGCCGGATTCGACGGCGTGGAAATCCATGGCGGCCACGGCTACCTGCTCTCCTCGTTCGTCTCGCCCTATACGAACAACCGCACCGACGAATATGGCGGCGGCCTCGAAAACCGCGCTCGTCTCGCGCTCGACGTCCTGCGTGCGGTGCGCGCCGAAGTCGGGCCGGACTTCCCGGTCTGGATGAAGATCGACTCGCGCGAAATCGGCAAGCAAAACGCAATCACCATCGAGCTTGCACAGCAATTCGCGCAAATTGTCGAGGAGGCCGGTGCCGACGCAATTACCGTCACTGCTTATCACAATACCGACCTGGGCAAGCTTCATTCGGAATCGCACACGCCGCACATCGAGGGCTGGAACCTGGATGCGGTCGCGAGGATCAAGTCGGTCGTCTCGATCCCGGTAATCGGCTCAGGCCGCATCGAGCCCGAAGTCGCCGACAAGGCGATCGGCAAGAACGAACTCGACATCGTCGCCATGGGCCGCAAGCTGCTGGCCGATCCGCACCTGCCCGCAAAGCTGACGCGCGGCGCACCCGACGAAGTGCGCCCGTGCATCTATTGCTATACCTGCATCTCGGCGATCTACATGGGCGACATGGTACGCTGCGCCGTCAACCCGCAGCTCGGCCGCGAGTACCAGGGTGAGCCGGCTCCCGCTAAATCCGCTCGTCACATCGCCGTCGTGGGCGGCGGCCCCGGCGGCATGGAAGCGGCACGCCGCCTTGCTGCACTCGGCCACAAGGTCACGCTGATCGAGAAGTCGGATCGCCTCGGCGGCACGCTGCGCTTCGCCTCGCTGGCCTATGAGCCGAACGAGCGGCTGCTCAACTGGCTGCGCCGACAGGTCACCGAGGCGGGCGTGGAAATCAGGCTTTCGACCGTTGCGTCCCCTGAACTGCTGCGCGGGATGGGCGTCGATACCGTTCTCGTTGCGACAGGCGCAGTGCGCGACATGCCGCCGCTTCCCGGCAATGACCTCGACCACGTCTATTCGGGCGACGACATGCGCAACCTGATGCTGGGCGAGACCACCTCGGAGTTGAAGCGCAAGACCTCCCTTTTCTCGCGCATGGCAACGAAGATCGGCGCCGCGACCGGCGCAACGGCAAACCTTTCGCTGGTGCGCAAGGCCACCCACGCATGGATGCCGCTGGCCGACGACATCGCAATCGTCGGCGGCGAACTGGTCGGCCTCGAACTGGCCGAATTCCTGATGGAGCGCGGCCGCAAGGTCCACGTGATCGACGAAGCGCCGCGGATGGGCAAGGGCCTGATGCTGGTGCGCCGCATGCGCATTCTGGCGGAACTCGCCGAACACGGCGTGGGTCTTCATTCCGGGGTTTCCGAGATAGCGATCCGCAAGGACAGCGTGACATTCACCGACGCCGAAGGCCACGCGCAGTCGGTGCGCGCCGGCAACGTCATCGTCGCGCGCGGCGCACATGGCGATACGTCACTTGCCGAAGCACTCGAGACGGCGGGGATGAAAGTCCACGTCTTCGGCGATGCCACGGGTGTCACTTACATTGAAGGCGCCATGCGCGGCGCAGCCGACGCAGTCGCCCAATTGAGCAGCGGACTCCGCTTGGAAGAGCATCGCGAGATGCAGCATGGATGATCGCCCCGGAACCGCGAAACGCGTCAAGGGCAAGGATATTCCCGGGCAAACACCGACCGGAGAACAGAAAAAAGCGCGTGTCGCGATTGACGAAGGAGGCACCTTGCGCAAAGCATCCGGGCGTAAAGCAATTAGGGCAATTTCGGGCGACATGAACCAGTCGATCAGTTTCGATGCGACCGATCACGCGATCGTCGAGCAACTCCGCCTCAACGGACGGGCCAACAATCAGCAGATTGCCGAGGCCCTGGGCCTGACCGCGACGACCGTCTCCACCCGCATCAAGCGGATGGAGGATGCAAACCAGTTGCGCGTCGTCGGCGTGTCCGACTTCGCGGCCCATGGCTTCAACGTGCTCATGAAGATCGCGATCGAGATCGACGGCCGCCCCGCTTCGGAAGTCGCCAAGGATTTGTCGAACCTGCCCGAGATCTTCGCGGTACACCTCGTGACCGGCCGCTACGACATTGACGTTCTGGTAGCGCTGCACGACTTTGCGGACCTCAACGGGTTCCTTTTCGATAATCTTGCCAATGTCCGCGGAATCCGATCGATGACACCTGCCGTTGTTGTCGATGTCGTCAAGTACCAGTTTGAAGTCGCTCCAATCGAAGGAGAGCGCTGAGCCCATGTCCGACTTTATGCTCGACCAGCTCGATCAGGACCTGATCCGCCTTCTGGCGCACGACGCGCGGGTATCGAACCGCCGCCTTGCGACCGAACTTGGCGTCACCGAAGGAACTGTTCGCGGCCGCATCAAGCGCCTTCAGCAGGATGGCCTCCTCGCCTTCACGGCAATCACGGGATATGAGATCGCCCGCAAGTCGCGCCTCGCCTTTATCAATGTCCAGGCAGAGGTAGACCGCGTTCGTGAAGTGGCGCAGGCCATTTCCGAACTGCCCCTGATCAATGCGGTGCTGCTGACCATGGGACAGTTCAACATCACCGCGATGTGCCTGTTCGAAGAACTCGATATGCTGGTGGAGACCGCGTCTGACCAGATACTCTCCATCAAGGGGGTCCACCATGTGGAGACTTCGATCGCAGTCAAGACGGTGAAGTACAATGCCCGCATGGCAAAGATCACGAAGCCTAGCGAACCAGACTGAAGACTATCCCCTCACGATGATCCAACTCGCCTCAAGGGGTCCTGCCCCTAGATTGGCGTCGAAAGTCAAGCCGCTTCCCGAATGGGACCGTTGGCTCGCTCTATGCAATTAGCCGTCTCGATGCATCACACCGACGTGTCCATATCGCTGCTGCCCTCCAACGTGATCGGCCCGGCCAGCGCATGGACACGAGCTTGCAGAGGTCGCCGCGCAGCGCGCCGGGTCTGCGCCCTCGGCGGGGGTACAACGCATCAGTCCTGGATGAGGTGACGGGCTGACACCCGCCAGCGAGGCCGATGGTTGCCGGTGTGATCCCGCACCATACGGACCGCCTGCTCACGACCTTTTGGTCTAAACTTGTTGGTCGATATACTTGCCGTGACGCTTCCTTTCATGAAGAGTGTCCCCCGGCACTACCGAGTCAATTCGCCACCCCTTCGCGACAATCCCATGCATAAAACGTCAACGATTAACACCAATGATCGTAGATTATTTTTCTTGCATTCTGATCGCGATTCAGTGCAAAAAGACGTACGATGCATTCGCCGATGATTTTGAGAGTGAAGCGTCGGGACCTGAGGATGGCGATATACCAGGAAGGTAGTTTTGGATCATGAAGCAGAGCAACGACTTGTCAAACAAAGGCCGCGTTGCCACTTCACCTCGTCGCCGGGCTCGCAAAGCCGAGGCCGCGCCAAATCTGGGCGCGGGTGTCGCGGCGCATGGCGTCGATGTCGAGCAGCACATCTATCAGACGGTGTTTGACAGCGTGCTCAACCAGCGGCTGGTGCCCGGGACCAAGCTACCCGAACCGGCACTGTGTGAGCTCTTCAAGGTTTCGCGCGCGGTGATCCGCAAGGTGCTGCAGCGGCTGGAGCACGACCGCATCGTCGAACTGCGTCCCAACAAGGGCGCCGTCATCGCAGCGCCTACGCCGGAGGAAACGCGGCAGATCTTCGAAGCGCGCCGCGCGCTAGAGGTCTCCATCGTCGAGATCGCGGCGCGGCGCCGCACCGCACAAGACCTGGCCGATCTGCGCCAACTGCTGGCGAGCGAACACGAGCTAACGCAAAACCCCTACCAGCCCACCTGGGCCGCCTGCGCGCGCGAATTCCATCTGCGGATCGCGGCGGTCGCGGACAACCCGATCCTCACCGCCTACCTCACCGAACTGATGACGCGCTGTTCGCTGATCGTTGCGCTGTATCAGCCACTTGGCAACACTGCATGCGAACATGCGGAGCATGGCCGCATCGTCGACTACATGGAGAAAGGCGACGTCGCCTCGGCACGTGCCGAGATGGGCCGCCATCTGCGAGCACTGGAGGACAATATCAGCCTCGACCGCAGCGGCTCGACACAGACCCTCGCGCAGATGTTGAACCTGGGATGAGCACTTAACCCAATCCTCGGCACGGCCACCCACATCGCTTTCAAGGCAATCGGCGCCGATCTACACTATAAGCTGGTCGAGAGACTCATCGCGCCTTTAGCATCCTAGGTTCGAGAGAATTCGTCGTCCAAATGGACTTCGAAATGCTTGCCTCACAAATACATGACGGCGGCACGACACTGCCGCTCGGCCTTAGGAAGAGGCGCGAAAGCCGCGATCGACCGGGCACCACATGGTGTTCTCGAGACCAGGCATCTCTGACGGCCCAGCCCCACCGGCAGTCCGTCACCTATAATGCGCGGCCTCGTCAAAGCTCGTCAATCGAACCGTAGAATGACGCCCTCGCCCGATCCGGTCATGGCCCGACCCCATCCCTAACTACGCTTCACCGCACACCAGATGCCTGGAGCACTGCCGTGAGCCGCCGCAGATCACGGCCAACCCAACCTGCAACGTGGAGATATATCGTCAACGATATAACTTTCAGATCGTTCCGACCCGACGATCAGTGATTGGATCCGGAAAGGTTGCGCCAAGCTGAAGCCCAGCCAAGCCGTAGAAAGTAATGTTCTCGAAAATATCATAGATCGTCGACGATTTAATGTTGGATCATCGACGAAGTTGCGATTATGACATGATTCGCAACAAGCGATCAGGTCGCCGGGTGTCGGCAGGGCAACAGTCCGCCGCACCACCTCCGGTCGCAATTTCGATCAATCATGAGGGTAACGATCATGCGTATTGCGAAGCTGGCTGCCGGTCTTTCTCTGAGTGCGATGGGGATCGCGCTCATCGTTCCCAGCGCGATACATGCCCAGGTGATCACTGGCGCCATCAACGGCCGCCTGACCGATCCGGAGGGCAATCCCCTGGGGGACGTATCGGTCGCTATCGTCCACGTCCCGTCGGGCACAACGACCACCGCCACTACCAGCGACGACGGCGTCTATGCCGTGCGCAACCTGCGCCCGGGTGGCCCGTATCGGATCACTGCGACCTCGCTTGATTTCGGCAGCAAGTCAGTGGACGTTGCCGCGATCAACACCGGCGATGCCTTCCAGGCGAACTTCTCAATGGGCGAGGTGAACGAGATCGTGGTAAGCGGCTCCTCGTTCGGAGGCGGCGATCTCAAAACCGGGCCCAGCTCGAACTTCTCGGCGCAGAAGATCGAGGCCGCGCCATCGATCAGCCGCGACCTCAAGGATCTGGCACGGATGAACCCGTTCGTCGCAGTCGACCCATCAAACAGCGATGCGCTGGTCTGTGGCGGCGCGAACAACCGCACCAACTCGCTCACCATCGACGGTGTGCGTCAGAACGACGACTTCGGCCTCCAGGCCAACGGCTATCCCACCCAGCGCTCACCGATCTCGATCGACGTGATCGAGACGCTGGGTGTCGAACTGGCGCCGTATGACGTGAACTACGGCGCGTTCGGCGGCTGCACGCTCAACGCCACGACCAAGTCGGGCGGCAACAGCTTCCACGGTCAAGTCTTCTATGAATATACCGGCGATGCGCTGCAGGGCAGCTCGTTCGGCTACACCGATTTCCAGGAGGGGTCTCGCCAGAACCGTCGCCTGACCGGCAAGTTCACCGAGAAGACTTTCGGCGCCACGCTAACGGGACCGATCATCAGGGACACCTTGTTCTTCACGCTGAACTACGAGAAATTCAGCCGCTCCGAACCCTCACTGGTCGGCCCCACCGGCTCAGACTTCGCCAATCAGGTGCCCGGCGTCAGCGTCGAGCAGGCCAACGAGGTGCGCCAGATCCTGAAGGACCGGTACGGCTACGATCCGCTCGGCTACGAGGCTACCAAGCTGCCCGTGCGGGACGAAAAGTTCTTCGGCAAGCTGGACTGGAACATCGCGCCGGGCCACCGCGCCACGGTATCCTACCAAGAGACCAAGGGCTCCTCGGTCTCGGCCATCGGCAACACGCTCACGGGTTCGAGCACGTCGCTTGGCCTGCTGTCGCAATTGGTGGAACGGCAGAACAACCTGCAGGTATACAAGGCGCAGGTCTTCTCCGACTGGACCGACAATTTCAGCACCGAGTTCAGCGCATCCTACAAGAAGATGGACAACCCCGGCCATCCCTTGGCGGGTAACGATTTCGCGCAGTTCCGCGTCTATCTCAACGGTACCACCACGGGACCGAGCATCTATGCCGGCACCAACGCCTCTTATCAGGCCAACGAGCTGACCACCTATCTTCAGCAATACCGCGCCAAGGCAACGTATACCGCCGGATCGCATCGCATCACCGCCGGCTACGAGCGCGAAATGCTGAAGATCTGGGACCTTTTCGTCCAGAACGCGAACGGTTCCTACGTCTTCAATTCATTGGACGATCTGCGGGCGGGCAATGCATCGTCGGTCAGCTACGCCAATGCGGCAAGCAACCAGAAGGCAGATGCAGGGTTCAACCTGCGTACCACCACCAATACGATCTACCTACAGGACGAGTGGGCGGTGCTTCCCGAACTGACGGTCAAGGCAGGCCTGCGCTACGACTTCTTCGAGCAGTCCGACCGCCCCGACGAGAACCCGCTGGTGATGGCGCGCTACGGCATCTCCAACACCGAGAACCTCGACGGCAAGCACCTGCTGCAACCACGCTTCGGCTTCAACTGGAAACCCGATCCGACACTGACCGTCTATGGTGGCATCGGCCTGTTCGGCGGTGGCTCGCCGACGGTATGGACGGCCAACACTTACTACAACACCGGGCAGATGCTGGGTAACGTCACATGCACCCGCAACGACACGGCCAGCGCGGCGTGCCTCGCCAGCCTTAATAACGTCGACGGCTTCAACGTTAATCCGGCGCTGCAGCAGGCCAATTCCGCCAGCGCTGCGCTCGGGCAAGGGCTGATCAACGCTCTCGACAAGGACTTCAAGCCGCAGTCGACGTGGAAGATGTCGATAGGCGCGCAGAAGGAATTCGATCTGGGCGCCTTCGGCAACGGCTGGCGCATAGCCGGCGAATTCATTCACTCCGAAGTGCAGAACGCGGTCGCGTGGAAGGAACTTTATGCCGACGCCAATCAGGGACCGCCCGCACCGGACGGCCGCCCGACGTTCCTGCCTGGGCGTGAGAACCGCAACGACATCCTCGTGACCAATACCAAGAAGGGATATGGCAACCAGGTCGGCCTGGCGCTTGCCAAGAACTGGCGGGAAGGCCCGCTCGCCGGACTGGAGGCGATGTTCTCGCATACCTACATCCGTTCGAAGGACATCAACCCCGGCATTACTACCGTGGCCTCCTCAAACTACAGCGGCGTGGCGACCTCCGATCCGAACGATCCGGCGCTGGCCACCTCGAACTACGAGTTCCGCCACCTGTCCAAGCTGTCGATCAGCTATTCGCATGCCTTCTTCGGCGACAACCGCACGCGACTGACGCTGTTCGGTCAGCGCCGCTCGGGCCAGGTATTCAGCTATACCTTCGACGTAGGCGCCAATGCCAACATGGCCGCCGACATGCTGGTTGGCGAGAACGGCGCACTGGCCACCCGCAACCGCCAGCTGCTTTACGTACCGCAGACGGTGGGCGGCCAGGTGACCGCGGGCAGCGATCCGATCGTAACCTATGGCGCCGGCTTCGACCTGCAGGCGTTCAATGCCTTCCTCAAGAACAACGGCCTGCTCAAGTACGCGGGCAAGATCACTCCGCGCAATGCCTTCAAGGCGCCGGCGATCACCACCATCGACATGCGCATCAGCCAGGAAATCCCCGGGTTCTTCCCCGAAGGGGCGAAGGCGGAGATCTACCTCGACGTCGAGAATCTGGGCAATCTCATCAACAAGAAGTGGGGCGTGTTGCAGCAGATCCCGTCGCCCTATGTCTCGGCCAACGTCGTGGCACGCAATTGCCAGATCGCCGGAGCCTGTGCGACGCAGGGCAACTTCTATCAGTACGACAGCTTCGTCGGCCGGGCGGCGACCAGCTTCAACACGCAGTCGGTGTGGCAGATGAAGATCGGCGCACGGTTCAAGTTCTGAGAATTTGAGGTAAGGGACCAGGATGATGGACAGAACCGAAATGCAGCTTTCTCGCCGAGGCATACTCGCTACCGCACTGGTCGCCGGTGCAGCCGGTGCCGCCGGAGTCACCTCGCCCGCCTTCGCGGCGGCGAATAAGGGCCCGCACGCAGCGGTGCACGGCGCTAGCTTCCTGCTGCGCAACGTGCTGCTGGAAACCGGCTACAAGCGCGAAGGCGCCGACGTCGTCGGCACCGATACAGACAAGGCCTCGCTGCTGGTGCAGGATGGGAGGATCGCCGCGATCCTCCCGGCCGACGCACCCGCCCCGGCCGGGACCGCGGTGCTTGACGGCGCGGGAATGCTCCTGCTGCCCTCGTTTCGCGACATGCACATTCATCTGGACAAGACTTTCTACGGCGGTCCCTGGGTTCCCCCGCGCAAGCGCACCGGCGGCATCCGCGGCCAGATCGTGCTGGAGCAGACGCTGCTACCGCAGATGCTTCCCACGCTGGAGGAGCGCGCCGGAAAGCTCGTCGACTTGTTGCAGTCCAACGGCACGACCTTCGCGCGCAGCCATTGCAACGTCGATCCGGTGGTCGGCACCAAGCATGTCGAATTGCTCAAGCATGCGCTAGACCAGCGCGCAGACGGCTTCGGGCACGAGATCGTCGCCTTCCCGCAGCACGGCTTCGTCAGTGCTAACCTGATCCCGACGATGCGCGCCGCAATGGCCGCTGGCGCGACGCACGTAGGCGGGATCGATCCCACCACGCTTGACGGCGGCATGGAAAAGTCGGTCGATGCGATGATGCAGATTGCGCTCGACATGAACAAGAGCGTGGACATCCACTTGCACGAGCCCGGTGCCAGCGGCATCGCAGCGATCCGCCGCATCGCCGATACCGTGGAGCGCGAACCTTCGCTGCGCGGCAAGGTGACGATCAGCCACGCCTTCTCGTTGATGTCGATCCCCGCGTCTGAGATGGAGGAACTGGCTACGCGCCTGGCTTCCCTGGATATGTCGGTCGCCTCGACGCTGCCTTTCGGAGGAAAGGTAATGCCGATCCCGATCCTGCTCGACAAGGGCGTCAATGTGTACACCGGCACTGACAGCGTCGAAGATCACTGGTCGGTGTTCGGCAGCGGCGATGTGCTGGAAAAAGCCAAGCTCGCATGTGAACTGTACCGCTGGAGCGATGAGTTCGGCATCTCCCAGTCGCTCAAGATCGCCACCGGCGGCCCCACCCCGCTTGATGCGACGGGTAGACAGGCTTGGCCCAAAGCGGGAGATGCGGCCGACATGGTGCTAGTCCCTGCAAGTTGCTCGGCGGAAGCGGTGGCTCGCCTCGCACCGCGCAAGGCCGTGTTCCATGCAGGTAACCTGGTCGCCGGAACACTGGACGCCAAAACGGCCTGACCTACCGTCCGCGCGCGAAATCGCCTTCCGGGCAAAGATCATTGACGCGTTTGTTTCATGGCCGCGCCGATTTGCCCGCCAATTGACCGACGGCGTGGCGCTCGCCGGTTGGCCGCGCTGCGCAGGCGCCTTGGCTGTAGGGTGCGATCCGTTGCGGATCGCACCCTACAAAGACATGGAAGGCAGCCTTTATGCACCTGTCTGGCACCCTCCTGCGGCGCCGCGCCAATGCGCAGGGTGGCCCCGTGGAATCGCCCGGCACGACAATCCGGCAGCTACCTTCAACTCCGTATTCGTCGCTTGGTCAGGTGTGCGGTCTGGCCACAAGCGACAGCGATGTGGCAGCTCACAGAGCCTCACGCATCCACCAAGACACTGCGAAGGGGCGCCGGACTTTCGTGTCCTGCGCCTTGATCCTAATGGAACTCGCTGCGGCTGATGGAGCGCTTTCGACCATAGTCTCGATCCAAAACTCTTTGCTTGTGTCAGCTTTGCTCAGGGTTGAAGGCCAAGAGCAAATAGCACGATTCCTGCCCGATTTGATTGCGGGACGAACGATTGGCGCCTTTGCGCTGACCGAACCCGATGCGGGATCGGGTGCTACTGCCGTACGTAGCCGCACAGCACATAGCGCCCCTCGCCCCGGAACAGGCCGAAGTTCGCGCCGCGGTCGGCATCGAAGTGCAGCAGGACGACACGCGCATCGAGGCATGCGCGATCAACTGCACCTCAGGCCGCACGAGCGTAAAGCCGGAATACCAAGCCAATCCGCCTGCTTAATCAATACTTCAATAACACGCCCGCCCTCGCATTCGTGACTGTTCACGCAGCAGAGACTTCGGGGGCATAGAGGACAATGCGGCAATGCAGGCCCTCTTCGCGAAAATCGAGTTCTGCCTTGCCGCCGTATTCGGCCGCCAGGCCCCGTTCGATCAATCGCGAGCCAAAGCCCTTCCGGCCTGAGGGCCTTACGGGCGGTCCGCCCAGTTCCTGCCAGTCAAGTACAAGGTAATCGCTATTCCCGGCCTCCCGGAACCAAGCGATGCAAATCCGGCCCGCGTCGTTGGACAAGGCGCCATATTTCATGGCATTTGTCGTGAGTTCGTGCAGAGCCATGGTCAGGGCAACGGTCAAACGCGGAGAAAGGGCAATGACCGGACCGTTCGCCTCGATCCGGCAGGCGTCAGCCCCGGCCGCAGGTGCGGTCGCTTCGCGCACGACTTCGTCCAGCAAGGTCGTGCGCCAGCTGGCATCTGTAAGCAGGTTGTGGGCACCTGCCAGAGCCCGCAACCGTTCCTCGAAGGACTGCCGCGCGCTGCCGGCCATCTCGACATTGCGAAAGGATTGCGAAGCCAGGCTCTGGACGATGGCCAGGGTGTTCTTGACCCGATGGTTGAGCTCATTGATCAGCAGGTCCTGGTGGCGGGCCGCCTCGACCACTTCGGTCATGTCCTGCCCTTGGACGAAAATCGCCGAAACCTCGCCGTCCTCGAAAATCGGCTGATAGATGAAGTCGAGGAAGCGCCGGTCCCGAGGTGCACCGGGAACCGCCTCGAAGTAGATCTCCTGGGAGCGACCGTGATACGGACGACCGGTAAGACGCACTTCGTCCAGAAGAGCGATCGAGCCCTGGCTGACAACCTCGGGAAGCGCGTCGGCCAATCTGCGCCCCACCAGTTTTTCGCGCCCGACCAGCTGCGTGTAGGCAGCATTGACCATGGCGAACTCGTGCTCGGGTCCGACGAGGACCGCCATGAACCCGGGCGCCTGTTCGAACATCCTTGTCAGCCGGGCACGCTGGGCCTGCAGGTCGAGGTTACGGTGCTGCACGGCATCGGCGCGCCGGACCAGCCCACTTTCGTCGCGCAAGCAGCGCAGGCGGTGCAACTCGGTCACGTCGACAGTGTGCTGCAGGATCGCGTCCACCCTGCCGTCGCTATCCAGCAGCGGCGTGTGCGTCGCGCTCCAGTAGCGTTGCTCCATGGAACCGTCGGGAGAAGCGATATCGTAACGGATAAGCGCGATTTCATCGACCTCTGCCGTCTCGACCACGCGCTTCAACGAAGCGCTGAGCAATTCATAGCTTTCCGTGCCCGGTTCGCTGGGAAAGGCATCGAACATGCGCCGGCCGATGATCGATTCTCTGGTGCGCATCGTCGCGCGCAAATAGGCATCGTTCATCCAGATGATCGTCTCGTTACGATCCATAAGGACATAGGGATTGGGCGAAAGCGAAATGAGCGATTGGAAATCTATGGTCACTGACGCCTCAATTCCGGCAAACCCGGGCACTTGCGCTCTGCACAAACTGTGGCCCTACCCGGAACTTGTCAATGAATTGCCACGATAATAAAAGTGACGATCTGGGCCCGTCGATCCGGTTTGGCGGGCCAACTAGAACCCAAAGCCGATCCGGGCGGCAACACTGGTGGCAGGAGCGCCTTCACTCAGCCCGGCAGCCCCTTCCACACTGAGCCTCATCCTGTCATTCAGCTTCGTACCGATACCAAGCCCAAGCGCCTCCCTGTCGGCCAGTGTGTCGATGGCCGACTCCTCGTAGGAATAAGACAGGGCTGCAAAGGATCTGTGGCCAAGGGCAACGCGGGCCCCTGCCGAACCGCTCAGGGTATTGCGCACATCGAACCCGTCGGGCTCGCCGAGTACCGTGTAACCCAGTGAAGCGAAGGGGGTGATCGCGCCGATGGGGCGGGCGATCTGCCCGGTAACCGCGTAATCGACCTTGCCGGTCCCCAGCCCCTTTGCGCTCGATGCCGTCGGCACCTTGATCGAAGTTACCCAGGTGGTCACGAAATCGCCGATCGGCAGGTCTACGGCCGCCTGCAAGGTAAGGTCGCCGATCCCTTCACGCGAAGTGCGCTCCTGGCTCAGGGAACCGGACGCGAAAAGCGGGGTTCCCAGCAGGCCGCCCTGGCTCACGATGACCCCGATCGGCGCAGTCGTGCGGACATAGGGAATGGACGCGCTCAGATGGAACCGCCCCTTCGATACCGCCGCCGCCACAGGAACCGAGAGGGTTTCGAACTTGTCGTCGGTGCCATAATCGCCTTCCTGGTAGGTGACGCCGGAACTGACTTCCCCCGACCACTGCGGCGGGGGGCGGAGCGTGCCATCGCTCTCGGCAGCAAGGGCAGGCATGGTCATCAGCGACAGCAAGATGGCTGCCACACTCGCTTGAATGGTGTGCATGGAAAATCTCGTCAGTTCGGCTAGGCAAGAAAGGTCGGACGTCTGGTGCAGGGCCGTCCCCACCGGGCTGCAATAGTCGTTGCTGTAATCGTGTCTGCAATCGTCATGGGCGCGCCTCAGGCCATTGGGTTCCAAGCTTCGTCAGGTTCGATGACAGGCTTTCCCTGAAGGAACGAGCGGCGCTCCGGATTTCATCCACGCGGCGCGGCACTTTTTTCCGGCACGCACAATCAGGAAGAACACGAGTGCCCGCAGCCCTTCGATGTTAACGCCGGCCCGAATGCCTTTACAGTCCTGATGGCCATGATAAGCCTCGCGCTATCAACAGGGCGCGGGAGGCTGGAAGATGATAAAGGGAGCAAGGGTTCCTGAGCGGGCCTATCTGATCGTACTCTGGGCGGTTTCGGTCATCTTCGCCGGCTTCATTGTCGGCTTCGGCAATCTCGTCATCGGCGACCTGCCTCAAGTCGAAACAACGGTTTCGCCGGAACAGTTCGTCGACAAGGCCCGGGACGAAAAGCTGCAAAGCGAGCTGAAGCAGGCCGAAGACCGCAGCGGGGCGATCGACGACAAGCTCCAGATTGCAAGGCTCCAGCTGGAGCAAGCGCGCCGCGCCTCGCAGACCGCCACCGAAACTTTCCAGGCGTGGATCCAGACCCGCACCGCGACGACCGATCCCCAACAGGACCCCGAAGTGGTTCAACGCACCCGGCAGCTTGAGCAGCTCAAGGGTAACGAACGCGCGATCCAGGGACGGCTCAACACGCTGGAGAACGAACGCCTGCCTCTTGAACAGCGCGCCACGGCGCTGCGTCAGGAGCAGGCCGATCTTCAGGACGCGGCCTATCCGGCTTTTGAGAAGGCCCTGTTCTGGCAGGAACTGCGAATATTCCTGCTGCGCCTGGCGCTGACCCTGCCGATGTTGCTGCTCGCCGCCTGGCTGGTCGCCAAACGGCGCAAGGGCGCCTATTGGCCCCTGTCACGAGGCTTCGTGATTGCCGCGGTCTTCGTCTTCTTTGTCGAACTGGTGCCTTACCTGCCCAGCTACGGCGGCTACATCCGCTACGGCGTTGGCATCTTGCTTACCGTTGCTGCCGGCCACTTCCTGATCAAGAACATGCGTCATTACCTGGAAAAGCGCAGGGAAGTGGAAGCACAGGCCGAGGAGGAACGCCGCAAGCTGGTTTCGCACGACGAAGCCTTCAAGAAGATGTCTGCCAAGGTCTGCCCGGGCTGCGATCGCCCGATCGCTGCAATGGAAGGCAGCGAAACCAACTTCTGCGTCCATTGCGGGATGACGCTCTTCGACCACTGCAGCAAATGCAGTGCCCGCAAGATGGCATTCTTCCGCTACTGCATGGCCTGCGGCACGCCGGCGCAGGACGCCGCCAAAGCAGGCACCTGAGAACCACCCGGGCTCAATCGCGCAATCCGGTCTTGGGAGGACCATTGCGCCCGGGCTTCGCGGCTGGCCGGGAACGATGCGCAATATGCGCGGCACCTTGTACTGGGCAATGCGCTTACGCGACCATTGCAGCAGTTCGTTTTCCCGCAATTGCAGTCTTGAACGGATGGCGACGTAGGCGCGCGCATCGATCGCCTCAGCGGCTCGCACCGGATCGTCGAGGCAGGCCTTAGTCTCGCAAGGACCGCCAAACCACAAGTCTCCCGTGGGCCTGACGAGCGTGTCGCGGATACGTTGCGAAAAAGCAACGGAGCGCTGAAAATCGCAAGCCCTGTGCAACTGCCACACGCCAAAAGCGAAAGATCGGATTAGATACTCGCACAGGAGGAAAACCGGATCTGGAACCAGTAAACTCGTGAATATAACCATATAGAATTCAATAATTTCTCCACCAGGGAGGGGAACGAAATGAATACGAGACTTCACAACAAGGCCATGTTTATCGGCGGCGTCTGCTTCAGCATGATCGCCTTTTCCGCTGCCGCGGTCGCACAGGACCAAGCCGATCAGAACGGAGGCCAGGCCTACAACAACGAAATCATCGTCACCGCCACCAAGCGCAACGAATCCATCCAGAACGTACCCTTCTCGATCAATGCCCAGACCGCTGAAGCCATGCGCAGGTCGGGCGCAACCTCGATCGAGGACGTGTCGCGCTCCATCGCTGGCCTGACCGTCCAAAACCTCGGCCCCGGCCAGAGCCAGGTATCGATCCGCGGCGTCTCCGCTGGCCAGGTCGTACGCGACCAGCCCGGCGTGAAGGAGCAGGTGGGCGTCTACATGGACGAGTCGGTCATCTCGCTGTCACTGTTCACGCCCGACTTCGACCTGTTCGACCTCGACCGCATCGAGACGCTGCGCGGCCCGCAGGGCACGCTGTTCGGTTCAGGTTCCGAGGGCGGCACGGTGCGCTACATCACCAAGCAGCCCAAGCTCGACATTGTCGAAGGCACCGTGGAAGCTGGCGCCAATGTTCTGAAGGGCGGCGATGTCGGCTATGACGGCAAGGCTGCGGTAAACCTGCCGCTGGGCGAAACGGCTGCTCTGAGGGTCGTGGGCTACGCCGAACACTACGCCGGCTTCGTCGATGCGATCGGCCCGGCAGCGGGCAAGAACATCAACGACGGCAACCGCTATGGCGGTCGCGCCAGCGTGTTGTGGGAGCCCAGCCCGGGCATCAAGGTCACCCCGCGCATCATCTATCAGGACATCAAGACCAACGGCTTCAACCGCGAGGACACCTATCACCTCTACTACAATCCGCTGATCGATGCCTCGCAAACGCTTTCGGAGCGCACCCAGTACCTCAAGCTGCGTGAAGAGTTCCGTGACAAGACGACGCTGGCGGACCTCACGATCAATGCGGACCTGACCGACGCAATCGCCCTCACCTCGGTGACGACCTATATCCATCGCAATATTCTCGTCGCCCGCGATGCGTCGGCACTGACCGGCTCGGTATCCGTCTCGCCTTTCGCCATCGACCTGGGCGTCGACGGTTCGCTGGCGAACCTGCCATCGGAACTGCGCGACAGGACGAAGCTCAAGCAATGGACCCAGGAACTGCGCCTAGCTTCCACGGACGCCGGCCCGTTCCAGTGGGTGTTCGGCGGCTTCTACAGCCACGTTGACCGCACATATGCGCAGCGCCTGCCGACCCCCGGCTACGATGCGATCGTCGACGCCGCTCTCGGCGCCGGAACCTCGGCCTCGGTCGCGAACGGCTTCCCGGCGGACTCTCCGTACAACGCCGACATCCCGTACATCATCAAGCAGGCAGCGGTATTCGGCGAGGCAAGCTACAAGCTGGGACAGTTCAAGCTCACCGCGGGCGGTCGCTACTATGATTTCAAGGAAAAGCGCGACTTCATCTCTGGCGGCATCTTTGCCAATGGCGACCGCAACATCGGCGACAAGACCAGCTCCAACGGCTTCTCCCCGCGCTTCATCGCCAGCTACGAAGCCAGCCCCGATGTCACGGTGAACCTGCAGGCATCGAAGGGCTTCCGTCTGGGCGGCGTCAACGATCCACTGAATATCCCGCTATGTTCGGGCGGCGCGACGGGTCCGGATGCGGCGACCTACGGCAACCGGCCGACTTTCGACGATGAAACCCTGTGGAACTACGAAGGCGGTATCAAGGCCCATACCGGCGGCATCACCTTCAACGGTGCGGTATTCCATAACGAGATCCGGAATCTCCAGGTCACCGCAGATGCCGGCAGTTGCTCTTCGCGCGTGCTGTTCAACGTCCCCAAGGCCCATACGACCGGTGTCGAAGCCGAACTCGCCGCCCGGCTCATGACCGGGTTCGACGTGACGGTAAACGGGAGCTATATCGACTCCAAGATCGACAGCACCGTCGTCGATGGATCGGGTGCCGTCATCGCCGGAATCCGCAAGGGCAATCGCCTGCCGACCGTACCCAAGTTCCAGATTTCAGCTTCGGCCACTTACGAAACCGAAATCAGCGACGGCATCGACTGGGCCCTTACCGCAAGCTACCAGCACGTCGGCAATCGCTTCACGCAGCTTGCGGATCAGGAACCGGGGGCAGGATCGTTTACCAATTCGATCTTCTACGATCCCGCCACGGGTGCTTTCGGAACCGGAGCCTATGACTTCGGGTCCTATCGCCTTCCGTCTTACGACCTCGTCAATCTCTCGACGAGCGTGAACTTCGACCATGGCCTGTCCGTGTCGGTCTACGTCAATAACCTGCTGGACAAGAACGCCCTGATGTCGCTGGATCGCGAACGCGGCGGCCGGGCACGTCTCGGATACAATATCGGCAGTCCGCGCAAGATCGGGATGACGGTGCGCAAAGAATTCTGACCAAGCGGAAACAAATTCGAACCCGGGGGCTTCAAGGCAGGCCTCCGGGTTTTTTCATGCCCATTTACCCGGCTGCGCAGACCTGTAGGAGGTATGGTCATTTCACCCTATGCAATCGGATATTTGACACTTAATATACCAATAGTGTTTATGGGCGCGTTTTTGAGACTCTTCCCGCTCGTGCAGAGCTACTTTCAAGTTGGATGGATATGGCAGATTTCGACGCACGTCAGGCTTCGCTGGACCTTGTCACAGCCTTTGTGAACAACAACAAGCTGAACGCCTCTCAGCTCCCTTCGCTGCTCAGCGATGTATTCAAGGCCGTTTCGGAATTCGGTGAAGATGCGCCGATGCCCGCGCTGGCGAAAGTCGAGGAAAAGGCGCCCACCAAGCCCGCCGCTGCGAAACCAGCGCCAGCACCGAAGGCGGAGCAGCCGGCTGCCAAGGCAGAAACCGCTGAAGCACCCAAGCCTGCCGCTGCAGTAAAGCCAGCGGTTTCCGCCAAGGAATCGCACAGCGACCCGAACTTCATCGTCTCACTCATCACCGGTGAGAAGTTCAAGACGCTCAAGCGTCACCTTCGCAAGCACGGCCTGACCGAAGCCGAATACAAGACGCGCTACGACCTGCCCGCCGACTACCCCATCGTGGCAAGAGCCTATTCGGAACTGCGCCGCAAGGTCGCCAAGAACATCGACCGTAGCGGCCAGGACACGGCCGTTCCTGCGGCCAAGGAAGCCGCACCGGCGACGGCCAAGACGAAGGCCCCTGCAAAGGCTCCGGCGAAGGCGAAGCCTTCCGCAGCCAAGAAGACCGCAAGCAAGCCCAAGGTTGCTGCGAAGTCGACCGCGGCCAAGAGCGCCACGGCTGCAAAGGTTAAGAGCGCCCCCGCCGCGAAGGCAGCCGATACGGCCGCCAAGCCGGCAGCTGCCGCGCCTGAGGCCAAGAAAGACGCAGCTCCTGCCGCAGCGAAGGCCGCGCCCGCCAAGAAGGCGACCAAGGCCCCCGCAAAGAGCCGTGCAAAGAAGGCTCCCGCTGCCAAGAAGGCAGCGACCGCCAAGACCCCTGCGGCCCAGGACAGCAAGAAGGACGCCGGCGCGGCCGCGTCAGCTCCGGCTGCAATGCCAGCTCCCGCGGCCAACACGGCAAGCCCGGCCCCCGAAAGCAAGAGTGCTGCTGCGCCTTCGACTGCCGACAGCACCGCCAGCTCGAAGCCGGCCCGCAAGGACCGCCCGAAGCTTTCGCCGGTCTTCAAGTAATACGGTAAGGCGCCTGACAGGCGCAGCCATTGAACAAGAAAGCCCCGCATGTCACTGCGACATGCGGGGCTTTTTCATGCAAGGGCCACATTGGGGGACCGCAGAAGCGGTCCCCATTCAGGCTTAGTCGGTGCCTGCCACCGTCAGCACTGCCAGCGAAAGCGCCTGCGCACCTGCGCGAATTGCCGGTTCGGGGTCGGGTGCAAAGAATGGCGAGTGGTTCACCGGCGGCCTTTCACCCTTCTTGACGTATCCCGCCAGGACATCCGCATCGACGCCGCCGATGCCCACGAAGACGGACGGCACGCCTGCGGTCACGAACTCCGAATAGTCTTCGCTCCCAGAACCTGCGGGCTTGTCTTCCGATTCTACCGTGACTTTCCCGCTGACGGCCTCCTTGACCACGGCCGCAACCGAGTCCGCCAGCTTCGGATCGTTATAAAGTGCCGCGGTGCCATAAAGGTAATCGATCTGCGGTTCGGGCGCGCCAGCCATGGCAGACACGGCATCGGCCGTCTTCTTGACGCCGTCCATGAGCTGTTGCCGCACCTCCGGATCGTGCGAACGCAAGGTAAGCTGCAGAACCGAGGTGTCGGGGATGATATTGGGCGCCGTGCCTGCATGGAAACTGCCGACGGTAATGACGCCGAACTTCCCGGGATCGACTTCCCGGCTGCGGATCGACTGCACGTCGCTCACGAAGTGCCCGCCCATTACGATCGGATCGATGCTCGAAGCGGGCATCGATCCATGGGCGCCCTTGCCCTTGAAGGTAATACGCAATTGGTCCGAAGCCGAAGAAGAGGTGCCTTCCTTGAAACGCACGTTGCCGGAAGCCTCAGGGCTGACATGGGCCGCGAACCCATAGTCGGGTTTGGGAAAGCGCGTGAACAGCCCGTCATCGAGCATGGCCTTCGCCCCGCTGACGGTTTCTTCGGCAGGCTGGCCGATGAACATCAGCGTTCCGTGCCAGCGGTCCTTCATCGCCAGCAGGGCCTCGGCCGTGGCCACCCACCAAGTCATGTGGATGTCATGCCCGCAGGCATGCATCGTGGGCGTGACCTTTCCGTCGATTTCCTGCGTGTAATGACTGGCATAAGGCAGCCCGGTCTTTTCCAGGACCGGCAGACCGTCAAGTTCGGTGCGCACGAGTACGGTGGGACCGTCACCGTTGCGATAAATCGCAACGATGCCGGTGCCGCCGACCTTCTCGGTCACGGTAAAGCCGAGCTTGCGCATCCTTGCGGCCAGCAAGGCCGCCGTGCGCGTTTCCTGAAAGGCAACTTCAGGATGCGCGTGGATGTCCTCATAAAGCGCCTGAAGCTGCGGGTAGTTCTTGTCGAGCACGGCATCGATCCGCGCAAGGTCTGCCTTGGGGTCGGGCACAGCCGCAACCGCCGGAGAGGCAGCCAGTCCTGCCAGTAGCAGCAAGAGTGGTGACTTCTTCATCGGTTGGGTCTCCTTACATTGCAAAGTGGAAATTGACGCCGAACGTGCGCGGCTGGATCGAGAAGGTCAGGTTGCTGTAGCCAAAGCCGTTGGTCTGGCTGACGTTGCCCACCGTATCGGTGACGTTGTTGACGTAGACAGCCATGCCCCAGGTCTCGTTCTCGACACCTGCCCTGAGATTCAGGGTTGCGTAATCGCCGTAGTAGGTGAGGTAAGGATCGGTCCGGCTGACATTCGACTTCATCTTGCCGGTGTAGGCAAAGTCCGCACGCAGCAGGCCATCGAAGCGATCGCTGAGCGCCCACTTGTAGGCGGCGGAGGCAGCGCCGCTCCACTTCGGGCTGTTGGACAGGCGATCGCCCTTCTTGCCGCTCGACGCGGTCACGAGGATATCTTCGTTCGCCTGGTCTTCGGTCAGCTTGCCGTCGGTGTAACCGCCTGAAACGGACAGCGAGAGGCCGGACAGGGGACGAACCGTCAGGTCGACTTCACCACCACGGATCCTTGCCGCACCGGCATTGGTGAGGAAGGAATAAAGACCATCGGCCGTACGGGCGCTAAGCTGCATGTTGCTCCAGTCGATCTGGAACACCGCGGCATTGAAGATAACGTCACCGCCCAGCCAGGATGTCTTTACACCGGCTTCGTAGTTCCACAGGCTGTCTGCGTCATAAGCGATCAGGTTGTCCGGCAGGATCGGAATGTTGTTCGCGCCGCCGGGACGAAAGCCCTTTGCCGCCGAGGCATAGGCCATGAAATCCGGGGTGAAATTGTAACTGATATTGAACTTCTGGATCAGGCCGTTGGCGCTGGCCTTCTCCCGGGAATAATCGGCAAGAACGCTCCCCGTCAGCGGGCTGGCGAGCGTTGCCTCGCCACCGGTCGTCTTCGTGTAGTCGTAATAGCGCAGGCCGCCGGTCAGGCTGAGCTTGTCGGTCGGGTGCAGGGTGACTTCGCCGAACCCTGCCAACTGCCGGACTTTCGTTTCTACGTATCGATAGCTCAGGTTCCGAAGCGGATCGGGTACCGACCCGTCGACCGGGCTCACGCTGGTCGTGTTGCTGTCGATGTGATCCTTGCGATGCTCGTAATAACCGCCGATCGTCCAGTCGATGAAGTTGGTGCCGTTGGACGCCAGCCGCACTTCGTAGTTCTGCGACTTGAGCCAAGCCGGCTGATACCCGATCGCAGGCAGGACAGAGGAGGCATAATCGCTGAAGTCGCTCTGCTGATCCGCCGAGCAGGCGGCGCTCTGCCCATAGTATGCGCTGCAAGTGCTGGGCAGCGATCCAAGCGCTGCCACTGCAGGCGTGAAGTCGACGGCGCGCACGATGTTGAACTTGTAGTAAGTACCCGTGGCGGTCAGCGTGGCGAAGCCGAAATCCTGGTCCGCCTTGAGATTGTAGAGCTGCATCTCGCTGCGGAAGGGCAGGCGGACGCGCGAGTCCGTCTTGTAGCGACCGACTTGCGGATACCAGCCCTGCAGATCGTCGGCCTTGGACTTTTCGTAGATGGCAGTAGCCGTGACCGTCGTGTCCGGACCGGGCTCGTAGCCGATCAGTGCGCGAACGCCCCGCGCCGTGTTGTCGTTGATGTTCTTGTCGCCGTACCGGACATTGTCGATGAAGCCCGGCTTCTTCTGGTAGTAGCCGACAAGACGAACCGCGAGCTTATCTTCCACAATGGGTATGTTGACCATGGCCTTGGCGCCATATCCGGTACCGCCGCCATCGATCGCCGAGGCTTCGGCCTCTGCAGCCGTTTCGTAGGTCGACGCATCCGGCTTCTTGAAGATGATGCGCAAGGTGCCTGCCATCGAGCTTGCGCCATAAAGCGTGCCCTGCGGACCGCGCAAAACTTCCACTCGCTCGACATCGAACAGGTTGAGGTTGGCCGCTACCGAGCCCGGGTCCTGTGTCGTGCCGCTCGGCCCGGTGACCGGCGTCTCGTCGTAGTACAGGCCCACGGTGGCTTCACCGGCCGCGTTGACGCCGCGGATGCTGATGCGGCTGCTGCCGATCTGACCCTGCGTGACGTTGAGGTTGGGCACCTGGCGGAAATAGCCGGAAAGATCGCTGGACCCCATGTCGCGCAGCGTATCGCCGCTCAGCGCCGCAATGCTGATCGGGGTCTCCTGCAGGGTGGAATCGCGCCGCAGGGCGGTCACCACGATGTCGCCCGAGGCAAGGACACCCTCGTTTGCGCTTTCGCTGGTGGCGGCAGCATCGCTGGTCTGGGCCATCGACGTGAGCGGGAATGCGGATACAGCGGCCAGAAGCGCGGCCATGGTGATCGAAGACTTCATGTGCAAAGATACCCCCCTTGGTACAGGACGTTTTTGGTTGGCGATAAGCCAGCCTCCCCTGCGATCCTTCCCTGGCGACGATTTTGTTTTTGATCGGGATGAATGGGATGCGGCGTAGCCCGGTTCCGGACGAACGTTACGGCAGACAGGCCATGACCGGACGAAGGTCCGCCAATACCGCCTGCACTGCCGTTCGTTCCGGTCACAAAGCCACGCCCCACCTTGCCCCCGCGAGTGCGACCCGAAGGGCGTTCACAGAGGAAGACGCAGCGCCGAAGCGAGTCCGCACCGAATTATGAAAGTTTTTTTGCAGTGCAGCAGATTGCGATAGATCGCGTCTGAGAATCAGAAGCTTGCGTTGAAGCCGAGCGAGACGGTGCGGGGACGGACCCGCGTGATCGTCCGGGGCGCGATCAGGAGATTGGAAGCGTAGATACGATCCTGGCTTCCCGTCAGATTGGTCACCCCTACAGTCACCGAATGCGCCGATCCCTGCAGGATTGCGCGCATGTCGATCGATCCGGCGCTGCCGATGCGCATCGTCCGGTCGTCAGCGCGGTGGGTCATCGAATAGTGGCGGCTGCTGAAATGGCCGTAAAGAGCCAGCTTGAACGCGAGGTCGCCGCCGACATCCCAGCGGCTCGTCAGGACACCGCTTGCAATGAACGGGGGAACGAGGCCCAGGCGATCGCCCGCACGGCCGGTGGCCTGCGCGATCTCACTTACCTGATCGGACGTCAGGCGGGGATCGAGGTAGGTCGCCTGCACATTCGCCTCGAAGTGCCCACCGGCCCGGGCCTTCAGTCCCAGTTCGACCCCGTCGATACGCGCACTTCCCAGGTTGCTGATGATGCCGAAGGCGCCGTTGTTCGTGATGGCAGAGACTTCTATGTCCGACCAGACCTGGCGGAATGCAGCGCCGCTGAGCTGGATCGCATCGCGCGCCAGCGACACGCGCCAGCCTACTTCCCGACTGACGAGGCGATCGCCAAGGTATACCGCAGCGTCGCTCGGCAGTCCCGGCACAATGTTGACGCCGCCCGGCCGAAATCCTTGCGCCAGCTCACCGTAGATCAGCCAATCCGTCCGAGGATAGAAGTCGAAGCGAATGCGTCCCACCGTGCCCCGCACCGAGTACACGTACGATTGCATGCCTTCGCTGCCGTAGACCTCTGTCGCGGGATTGCGCAGGACGCTCTCTCCGCTTGCCGAGCGACGATACCGAAAAATGCGCCCACCCGCGGTGACATGAAGGCGCTCCAGCGCATTCCATGTCACATCGCCGAACGCCGCCACCTGATTGAGGGACCCTGCAAACCACCGCTGGCTCACCAGGGGAGCGGTGGCATCGATCATCCCGCGCTCGTCCGTACGGCGAGCCAGGCTCTCCCCCTTGTCGGTGCGGCGATTGAAGAAAAAGCCGGTCGTCCAGTTCAATGCACCCCGTCCGGACAGGCGCAATTCGGCCGAGGTGCTGCTGACACGCAGAGGCTGATCGAGCACGGCTGGCGTCGCGGAATTAAGATAGCTGCCGAATTGCGTGAGTTCGGCCGCTGTACATCCCGATGTCGCAGGCCTTTCGAAATAGCCGGCGCAGGCCTGCGGGTCGCCGCGCAGATCTTCGAGGACGGCGGTGAAATCGAAACTCCGGCGAGGCAGCCAACGGTAGCGCGAAGCCGAAAGTTCAACATCGGTCGTGCCAAGCGCGCCACGAACGACGGCGGAAGCCATCCAGAACCGGCTTGAAAAAGGCAGGCGAACGGCGCGGTTGGTCCGGTTCCTGCCCACGTCACCGCTGCCGCTTCCGAAATCGTCATACACGGTCTTCTGATAGGCGCCTTCGATCGCGAGCGACCAGTCCGGGTCGGGTTCCCACTTCACAGCCAGACGCGCACCCGCGTCGTCCCTCTTGCCGATGTTGACCAGACCGAGCGCCACATTGTCGACAAAGCCCGCCTCGCGCCGGCGATAGGTGACTGCACGCAGCGCCGCGCGTCCAGGCACGAGTGGGAGATTGATCGCCGACGAAGCGTCGAAACCAACTCCGCCACCCTTCGTGGAGGAGACGGAGCCATCGACATCGACGGAATAGGCATCGAGATCGGGCTGGCGAAAGAGCACACGCATGGTGCCTGCCAGCGATCCGGCGCCGTAAAGAGTCCCCTGCGGCCCACGCAGCACCTCGATCCGATCGACGTCGATCAACAGCAGGTTGGGCGTCATCAGGCCAGGATCCGAAGTCGAGCCCGAAGGTCCCAGAACCGGAACATTGCCGTAATAGAGCCCGACGCTAGGTTCGCCTGCACTGATCACACCGCGTAGCGACAGCCGGTCCAGCCCCGCACCTTGCGACGTGATCGTCAGGCTGGGGGCCAACCTTGCAACGTCGGCATTCGTTCTACCCGCCAGTTCACTCCACTCCTGCCCGTCAATCGCAATCATGCTGACCGGAGTGTCCAGCAGGAGCGTGGGTCTTCGCAGTGCGGTCACAATGATGGAAGAGGGCGGCGGCACATGGGCAGGTCGCTCGCCGGATGAAACGGAAGCCTCGCCGGGACCTTTGAACTTGGCGACTTCGATGCGCTCTATGATGAAGGTCCGTGGCGCGATGCGCCTTGCGCGCAGGCCCGTACCGCGCAGCAATTCGTCAAGCGCGGCCTCGGGATTCCGCGGTTTTCCGGGCTTGGCCACCTGAAGCCCGGACACCGTCTCCGGCCGGAAGAGGATCGAGAGATGGCCGCGCCGGGCGAGAGATTGCAGGGCCTCGGCGAGGGAAGCCCGACCGGTCGCAGCAAGCGCCGGGGGCACGGCGAAAGTGGAACAGGTCCATGCCAGGAAAACGATCAGGGCCTGCCGCGCCATTACCAAGGGCCAAATCTCTTGCGTGTTTCCTGAAATGCGAAAGTTTGATTACTCTAGCCTGATTCGCCGACCGTGATAGTCGGCCGAAAGCCTTTTTCACACCTGGGTCCCGGATGAGCGAGCCGAACAAACTGCACGACGCAATCTTTCCGCACCTGCCCGTGCTGCGACAATGGTTGCTGCGTCGCCTCGATCGCAAGGAGGACGTAGACGATGTCGTACAGGACGTATGGATGCGGCTGTGCCGGCTGCCGGACCAGGGGGTCATCGACAATCCGCGCGCCTATCTGTTTCGTACCGCAGGCAGCGTCGTGACCGACCGCTTCCGCCGCGGCGCGGTGCGAGCCGCCAATCGCCACGAGGAATTGACGGAAATTCGGCACCCCGTTGAGGAGATTACGCCCGAGCGCGTCTTGATGGGAAAGAATGAGATAGAAAGGGTCGTGGCACGCATCGGCATGTTGCCGGAGCGCACGCGCGATATCTTCGTGTTGAGCAGGTTCGAGAATCTAAATAACAAGCAGATCGCTGCCGCAATGGGCATTTCGGTAAGTGCGATCGAAAAGCATATGATGAAGGCAATGCGCGCATTGCTGGAGGAGAGCGATGACTGATCCGCATTCAAGGAGCGGCGGCATGAGCGACGAGGAACTGGCCGCCTTCCTGCGCGACGCGTCGGGCGAGGCACGATCTTCCGGCGAAAGCCGGCAAGCGCTGCAGGAAGCCGAAGACCTCTGGAACTCGCTTGACACGGTTAGGGACGATCCGCGCATCCTTGCCATGCGATCGGCTGCACGCGCGCGCCTCGCTGCCAATGACGGCGCCGAGGATGGCGAAAATATGCGCTTCGGCGGAGCGAAGCAGCGCTCGCCGCGTCCCACGCTCGCACCGTGGGCCGCCATCGCTGCCTGCCTGCTCATCGTCGTCGGCCTTGGCAGCTATATCTGGACGGACCGCCCCGGCCTGACCGCTTCCCAGGCCGTGCAGGTCCTTGCGAACGGCCGAGAGGCGCCCCGCACCTATCGGCTTGCCGATGGCTCGAGCGTTACGCTCGACGCGGCCTCGCGCGTGGAAGTCGCGCTGTCGGATGATGCACGGCGCCTCACCTTGGAACAGGGCCGTGCCTTCTTCGACGTCGCGCATGACGCGGACCGCCCTTTCACCGTTACTTCGGGCGATAGCAGCGTGACCGCGCTGGGAACCCGTTTCATGGTTTCGCAGCAGCCCGACGATCCGCTCGTGATGCTAGCGCAGGGCAAGGTGCGGGTGGCCGACGCGGATCAGACGGCCGAGCTCGTACCCGGAGAAGAACTGTCCCGCGACGCAGGCGGCAGCTTCGTCATTGCCAGAAGCGATCCTGCCGGCGCCAGCCAGTGGACAACGGGGGCGGTCAGCTTCGATGCCGAGCCGGTCTCGCAAGTGCTGAAAAAGCTCAACCCCTACCTAGCCCGGCCGCTCGTCCTCGATAACCCCGCCGATACGCAAGCACGGGTCAGCGGCACGTTCCAGCTCGGCAACGACAGGGACATCCGCACTGGACTGGAAGCCATGGGTATTGCCGTAACCCAAGGGCAGGCACCTGAAGCCGGCCGGCGATAATCCTCTCAAAGTCAGGAAACCCAGACTTTGCGAGCGCCTGTGCAGGGTGCTGGACCGCTCTATATTCGCACAGCAGTCAATAATGCTCGCAGAACGCAATGCTGCCGCCCGGCTGGCTAATTCGCTATTTGCTCCCGATCCACCCCTCGCAAAAAGCAATATCTTGCGCTGGCATCACCACATGCTGTGCTCAAGAAAACCGAGGAGAAGATCATTGCCGCGTCGTTCGCCCTTCCTGCTCGCATCCACTTTTGCCTCCGCTCTCGCGCTGGGATTTACTTCCATCGCGCCCGCCGATGCCCATGCCATCTGGTTCGCGCAGCGCGCCAAGCAGCTCGCCTTGATCTACGGCGTGGGTGCCGACGATCTCGATGCCGTCGGCCGCATGAAGCATCTCACTCTCGTGAAGGGCTATGACGAAGACTGGCAACCGGTCGAGACCTCCCTGCGAGAAGCCGGCATCGTGCCTATCGTCGACAGCGACGAACCGATTGCAGCGATGACCGCAGTCATGGACTATGGCGTGTGGACCAAGGACAAAGCCGGAAGCTGGCACAACACGACGAAGGATGAAGTCGCGGACGTGGCGTTGTCCGAACACAACTGGAAGTACGCTCTCCACTTCGAGAAACTTCCGAAGAAGGAAGTGCCGCTTTTCGAAGGCCTCGTGCTCCAGCTCGTGCCGGTCGGCCCGATCCCCGAAGACAAGGGCAAGCCGCTCAAGGTTCGCGCCTATCTCAATGGAAAGCCCATGGCAGGCGTCCAGGTGATGTCCGACTACGTCAACGATCCCGACCAGATCCCGGTCAAGACCGATGCTGACGGTACGGCAACGATCACCTTGCGCAACCAGGGCCTCAATGTTCTGATGGGCATCTACGTCGGGCCTTCGGACCAGCCGACGAAGTACGACCAGGTCGAATACCGCTCCTCGCTGTCGTTCGTTCTGCCGCACCTGCCCGAATAATCCGAAAGGCCGGCCGCGATGGCCGGCCTTCGCGAGCCCGATACACGGAGATCCCCCAATGAAGACTTCCGCATTTTCCGCCCTGTTCGCTGCAAGCCTGCTGGCCGCAGCTCCGGCTGCAGTCATCCCGGGCACCGCCTATGCCCATGGCAGCATGAAGCCCCAGCACGGCGGCATGGTCCAGATGTCGGGTGAAACCCTGTTCGAACTGGTCAAGGGCGCCAAGGGCGTCGATGTCTATATCAGTGAGGAAGACGAACCCCTGCCCGCCAGCGAATTCAGCGCCAAGCTGATCGTGACGAGTGCCTCGGGCGCCAAGGCCACTACCGCAATGAATGCAGCCAAGGCCAACTGTTTTGCAGCGCCCGGCGTCAAACTTCAGGCCGGGTCCAAGGTCATCGTCTCGCTGGTAGAAAAGAGCAGCGGCACGAAGACTTTCGCGACCTTCAAGCTCTGACGCAAATGCAGACGGCCGCCCTCGCAGCGTCCCGCCGCCTTGCCGCGGCCGGACGCGCGCTGACAGCCACCTGCACCCTTCTGGCAGCGCTGGCGATCGCCGCCTCGGCCCAGGCCCACGGAGTGGGAGAAGCGGACAAGGCCTTCATCGAGGGCAGTTCGGGCATCGCCATCCTGCCTTACATGTACCTCGGCGCGAAGCACATGGTCACGGGTTACGACCATCTGCTCTTCCTCGCCGGAGTCATCTTTTTCCTCTACCGGATGAAGGACATCGGGACTTACGTCACGCTGTTCGCGATCGGGCACAGCACGACGCTGCTGGTCGGTACGATCTTCGACATTCGCGCCAATCCCTACATCGTCGATGCCATAATCGGACTGTCTGTCGCCTACAAGGCAATCGACAACCTCGACGGCTTTCGCACGATGTTCGGCTGGGCGCCCAATCCCCGTGCCGCGGTATTCGTCTTCGGCCTGTTTCATGGCTTCGGCCTTGCAACCAAGCTCCAGGATCTGACGCTCTCGCCCGAGGGCATGATCCCTAACCTCCTGTCGTTCAACGTCGGCGTCGAACTTGGGCAGTTCATGGCCTTGGGCCTGATTCTCATCGCCATGAACATCTGGCGACTGAGCGGCAGCTTCCAGCGCAGCGCCATCGCTGCCAACGCGGCGTTGATGTGCGCCGGTTTCGTCCTCGTCGGCTACCAGCTGACCGGTTACTTCACCCAGGGAGCCTGACATGGCCACGACATATCCCGCAGACATCGCCGCGCTTCCACGCAACGTGCAAGCCTCTCCCGCCACGCTTGCCAAGGCCTGCATCGGAGCGGCCGTTGCAGCGGGCGGCGTGCTCACCCTGTTCGTTCTGCCCGCCGAATACGGCATCGATCCGACCGGCATCGGCGCCAGACTGGGCATCTCCGGCATGGCCGTGATGGAAGAAGACGAGGATTCCGCTCCTGTCTCGACTGGGCCGGCCGCATCGCTGGTCACCCCAACCCGCGCTTCGATCGAACGCGCCACCGCCTGGCGCGAAGACGAACTCACCCTTGACCTGCCCCCGCACAGCGGCGCGGAGATCAAGGCGCACATGGTCAAGGGCGACAGCTTCGTCTTCTCCTGGCACTCCACCGGCGGTCCGGTGAAGGTCGACATGCACGGCGAACCGGTCAACGCAGCCGACGACGAATTCACCAGCTACTGGAAGGAACGCCAGAGCGAGGCCGGTCAGGGCGATTTCACCGCAACCTTCGACGGGACGCATGGCTGGTACTGGCGCAACAAGAGCGACGCGCCGGTCAAGGTGACCGTCAAGGTCGCGGGCTTCTACAAGGACCTTTTCAAACCCTGATCCACCCGGGACATTCCCGAGCCTGAACAAGGGCGAAGCGCTTCCATCCGGCGCTTCGCCCTTCTTTTTTGGCACGCACAAAACTGGAAGCAGCATAATAATTGGTCATGCATCCGTGGAAGATAGCGGCCCAGGGCCTGAATACCCCCCGCACATCCCAGAGATATTGCAGTGCAAAATGGCCCTTGCGCACATCACATCGGGCAAAGTCAGCACCTTGCCAGGCCTTCATTTCGCAACTGCACAATTGCCTTTGGGGCATCGGCAGGTCATGCTGCATTGCCCACGAACCGGAGCGCGGCAGAATAATCGGACAATGACCTCAATTCGTCATAATCATCCGTCCGGCCCCCAAGTTACGAATAAAGATTTGTCAGCGTCCAGATAGCCTCTATCTTGCAAAAAGAAGCGGACAGGTCGCAAAATCCGCAGAATTCGCGGAGTTTGTACCAAAGAAGATCTGCTCGACTGGAAATTGCAGGACGTGGGAACAACTCAAGTGAGGGGTCACAAGATGAGAATTTTTAATTCCGCAGTTCACGCTTCCCTGTTGGCTGGTACGGCGCTTGTCGCCTTCCCCGCCATCGCCATGGCAGACGAGACGGCAAACGACACCGAAAGCTCCGATACCATTACCGTCGTCGGCCAGCGCCAGCAGTATCGGGGCGACGTTCCGCTCGCAGAGATACCGCAATCGGTCCAGCAGATCGACGGCAAGATGCTCCAGGATCTGAATATAACCCGGCTCGATTCCGCTCTCGATCTGGCCAGCGGCATCTCCCGCCAGAACAACTTCGGCGGACTGTGGGACGCCTTCGCGGTCCGCGGCTTTGCCGGTGATGAGAACTTCCCGAGCGGCTTCCTTGTCAACGGCTTCAACGGCGGACGCGGCTATGGCGGCCCGCGCGATGCCTCGAACATCGAGCGCATCGAAGTCCTCAAGGGTCCGAACGGCGCCGTGTTCGGCCGCGGCGAGCCCGGCGGCACGGTGAATATCATCACCAAGAAGGCCACCCTCGACGACACCTTCGGCAGCTTTGCGGCTTCGGCCGGCAGCTTCTCGACCTACCGCGTCGAAGGCGATTACAACCTAGCTCTGAACGACAAGGTCGCCATCCGGCTCAATGGCGCCGCGCAGGACGCCGGGAGCTTCCGCGACACGATCAATTCGAACAAGATCGTCGCCTCGCCCTCGGTGCTGTTCGAACCCTCATCGTCGACCAGCATCAGCTACGAGATGGAATTCGTTGACCAGGAAGTGCCCTTCGACCGCGGCGTAGTTGCCGTGGACGGCGTGCTTGGCCTGATCCCGCGCTCCACCTTCCTGGGCGAACCCGGCGACGGCCCGACCAAGGTCAAGGTGCTCGGCCACCAGGTCCAGCTTCAGCAGGACCTCGCCAAGGATTGGGTCTTCCTGGCCGGCTTCGGTTACCGCGATACCAGCTTCAAGGGCTATTCGAGCGATGCCGAACTGGCCGGCAGCCGCCAGACGCTCGAGGAAACCGGCAATTACCTTGCCCGCCAGCGCCGCTACCGCGATTACGGCACCACCAACCTGGTGTTCCGCGGCGAGGTTTCCGGCAAGCTCTACACCGGTTCGATCGCGCATCACGTTCTCGTGGGCGCCGACTGGGATCGTTTCAAGATCAACCTGAACCAGCTTCGTTTCCGACCGGGTCCCTATACGGCGGGCGATCCGATCACGGCGGCGAACAACGCCATCGACATCTACAATCCGGTCTATGGCCAGTTGCCGGTTCCGACCGCTGTAATCCAGAACTCCAATGAGACGCAGAAGTCCTGGGGCGTCTACTTCCAGGACCAGATCGACATTACCGATGCCTTCAAGATCCGTGGCGGTGGCCGCTATGACCACTTCCGCCAGCAGATCGTGAATAACATCAACGGTACGACGACCGTCATCATCAAGAAGCGCTTCAGCCCAACCATCGGCGCGCTTTACCAGCTGACGGACACGCTCAGCCTCTACGCCAGCTACGGCACGGGTTTCCGTCCAAACAGCGGCATCGACTTTGCCGGAAACCCGTTCGCCCCGGAAACTAGCAAGTCCTACGAGGCCGGTCTGCGCTTCGTGTCGCCCGATGACATGATTACCGCAACGCTCGCCGCCTATACGATGAAGAAGAACAACATCCTGACGAGCGACCCGATCAATGCCGGGTTCTCGCTCGCAGCCGGCAAGGCGCGCAGCCGGGGTATCGAGGCGGACGTCAATGCGAAGTTGCCCGGTGGCATCAACGTATACGCGACTTATGCCTATACCGATGCCGAGTGGACGAGCGCGGCTCTGGATGTGAGCTTCGGCCTCAACATCCAGTCGGGCGATCCGCTGATCAACATTCCCAAGCACGCGGCCAACCTGCTCGTGACCAAGGAATTCGATCTCGGCGATGCCGGCGTCGTCACCATCGGCGGCGGCGTCAACTACACCAGCAAGCGCCTTGGCGAGACGGGTGTCGATTTCTACCTGCCCGATTACACGCTGGTGCGCGCCCTTGCGAGCTATGCGCCGAGCGATGGCGTCAAGCTCAGCGTCGATGCCACCAACCTGTTCGACGTGACGTACTACCCAGCCTCCTACCACAGGTATTGGGTATCGCCGGGCCAGCCGCGCACGGTGACTTTCCGGGTTGACTTCTCCTTCTAAGGACGGCCTCCCGACAGCGCGCCCGCCACTCCCTTCCCAGCGGGGAGTGGCGGGCGCTAATTTCAGGACAGCCATGAAACCCGGTACCTTTCTTCGAATTCACCGCTGGATCGCCCTGGCCTTCGCGCCGCTCCTGCTGATCCAGGCCCTTACCGGCACCATGATCCTGTTTCGCGAACCGCTGGCGCAGACACTCGATCCCGGCGCGATGACGCGCCAGAGCAGCCACGACATGCAGCCGGCGCCGCTTTCGCAGATTCTCGAAGCGGCCGGGGCGCGTTTCCCGACCATGCGGGTCACGCGCCTGTTCATGCCTTCCGGCCCCGATGCTGCCGCCTTTGCCCAGCTAACCGGCGCGCAGGGCGAAGTGCGCTATGCCTCGATCGATCCGGGCAATGCCCGTGTGCTTGCAGCGGGTCCGATATGGCGCTTCCCGATCGAAGCTGCCTTGCAGATCCATTATCGCCTGCTGGGCGACTGGCTTGGCATTGCCATTGTCACGCTCAACGGCCTCGCCCTCTTCCTCATCGGGGTGAGCGGTGTAAAGCACTGGTGGCCGGGACGTGGCCGCATAGTCGCCTCGCTCAAGGTGCGCCGCAATCTGCCTTCGCGCATCAAGCTGCGCCTCTATCACCGAAGCGCAGGCGCCATCGCTTCGATCCTGATCCTGTTCAGTGCGACAACGGGTGTCCTGCTTGCCGCCGCCGACCTGCCACTGGGACCTGCTCCTGCTTCTGCCGCTCCGGCGCGGACCATCACTCTGAGCAGCGGCCAGGTCGACAATGCCATTTCCCTGCTTCATGCCCGTTTGCCGGAAGCGCGCATGCGCGACATCCGCATCGGACTTGACGGCACCCTGGCCATCAACCTGCTAGCTCCTGAAGCCGGTCCGCGCGCCGTCGACGTGGTGCAAATCGATGCGACCGGCCCCTCCCTCGACAAAGTTCTGAAATCCGACGATAATCCCGCGCTGTGGCTCACGGTGCTGCCGCTGCACGCCGGAGACAGTTTCGGCCTGCCAGGACGACTGCTGCTCATGGCCGAAGCCCTGGCGCTTATTTTCCTCTGCATCAGCGGACCGCTGCAATGGTGGCGCGCCCGCTCCTCTCGACCGGGAGCCAAGAAATGACCTCGATCCTTCACTGCGGCGACGAAGAGCGCGGCACGCTCTGGCGCGAGATATTCGCGCGCGAGATGCCTGAAGTCGATTTTCGCTGCTGGCCGGAGCTGGGCGATCCGCAGGAGATCCGCTTCCTCGTCGCCTGGACGCTGACGCCCGAACTGATCGCGAGCCTGCCGAACCTGGAAATCCTGTTCAGTATCGGCGCAGGCGTCGATCAGCTCGACCTTGAACTCGTACCGCCACATGTGCGCGTCGTTCGCATGATCGAGCCCGGCATTACAGTGACCATGGCGCAATACATCGTCATGGCGACGCTGGCGCTTCACCGCGACCTGCCGTTCTACGTCGCCGAGCAACGCGCTTGCCGCTGGACCCAGCGCGATGTCCTGCTTTGCTCCGAACGCACGGTCGGCTTCCTCGGCCTCGGCGAACTGGCCCGCGCCTCGATCAAGGCGCTGGCTCCGCTCGACTTCAATCTGCTGGGCTGGAGTCGCAGCGGAGCCGATATCGAGGGTGTCGACACTTATGCCGGAGCAGATGGGCTCGATCCGTTCCTGGCCCGCTGCGACATCCTGGTTTGCCTGCTGCCGCTGACCGACGAAACACGCGGCATTCTGTGCCGCAGCCTCTTCGACCGTCTGCCGCGCGGGGCCGCGATCATCAATGCCGCACGCGGCGGCCACCTCGTAGCCGAAGACCTTTGCGCCGCGCTTGACGAGGGACAATTGTCGGCGGCCTTCCTCGATGTGGCCAGCCCGGAACCGCTGCCCCAGGACCATCCATTCTATTCGCATCCTGCGATTTTCCTCACTCCCCACGTCGCCGGAGTAACCCGGAGGGAAACGGCCGTGCATTCGCTCATGGGCAATCTGAGGCGCGTGCTTGCGGGCGAGGAACCGGACGGCGAAGTAGACCGCAGCCGCGGATATTGAACCGCAGCATGCTGTGCCGAATTCGCAAGGACAAAACAGCAAATCTCACCACTTCTTCCCTGCAATCGGACACAAGTAGCGCAGCGGAAGTGGCCTTATTGACAGCGAGAAGCGCGAGGCATTCGTGGCCCGCGCAAGAGGATCAAGCGACGAAATGACCAGCGCCAGTTCCAGCTTCACCCCCCCCTTCCGGCCCAAGTACATCAGCTTCGATTGCTACGGCACGCTGATCCGCTTTCACATGTCGGAAATGGCCCGTGAGTTCTTCGCCGATCGCATCCCGGCCGAGGCGATGGATCACATGTGCTCCGTTTTCTCGACATACCGCTTCGATGAGACACTTGGGGCCTGGAAGCCTTACCGGGAAGTCATCCGCAACGCCGTGCGCCGCACCGCAAAGAAGTTCGGCGTCGAATACCGCGAAGCTGACGCCGATTCCATTTACGACATGGTGCCCAAGTGGGGTCCGCATCCCGACGTGCCCGGCGGACTTTCCAAGATTGCCGACAAGATCCCGCTCGTCATCCTCTCCAATGCGATGAACGATCAGATCCCGCACAACGTGGCCTTGCTCGGCGCGCCCTTCCACCGTGTCTACACGGCCGAGAGCGCCCAGGCCTACAAGCCGCGCATGCAGGCCTTCGAATACATGTTCGACCAGCTGGGCTGCGGGCCGGAAGTGATGATGCACGTCTCGTCCAGCTTCCGCTACGACCAGAACACGGCGACGGACCTCGGCTTCGGCTGCCGCGTCTTCGTCGGGCGTGGCCACGAGCCGTCGAATGCCAACTATCGCGATGTCGAAATTCCGCACATCGGTTGCCTGCCCGCGGTCGTCGGCCTCTGAGCATCGACGCTGTGATTTTGCCTCTCACCCGCCGCGTCTCGCGCCTACCGTTCCCCCGATCGGGCAGGCGCGAGGCGTTGGCGGTGGCAATCAAGCGCGAGGACTGCAAGCGATGCTGATCGGCGGCCACTCCATTTCGAGGCGAAGCGTGATCGGCGCGGGTCTTGCCGGCGCGGGACTGCTGGCTTTGGGCGGCTGCGCTGGCGGCGAGCGCAAGGCCACTCCAAAGAAGGGCGGCAGTATCCGGGTTGCGACGCAGGCCGCTTCGACCGCCGATACGCTCGACCCTGCCAAGGGCGCGCTGGCAACCGACTACACGCGCCATTTCATGCTCTACAACGGGCTGACCTGCATCGAGGACGAAAGCCTCGTTCCGCGCCCGTCCCTGGCCAAGTCCATCGATAGCGCAGACCGGATCACCTGGCACTTCGAACTTGAGCGCGGCGTACGCTTCCACGACGGAAGCGAATTGACGGCGCAAGACGTCGTCTTTTCCCTGCTGCGCCACAAGGATCCGGCAGTCGGCTCGAAGATGGAGACGATCGCCGCCCAATTCGCCGACGTTCGCAGCGACGGCCGCTATGGTGTCACGATCCGGCTCACCGGAGCCAATGCCGACCTGCCCACGATACTTGCCCAGTCCCACTTTCTGGTCGTGCGTGCCGGTCAGAACGCACCGGACGGCAATGGCACGGGCGCCTTTCGCCTTGCCGAATTCCAGCCCGGCGTACGCACCGTAGTCGTGCGCAACGAGGAATACTGGATCCCGGGTAGGCCGCATCTGGAACGCGTGGAGCTGATCGCGATTCCCGACGAGGTCAGCCGCGTCAACGCCTTGCTTTCCGGCGACATCCAGCTGTGCAATGCCATCAATCCCCGCTCCACCCGCAGGATTGAGGCCGATCCGCGCTATGCGACAATGGCAACGCCATCCGCGCTCTTTACCGATCTCATCATGCGCCAGGACCAGCTGCCGACCGGCAACCCCGATTTCGTGCAGGCGGTAAAGCTGATGATCGACAGGCCGCTGATCAAGCGAGCCCTTTTCCGCAACTACGCGACAATTGCCAACGACCAGCCGATCGCGCCGTTCCAGCCCTATTTCAATCCGGACGTGCCGCAGACAGTGCTCGATCTCGACAAGGCGCGCTGGCATATTCAGCGCTCCGGTCTGACCGGCGTACGCATGCCGATCTTCGCTGCGACTGCGGCGGAGGGCTCCGTTGACATGGCCTCGATCCTGCAGGAGTACGGCTCGAAGGTCGGTCTTAACTTCGCAGTCAACCGGGTGCCTGCCGACGGCTACTGGTCAACGCACTGGATGCGGCATCCGATGACATTCGGAAATTGCAATCCGCGTCCGACCGCCGACCTTATCTTCAGCCTGTTTTTCGATTCAAAGGCGAACTGGAACGAAAGCGGCTGGAAGAACGAACGCTTCGACCGCCTGCTCATCGAAGCCCGCGGCGAGGCCGACGAAGCGCGCCGTGCCGAACTCTACGGCGAAATGCAGCGCATCGTGCATGACAAGTGCGGCGTGGCAATTCCCGTCTTCATCAGCCTGCTCGACGGTCATGACCGCCGCCTCAAGGGCCTGGTCCCGGTCCCGCTCGGAGCTTTCATGGGCTATCGCTTCGCCGAATACGCATGGTGGGAAGACTGATGGCGGCTCCTGCAAAAACCCAGTCCTCGCTGGCCAAGCTCGCGCCGCTGATCATCAGGCGCGTACTGTCTTCGCTGCTCACTCTCTTTCTCGTTTCGCTGGTGATCTTCACGGTAAGCGGCCTGCTTCCCGGCGACGCCGCGCAGGAAGTGCTCGGCCAAAGCGCAACCGCGGAACAGGTGGCAGCCTTGCGCCATGACATGGGCCTCGATCGCCCGGCGCACGTGCGGTACGTCGCCTGGCTCGGCGGCATCGTGCGCGGCGATCCCGGCATGTCCTATGTCGCCAACATGCCGGTCAGCCAGATCATTTCCGACCGACTGCCCAATTCGCTTACACTTGCAGCGATCACGGCCGTTATCTCAACCGTCCTCGCCCTGATCATCGGCATTTCGAGCGCGATCAATCGCGGTGGCAGGCTCGACAGTGCGCTGAACGTCACCACGCTCTCGCTCGTCGCCATGCCCGAGTTCCTGATCGCGACTCTGGGTGTGCTGATCTTCTCGGTAAAGCTGCTTTGGCTGCCCTCGATCGCCCTGGTCACACCCGAGGCCAGTTGGAGCGCGATGCTGCGCTCGATGGCCCTGCCGGTTTTCTCGCTGACTTGCGTCGTCGTGGCGCAGATGGCCCGCATGACCCGCGCTGCTGTCGCGGATCAGCTGGATCGTCCCTACGTCGAGATGGCCAAGCTCAAGGGCGTGCCCTTCTCGCGCATCGTCCTGTTCCACGTAATGCCCAATGCCGTTGGCCCGGTGGTCAACGCCATGGCGCTTTCCCTCTCCTACCTCATGGGCGGTGCCATCATCGTCGAGACGATCTTCAACTTTCCCGGCCTTGCCAGCCTGATGGTCAATGCCGTGACGAGCCGCGACATGCCTTTGCTGCAATCCTGCGCGATGATCTTCTGCGCGACCTATCTTGCCCTGATGCTGGTGGCCGACATCGTCGCCATCCTCGCCAACCCGAGGCTGCGCGCATGAGCACTAAACTGACAACCTTCCTGCGCGGCTTGCCGGTGTCCGGACGCATCGGTCTTGCACTCGTCGTCTTCTGGCTCGTCGTGGCTCTCGTTGGCCCGTGGCTCGCACCCTATTCGGTCGGCGCCTTCGTTGATCAGGACGTCTTCAGCGGAATCTCATCGCAGTTCTGGCTGGGCAGCGACTACCTGGGTCGTGACGTGCTCAGCCGCGTCCTGTGGGGATCGCGCTACACCGTGTTCCTCGCGCTGGGTGCAGCGATGATCGCTGTGTGCATCGGGACCTCGTTTGCATTGCTCGCCGCCATCCGCGGGGGCTGGACCGACGAAGTGATCTCGCGTGCGATGGACACCTTCATCTCGATCCCTTCGAAGATCTTCGCGCTGGTCCTCGTCGCAGCTTTCGGATCCTCGCTCTCGCTGCTGCTGGTGATCGCCGCCGCCACTTACGTGCCCGGCAATTTCCGCATCGCGCGGGCGCTGGCGATGAATCTGGTGGCGCTCGACTTCGTGCAGGTCGCGCGCGCCCGCGGTGAAGGCTCGGTCCACATTGCCCTGCGCGAAGTGCTGCCGAACATGATCCATCCCCTGCTGGCCGACACCGGCCTGCGCTTCGTCTTCGTCGTCCTGCTGCTGTCGGGCCTGAGCTTCCTTGGCCTTGGCGTCCAGCCGCCCCATGCCGACCTCGGCTCGCTGGTGCGCGAGAATATCTCCGGGATCACCGAAGGTGCGCTGGCGATCATTGTCCCCGCGCTCGCGATCGCCACGCTGACAGTGGGCGCAAACCTGCTGATCGATGCCCTCAAGCCGGGAGGCAAGGCATGAACGCGCCCGCAGTCGAAGTCAGCGGCCTCGTCATCGACGTCGCCCGCCCCGACGGCACCCGCAAGGCTATCGTCGAGGACGTGTCCTTCGCCATCCCCAAGGGCGAGGTACTGGCGCTGATCGGCGAATCCGGTTCGGGCAAGACGACCATCGCCCTTTCCATGATGGGTTACTCGCGCTTCGGCGCACGGATTTCGGCCGAGTGCATTCGCGTGGGCGACATGCGCATCGACGGGATGGCCGAAAGCGAACTGCCCACGATCCGCGGACGGCGCATTTCCTATATCGCGCAAAGTGCGGCCGCCGCCTTCAATCCCTCGCGCCCGATCATGGCCCAGGTCATCGAACCGCTCCTGGTCCATCGCCTGGCCGATCGCAGGACGGCGGAAGCCAAGGCAGTCGAAATCTTTCGCTCGCTTGCCCTACCCTCGCCCGAAACCATCGGGCAGCGCTACCCGCATCAGGTCTCGGGTGGACAGCTTCAGCGGCTCATGGCCGCCATGGCGCTTATCACCGATCCCGAACTGGTCATCCTCGACGAGCCGACCACGGCCCTCGACGTGACCACGCAGGTCGAAGTGCTGCGTACCTTCAAGTCTGCCATTGCCGCCAGCGGTGCCACCGCGATCTACGTCAGCCACGACCTTGCCGTTGTCGCCCAGGTTGCCGATCGCATTGTCGTGCTCAAGAACGGGCGCACGAGCGAGGAAGGCACCGCGGAGCAGATCCTCGAGGCCCCTTCCAGCGACTATACCAAGTCGCTCCTCGCCGCTGCGCATCCGGCTGTCCGACCGTCGGCCGACGCAAGCGAAGACAATGTGCTGACTGTTTCGGCAATCAGGGCGGGATATGGCCGCATCGTCGATGGCCAGCCCGCAATTCCGGTATTGAGCAATGTCGGCTTTACCCTGAAGCGCGGAGCGACCATCGGGGTCATCGGCGAGTCCGGGTCCGGCAAGTCGACCCTGGCGCGCGTGATCGCCGGCCTCCTTCCTGCGGCCGGCGGTGAAGTCCAACTCGACGGCGATGTCCTTCCCGCCGACATGGCAGATCGCAGCCGCGAACAATTGCGGCGCATCCAGATGGTCTTCCAGAATGCCGATACCGCGCTCAATCCCGCGCATACCGTCGGTGAAATCCTTTCGCGCCCGCTCGCCTTCTACCACGGGCTCAAGGGTTCCGCTGCCGCGGCACGGGTCGCCGAGCTGCTCGACATCATTCAGCTTCCCCGCGGACTGGAGACGCGCCGCAGCACGGAATTGTCGGGCGGGCAGAAACAGCGCGTCAACCTTGCGCGCGCGCTGGCGGCCGAGCCGGACGTGTTGCTCTGCGACGAAGTGACCTCCGCGCTCGACACCGTCGTGGGTGCGGCGATACTCGACCTCATCGACGAGTTGCGGCGCAAGCTGGGCATCGCCACCGTCTTCATCAGTCACGACATCTCAACGGTGAAGGCATTTTGCGACAAGATGCTCGTGCTCTATTCCGGCACGGCGGTGGAACTGTCGCGGCAGTCTGAATTCGCCGGCGCGATCCGCCACCCCTACACGCGGTTACTGGTCGATTCGGTGCCTGACATGGACCGGGGCTGGCTCACCCACCGCGCTGCCGTGGAACGCGCCGCGATGCCAGGCGCTTCGCTCAGGAATGCCGCAGGGGAGGCGCTGTGCCGCTTCCTGCCGCGCTGCCCTGCAGCGATCGCGGGGACCTGCGATGCCGTGCCTGCCCCGCTGCGCGAAAGCGAAGGCCAGGCGATCCTGTGCCATCATACGCTTGCCGATCTTTCATCGGCGGGCTCGGCAGAAATTTGATAGGCCATGCCGGGGAACCATCCGGCATGGCGCAATATTGTTCCGATTAGCCGGGAAAACCGGCAGCCCATGCCTTTGTGCAATCGCTAGAGGGCAGCTGAATTCAACGGTCCGGCCCCCTGCATTTCGCCGGACCGAAACGGAGAAATCGACATGGTGGTTGCGACGAAGGCCCCCAACGTATTGCGAGACATGAGTGTGGAAGACTTGCACCGCACAGTCGAGCTTTCCGCCGAACAATCCTGGCCGCACCGCACCGAGGACTGGGAGCTGTTCTACGAACTGGGCGAGGGCATTGTCGCTGAATGCGAAGGCAAGGTCGTAGGTTCGATCATGGCCTGGCGCTTCGGTGGGAACTACGCCTCGATTGGCATGGTCATCGTCACCGCCGACAAGCAGGGCGAAGGCATCGGACGCCAACTGATGGAAGCCATGCTCGAGCGACTCGAAGGCTGGAACATCACGCTCAATGCGACCGCGGAAGGCCTGCCGCTTTACACCAAGCTGGGCTTCGAGCCCTTCGCCACCGTGCACCAGCATCAGGGACTTGCCCCGACAATGCCTCTGGCCGATCTGCGCCCGGGTGAGCGCGTGCGACCGATGGGAGCCACCGACAACATGCTGCCCGCAATCTACAGCCAGACGCTTGGCATGGACCGCGATGCCTTCTTCGAACGCATCTCACGCGATAGCCAGTCGGTGGTGCTTTCGCGCGATCACGAACCGGTCGGCTTTGCGCTGCTACGCCGTTTCGGGCGCGGACGCGTCATCGCCCCGATCGTCGCGCCGGATCTTGGCGGAGCGCAGGCACTGGTGACGCACTGGCTGGGTGCAAAGGCTGGCAGGTTCTGCAGGATCGACGCGCTGGTTGGCACCGGCCTTTCCGAATGGCTCGAAGATATCGGCCTGCCCTGCGTGGGCAAGGTCACGACGATGGTCCGCGGCAAAGCGCCGAAGGGCTCGGGACCGGCGAAAGTCTTCGCTGTCGCCTCGCAGGCGTTCGGCTGATGCTGGAGCTTCGCGACCCCTCGCTGCTGCGCCAGGCAGCGCTCATCTCCGGCGAATGGCTGGTGGCCGACAAGGCGTCGGGCATCGCTGTCGACAACCCGGCCGACGGCAGTCTCGTGGGCATGGTGCCTCCCTGCGGCCGCTCCGAGACGCAGGCCGCCATCGATGCCGCCATGGCAGCCTGGCCCGATTGGCGCGCCCGCACGGCGGGTGAACGCTGCGCCCTGGTCGAGCGCTGGCATGCTCTCGTCCTCGAGAATGCCGACGACCTGGCTCGGATCATGACTGCCGAGCAGGGCAAGCCGCTGGCCGAAGCCCAGGGCGAAATTCGCTATGCGGCGACCTTCATCAAGTGGTTCGCCGAGGAAGGCCGCCGGGTCGGCGCGCGCAACGTCACATCGCCGGAACGCGATCGCCGCATTCTGGTGCTGACCGAGCCGGTCGGGCCGAGCGCCATCATCACGCCGTGGAACTTCCCTGCTGCGATGATTACCCGCAAGTGCGCGCCGGCGCTCGCGGCCGGTTGTCCGGTGATCATCAAGCCATCCGAATTCACACCCTTCAGCGCCCTGGCGATGGCCGAGCTGGCGCTGCGGGCAGGCATTCCGGCTGGATTGATCCATGTCCTGACCGGCATGCCCCAGGAAATCGGCGAGACCTTTGCGGCCAGCCCGGACGTGCGAAAGCTCTCCTTCACCGGATCGACCCGGGTCGGATCGCTGCTGATGCGCCAATGCGCCGATACCATCAAGCGGATAAGCCTGGAACTGGGCGGCAATGCCCCGCTGATCGTGTTCGAGGACGCCGACCTCGACCTTGCCGTCAAGGCGGCCATGGTCAGCAAGTTCCGCAATTCGGGCCAGACCTGCGTATGCGCGAACCGCATTTTCGTCCAATCGTCCGTGCATGACGAATTTGCCGCCCGGCTCTCTGCCGCCGTGTCCGCGCTCCACGCAGCGCCCGGTTTCGAGGCCGGAGCGACAGTTGGTCCGTTGATCAATGCCGCTGCCGTCACCAAGGTATCCGAGCACGTTGCCGATGCGCTGGATCGCGGCGGGCGCCTTGTCGCATCGGGCAGCGGGCGCGAGGACGGCAATTTCGTGCGCCCGGTGGTCATCACCGATGCCCATGCCGACATGCGGCTGGCCAGCGAGGAGACCTTCGGGCCCGTCGCGCCTCTGTTCCGCTTCGAGGACGAGGCGCAGGCCATCGCCATGGCCAACGATACGCCCTATGGCCTGGCGAGCTACTTCTATACCCGCGACCTTTCGCGCTCCTTCCGTGTTGCCGAAGCGCTGGAAGCAGGCATGGTGGCCCTCAATACCGGTTCGATCGCCATGGAAGTGGCGCCTTTCGGCGGCGTGAAGGCATCGGGCCTCGGTCGCGAAGGCGGCACGGCGGGCATCGAGGAATATCTGGAAACCAAGGCCTTCCACATCGGCGGGCTGGAACTGCAAGAGGCACAGGCATGAGCGCGAAGCGCCGCTATTCGATCGCAGTCCTCCCCGGTGACGGCATCGGCAAGGAAGTCATGCCCGAAGGCACGCGAGCTCTCGAAGCCGCAGCCTCCGCCCACGGCTTCGAGCTGGACCTGCAGTGGCACGATTTCGCCAGCTGCGATTACTACGCGAAGCATGGGCAGATGATGCCTGACGACTGGAAGGATCGCATCGGCAAGGTCGACGCGATCTTCTTCGGTGCAGTCGGCTGGCCCGACACGGTGCCGGACCATGTTTCCCTTTGGCAGTCGCTCCTGCAGTTCCGCCGCGAATTCGACCAGTACGTCAACCTGCGCCCGGTGCGCCTGATGCCGGGCGTGCCCTGTCCGCTGGCGGGCCGCAAGCCGGGCGATATCGACTTCTGGGTCGTGCGCGAGAATACCGAAGGCGAATACAGCTCCGTGGGCGGACACATGTTCCCGGGCACGGACCGCGAAATCGTGATCCAGGAAACGGTGATGACCCGCCATGGCGTCGACCGTGTCCTGCGCTATGCCTTCGACCTTGCAGCCAAGCGCGAGCGCAGGCACGTGACAAGTGCCACCAAATCCAACGGCATCGCCATCACCATGCCGTTCTGGGACAAGCGCGTCGAAGCCATCGGCGCCGAATATCCCGGGGTCACGCACGACAAGTATCACATCGATATCCTCACCGCGCAGTTCGTCATGAACCCGCAGCGTTTCGATGTCGTCGTCGCGTCCAATCTCTTCGGCGATATCCTGTCGGACCTTGGACCTGCCTGCACCGGCACGATCGGCGTTGCCCCTTCCGCCAACATCAATCCGGACGGGACGCACCCTTCCCTGTTCGAACCCGTCCACGGCTCCGCGCCGGATATCGCGGGCAAGGGCATTGCCAACCCGGTCGGCCAGATCTGGTCCGCGTCGATGATGCTGGAACACTTGGGCGAGGCCGAAGCGGCAGCTTCGATCATGCGCGCGATCGAAGCGACTCTCGCATCCGAGAACGGGCGCACCGGCGACCTGGGCGGCAAGGCGAACACCGTTTCCTGCGGCAAGGCCGTGGCTTCGTTGATCGGCTGAATCGCTCGTGGCAGGGAGCGGCATAATCTGCTGCCACCCTGCCACGATTTGCCCGTTGGAGGTGACGGCGGGCCTTATTTCAGCGCAACCCGCCGGATGCGTGCGATAGCATCGACGGCATGGAAAACGCTCCCTCCCGCACTCCCGCCCATCGCTCCAACCAGTCGCTGGTCGATCTCGACAGGCAGCACCTGATCCATCCCGTCACATCGTTCCGGGGACACGAGGCGCACGGCGCCCGCGTGCTGGCATCGGGCGACGGGATGTGGCTGACCGATATCGAGGGCAAGAAAGTTCTGGACGCCTTCGCCGGACTGTGGTGCGTCAACGTCGGCTACGGGCAGGAATCGATCGTCGAAGTGGCGATGGAGCAGATGCGCCGCCTGCCTTACGCTACCGGCTATTTCCACTTTGGCAGCGAACCGGCAATCCTGCTGGCCGACAAGCTCGCCTCGCTCGCGCCGGAAGGTCTCGACCACGTCTATTTCACGCTGGGCGGCTCGGACGCTGTCGACAGCGCGATCCGTTACATCACCCACTACTTCAACGCGATCGGCAAGCCCGAGAAGAAGCAGTTCATCGCTCTTGAATGGGGCTACCACGGTTCCAGCTCGAACGGCGCCGGACTGACCGCGCTGGCGAACTTCCACCGCGGTTTCGATCTGCCGCGTCCCTGGCAGCACCATATTGCCTCGCCCTATCCCTATCGTCATCCCGAAGGCCATGACGATGCCGCGGTGATTGCCTCCACGGTTGCCGCGATCGAGACCAAGGTCGCCGAACTGGGCGCCGACAAGGTCGCGGCCTTCTGCTGCGAACCGATCCAGGGTTCGGGCGGCGTCATCGTTCCGCCCCGCGGCTGGCTCAAGGCAATCCGCGAAACCTGCGACCGGCTCGGCATCCTGATGCTCGTCGACGAAGTCATCACCGGCTTTGGCCGCACCGGCCCGATGTTCGCTTGTGACGACGAAGGCGTCTCGCCCGATTTCCTCACGCTCGCCAAGGGACTCACCGCGGGTTACGCGCCCATGGGCGCAGTGCTGATGGCCGATCATGTCTATCAGTCGATTGCAGACTCGGCCCCGGCAGCCCTGCCCGTTGGTCATGGCTTCACTTATTCCGGCCACCCGGTCAGCGCCGCAGTCGGCCTCGAGGTGATCCGGCTCTATGAGAACGGTCTGCTCGAGAACGGCCAGAAGACGGGCAAGCGCTTCGACCATCACCTCGATCGAATCCGGGCGCACCCGCTTGTCGGCGATACACGCGGACGCGGCCTGCTCGGCGCGATCGAACTGGTCAGCAACAAGGAAACCAAGGCCGGCTTCGCACCCGAACTCGACATCGCGGGCCGGCTTTCGCAGCTCACCTGGGAAAACGACGTTATCGTGCGCTGCTTCGCCAATGCCGTAATCGGCTTCGCTCCTGCACTCTGCTGTTCCGAAAACGAGATGGACCTGATATTCGAACGGGTCGAGAGGTCGCTAGATCAGTTGCTGGAAATGCCAGACGTCCGCCAGGCGCTCGGCTGAGGAGAAAAGAACATGGCCTTGGGCCCCAAACTCGATCGCATCGATCTCAAGATCCTGGCGATGCTGCAGCAGTGCGGGCGCATCACCAATGTAGAGCTTTCCGATGCTGTCGGGCTTTCGCCCAGTCCTTGCCTGACCCGCGTCAAACGGCTGGAAAGTGCCGGATACATCACCGGCTACGGCGCGCACATCAATCTCAACAAGCTTGGCGAATTCCTCACTGTCTTCACAGAAGTGACGCTGAGCGAGCACCGGCGCGGCGATTTCTCGCGCTTCGAAATGCGCATCGCCAAGATCGACGAGATCGTCGAATGCCACCTTGTCAGCGGCGGCTACGACTACCTCCTCAAGTTCGCGGCCCGCGGCGTCACCCATTACCAGTCGCTCATCGAAGAAATGCTTGAAAGCGATTATGGCATAGAGAAGTATTTCAGCTACGTCGTGATCAAGAGCCCCTTCATCAAGCACCACTTTCCGATCCAGAACCTGTTCGGCGAATGACCGGACGAATGCGAGACCGATGAACGATATTGCCGACCTGCTCCAGCCGCTAATCGCCTTTCGCCGTGACATCCATGCCCACCCCGAGCTGGGCTTTGCCGAACATCGCACCGCGCAGCGCATCGCCGAGCAGCTTCGCGAGATCGGCCTGGAAGTGCACGAAGGCATCGGCGGAACCGGCATCGTCGCGGTCCTGCGCAGCGGTGATGGCAAGCGCACGCTTGGCCTGCGCGCCGACATGGATGCGCTGCCGATCGAAGAGCAGACCAATGCCGCTTGGTCGAGCACGGTCCCCGGCTGCTTCCACGGCTGCGGCCATGACGGGCACGTCGCGATGCTGCTGGGTGCGGCGCAGGTGCTCGCGCGCGATCCGGGCTTCTCGGGAACACTCAACTTCATCTTCCAGCCCGCCGAGGAAGGCCTTGGCGGTGCACGGCACATGATCGAGGATGGGCTGTTCGACCGCTTCGACTGCGAACGGGTCTATGCCCTGCACAACTGGCCGGGCCTACCGGCCGGAACAATCGCGACGCGCCCCGGCGCGATCATGGGCGCGGCCGACAAGTTCAAGATCATACTTGAAGGCAAGGGTGGTCACGCCGCTTTGCCGCAAGACACGCCCGACACGATCCTGGCCGCGGCAAGCCTCGTGCAGCAGCTCAATAGCATCATCGGCCGCGACATCCCGCCCAGTGCCAATGCCGTCCTCTCCGTCACCGAAATCGCCGGCGGCCATGCCCACAACGTGCTCCCCGCCAGCGTGCGCATCGGCGGCACCGTGCGCAGTTTCGATCCTGTCGTGCAAGACCGCATCGAAGAGCGCATGCGCCAGATGATCAAGGGCATCGAGACGTCCTTCGAAGTGCGCAGCTCGCTCGAATACGATCGCTATTACCCGGCAACGATCAACGATACCGATGCGGCTGGGGATGCTCTCGATATTGCTGCGACGGTCGCCAACGCGCAATTGGCACCGGAACCGGCTCCGACATCGGAGGACTTCTCCTTCATGTTGCAGGAGCGGCCCGGCGCTTATCTGTGGCTCGGCCAGGGACGAGGAGACAATCCGCCGCCGCTGCACAACCCGCATTACGACTTCAACGACGATGTGATGGAAACAGGTATTCGCCTGCACGTAGCGCTCGCCCGCCACTGGCTGCAGGACTGACGCCCCTCATCCTTCGCGCCGGTAGCCGAAGTCTCAGAAGTTCAGGCCGAGCCCGATCACCGCACGGGTGACATGTCCGTCGTCACCCTGTGCCCGGGCAATCCGACGGGTTTGGCCCACCAGCCGCTCGTCGATAATACCTCCATAGACATTGAGCACGGGGCCGATCTGATGGCGCAGGCGCGCAGACAGTTCCAACTCTCCAATACCTGCGCCCACTTCTTCGGCCGGGATCGATTGCGCCGACCAGCCGATCGCCACGCGCGGCTCCAGCCGCAACGCCTCGCCGAAGGCCAAAGTACCCACGATCATTGCCGCGCCGGTGACATCGCCATCTTGGGAAAGCCAGGGGTAATGTTCGCCCGCGATCGCCGGCGTAATCTGAAGTTCGACGCCCAGCGCCGCGTGGCCGAGATCCCTGCCGGCCCGAAAGTCGTTGCGCACGCCGAACAGTATATTCGTGCTGCCGTTGGGCGAAAACGTATACAGCGCCTGCGCGGTGACTTCATCGATATGTGCGCCGACATCGCTGCCGCCTTCCAGCTTCAATGCCGCGCCTTGGCGATCGCCGCTGAGCGTGAAGGTGCTGTCGAACAGGAAATGGTCATCCCCCCGGCCGACATGCATCTCCAGCAGATCGACCTGCCCAGCCAACTGCGTCTGGGCATGAGCCGTAGCCGAGAACAGAGGAAGAGCGGCTAGGACCGCCAGAATCGATCGCGTGGACATGGATGAAAGACTATCCCCGCGCCCGCGAAAGCGGCTGCTCTTCTCGATCCCCGGTCCGTCAGGTCATGCCGGGAAGGCCACCGATCTCGGCAAGATCGGTCAAATCCGCGATTACAGGTTGTGCCGATCGCAATTTTTTCGGGCAAGGCGAGGGATGAGCGGGTGCTGCGCGTATTGGCTGCATGCGCCGTGCTATGCCGGCCATGCCTAGGAGAAGTTCATTATGCCCCGCCTGACCGTCACTTCCGCGCTGGCATCGCTTGCCGCCCTTGCTCTCGTCGTCCCCGGCGTTGCCATGGCTCACCCGAAGCTTGTGTCCTCCACGCCTGCCGCCGATTCCAGCGTCGCCAAGCCGACCGAGATCACGCTGAACTTCAATGAGACGCTGGTGGCACCGCTTTCGGGCATCGAACTGGTGATGACGGGCATGCCGGGCATGGCCAATCACAAGCCCATGCCGATCAGCGGCTTCACCACCAAGGCCGAAGGCAAGAGCATCAAGGTCAAGCTGCCCCGAGCCCTTCCTGCCGGCAGTTACACGCTGAACTGGCATGCGGTTGCTGCCGACCAGCACCGGATCGAGGGCAGCTATAACTTCACGGTTCGCTAAGTCCCGTGGCAGACGGCATCCTGATCGCATCGCGGCTTGCGGCATTCGTACTGCTCCTGCTCGCAGCAGGGTTGCCGATCTACCAACTGACTGACGGACGGCGGATCGCAAGCAAGCAACAGCGTTGGCTCATGGCCATGCTTGCGCTTGGTGCATTCGCCGCTTCGTGCCTTTGGGCCCTTGCCTCGGTCGCCGTCATGGCCGCGACTTCGCTCACGGATCTGGACGCGGCAACGGTTACCGCCGTGCTGGGGGCGACCCCGCTCGGTGATGTCATGATCATACGATCCGCCGCACTTGCCGCGCTGGTGCTTCTGGCGCTGGCGGTCCCGCGCCATGCCGTGCTGGCCCCCTTGGGCGCACTGGCTCTGGCAACCTGCGCCTGGACTGGACATGCCGGTGCCGGAGAAGGGACGCTCGGCGCGCTCCACCAGGTCTCGGACGTAATTCACCTGCTCGCGGCGGCGACATGGGTGGGAGCCCTCGCCTGCTTTGTCCGCGATGGGGCGAGCCGCGGCAACGACGCGGAATGGGTCACGGTCCTCTCGCGATTTGCCCGGACGGGCACCCTGATCGTCGTCCTTCTCGCCGTGACCGGCATTGCCAACGGCTACCTTATTACCGGACCTTCCGGCCTTGTGCCGGCTAGCACCTGGTCGCTGCTCATCGCCGCAAAGGTCCTGCTGTTCATCGCCATGCTGGGACTCGCAGCCCACAACCGCTGGCACCTCGTGCCCGCGCTCGACACCGGACAGCCGGGAGCGAGGACGCGTCTCAGCCGCTCGCTGGTCGTCGAAACCGCCTGCGCCCTGGGCATCGTCGCCCTCGTCGCCATCGCGGGCATGCTCAATCCTTCCTAGCTGCAATTCTGCCGATCTAAGGCATATTCTGCCGCGGATGGAATCCGGCGCGATCTGCCCGATACATGGCACTTCTTCAGTCCGGCAGTGCCATAATCCGCGTGCGGGACCAAATTTGGCAGCATATGCGGTTGCCACTGCCAAAGCGGCACAATGGTATCGGACCCGTGCCTATCCTGCATCCAACAGGCCTGAGAATGCGCAAGGCCCCCTGAATTCGATGGATAGACGTGGTCGATGAAAATATGACGGACGCAGTATCCGAACCCGTTGCCCTTACAGTCGAAGACCTGCCGCAGGCAGTGGGTCTGTCCACCGCGCTGTCCTGGCCGCATCGCCTCGAAGACTGGCGCTTTGGCTACGATCTGGGCCATGGCCTTGCCTTGCGACAGGGAGACAGACTGGTCGGCACGGCAATGGCCTGGAACTATGGCCCGGACTTTGCCACCGTCGGCTCGATCATCGTCGACAGCCAGTTCAAGGGCCAGCGATTGGGCTCGCGCATCTTCGATGCCTTGATGGACACACTCGGCGAACGCTCCGTCATCCTCGCCGCCACGCTCGATGGCCTCGAGCTTTATCGGCGGCGCGGCTTCGTCGGTTTCGACCAAATCTGTCAGTACCAGGGCCTGGCAGCCAACCTTGCGGATGAGGCCGCGTCAACCGCCGTGGAAAAGGCCGTGGGCACCGATCTGCCCATCGTGCTCGAGCTCGACGCGGCGGCAACGGGTATGGCACGACGCGAGCTGATCGCCCGCCTGGTAGAAGCCGGAGACCTGCGCGTACTGCGCGGGCAAGGCGATCGCCCGCGCGGATATGCGATTACCCGCGATTTCGGCCGGGGCCAGGTGATCGGCCCGGTCATCGCCGAATGCGAAGAGGACGCCCGCACGTTGATAGCCGATGCGCTTTCACGCCTGCAGGGCCGCTTCGTGCGGATCGACACCTCAATCGGCCTGGGACTGGGGCCGTGGCTGGAAACGCAAGGATTGGCGCACGTTGACACCGTCGAGGCTATGGTTCGCGGCAAGCGTCCGCAGCCGAAGGGCCCGGCCCGGGTCTATGCCCTTTCCAGCCAGTCACTGGGCTAGGATGGCGGCGCGTGCCGCACACAGAATTTCAGTTCGAAACGAGGCGCAAGTCCGGGAACGGCGCCGCCCTCCGGGTATCGGGAATCAAGGCATGAAACTGACCTCATACTGGCTCGATACCGTCGCCCCCTTCTCCGGACGCTCCAGGCAACCGGTGGGCGGCAAGGCCGACGTCGTCATTGTCGGAGCCGGATTGACCGGCACATCGGCTGCGCTTTCACTGGCAAGGAAAGGCGCCGACGTCGTCGTCCTGGAGGCAGACGTCGTCGGTAGCCAGGCCTCGGGCCGCAGCGGCGGAATGTGCAACAACGGCTTCGCGCAGGATTACCGCATGATGGCCGAGGCGATCGGCATCGAGAAAGCCAACACGCTCTACCGGGCCTTCGACGCGGGCGTCGATACTGTCGAACGGCTGGTGCAGGAAGAAGACATCGACTGCAGCTTTGCCCGGAACGGAAAGCTCAAGCTCGCAGCGCGCCCGGAGCACTATGACAAGCTGGCACGAACCCAGGAATTGCTGGCCCGGCAGGTGGACCCCGACACCTACATGGTCAGCCGCGAGGGACTGGCCGGGGAGATCGGCTCCGATCGGTATTACGGCGGCATGGTCTTCGCCAAGAGCGCAGGTCTGCACGTCGGCCGGTTCGTGCGCGGCCTTGCCGAAGCGGCGACACGGCGCGGCGCGCAGATCCACGAGCAGACGCCCGTGACCGGAATCCGCCGGACCGCGAGCGGCAGCTTCGAAGTAACCACCCCGCGCGGCAAGATCGAAGCTGGACAGGTCCTGCTTGCCAGCGGCATTTCCGGGGTCGGGCCGCTTGGCTGGTTTCGCCGCCGCATCATCCCGGTCGGCAGCTTCATCATCGCCACAGAGCCGCTTTCGGACGAACGGCTCGATCAGATCATGCCGCGCCGGCGCATGGCCACCGATACCAAGAACATCGTCAACTATTTCCGTCACCTGCCCGACAATCGCCTGCTGTTCGGCGGCCGTGCGCGCTTTGCCGTTTCCGATCCCGAATCCGACGTGAAAAGCGGCAAGCTGCTTCAGGCCGCGCTGCTCGATGTCTTCCTCCAGCTTGCCGATGTCCGCATCGACTATTGCTGGGGCGGCATGGTCGACATGACCCGTGATCGCCTGCCGCGCGCCGGCCAACGCCAGGACGGGCTCTACTATTCGATAGGCTACAGCGGTCACGGCACGCAGATGGCCACCTACATGGGCACGGTCATGGCCGAGGTGATGGACGGCAATGTCGACCTAAACCCCTGGAGGGACTTCGACTGGCCCGCCATCCCCGGCCATTTCGGCAAGCCCTGGTTCCTGCCCATCGTGGGCACTTATTATCACCTCAAGGACCGTTTCACATGACCGATCCCATCTCCCACCTTGCAGCATCGGGCCGCTTCGACCGCATCCTTGTCGGCGGGCACTGGATCGAGCCGCTGTCCAGCCGGACCGCCCCGGTCATCGAACCCGCCAGCGAAGAAACGATCGCCCATGTCGTCCTGGCCGGGCCGGACGACGTCGATGCCGCCGTCGCGGCCGCGCGCGGGGCCTTCCCGGGCTGGGCAGCGACGCCCGTCACGGAACGGGCGAGACTGCTCTCGCGAGTCCATGAGCTGATCCTCGAGCGGGCCGAGCTTCTCGCTCAGGCGATCTCGCAGGAGATGGGCTCGGCCATCACTTTCGCGCGCGCGGCTCACGTTCCCTTCGCGGCCGAACACGTTCGCGTTGCGGCGGAAAATCTTGCCGACTATCCTTTCCTGCACATGCGCGGGACGACCGCGATCGCACGCGAGCCGATCGGCGTATGCGGACTGATCACTCCGTGGAACTGGCCACTCTATCAGATCACCGCCAAAGTCGCGCCTGCACTTGCCGCCGGCTGCACAGTCATCCTCAAGCCCAGCGAGCTGGCCCCGCTGAGCGCGCTGCTCTTTGCCGAGATCATCTGCGAAGCCGGCATTCCGGCAGGGGTGTTCAACCTCGTGAGCGGCACCGGGCCGGACGTGGGCGAAGCTCTCTCCGCACACGCCGACATCGACATGATTTCCATCACCGGATCGACCCGCGCAGGCGTGCTAGTGTCGAAATCGGCCGCCGAAACAGTCAAGCGCGTCGCCCTGGAACTGGGCGGAAAGTCCCCCAACGTCGTCCTGCCAGATGCCGACCTGGCACGCGCGGTTCCGCCCGGCATCGCCTCTTGCTACCGCAACGTGGGCCAGTCGTGCAGCGCTCCCACCCGCATGATCGTTCCGCGCGAGAAGCTCGCCGAAGTCGAACGCATCGCGGCCGAGACTGCCGCACAATTCGTCGTCGGCGATCCGCGCGACGAGCGCACGACACATGGTCCCATCGCCAACCGCGCCCAGTTCGAGCGGGTGCAGTACATGATCGGGGTCGGCATTTCCGAAGGCGCAAAGCTCGTGTGCGGCGGCAGCGGCAAACCGGAGGGGCTGGAACGCGGGTTCTACGCCAGGCCGACGATTTTTTCGGAAGTCACCTCGGACATGGCGATCGCCCAGGACGAGGTCTTCGGGCCGGTCCTCGTCATCATACCTTATGACAGCGTAGAAGAAGCCGTAGCGATCGCCAACGACACGATCTATGGCCTCGGCGCCCATGTCCAGGGCACGGACATGGATCAGGTCCGCGCCGTGGCCCGCCGCATCCGGTCGGGACAGGTCCATCTCAACTATCCGGCATGGGACCCTCAGGCGCCCTTTGGCGGCTACAAACGTTCCGGTAACGGCCGCGAATACGGCATCGAGGGCATGGAAGAGTTCCTCGAGATCAAGGCCATGGTCGGATACGAGCCGAGTTGATACGTCCTGGCATATGCCAATCGATCAGGCCGGTCCCACCTCGATGGGGCCGGCCTCTTTTTGAATCGGTCTGCCGTGGCCAATCCGTGGCCGGGCATGCCCTTAGCCTTGAACGATCGCCGCAAGAGCGCTCCTCCGCATGCCTCTCGACTGTACTGTGACAGTTTAATGACGATTATAGGATATAAAATATTGTTATAATGAGACTTTTTTAGGATTCACCGGCTATCTGCCCCCGCTGAAACCAGGCGCGGGGACATGTCGTGGCTCGCGCAACTTCGGGTGCACGATGACAAACTGGATTGGGATTGCCGACAGGTTCTTCGGTTCGCTGGAAAGACGCCTGATCGGCGCGATGGCCTTGATAGTCGCGTTGACGCTGCTGCTGCAGTTCGTCTCGCAGAGGGAAGCGTTCGGCTTGCAGCGGGAAAGCGATGCCCTCGTGCGCGCCTCCGCGCTTGCCGAGAACGCGGACCAGTTCGCGGAAGCCGTCGGAAAGCTGCGCACGGCGACCAATCGGGGGCTGGTCACCAGCGACATCGCGACGACCAGCGACACCCTGACCGATGCCGCCATCGCCATCGGCGACCGGCTTGCCAAGCTGCGCGACAGCGGCACGGTTCTCTTCGACCTGCCGGGAGCTGCCGAAAACTTTGCCAATCTCGACCGGCATATCGCCACGATCCTCAAGGTCCAGACCGCGGATGGCGACAAGGCGGCGCTGATCGCGAAAGTCGAAGCGAAGAACGCGACAATGGAAGCCCTCGCAGCGCAAATGGTCGACAAGGCCCATGCCCATCGCCAGTCCGCACAAACCAGGCTGGTAACCTCGATCGAGCGCTGGCAATTGCTCGTGCTGGTTACTGGCGGTGTTACGATCCTGGTCGTGCTGATCGTCCTGATCGACCTGTTGAGGAACATTTTGCCCGCCGTGCGCCGCATGCACCGGGCACTGCAGCGGCTGGCCGACGGCGACCTGGACATCGAGATCGGGGTGTTCCGCCTGCAGGAACTTCAGGCCCTGTCCGGGCCCCTCGAAACCTTTCGCCGCAATGCCAAGGCAGTCAAGAACCTCGCCTTCACCGACGCAGCTACGGGCATGCCCAACCGCCGTGCCTTTCAGGAAACGGCAGAAAGGCTGCTGAGCGCCAGCAAGGAAGGACGCTTCGCCTTCATGCTGATCGACATCGACCGCTTCAAGCACATCAATGACGACTACGGTCATGCCGCCGGCGATGAACTCGTCCGCATCATCGGCGCGCGCATGAAGGCCTTCCTTGGCAAGGCAAGCGTGGTGGCGCGAGTAGGCGGCGACGAGTTTGCCGTTTTCCTGCCCTTGACCGCGCAGACGTCCGGCATCGCGGTCGGCTCTGCCCTTGTCGAGGCCATGCGCGAACCCTTCAGCCTGGGCGAATACTCCGTCGCATCGACCGTCTCGCTGGGCGTCACCGAAGCACAGCTGCCGAGCGGATCAGATGTCGATGCCATCCTCAGGAACGCCGACCTTGCCCTCTACGCTTCGAAGAAGAACGGTCGCAATTGTGCCACCGCCTTCGCTGCGCAAATGGCGGAAGAACGCTTGATTGACCGGGCGCTGGAAAAGGACCTCGAGGCTGCATTCGATGGCGGGCAGCTGCGCATGGTCTACCAGCCGATCCATTCGATCGACGAGGCCTGCCGCGAAGTCGAGGCACTGGTGCGCTGGAAGCACCCGCAACTGGGCGAAGTTCCACCATCCACATTCATCCCTGCCGCCGAGCGGAGCGGGCTGATGGTCCGTCTGGGCGAATGGATTATCCGCAGGGCACTGCAGGACTTCGCCAAGTGGCCGGACATTCACATGAGCCTCAACCTCTCGCCGCTGCAGTTGCAACATGACGGCTTCAGCACCTTCCTGCTCGATTGTTGCCGCCAGAACGGGATCGCGCCGCAAAGGCTTTTCCTGGAAGTGACGGAGTCGCTTTCCATCGAGCGCAACACCCGCGCGCTTCTGACCCTCAACCTGCTGCGCAACCTGGGCTTCCGTATAGCCCTGGACGATTTCGGGACGGGGTATTCCTCGCTCTCGATGGTCAAGAGCTTCAAGTTCGACCGCATGAAGCTGGACCGTACCCTCGTCATGGACCTCGGGCAGGATCCCGCCTCGCTGGCCGTCCTCGAAGCGGCAGTTACGATGGCCCGGCATGTCGGCGCGGAAGTCGTGGCCGAAGGCATCAGCGAAGATCGCCTGGTCGCCCCCACCCGAAGCGCGGGATGCACCCACCTTCAAGGCTATTTCTACAGCCGCCCGATCGAGGCCTCCCACGTCCATGATTACATTGCAAAAGTTCAGGGCAAGAGAGCGAGGGCCGCGTGACCATCCTCGTGAGATGGCCCCTGCTCCGAGTCCCCCATAGAGGCCCCTACCCACACTTTGGATTCGCCAGGAGGGACGCGATCAAGTAATTGCCGGTACCCGGTTACGGAGACGAGACAGGGAGTCAGTGATGCAATCGCGCAAGCGACACGGACTTTATCGGGTAAGCCTTCCCGAACTGGGCGAATGCGCCCGCGTGGATAGCGCCGCGGGCGACGCCTATCCCTATCTGGAACGCTCGATGTACGAAACGCTTGGCTTCTGGCCGGCCTTCGACAATCTGCCCGAGCAAACTGCCGCCGACCGACAGCGTCACAAGCCCCTGTGGGATCGCTGGTAGATCCATTCGGATGTAAGCGGTCAAAGCGCTGCTGTCGGCGCGCTGTCAGAGAGCGCCGACTTGCACTTTCGATCCATCGACAAGCCGCGAGAGGCGGAAAGGCGTGGTGTCGACGCTCGGCGTGTCGTTGACGATCAGCTGAGCGGCAAGGTAGCCGATGCCCGGGCCCACGCCGAAACCGTGACCTGAACAGCCGGCGGCAAGAAACAGGCCGTCAACCTTGCCCACCTGCGAGATCACCGGAACCGCGTCGGGCGTACAGTCGACGAAAGCGCCCCAGGCACTGTCGATCTCGATGTCCGCCAACTCCGGGAAAGTCGTGCGGACATTGTGCATGATCTGCCGCACCTGCCGGCCGAGTGGCTCCGGATCGAGGACGCGGGTCTTCTCGAAGACTTTATCGTCGTCCTTCAGGAGGGCGGACACCGAATCCGGCCCGGTGAGAAACGACTTGCCGAGGCCCACCTGCACGGCCTTCAGTCGCTGGAGGAACTGCGGCATGAATTCGCGCGCATAGCGGATCCCCTGCGGCGTCAGCTCCAGGACCGCACGGCCGCTGATGGCTAGGGTGTAACTGCCGTCGAGCCTGCGGGTCATGGCAAAGTCGGGCGAATAGAGAACCTCGCCGACATTTGCCGTCGGCTTCGTGCGCAGCGCGGTCTGGCGAACGCTCGCCTGCGGAAAACTCACCCCGTGCGTGCGCAGGAAGCGCGAAGCCCAGGCACCGGCCGAGCAGAGCACCGCGCTGGTGCGAATGGTGCCCTTTTCGGTATGGACGCCGACGACCTGGCCGTTCGTGATGTCCAGCCCACGCGCAGCGCATTGCTGGTGGATCGTCGCACCCAGAGCGCGCGCACCCTCTGCAAGGACGGGGGCAGCCAGCGCCGGCTCCGCCTTGCCGTCGTCGACGGAGTGCAATCCGCCGATCCAGTTCCGCCGCGTCGTCGGCATTCGATCCGCCGCCTCGGCCGCACTCAACATGCGGGTGTTGACGCCGAATTCCTTCGCCACCGGGCGCCAGCTCTCCCAACCGGCCAGCATCTGTGCGTCGTCGGTCGCGTAGACGAGGCCGCAGCGCCGAAAACCGAGATCCTTGCCGATTTCGCCCGCCAGTTCGTCCCACAGGCGCATTGAGAGTTGCGAGAGCGGCATTTCGCGCGCGTCGCGGTTCTGCTGACGGCACCAGCCCCAGTTGCGGCTCGACTGCTCGCAGCCGACATGGCCCTTTTCGAGCAGCGCCACCGAAAGGCCGCGCCTGGCGAGATAGTAGGCGGTCGCCGAGCCGACGATGCCGGCTCCGACGATTACGACATCGGCGGCGGCAGGCAGCTTCTCGTCACTGTGAATGCGCTCGACGACTGGAGACATGGATGCGAAACCTCGATTCTGCGTGGCAATGCCCGGGCATGGTGAAAGCATATGCTTCCGTCACTGCACACATGGCATTGCATGCTCGACAGATTGCACTGAAAAGATGCGCTCTTTCAGCAGATGCGCGGTTTCCACGCCATGGCTCCTGTCGAATTTTGCCGACCGAGCCCGCCCCCTACCGAACGAAATCGGGCACCCGAAAGGCCCGGACGCGGCAAGGTGCGGCAGCATCTACTGTCGCGATGGCCATGACTTGCGGGCTTTTCGCCGCACCGGTCGCAACTTCCACAGGAAATGCTGCACCGAATTGGTCACGATGGCTGCATCGAAAATCGCACCCGATCGGGACAGGCGAAAAGGACCGTACCGGAAATGGCAAATGCCGCTGTCATGGGACAGGCTCAGTTCAAGGCAAGCCCACTCACCCGACCAGCTGCCGCCGTGCGCCGGCGCCTCCAGAGCATCGATGCCCTGCGCGGTCTCGTCATGGTCATCATGCTGCTCGACCACGTCCGCGAAACCTGGTTCCTGCATATGCAGGTCTCCGATCCCATGGACGCCGCCAGCGTGGCGCCTTCCCTGTTCTTCACCCGTTTGGTCAGCAATCTGTGCGCGCCCGTCTTCGTCGCCCTGACAGGTCTCGGCGCATGGCTCTATACGCAAAGCCACAGCAAGGCAGATGCATCGACCTTCCTGCTCAAACGCGGCCTTTTCCTCATGTTCCTCGAAGTCACGCTCATCACCATGGCGTGGACCTACAAATTTCCGCCCACGTTCTGGCTCCAGGTCATCTGGGCGATCGGCCTGGCGATGGTCTCGCTTGCCGCACTGCTGCACCTGCCGCGCAAAGTCCTCTTCGCCGTCGGCCTCGCGATCGTGTGCGGGCACAATCTGCTCGACCCGATCCATCTTGAGCCCGGCCATCCGTTCTACGTGCCTTGGGCCATGCTGCACCAGCGCGACATGATCGACCTGCCCTTCGGCCTCATGGCGAAGACGACCTACCCGGTGCTCCCGTGGATCGGCGTGATATCGCTTGGCTATGCCATGGGTCCGTGGTTCGCCAAGGGCACCGATGCCGACACGCGCCTGCGACGCCTGCTGCTGCTCGGCTGCGGCATGCTCCTAGCCTTTATCGTGCTGCGCCTGCTCGACGTATATGGCGACAAGCCGTGGACCGCCGGGGAAACGCCGCTGCGCACTTTCATGGCCTTTATCGCCCTCACCAAGTATCCGCCTTCGCTGCTGTTCCTGCTGCCGACACTGGGCATCGGCGCCCTGCTGCTTTCGCAGTTCGAGAAGGCGCAAGGTCAGGGCTGGATGAACGCGCTGTCGGTCTTCGGTGCAGCGCCGATGTTCTTCTACGTTCTGCACCTCTACGTACTGCGCGCGCTCTACATGACCGCACTGTACATCTGGGGGCCGAACCATGGCGAGTTTTTCGGCGTCGACAATATCGCCTGGGTCTGGGTCTGGTACGTGGGTCTGCTGCCCGCCCTCTATGTCCCGACGGTATGGTTCTCCAGGCTGAAATCACGGCGACGTGACATCGCCTGGCTCAAGTATCTGTAATGCCGTTGCAAAGCCCGGCACTGATTTCTGATTTTCCCGAGGGGGCCGATGAAACCGAAACCATCGGCCTCTGCATTCCTACCCGTTCCCACTTCCTGATCCGGAGATTTTTGTGAGCACACTCACTGGCTGCCCCACCTTCATCGACCTTCGCGCCCTCGCCATCGATCTTCCCGCGGGCGACATGCCCGGCACCGATGCCTTCACCAGCGGCTTCCATCCGGTGAACCTGAGCAGCGGTCCCTGCGAAATAGGACTGTTGGCGCTCCCTGACGGCCAAGGTGAAACCTGCGAGGATCGGGGCGATACCTGGATCTTCGTGCTCGAAGGCAAAGTCACGGTCACCGACGCAAGCGGCGCGCTGGACCTTGCCGCAGGCGAGAGCTTTGGCGTTGCGCGTGACACGCCCTTTGCCTGGTCAAGCGATGGCGGTGCAAGGCTGGTGATCATGCGATACCTCGAAGGCCCTTCAGGCAACCCGGGCATCACGCGAATTGACAACGATGCCGAGCTATCGCCTTCCAATCCGCCGGCGGCCGAACTGCTTCTGGGCGAGACGCCGTCATGCCGGGCCAACACGATGTTCGCCTCGGCAGACGAAGCGTTCAAATGCGGCATCTGGGATTCCACTCCGTATCAGCGCACTCCGATCTTCTTCCATCACTGTGAACTGATGCATCTGCTTGAAGGCAGTGTGACGTTCGTCGACGCCGAAGGGCGCGAAGCGACTTTCGGCAAGGGCGACACCTTTGTCATCGAACAAGGCGCAGAATGCAGCTGGGATAGCCAGGTGGACGTGACCAAGATCTTCGCGCTCTGGCGCAAGCCGGCCTGATATCTCGCCTACGGTTCCCGGGAATGCCCCAGGGCGGTGATTCCCGGGAACCGTAGGTAATCAGCGCGTGGCGGGTTTGGCCACGCGCTGGTCGATGGCGCCGAAGGGTGCGAGGCCGTCTTTGGCGCGGGCTTCCATGCGGATGGTGTCGCCGTAGCCCATGAAGGCGGTCGACGGTTTGCCCCCGGCGATCATCTCGATGGCGCGCACTTCGGAGATGCAGCTCGATCCCACTTCGGCATAGTTGGGGTTCGAGACCGTTCCCGAGCCGATCACGGTCCCGGCGACAAGGTCGCGGGTTCGCGCGGCATGGGCGACCAGTTCGTGGAAGCCGAAGTCCATCGCCGCGCCATTGGCGTGGCCGAAGGCCTTGCCGTTCCAT